>CAYZXT010000016.1:52819-54499 GCA_964482515.1 uncultured Elusimicrobia bacterium | reverse complement strand
CGACCAGCGGGCGATCGCCGCCGCCACCGGTACGGCTCATGATCACCACCGGGATCCGGGCGGTGTCCGGGTGCTCCGACATTTTTTTCAGAATGCTGAACCCGTCGATGCTCGGGAGCATGAGGTCGAGGACCACGAGTACGGGCAGTTTTTTCTCAATGAGGTCCAGCCCCTCGGCGCCGTCGCCCGCGCCGTAGACCTCATAGCCCTGCTGTTCCAAAGTGAACTTGACGAAATCCAGCACGTACAGGTCGTCTTCCACAACGACCATGACGACCTTCTTTTTATCGTCCATTGATACTCCCATTCATCCTAGCGACGCCCACGGGTCAAGAATAAGAAATCCGGCGACCCATTACAACTCAGGGATATATCCCCCGCTGCTGCAGCGCCAGGGCGGCGCGCTTCACGGCCAGCATGTGGGCGGCCGTGCGCATGTCGGTCTTTTTCTCCCGCGCCAGGCTTTCCACCGACTCGAAGGCCATGACCATGGCGCGCTTTAAATTGTCGTTCACCTGTTCTTCGGTCCAGAAGTAGGACTGGATGTCCTGCACCCACTCGAAATAGGACACCATCACCCCGCCGGAGCCGCCGAGGATGTCCGGAACGATGAAGACGCCACGGTTTTCGAGATATTCTCCCGCTTCCCTCGTCGTGGGCGAATTGGCGGCCTCGGCCAGCACCTTGCACTTCACCCGGGGAGCGTTTTCCAGCGTGACCTGGTCCTGCACCGCGGCTAGGATCAGCACGTCCACCGGCAGTTCCAACAGTTCGGCATTGGAAATTTTTTTCGAGCCGGGCGCGCCGCCGACCGCGCCGGTAAACAGCTTGTGCTTGGCAAGCTTGGCGAAATCCAGACCCTTTTCCGCGTAGGCCCCGCCGCGACGGTCCGACACCGCCACGACGCGGAAGCCCAGCTTCGACAGTTCGTCGTGGGCGTTCAGTCCCACCTGGCCGTAGCCCTGGATCGCCACGGTGGCGCCCTTGGGCGAGATCTTTTTCCGCCGGCAGGCCTCCGCCACGCAATAGACCAGGCCGCGCGACGTGGCCTGCCATCGCCCCGCGGTGCCGCCGATCTCCACCGGCTTGCCCGTCACCACGCCCGGGCAGGAATAGCCCACCTGCATGGAATAGGTGTCCATGATCCAGCCCATCACCGCTTCGTCGGTGTTTAGATCGGGCGCCGGGATGTCGCGCTCGGGGCCGATCAGCACGGAAATCTCGCTGGTGTAGCGGCGCGTCAGGCGCTCCAGCTCCGCGCGGGAAAGTTTTTTCGGGTCGCAGACCACGCCGCCCTTGGCGCCGCCGAAGGGCAGGTTCATGAGGGCGCATTTCCAGGTCATCAGCATGGCCAGGGACTTCATCTGCTCGAGGGAGACCGATGCGTGGTAACGCAGGCCGCCCTTGCCCGGACCCCGCGCGGTGCTGTGCTGGACGCGGAACCCCTGGAAAACGCGGACGTCGCCGTTGTCCATGCGCACGGGCACGGAAACGATCAGGGAACGTTCGCAGAAGCGGAGTTTTTCGTGGATGTCCTGGGGGAGTTCGAGGCGGCGGGCGATGTCGTCCAGCTGGAGGAGGGATTGGCCCCAGGCGTCGCTCACAGATCGCTCACTTGCCGGAAGGCGGTGTCCGCTCCCTGCCACAGTTCCAGGTCGGGGTTGAGGATATTGGCCAGGA
>CAYZXT010000016.1:0-52809 GCA_964482515.1 uncultured Elusimicrobia bacterium | reverse complement strand
AGTTCAATGCCGTCCACAACGCGCGGGCCGGGCCGAGTAATATAGGAATCCGCGTCCACGGCGAAGATCTGCCGGTTCTTGAAAGCGGGAACGTCGGGCGGACAATTCTTCAGGACGGCCGCGTCCTTCATGACCTGGTCCAGCCGGAAACCGCAGGAGGCCAGGATCAAAACGTCGGGACCTGCTTCCGCCACGTCCTTCCAGTCAATCCGCTCGGATTCCTTGCCGATCCCGGCCGCCCCCACGGGGATGCCGCCCGCCACCTCGATCATCTCGGGGATCCAATGCCCCGCGCTGTAGAGCGGGTCCAGCCATTCCAGGACCATGACGCGCGGTTTTCTCTTCCGCAGATAGGTGAGGCACTGAACCTGTGTGGCGCGCTGGCGGATGTCGTAGATCAGGCGCTTGGCTTCCTCCAGGGCGTCGATGGCTTCCCCCACCCGGCGAATGTCCTCAAAAACGTCGTCGATGGTACGCGGGCTAAGGTAAAGGACACGCGTGCCTTCGGGCACGATCGCCTGGGCCTGGGCGGCTTCGGCCTGGGAGGGCGCGCAGACCCGGCAAAGAGCTTGGGTCAGAATGATATCGGGAGCCAGCTCCCGCAACTTTTCCTGGTCGATGGTATAGGGGCTTTTGCCTTCTTTCACAAGCCGGGAAACGGCGGCGTCGATGGCGGACGCGGAGAGGCCGCTGTAGTCCACCGCGCCGCGCACCACAACGGGTTTCTTTTTGACTTCTGGAGGGAAATTGCACTCCTGGGACACGCCGACTAAATCATCGGCGCGTCCCAGGGCGTAAACCATTTCGGTACCTGACGGTAAGAATGAACAAATTTTGATGGGAAACTCCCTGAAAAATCCAACCGCGGATAATGAAATTTCGTCGGAAAATGCATTCAAAGTCTACATCGACTATCCTTTCATTGTCAAGACCATTAAAATTTACCTTTCGTTTACAACACCTTAAGACATCGCTCAATTCAAGGTTGTACTCTAGATCATAAATTTCCCAGGGGGATCGCCGACGTCCCGCAGAATAACACCCATAAATGACCCATAAAACCAAACCATCCGCCAAGTTTCTGACCGAAGCGCTCTTATTCCACCCCTTCTCCACAAGCAGGGGCCTGGCCTGGCGGCCAAGCAAGCTGAGACGGCCCCTAGCGGCGGCCCTGAGCGTTGTCTATTTCGTGACGCAGGTGGCTTTTGTCCAGGCAACGGAAACCAATTTCTGGGCGGAGCGAAGAAAAGCCCAACTCCCCCTCGCGTCCGAGGCCCTGCCCCGCGTGGAGCACGGCCTGCCCTCCGCCGTTTCGCCCCGGCTGCGCGAGGCGCTTCCCAAAAACCTTCCCTCGTCGATCGGCGATTTCCTCGGCGCGCTGCCGCTCTCCTACGGAACGATCCGCGGCGTCGAATTGCCCCGCGGCCCGCGGCCCAAAGCGATCGTGCTCAACATCCAGGACGTCCATCAGAACGCCGAGGCCCAGAACAATATCAGCCGGATGGTCCGCGGGATCCTGGACAACGGCGCCGCCGACCTCCTGGCGCTCGAAGGGTCCTCCGGGCCCATCGATCTGAATCAGTTCCACTATTTTCACGATCAAGATTCCGTCCGTCTCGCGGCGGATTTTCTTCTCAAAGAGAACGCGATCTCCGGCGCGGCGCACGCGGCCTTCCTCGCGCGCAAACCGCTTCCGTCGATCCAGGGCGTCGACGACGCATCCCGTCACGCGGCCAACGTGGACGCCTACCGCCGTTCGGTCCCCCTTCAGAAAACAGCCAAAGCAAACCAGCGGGCGCGGGAGCAGGACCTCGCGCGGGAAAAATCGTCCGCCTTCAATCCCGCCCTGCTCGATTTCGACAATAAAGTCCAAGGTTATCGTGACGGAAAGATTTCATTCGGGGATTATGTGAAAGAAGTCGTCATTCCGGCGAAAACCGGAATCCAGAAATCTCTTGGTCGCTGGACCCCGGCTTCCGCCGGGGAGACGGACAAAAAACGATCCCCACGGGAATCAATCAATCTTTTCCTCCGCGCCCTCGCCATGGAGGAAACCCTCAATTTCGCCGCCGTGGAACGGGAGCGTACGGAACTCCTGCGGCAGTTGACCGCGCGGCTGTCGAACGATCAATCGGACCGTCTATTGCGTTTGAGCCTGGCCTACAAATCGGGGCAAATCCGCTACGCCGATTTCTACGGGGAATTGAAAGGTTTGTGCAGCGAAGCGAAAATCGAACTTACGCGTTTCCCGGCCATGGACCGCTACATCCAATACGTCCTGGCGGCCGACGGGATCGACGCGGAAGAACTGCAGCGCGACCTCCACAATCTGGAAAAAAGCCGCTTTCAATCCTTGGCGAAAACGCCGGAAGAAAAAAACCTGCTGGCGGAGTCCCGCCGGCTTTATCTCGAAGGGAAGCTTTTGGATTTCGCCCTCACGCCGGACGAATGGAAGGAATATTCCCAATTGCGGAGTGCGGAATTCGGATTTCGGAATGAAATACAAAGTCACATAGAAAACTTCGCAATCCGCAATCCGAGATCCGAAATGGATCTATCATCCTTCGAGTCCTTCTACCGCGAAGCCGAGGCCCGCAACATATCCATGGCGGAAAATCTTCTAAAAGCGATGCCCTCGGCGAAGGACGGTATGCCGGCGGCGATTTTGGTGACCGGAGGATTCCACAGCGAAGGCATGGCCGATGAACTGAAAAAAGCCGGCGTCGCCGTGGTCAGCGTCATTCCGAAGATCACGAAGGTGGACGCCGCCGGCGGCTCCGCTTACCTCTCCGTCTTCACCCGCGAGAAATCTCCGCTCGAGAAACTCTTCGAAGGGCAAAAACTCTTCCTCGCCCAAAATCCTATTTCCCCCTTCGCGCAGTTCCGCGCCAAACTGCTGATCGCCGCCCGGCAGATCTGGCTCACCGGCCCGGGCGCGGGAAAGAAACTGCGGGACGCCGACATCGCGCGCCTGATTGAACCCTGGGACCTGGGAGAAATCGATTTCTCCATCGCGCGCGGCGACGTCTACGCCGAAGGAGCGAACGGTCAAAAAATCCTCGCGGTCGACGCCCAGGGGAATTTCGTGTCCGAAAGTGTCCAAACGGAAACGCCCGCGACCTCCTCCGACCGAAAATTCTCGCGCGTCTTCAGGGAGCTGCCGCAAACCCTGGCGGCCGTCCTTCCCTGGAAGCTGGCCTTTGTACGGAACGCTGTCGATGAATTCCTCGGAAAAGACCACTCCTCTCAAACTCCGTCGCAATTGTTCACCCGCGCCGTGGGGCTGCGGCGGATCCAACTGTTCACTTGGATAGGCGCCGGTGTGGGAGTAATTCTCGGCGCGGCGTACGGCCAGCCGTTCCTCGCCGTGTTGTTTATCGGTCTCATCGCAGCCCTCGCTCTCCACCTCGCCGCCCACGCGCTGCAAATCGTTTTGTTCCCGGAAGCGGCGCTCACAAAACCTAAGGATGACATCTTATCCCGGATGACCGATTTGGATTTCGGAAGTTCCGAATGGACCGACATCCAGGAAACGCTCGGCCTCGACGCCCGGCCAACGCAATTCCCCCTCCTGCATTCCCTTTTCGTAGGAATCTTCAGGGAACTTCAGCTCGTGTTGAATCCGAACCACGCACCGGGACGGATCGTCGTCTACGGTTGCGCCGGGGCGGATATTTCCGGCTTCTTGCTTTCCACGGACGCCACGGAAGGGTATTTCATCGATCAAAAAAAGATCGCGTCCGACATGTTGCGATTCTGGCTGACCTTTTGGGACACCATTGAGGAGATTCCGGACCAGTCTTATGCGTTGGAAAAATTCTTTGCCGGCTACGCGGGCTCATATTGGGGCCAAGGCATCGACTACGTCGAGAGAAACATCATAGTCGAATTGAAAGCCATGGGCGTCCAGCGTAAAGACATATATGTGGAGCAAAAGAACCCCGACGATCCCGTTACTCTAAGATTCCGTTGGAGCCACTCCGGCAGGGCAGCGGACACGAAGGACTATTCCATCCAATTCATCCAAGGCGATGTCACGGACCCAGAGACTTTTCTGGACAAATTGCAGCACATCCGCGGACGGGCACACGCCTACCTTCAACGGTCCGGGTTCGACGCTGCCGAACAAGCCGGCAACTATTTTCCCTCCCTCATCACGCTCCTGGAGCCGGACGGATTTGTGGCATTTGATCCTTCCTACATCCGCCCCGATAAATCGAACGGCAAGGTTAATATCGACGCGATCACAACGGCTGTCAAAGGCCACCGATTCGTCCGTCACGATATTTTCTCTTCTCCGGTTGGATTGGCTTTCTCGAAGCGCTTAAGAGAACTGTTGATGGAAAAAAAGAAGTGGGAAGGACAGCCCTACGATGACGACATCCTCGGGTATGGATGGAATATTGTCTTGCTGCAACGAGCGGATCCCTTCTTCGCGGAAGCGGCGCTGACGGTTGCCCCCAGGAAAACATCGGCAATGGATCAACGAACTTTGCTTCCGCATCTCCAAGAAGCGGCCATACAAGCCGCTAGAATGCTGACGGATGATCCAAATCTCCCGGGCGTACGCATTAAGCTCGGTTACCCGACGTTGACCCACGACCAATCTCTTTACGGGCCGACCGTAGAAACGTTTGATATCGAAGCTCTTGATAAAAATGCGCATCAGGATTTCGCAATGAACGAATGTCTTATTATGCGCATTCGCGAAGATTCTCAAAACTTAACAATCAGCACTGGCAGATTCTGGCCCTGCTTTGTCGGCTATTTTATCGTTACGAACCCCGATAGCGTATCAAACAATCTTGTGGTGGCTATCCATTATCCCATGCTTTATTCGCGCTCCTCAAAATCGACATATAAGCGCTATGAATCGGAATTTCAACAGATCTTTTTATTAACGGATGAAATCCTTCGAAGGTACTACCATAGGCGTCCTTCCGTCAGGGCCGTTTTCTTAGGCAACAAGGGAATCGCCTCGCGTGCAAAACGACGTATCGTTGGCATGCTAAACAGCTCTTTTCAAACGAAAGTCCCTCTTTCGCAAAAATTCTGGGGCCTCCTAGGAGAAGGAGCAATTCTTAAACAGCGCTCCAAGAGTATGTTCAGCGTAACTCTGCGCATCGATCAAGGCCCAGATGAGACAGAAGAGAATCTGCTGGGATCCATCTTCCCCACGCCCTCCCTCACCGCCACGCTCTTCACGGGCCACTGGGCCTGGCTGAAAAACCTTCCGGCGCGGATCGTCTTCGGCCTGGCGATTCCGATCCAAGAAGCGGCCCACCTTCTGGCGGCCAATTTCCTTGGCGTTGATTTCGATCGGCCCCGGATCGGCCATTTCTGGAGCGCCGTCAATATTCAGGACTCCAACGCTCCGCCTAAAATACGAATCGCCCTCCGTCTCGCCGGACCCGCCGCCAACCTGCTTCTGGGCCTCGTGTTTCTGACAATTGCCGGCAACTTCTTTTTCGACACAGCTCAACTCCTCACTCTCCACAACCTCATCCTCTTCATCGCGCTCACGAACCTCGCCCTGCCCGCGTTCGATCTGTTCTTCAGCGGGCTTGGATTCGTTTTTCCCTCCCTCCGCCGAGGGGACTTCTGGGAAACGAAGACAATACTCCGCGATGGTTCGGAGCCGGCCCACCGCGTTGAAAAAACGCCGGATGAGTTCACGCGCCGCAGGATCGTCGAAATCCTGAAAAATCCCGCGAGGCGGCCTGATCCGCTGGCTGTCGCCGAGTTGGTCCGGCAGGGCGTCACCGTTGAAACCATACTCCAAACGGGAGAAACAGCCGGACACGAACGGCCCGCCATTGGCGAAACTCTCCGGGAGATCGACGCCCTTTCCCCCTATCTCGTCCGTGCCGTCCGGCGGCTGGAGAAGGAATATCCGAGACACGAGTTCGTGTTCCTGGGCCGCGACGCGGAACTTCTTTATGACGCCGCCCGGCTGACTTTCGACGCCGACGAACCCGGCAAATCCACCCACGCCCATTTGCTTCCGGCGACCCGCGCTCTATTGCAAAATATTCTCTATTCCGTATCCGCCGAAAACACAAACAGAGGGAACCGCGACGGAAAACAGGCGGCCGCCGCCCAGTGGCTGGCGGAACACGGGGTGACGCCCGGGGCCAAGGTCGTGTTCGTGGACACCGGTTTCCAAGGCTCGGCGGGGGACCTGCTCAACCGGATAGCGGCAGAAGTCGGCATGGCGGACATCTATCCCACGGCGCTGGTGGCCGAATCGCAGCACAAATATGATTTCGTGCATCGCATCGATTTTCCGTTCACCCCAATAGAATGGTTCCTGATGGCGCGCGCCCTGCCCAGGGCCTTCCGCGCCTTCAACAACGAACACCGCTCGTCTCTGTTCGGGCCCCTGTTCAAGGTCCTCTGGTCGGCCAACGCGAGAAGGGGTCTCATCGCCTTCGCTCTTCGAACCCAGCCCCATTTCACGGCCCATTATAAATTCCTCCGGGAGGACAACGGCCTGGTCGAAGCCCTGCCCGACGCCACCGCCCTTCCGATGGTCGATTTCGATTCGCCCAACAGCCGGGAACTCACCCCGGAAATGTTCAACCCCGTTGCGGCCCTCGCCGCCCAAGTTCATCTGGCGGAAATCCTCGGGCGCAGAAGCGCTCCGTCGGACGCTCCCGCGATAAGCGGAAACGCCAATGCCCCGCTGCTTCGACCCGCAGCATTGTCCGGCCTCACGCTCGCTGTGAACAGATGGCTGGAACGCGGATCCGGCGGAAAAGCCGGAGACCCTTCATCGTCCGCCGTCAATACCGCGCCCTGGTTCGAGCCGCTCTTCGCCGCGGGGGTCACGGCGGTGATATCGGGGATCGCCGCCCTGGCCTGGTTCGCCTTGATGCACGCTCCGCCGCCCTTCTACGCCGACGGGGCGACGGCGCTCGTCACCGGCCTACTGCAGTCGGCTTTATTTTTTGGGACATGGCTTTGGATGCACCGGGAAGGCGTCTACATGCCGCTGACGGTCTCTCCGGCGACGGTCGATGACGCCGCGGAAGCCCTGGCGGTCCATCAAGCGTCCTGGGAAAAATTTGATCTTCTGGAAAAGGGACAGCCCATCGTCCGCCTCTACGATGAGTCGAAGTTGCGTGAATTGATCGCGCAGGGAAATGTCTTCCTGGCCAAGGCCAACGGAAGGATCGTCGGCGTGATGTTCCGCGTCAAACTAAAGACCGGCGGCGACCCGGCGGCGCTCGGCAAATTCACCTGGCAACAAATCTCCGATCCGGCGCGGATCAGCTTCCGGAACCCCGATACGGATTCCTCCGTTTTCTATTCCATCGGCCGGCTTCCGCGCGACGACCTTCCGCCGGCCCTGAAAGCCGTCGACATCGCCGGCCAGCTGTTCCGCGGCGCGGCCGCCTGGATCGCCCGCGAAGAAAACCCCGGCGAGAGACTCATCACCCTAAGCCCTTCCTCCTTCGGCAAAGTGACCGGCGAGCAATACCGCGCGGCGCTGGCTGAAGCCCCCCCAGGACATGAAGCGGCAGCCCATTATGCTTACGCGGCGGCAAACCCAAAAACCGATCCCGTCTACGATTTTCACGGCGGAAAAAACCGCGCCCGCCTGGTCATCCTGAAGAACACCGTCCGTCCGGATTCCGACATCAGCGTTTCCTACGACTATGGGACCGCGGCGGAAGCGTCCGCCTCCTACAAACCGTCCCTCCTCTTCTTTCAGTTCGGGACGCCCGGCGCGCCGTCCAGGAGGGAGGCCCTCGGCAAGATCCTCCGCCTCGGCGTCGTCTTCTTCGGCCCGCTCGCGCTGTCTTGGACGCTCGCGCCGTTCCTCGTCGCCGCGGGTCCGGTCGGAGCCGTGGCATCAGCCCTATTGTTGACCGCTTCCGCCGCCTGGGCCTACTGGAGCCATCGTGAATACAACCTCGCGCGTTTACTTAAACGCTCTTTGCTCCCCGGCAAAATCAACCGATGGATAGGGCGACAGGAAAATCTCCCCCTTGCCAGCACACGCCAAGATCCATTTGAAGAAGCATTGGCCGCCGCGAAGTCGCCGGGAGCCGTACTGAGCGCGCTCGCCAACAATCTTCCCGCCGATCCCTCGAGGGTCATTCCTGCCTCGGCCCCGATCATCGCGAAACGACTGAAGGCCGCCATCGCCCGGATCGAGGAACTCATGGACGCCGAAGGCTACGTGGAAATCGCCCGACACGTTCCTTCACGCCGGGATTGGGTCGACGACCGCCCCCAGCACGTGAAAAAGGCGATCGAATTGATTAAGTCGAAATTCAGCGGACAGCCCGGGTTATATTCGAAAATCGTTCAGAGCTACATGACCGAGATTCCACTGTCTCTTTCCCGTTCCAACAAACGCCCCATCATCCGCGTGGCGAACCATTTCGAAGCGCGGTCGTTTGAGAACACCTCGCAACTCATGCGCCTCTTTTCCAATCCCGAGAACTTGGAGCCGCTGCTGAAAGCCCTTTCCGAACTTAGGCTTTTTTACTCATATCGCGATTTCCGCGGCCACTTACCGCTGGAAGCGGCCGGGCGAAACGACCTCGTTTTTCAGATTGCTCCCCGCATTTACGTCACCCCGATCAGCCATTCTTTCCGAAGGTTCATCTTCCTTGAAACGAACTTCTCCGGATCCAACATAGACACCATGTTGGAAATAAAAATGCCCGGAGAGGACCCGTGGAGACATCTGCTGTTTCAAAACGGCTTCGATTTTCCTCTAGAAATGACCAGCCGCTTCGGGGTCAACACCGTCATGGCCGCGCCCTATTTCATCATTGAAGCGAATGGTGATTTCAGATTATACGGTCGAAAATTGCGTTTCAGCCGTGAGGCCCCCCTGCTCATCATCGGCTACAGCTACATCGATGGCCTTCGATTGCACGACAACTTCTTCCGCGATGAAAACCGTCAAGATTCACGACGCACTTTGGAGCGGATCTTCCCGCGAAACATGGCACTTCCGGTTGATGAAGCCGTCATTCTCTACACTCTGATGGTAATGAAGGCATGCCATCGGATGGGCTGGGTCACTAAGGATGACGGACACATTGGAAACATCAAGGCCGTTCCCGGAGGAAAGGCCATCGGGGTTGGGGATACCGAAGCCTATGTAAAAGAGCATCCCATTGTCGCGGAGAGGATGGGAGAAAGAGACATCCGTGAAACCCGGGATATGCTTAAAACCTTGGGATTCGATGTTCCTTATGAAAGGTTCAACGAACTTCTCAAGCTGGCCGACGTGGAACTGGACAAATTGGAAGAAACCGCGAGACAAAACAGACATCTTTCCCTCACCGCCGCGCTGTTGATTCCGGGAGAAGATCTTTTTATGAGATCCACGTCCCAACCGGACGGGTTTGCGTCCTTTGCCGACATCATCAATAGCGCCGCGCAGGCCATCGCGGCAGCTCCCACGGAGGCGAAGCTCGCCGTCCTCGCGATTGCGGTCATCGCCCTGCTCGTCGCCCGCACCCGCTTCGCGGCGAATTCCTTCGCCGGAAAATCCGCCAACGTCCTTCTCGTTTTGGCCGTGGCCGCAGGAGGCGCGGTCGCCCTCCAAGCCCCGTCGCTTTCCCTCATGTCGGCGTTCCTCCTGCTTCCGATCTTTCTATTGACCGTGCCGCTGTTCTTCGCGGAAATGTTGGCACGAACCGCCTCGGCGCAAAAAGCTGTGGCCGCGGCGAACCCCCTCGCCTTCGCCGCCGAGTTCTGGACGGGACGGGGAGAAATGACAATTCATCCAAACAACCCCGAGGACAATCTCCGGGTAATGATGACGCGCGTCAACGATCTCGATCGACAAGAGATCTCCGCCGACGAGAAAGCCCGCCTGATGGACGAGCTGCTGCGTTCTTCCGATTTAGAATTGGGGCTGAAAAACGGCGGCGTCGACCGGACAGTCGAACATTTGGCGGCGATGTTGGGCGAAGGATCGACGGTGGTCCCCGTGACGGAAGAAACGCCGGACCTGGAAGGTTTGGTGGACGCGGTGGCGGACCATTACCGCGCGGCGCGAGGGCCGGTGGGCGTGCTGGCCATGCAAAATATTTCGCTGAAGGACCGCATCGACGCGATCATCCGGGAACGTGAAATCACGAACGTGAAAACCTTCCTGGCGCGGGACGCGTTCCGGGAACAGGCCGCGCATCCCGGCGGGATGAAGCGTTACACCTTTGACTTGGATCGCGCAAAAGAAGGACTGCTCCGGCTGGTCTCCCCCTTCGGCCTGCGCGTGCTGCGCACTGCGAACGTGGATATCTTGAACGAACATTCCATCCGCGGCGCGGTTGTTGTGGCGATAGAGGAATGGCTGAAGCAAATGCCGCTCAGCCCGGCGGACTGGGACGCGCTGCGCGCCATCGCCGAGGCCATAGAGAGGTCGGCTTAAATTGCGTCATCCCGGAACCTTGCCGCTAGGCATGGTCCCTGTTTGTGGAAAGGGATGTTTAGACGGGATCCATGACATGAGTTTTTGGATTTTAAGATTAAGACGGGAAGTTAGACGGCGGCGGTGAATAACGTTATTTTTTCAGTACCCCGAAGGCCAGAAAACCCCATCCCAAGAGGAACAGCAATCCCCCGGCCGGCGTGACGGCGCCCCACATACGGACGCCGGTCAGGGACAACGCATACAAACTTCCGGAGAAAAGGATGATGCCAGCCATGAAAAGAAACCCCGAGCTCGTGACGAAACCGTTGGACCATCTGGTCGAGGCCCACGCCAAGGCCAGGAGAGACAAAGCGTGGTACATCTGGTACCGCACGCCGACCTCGAAAACAGTCAAGAGGTCCGGCGCGATCCGGCTTTTGAGCGCGTGCGCGCCGAAGGCACCGGCCGCCACGCCGAGGAACGAGAACAGACAGCCCGCGTGAAAGAATATTTTTTCCATTTGAAGAGATTAGCAAATAAAAGGACTCGTTCCCTCCTGCGGACACCTACCCTCCCCCCAGCCCCCGTCTTTGACGGGGGACAGTCCGGTGTCCTCGGAGAGACGAGTCCTTTCTCGTACATTCGATCCTAACCTTTACCCTCCGTCGAGATTCTGTTAAACTTCCTTTATGAACAAACCCCTCATCATCGGACACCGCGGCGCCATGGGCCACGCGCCGGAAAACACCCTCGCCTCTTTCGATTTGGGCCGGCGCATGGGCGCGGATTTCCTCGAATGCGACGTCCATCTCTCCAAAGATAAAAAGCTCGTCGTGCTCCACGATGAAACCCTGGACCGGACCACCAGCGGCACCGGCCTCGTTGGGAAACTCCCCTGGTCCAAACTCAAGAAACTGGACGCTGGCGCTTGGTTTCACCGGAAATTCCGCGGGCAAAAGATCCTCACCCTGGACGATTTGCTCGCTTGGATTAAACCCAAACGATCGGCGTCCGGCCTGCCCTTGCGGTTCGTCCTCGAACTGAAAACGGAATACGTCCCCTACCTCGGGATCGAAGAAGCGGCCGTGAAGGCGCTGAACAAATTCGACATGGGCGGACGGACCATCGTGATCTCCTTCAACCACGGCTCGGTCAAGCGCGTGAAGATCCTCGACCGCGCCCTCCGCGCCGGGATCCTTTTCCACGAACCACTGCCAGACTTGCTCGCGCGCGTCAAAGCGATGCGCGCCGACGGGATTTTCCCCCGGCGGCACCTCGTGACGCCGGCCATGGCGCGCTTCGCCCGCAAGCACAAGCTTTTCCTCGGCACATGGACCGTGAACGAACCCGACGAGATGAAGAAAATGGTCCGGCTGGGCGTGGACGCCGTCGCGACGAACTTCCCCGACCGCCTCGCCAAGATCATCGGATGACGTCCGCCGATGACCTGAAGGACCTGGCGCGCCGATTCGGGTTCGACCTCGCGGCCGTCACGCCGGTGGCGGTCCCCGAAAAGGACCGGGATTTTTTCCGCGACTGGTGCCGCGACGGCATGGCCGCGGAGATGGCCTGGCTCACCCGAGACCCCGACCGGCGAAGCGACCCCCAGCAACTCCTCCCCGAAGCCCTCAGCCTCCTCACCCTCGGCGTCAGTTATTTCCAAGGCCCGCTGCCGCCTCGCCCCGGCGTCCCCTCCGGGCGTGTGGCGCGCTACGCCTGGGGCTTGGACTACCACGACGTCATCACGAAGCGCGTGGAGGAGTTCCGCGCGGCGCTGGAAAAAAACTTCGGGCCGGGCCTGAAGACCCGCCACGCCCTGGACGCGCAGCCGCTGTTGGAACGCGCCTTCGCCCGCCGCGCCGGCCTCGGCTTCGTCGGAAAGAACACCAACGTCATCGCGCCCCGCGCCGGCTCTTTCATTTTTCTCACCGAACTTTTGATCAACGTCGCGCTCCCCGGCGACGAACCCATATCCCAGGGCTGCGGCAACTGCATTGAGTGTCAGACCGCCTGCCCGACCAACGCCCTCGACGTACCGTTCCAGCTGGACGCGCGGCGCTGCATCGCCTACCACACCATCGAGAACCGCGGTTGGGTCCCGTTGGAATTCCGCGACAAGCTGGGCGATTGGCTTTTCGGCTGCGACGACTGCCAGGACGTCTGCCCCTTCAACGCCCGCGCCAAGGAAACCCGGTGGCCGGAGCTCCGCGCGGAGAACGGCACCGGGGCCTGGGTTCCGCTGGCGGACGTGCTCCGACTCAAGACCCCGCAGGAATTCAAGGCCCGCTTCCGCGACACGCCGCTACTGCGGGCCAAGCGCGCGGGATTGGTCCGCAACGCCTGCCTCGTCGCGGCCAACCGAAAAGCCGAAGAGCTGATGCCCGCGATGATGGACTGTCTTTGGGACGCCGAACCCATCGTGCGCGGCCACTCGGCCTGGGCCCTCGGACAATTTCCCTCGGAAAACGTCCGCCGCGCGCTGGACGCCGCGCTGGCCCGTGAATACGATCCCCGGGTCCAATTCGAAATCCGCGCGACGCTGGACGCTTCCCCCCAACCCGCATGAAGCCTCTCCACGAACTGGTCCTCAACGAAGTGAAGCGGCGCGGGCGAGTGACGTTCAAGGAATTCATGCAATGGGCTCTCTTCCACCCGCAGTACGGCTACTACATGACGGGCCCGCTGAAGACCGGACGGCAGGGGGATTTCTTCACCAGCGCCCACGTCGGCGGGCTTTTCGGAAAGCTGTTGACGGAAACCTTCTGCGAGATGTGGGACCACCACGGCTCCGGAAAGTTCACGCTGGTGGAGCTGGGCGCGGGCGACGGCGGCCTGGCGGAGCAGGTCCTCCAGGCGTTTCAGGCCAAGGACCGCCACGCGGGCCTCACCTATTGCCTGGTGGAAACCAGCCCCTTCGCGCTGAATCTCGCCCGACGGCGACTTTCCCGGTTTCCTCGAGTGAAATTTTTTGATAGCCTAGACGCATTGGAACACGTTTCCGGCGTGGAAGGTTGCGTTTTCTCCAATGAATTTTTCGACGCGCTGCCCTTCCACCGGGTTCTTTGGGATAACGGGACGCTGCGCGAGCTCTTCGTCCGCGAGTCCGGCGGACGTCTGTTGGAAGAGCCGGGCGATCCGTCGACCCCGAAATTGGCGGCATACTTCCGGGAGCGGGGCGTCTCGCTCGTGGAAGGCCAGAAGGCCGAAGTCTGCCTGGCGCTCGACGAGACGATGGCGGAACTCGACAGAATTCTCTCGCGCGGCTTCATCCTCAGCGTGGACTACGGCGAACCGTCGCCGGACCTCTACCGCGAGACTCGGACCGAGGGAACGCTTCAGGTCTACCGCAAGCACGAGCGGCGTGACGGTCCCTTTGAAGACATCGGAGAATGCGACCTGACCGCGCTGGTGGACTTCGGAAGGATCGCGGCCCTCGGCGAACAGCGGGACATCCGGCCGTTGATTTTCGCGAGCCAGGGGACGTTTCTCCTGAACAGCGGCGAACAAATTTTGCGCGGGTTGGTGGAGGGCGCCCCTGAGGCGGAGCGGATCGCGGCGGCGTCCCAGGTCCAGCAACTGATCCATCCCAACGCCATGGGCGGCCGTTTTCACGTGCTGGTGCAGGGAAAGAACGTGGGAACTCCCGAATTGTCCGGAGGTCGCTTGAACCGAATCCAACGGCTGAAAACGCCGTCGCTGCCCGCATAGGATTTGATGAGGATCACGAATCTCCATCTCATAATCAGTTTCTTCATACTCTCCGCTTTTGGCTTCGTCGTTTACCGCCATTGGCGCAACGTGACGCCGCCGGCGTCCGCTATCCGCTCCTTTTTCCAATCCGATACCGCCATGAACGCCACCGCCTATCTCGAGCAGTCCCGCGCCCGCGCGAAGGAAAGTCTGGAACGGGCGCTGGACGCCCTCCAGTCGGCCATGTCCCGCGATTCGCGGGTGGCCGGGCCCTTCATCGCCTACCGCCGCGCGAAGAACCTGTTCGACGACGCCGTGACCGCCGAGGATTTCTCCAACGCGCGCAGCATGGCCGAAGACGTGACCCGGGAGTTGGGCGGAATCGGGATGGACTACCGGGCGGAGCGGGGCGTTGTGGCGAAGGTCGAAAGCTACGTGGTGCGCCGCGGCGACAACCTGTGGAACATCGCCAAAAAGCCGGAAGTCTACGGCCGCGGCAGCGGCTGGGTCCGGATTTGGCGGGCCAACGAACATAAGGTGCCGGACTTCAGCGTGATCATGAGCGGCCAGAAACTGAAGATTCCGCGATAGATTTCTTACATGTGAAAATCTCCCCTCTCGTTTTAGCCGCTGTCCTCATCGTCATCACCCGCCCTCTCCACGCGCAGAACCCCGCGCCCGACCCCTTCTCCGACGCCCGGCAAGCGTACTTCCAAGGAAATCTTGAACTGGCCCTCCAGCGCTACGGCGACGTCCCCGAAAGCGACCCGCGCTATCCGGAAGCCCTGTTGGACCGGGCGGTCCTCTTCAACCAGCTCGGTCGGCTCGACGACGCGCTGCTGGAAATCACACGCTGCGAATCCTTCATGCACAACTCCCCCTTCGTGCACAGGACCATGGGCTGGCTATATTTCGCGCAGGAATCCTACAACCGCGCCATCCATTTCTTCAAGATATCCATAAACGAGGATCCCAACTCCTGGGAGTCCCACCTCGGCCTGGCCTGGGCCTACGCCAAGCAGAACGACTTCACGGAAGCTTTGGCCATTTATCAGAAAACCCTCTCCACGTTCCCGGACGCGGCGATCGCCTATTACCTGGCCGGAAGGCTTTTCGAGCGGATGGAAAACGAGAAGCCCGCCCTCACCCTTTATCAGAAAGCGCTCCTCAAGGACTCCTCCCTGACCGAAGCCAAGTCGGCCTGGCTGGACCTGAACGCGCGCATCGAAGGCCGCGGCGCCCGGGTCTTCTGGCTGCGCCGCCTGCTGCGCGCCATGCCGGGCAGCGGGTCCCTCCTGCGCACCGTTCGCTGGCTTTTTCAGCCGGATGCGGAGCCGCTTTACCCCGAGAGCGCCGCGGAGCGCCGGCGGGAACCCACGCCGCTGATCGACAAAGACGAAGTCAAACAAAAAACGCCCACCCCTTTTTTCCGCAAACGCCTGCCCGCCGTCCGGATCGGACTGGGGACCGACCGCCTGGGCCGGCCCTTGCCCTGCGGCGAAACGACGATCACCTGCTCCAGCGAATTCGACCTTTTTGAGGGGACTGAAGCCGTCAAGATCCGGAACGGCAACGGCGACGACCCGTGGACGATCCGGCAGGGGGAGGACGGCCTTTTCTACCGGATATTTCCGTCGGGCGGCAGGGAGCGCCTGAGCGACAAGTTGATCTCTTTCGTGCCGCGCGCCTTCAAGGCGACGTTCATCGTCCAGAAAACCCATGAAGCCGAGGACCCGGCGGATGTCGTCAGTTGGAAGCGGCGTTTCCGGGGGATTATCGAAATCCATCCCTCCGAGAGCGGGATCATTGTGGTCAACCAGGTCCCCATGCGGGAGTATCTCACCTCCGTCGTTCCGGCGGAGATAACGCCCGCCGCCCCGCTGGAAGCCATGAAGGCCCAAGCGGTCCTTTGCCGCTCCGTGGCGATCCTGGGCCGTTTCCATGAGAAAGGATACGACCTCTGCGACGATCAGCATTGCCAGGTCTACCGCGGCGTCGCGACCGAATCCCCGCGCGCCCAGAAAGCCGTTTACGATACGGCGGAGGAAGTGATGGTCTACCGCGGGAAGGTCGCCCATACCGTTTATTCCTCCAACTGCGGCGGTCGAACGATCTCCGGGACGGAATTGGAGAAATGGGGCGGCGCGCCTTACTGGGAAACAACCATTGACGGCCCACCGGAACTGGCCGCCCCTTCCTCGCCTTTCGGCTTTGAATGGTGGCTCAAAGGCCTGCCCCAGGTTTATTGCCGACCGTCCAAAAGCACGTCCCTGGCCGAGTTCCGCTGGGCCCGGATCGTGTCGGCGCGGGCCCTGGAGGATCGCTTGAAAAATTCATACCCTGGCCTGGGAAAAGTCTCGGGCGTGATCGTGAGGCGGCGGGCGCAATCCGGCCACGCGTTGACGGTCGAAATCATCGGGTCGAAGCAACGCATAACGCTGGATCAGGAACACCGCATTCGTTACCTGCTGGCGCCGGGCGGAATGCGCAGCACCCTCATCACCATCCAAACCATTCAGGAGGCGGGGCGGCCGGCGCTCTTTTTGATCTGGGGCGGCGGATGGGGGCACGGCGTGGGGTTCTGCCAGTCCGGCGCCATGGGCATGGCCCAGGAGAAAAAGAAATACACGGAGATCCTGGCCCACTATTACCCGTCCTGTCGCATCGGCAAACTGCAGGAATAACGCGGCCCGCCGCCATGTAAACTTCCTTGGCCGCCGGCGGGGACCGCCTCGGACAAGCCAAGTCCCATCGGAAATGCTATGATGTATTCATACTTTTATCCTCGAAAAGGCAGGACTAAGCGATGGCTAACACCCGAAAAAAGCAACCCATGAAAAAAGAAGATGCTATCCAATCCGTCCTGAACAATCTCTCCAAAAAGCTCGGCGGCAAGATTTCCGGCAAAATGGGCAAAAACCGCCTCATGGACATCGCCACGGAGATCGCCGACTATAAGGAGCAGGTGGAATGGCCCAACACCCCTCAGGAAATCCGCTGGCTGCGCGACCGCATCTATTACATCCCCGCCCGCATCGGATTAAACCTCAACACTTTGCGCCTCTCCAAGAAATCGGAAGAACACGTTCAAACCGCCCTCTGGAAAACGCTTCAAAGCATATTCCCCACACTTAAACTGAAGCAGTGAGACTCCTCGTTGCCCTCTCCATCAACACGCTGGCGGTCCTGACCGGCGCCTATCTGCTGCGCGGCGTCCACGTCCAAAACATCACGACCGCCCTCGTGGTCGCCATCGTCATCGGGCTACTGAACGTCTCCCTGAAACCCCTCCTCGTCCTGCTCACGTTGCCGCTGACCATCATAACGCTGGGTCTTTTCCTCTTCGTGCTGAACGCGCTGATGGTGATGCTCGCCGGTCATTTGGTCGAGGGGTTCCAGGTGGACGGCTTTTTGTGGGCGCTGCTTTACAGCCTCATCCTCTCCCTCGTTTCCTCCTTCCTTAACGCGCTCGTTTGACTCCGTGCAAACGCGTTTTCACATAAAGACCTGCTTCATAAAAGCGAGCCTTGTTTTCTTCGGTGTCCTCCTCGCGCTTCTTTTTGTGGAGGCAGGATTCCGGCTGGGCGGGATCATCTTATCGGCAGGCCAGAAAATTGGAAATCGGCGGAATGTCGACGCGGAAGGGTTGTACCGGATCCTTTGCCTGGGAGAATCCACAACTTCGAGGCAGTGGCCGCCCCTCCTCGAGAAGGAACTCAACGACGCGAACGCGGGAATGGCCTTCAAAGTCATCGACGCCGGATTGTCAGGCACCCATACCGGCGCAATCCTGTCGAGATTGGACGACCACCTGGAAGAGTTCCGCCCGCACATGGTCGTCACGATGATGGGGGCCAACGACTACGCGTGGATATGGAAGGATTCATCCGAACCCGAGGACAAGGCCGGCAGCAGGATTGCCCTGATGTTGAAAGAAACCCGAGTCAATAAGCTGGCGACATACATTGCCGACGGCCTAAAGAACCGAAAGCGGACAGCGTTCTCAAACATCAGTGACGGTCCCAGCGCCGCCAAGGGTGACGCCCATAACTACGTTGCGGCGGGGAATGCGATGCGCGACAAGGGAGACCTTGAGCAAGCCGAGAGGCTGTTTAACGCGGCGATGAGGGCCGACCCCAAAAACCCGGAGGCCTACAGATCGCTGCAAGCGCTGTATCTGGCCACCAGGGACCTTGAAAAAGAGGAGGCCGTGCTCAAGGCCGGGATAGAACTTATGGACGCCGATAGCGTTCAATGGTTTTATGCCGAATTGATGGACTTTTACGCCCGCGTTGGAAGGATTGAAGAGGCCGAAAAAATTTTCACGCAGGCAATTGGACGATTTCCCGCCAGCGCGGATTTCCATTTCAGGATGGGGTACATCCACAACTATCGTTTTGAATTCGAAAAAGCCAAAGCCGCGTTTGCATCGGCCATCAAATTTGATCCCCATAATTCTCACTACTATTTCTGCCTGGGCTGGCTTTACGGGGCGAACGGGGACGCGGAGAAAGCGGAGTCGATCTTCCAAGCCGGGCTGAAAACCGTCCCCAATGACGCGTCGTTGTATAAGGCGCTGGCGGACCTGTATCAGGATTCAGGGAAATTCGCTCAATCGGAAGCAGCCTATTTAACCGCCATAAAAATCCACCCCGAAAGATTTGACACGCACCTTCAGCTCGGCCGCCTCTATTACAACCACCAAAAATTCAAAAACGCGGTCGACTCTTTTAAGGCCGCGATCAAGATTGACCCTGCAAACACATGGACGTACTTTGAACTGGAAAAGGTTTATCGGGCCCTGGGTGAAAACAATAAGGCCGCGGAAATCGAATCCCAGGGAAACGCGCTGATGGGCGGCTACTGGGCCGGGGAGCGCGGACAAAAAATGCAGGCGTATCCTCCCATGGCGACGATCCGCAACTATAGGAAAGTTAAAGACCTCGTTTTAAAAAGGAACATCAAGCTCGTTTGTATGCAGTACCCCATGAGGCCGCTGGAGGGACTCGTGCGAATGCTCGGCGATGACAACCGCGTCCTCTACGTCGAGAACATTGACAATTTCGTCCACGCCCTCAAAACACGCCCGCCCACTGACATTTTCACGGACTTGTTCGCGGGAGACTTCGGGCATTGCACGGAGTTCGGGAACAGGCTGATCGCAAAGAACCTGGCCGACGCTATCCTGCGAGACGTGTTCAAGAAAAAATGACCGGAAAAGTCACGGCAGGCAAAATCGGCCTCGCGCTCCTGGGGATCCTGCTCGCTCTCCTTTTGGCGGAGGCGGGGCTCCGGTTGGGCGGATTATTTTTATCCTTGAAACGGGACGTGAAGGATCAAAAACAAGTTGCGGCGGAAAGCGAATACCGCATCCTATGTCTGGGAGAATCCACCACCTGGGAGCAATGGCCGCCCTTGCTGGAGAGGGAATTGAACAGTGCCGGGACCGGCGTTCAATTCGCCGTGATCGACAAAGGATCGGTCGGCACCTACACGGGCGTCATCCTGTCTAAGCTGCATGGGTATCTGGACACATTCAACCCACATATGGTCGTGGTCATGATGGGCATAAACGACGGCAAGTGGATTTGGAAAAATCCCACGGCCTATGTGGACACCCCGTCCCACCGGATATCCCTTTTCTTTCAGAACCTGCGCCTCAATAAAATCGCGACATACATCAAAGACGGTCTCGGCAGCCGGGCCAAGCGTCGCCCGTCTTCCAGCGCCGCGGCAAAAAAATCCGCTGCTTCCCCCGCCAACCCCCAGGCCCATCTCGGCTCGGCGAAGACCTATCAGCTCATGGGACAAATGGAAGAAGCCGCGAGCGCCTACCGTGCGGCGATCAAAAGCGACCCCCAAAATCCCCTCTCCTATTGCGCGTATGGCGACATGTATCGCGAAAACGGAGAACGCGATAAAGCGGCGGCGATTTACCGGGAAGGAATAAAAGCCGTTCCGAGCGCCCAGATGCCCTACAGCCGCCTGGGGACTTTATACAGCGACTACGAGGAAAAAGAGATCGCATTGGGTATTTTCAAGGAAGGCATAAAAGCCGCCCCGAACCAGCATTGGCTTTATAAAGACCTGGGCGATATATATTTCGCCGTCCGCGACTACAGCCGGGCCGAGGCCGCGTACCAAACCGCTGTCAGGATCGAGCCAGGTGACCCCGATTCGTACATCAAGCTGGGTTATCTTTATCGCAAGACGGGAGACCGCGAAAAATTGGAGAAAGCTTGTGCGGCAATCGAATCCAGCCCGGAGGCTTGGGCCCATTTCGAAGCGGCGAAACTGCTGAGCGGTCAGGATGAAAAGGAGAAGTCCTTCGAGCGGGGACTTGTCGCCATGAGCGCCCGGGAGTTCGCGGGCCAGCAGCTCGCAAGACCATCCCACCCGCCACCAGGAACGATGCGCAACTATCAGGAGTTGAGAGACATAGTGTTGAACAGGGGCATTCGGCTGGTGTGCATGCAATATCCGATGAGGGACGCGCGGGCGCTCAAAGATTACCTAGGAACGGACAAAGACATCATTTATGTCGAAAACAAAAATAATTTCGTGGACGCTCTCAAATCCCACGAACTGATGGATCTGTTCACGGATCTTTTCGCCGGCGACTTCGGGCATTGCACGGAATTCGGCAACAGGTTGATCGCCAAGAACCTCGCCGAAACAATTCTGCGGGAGGTTTTCGGGAAAAAGGTCCGCTAGACTACCCTTCTCTCCCGCCGATCTCTCGTTCATCATCTCAAGTCTTCAGAACCGGTCTGCCGGGCGAAAGAGGAGCGCCTCGCGGGATTACTTCGCTTTAGGTAACATGTATTGCGAGAACGGGGAACGCCAAAAGCGGTCTGATCGCCCGGAATCTCGCCGTCCTTTCGCGGAGGTTTCCCATAGAAGCTAATTCCCCTCGCCGCACTTTCCTCTTCCATCTGTTTTCCAAGATCGCGCTGGCCTTCTCCGGGATGGTCCTCGCGCTCCTCGTCATAGAGTTCGGGCTCCGGATCGCCGGCGGCATTTCCCTGGCGGGGCAAACCATCCGCAACCGCCGCGCTTCCGAAAAAGGCGCCTACCGCATACTCTGCCTGGGAGAATCGACGACCCAGAACCAATGGCCTCCTCTGCTTGAATACGAGCTGAACCAATCGGGCCTTGGGAACCATTTTAAAGTGATCGACAAAGGCCGATCCGGAACATACACCGGCAACATATTGTCCCAACTGGACGGCTATTTAGAGTCCTTTCAGCCGCAGATGGTCGTGGTCATGATGGGAATCAACGACGGCGAATGGGTCTGGAAAAACCCCGGCGTATATCAGGAAAAGATGTCCTCTAAATGGAGCCTGGTCTTGGCGAACTTGAGGGTCAGAAAGATGACACGGTATATCCTGGAAGGGTTAAAAAACAGACGAACAAGAAGATCAGGAGACCCGTATCGCGAAAAAGGCGATCTTGCAAACGAGGAAAGAATGTATAAGGCTGCGATAAATACCAATCCTCAAAATGCGCAGGCATACACCAGTCTCGGCAATTTGTATCTAGATAACGAGCAACAAGAAAAAGCAGAGGAGATGTATTGGTCTGCGATTAAGAAAGATCCGAACTATTCGCTAGCGTACCGTAAGCTGGCAAAACTATACCGCCAACAAGCTAAACGCGTCAAAGCAAAGCAGATGCATGAAGAAAGCATAAAGGCCAACCCACATGATGGGTGGGCCTTTATTGAATTCGGGGAATTCTATTCTGAAAACAATGAAAACGGGAATGCGGAAAATATGTATAAAGCAGCCTTAAAAGCCGATCCGCAAAATGCGGGGGCCTATATTAACCTGGGATACCTTTATGGCGCTAGAGGCGAAAGAGAAAAAGAAAAAATTATGTACGAGCGTGCGGTAAAAGCCGAACCCCGGAATGTGCGGGCATATCTGGAATTGTCGTCGCTTTGCATGAAAAACGGCGAAATGAAAGAAGCGGAAGAGATCCTTCTTCAAGGGCGCGAAGCGATAGGCAGCGTTCCTAGAATAATGGGGGCGTTGTCTTTGCTCTACCGCCAACATCACACATTGGAGCACCAAACCGAGCAGGCATCGTACTTGCCGCTTGGTGCAATCCGAAATTACCAAAACTTAAGAGACCGAATTTTGAATAGAGGCATTAAACTGGTGTGCATGCAATATCCGATGCGCGACGTGACGGCCTTGCAACAAATACTCGGGACCGAAAAAGGGATGATTTACGTGGAAAATAAAACCAATTTCGAAAACGCCTACAAAACGCACAAGCCGAGCGATATATTCATTGACATGTTCGCAGGGGATTTCGGGCATTGCACGCCCCTGGGCAACAGGTTGATCGCCAAAAACCTGGCCGATGTCATTTTACGGGAAACCGGGAATAGGCGCTGAACCGGCTCATGCCCGGAAAACCTTCTCCCGCCTATCTTCAGTTTTCCTTCTTGTAGGCTTCAGATATAATCAATAGACTAATCTCCATGGACACGAACTATTTCATCTTCCGAGACAGTCCTCTTACCGCGGACTGGCGTCCGGCGCAGCGGCGTTCCCCTTTGTCCACGTTCCATGATCTCCATCCGGTGGAAAAACCGCGGGAGCGCCTGGCGCGGAACGGTCCCGCCGCCCTGAAAGACGAAGAACTGCTGGCGATACTGCTGCGCACGGGTTACCGCGACATGGACGTCCTCGCCCTGGCGCGGGACCTGTTGAAACGGCATCCGGGCCGCGGCCTCTACGAACTTCCTTTCCGGGAATTGAAAAATCTTAAGGGCGTTGGATTCAGCCGCGCCGCCACGCTCAAAGCCGCCTGGGAACTGGCCGGACGTCACGCCGAGCCGATCGACAAAAGGCCCGCCATCACTTCCCCCCAGAACGTCTGCGCCCAGGTCTCGGACCTGCGCGCGCAGAAAAAAGAACATTTCGTCGCCCTCTATCTCAACACGCGCAACCAACTCCTCCACCGCGAAACGGTTTCCGTCGGGACCCTCAACGCGACGCTGGTCCATCCGAGGGAAGTCTTCGAGCCCGCCCTGCGCCATTCCGCGGCGTCGGTGGTTTTGGTCCACAACCATCCGTCCGGCGATCCGTCCCCTTCCGAGGAAGACCGGCGCCTGACGAAACAGCTGACGGAGGCGGGCCGGATCCTGGGGATCGACGTCTTGGACCACATCGTCATCGCCCAAGCGCTGCACTACAGTTTTCAGGAGAACCGGGACCTATGAACCGCGCGCTGAAACTGGCTTGGCTCTGGGGACCCTGGGCCGGCTGGTGCGGTTTGATTTACTATTTCTCGAGCTTTCCGGACCTGGGCACGGGATGGGGCGTTTATGATTTCATTCTGCGCAAAATCGCCCACGTCGTGGAATACGCCATCCTCTGCGCGCTCTCCTGGCGGGCCCTGGCCGGAAGCAGACCCTCTTCCATGAAACAGCTTTTTTGGTTCAGCGTGGTTTTCTCCGTGGCCTACGCGGCCAGCGACGAATTCCATCAAAGCTTTGTTCCCGGACGCGGGCCGGCGGCGACGGACGTGTTGATCGACAGCGTCGGCGTCTTCCTGGCGGCCTGGTGGCAATACCGCCATCGCACCGATCTGTTCGCCTGGTCCGTGATCATGGGACGGAAACTCATGCCCTGCCTGCTCGTGATGGCGCTTTTCCCCCTGTCGGGCTGCGGGACCGCGGGTTTCGCGAACGCCCGATGGGACGAGCACAAGGGCCGCTACGAGGAGGCCGTCGCCGGATATCTGAAGACCGCAGACGCCCACGCCAATGGTTTTTGGAAACCAAGCGCGCTGTTCCGCGCCGGCGTCATTGCCTCGCGCAAACTCTCCGACGACCTCTCCGCCCGGCAGATCCTGCAGCGGCTCCTTGACCAATACGGCAACGACGGCGACTGGGGACCCAAGACCGAGTGGGCGCTCCTGAACGCGCCCAACTATTTCCCCCTGGTGAGCGGCGGGCAATGGACCGAGGGCGACTCGGACACCGGGGGCCGGAACGCCCGCGTGGACATGGTGGGCAAAGCCGCGGACGGAGACCCGACGGCCGTGTTGATGGTCCGCCATTATTACGCGGGACAAAAACTGATCGAGGAACTTTCCACCAACCGGACCTACCGCAAGCGGGCGCTGGAATTGAGGGAATATTCCATCCCCGGAAAAGAACAGTACACCGTGATCCTCAAGTATCCCTTTGAACGCGGGGCGCGCTGGATCTCGAAGCGCGCCAACGCGCACCTCGTCTACATGATCGAAGGGCTGGCGACGGTGAAGGTGCGGGCCGGCGAATTCCGGGATTGCCTCAAAGTGCGGGAGTACGCGTCCGGGAACGAATCCTCCTGGAAGGTGGATTACTACGCGCCCGGCGTCGGCAAGGTACTGACCTCCCTGGCCACGGCGTCGGGCGAAAAGCGCAACACGGAATTGATCTCCTATCAACTGTCCGGCAAGGAAGAAAAATACATCCCGGTGCGCGATAAATCGAAGAAAGGGCTTTGGAAGCGCCTCAAGTCCGCCTTCCGGGGAAAGAAGGGCAAAAAATGAAAGCGTTCACGGATTACCTTTGGTTCAACACGTCGCAGCGGCGCGAATTGATCAACATCACGGCGGAACTGGAAAAACGCGTGAAGGCCAGCGGCGTGCGCGAAGGGATTTGCCTGGTTTCCGCCATGCATATCACCGCGGCGATATGGGTGAACGACGAGGAAGAGGGCCTGAAGGCAGATTTGATCGATTGGCTGGAAAAGCTGGCGCCCGTCGCCGATTACCGCCACCACCGGACCGGAGAAGACAACGGCGACGCCCACCTGAAGCGGACCCTTGTCCACCACCAGGCCATGCTCCCGATCACGGCGGGAAAATTGGACCTGGGCCCCTGGGAACAGATCTTTTACGTGGAGTTCGACGGCAAGCGGCGCAAACGCGTCGTGGTCAAGATTCTGGGGGAATGACCGAGCCGGAAAAGCCCTGCCGTGCTATAATATGGCTTGCGTCCGTCGGAAGAGCGCGAGACGCGCCCTCCGCCGGCAACCGCCAAATTTATGGACCCTCAGAAGAATTATTTCAAAGACATAGACTTCGACAAGCCCTGGGAGGAAGAGGACTGGGAGCGGTTCTTCCAGGCCCAGGAACAATTGTTGAGCGAGACCCGCTCTGCTTACCCGCGATACACGTCGGCCAAGGACGCGACCCTGGATTTCCGCTACGTCCTGAGGCGCTTCGGCATGGACCCGGAAACGGTCCGCGAACCGGCCGCCCCGCCTGAGACCGCCGACGAGGCCGGCGATTATTGGAAAGACGGCGCCGCCCCGGACACCCTGCCGGTCTTCACCCAGGCCTCCCGCCTTCTGCAAAGGGCGCAGCAATTGTTCGAGCGCAGGCTGGCCAAAAAGCTCTCAAAACGATTCAAAAGCCAAAAACATAAAATCTGGCAGGAAACCGCGAACATTTTCCGCATCCATATCGGCCAGGTGCCGCTGGAGTTGGCCGCGGGGCATGCGTTGGGGTATGAAACTTTCGGCGTGAAGGGAAACATCGCGCGCAACCGCCGCGCGCTGGCCCGCCTCGACGCCTGCCTCGGCGCCCTGAGCCGCTCGCCGGCCAACATTTACCCGGAGAACGAACATAGCCGACTGTTCCGCGAAACGCTCCGGCTGCGGAACAACGTGGCGGAATGGATCCATTTCCTGCGCGAGCGATTCGCCAAAGCCGGACAAGACCGCTAGCACCCCGGACATCTGCCCATGGACATCCTTCTTCCCGTTCTCCTCATCCTCGTCGCCGCCTTCGGCGCCGCCGCGCTGTTCTTCAGCTGGCAAAGCTATAAAGCCTACCAGTCCCGCCAGCCCGCCGACCAGTCCCTGCAACTCCTCCAGCAACAATTGGAAAACCTGCGCGCCCAGACCGCCGACCTCTTCGGCCGCCAGTCCCAGATCGTCAACGACCAGCTCGGCAACCTGACCAACCAGGTGAGCCAGCGGCTGGAATCCGTCTCCCAGCAGATGGCCACGTCGCAGAAATCCGTGGGCGAGCGGCTCGATAACGCGGCGCGCGTGGTGGGCGACGTACAGAAAAGCTTAGGCCAGCTCGGGCAGGCGTCGGAACGGATATTCGAAGTCGGCAAGGACATCGCCGGCCTGCAGGAAATCCTCCGCGCACCGAAGATCCGCGGCGGACTCGGCGAGTACTTTCTGGCCGACCTCCTCGGCCAAATCCTGCCGGGAAAACATTTCAAGACGGGCCACGGCTTCAAGTCCGGCAACATCGTGGACGCGGTGATCCACCTCGGCGGCAAGCTCGTGCCGGTGGACTCGAAGTTCCCCCTGGAGAACTTCCGCCGCGTCGTGGAAGCCGGCTCGGACGAAGAACGCCGCGCGCTGAAGAAGAAATTCGTTACCGACGTCAAAAAGCACATCGACGCCATCGCTTCGAAATACATCCTGCCGGACGAGGACACCTACGACTTCGCTTTCATGTACATCCCGGCGGAGAACGTCTATTACGAAGTCATCGTGAAGGACGACGCCGAGAACACGCTCACGGAATACGCCATGGGCAAGCGCGTCATCCCGGTCTCGCCGAATTCCTTTTACGCCTACCTGCAGGCCATCATCCTCGGGTTGAAAGGCTTCCAGGTGGAGGAGAACGCCCGCGCGATCCTGGAGAACCTGACGCGACTGCAGGGCGACTTCGTCCGGTTCCGCGACGAGTTCGACACCCTCGGCAAGCACATCGCCAACACCCACAGCAAATACGAGGACATCGACAAGCGCCTCGTCCGCCTGCAGGACAAGCTGAGCTTCGTCGGTGAAGAGAAACCTTCCCTAACGGTGGAAACGCCGTCGGCCCTGCCGACAAAACCCCAACTCATTCCTTAATTCTATTGTCGTCATCCGGCATGTTTCTAGCCGGGATCCATGACGTAATTTTTTATCCTGTAGAAATCTTAAAGCATGGATTCCGTCTTTCGCCGGAATGACGGCATAAATAAAAAAACCACGGCCTTTGAGGTCGTGGCTATTTTTATTTTGCCGTAAATCTTAACCGTTAACGGTGAAGGACTCTCCGCAGGAACAGGTTTCGGTGGCGTTGGGGTTTTTGAAAACGAAGCGCTGGCTCATCAAGGTCGACTCATAATCCAAAGTCGTCCCCACCAGATAGAGCAGGCTCTTCGCGTCGAGGAAAACCTTCAGCCCGTGGGCCTCAATGGTCTGGTCGCTGGGCTGGGACGGTTCGGCCGTCGGTTCCAAGTGATAGGACATGCCGGAACAACCGCCGTTCAGCACCTTCACACGCAATGCGCCATCCGTCATTCCGCGCTTGGCCATGAGATCCTTGGCTTTCTTCGCGGCCTTCTCCGTCACTTCAATGAGGGCGGGAGCGGCGGCGGCCTTGGCGGCCAGATGTTCCGGCGCGGGCGCGAGTTCCTGATTGTTGGTGGGATTGCTGGCACAGGGCATTAAGCTTCGAACGAATTCCCACAGCCGCAGGATTTTTTTGCATTCGGGTTGGTGATGGCGAAGCCTGAACCGGAAAAATCTTCCTTATAATCGATGACGGACCCCTTCAGCATCTCGCTGCTTTCATGGTCCACGATGACTTTCAGCTCCGTCACCGGCAGTTCGATATCCCCGTCCTTCTTATCGTCGAACGCGAAACCGTACTGGAAACCAGAACAGCCGCCCTTCTCCACGAAAACCCGCAGGGGTTTCCCCTGAAGGGACTGGTCCGTCTCGTAAAATTCTTTCACCTTTTTAATGGCGTTTTCGGTCAATGTCAACATTGTGATCCCTCCTGGATTTGCCTGTCGATATTCTACCATTTCAGTCGTCTATCGACAATGAACGCCAGGCGGTTTTCCGACGAGAACGGCGGCTAGGAGCCGTGGTGCTCCAGCCAGCGCTCCGCCTGGATGGCGGCCATGCAGCCCTGGCCCGCGGCCGTGATGGCCTGTCGGTAGACCTTGTCCACGCAGTCGCCCGCCGCGAAAACACCGTCGATGTTCGTCCGCGTGTTGCCGTCGGTCTTGATATACCCCGTCTCGTCCAGGTCGATCTGGCCCTTGAAGATACCCGTGTTGGGCTCGTGCCCGATGGCGAGGAAAAGGCCATTGGCCGGCAGCGCCTCCACCTGACCCGTTTTGACGTTCTTCAGTTTGAGCGTGTGGAGAAGTTTATCGCCTTCCGTGTCTTCCAGGACGTAGTTGGTCTTGATGGCGATCTTGGGGTGCTTCTTCACGCGCTCCTGCATGATGACGGAGGCGCGGAACTCGTCCCGGCGGTGGATCAGGTTCACCTGGGAGCCGAAGCGCGTCAGGTAGAGGGCCTCTTCCATGGCCGTGTCGCCGCCGCCGATGACGGCGATGGGTTTGTTGCGGAAGATCGGGAGGGAGCCGTCGCAGGTCGCGCAGGCCGAAATCCCCTTGTTCCAAAAACGTTTCTCGGCGTCGGTGTTGAGGCGGCGGGCCGCCGCGCCGGTGGAGATGATCACCGTGTTCGCGGCCACTTCCTGCTCGTCGGTCCAGATCTTGAAAGGTCTTTTGGAGAAATCCACTTTGACGACGTCCTTGTCCCACACTTCCGTGCCGAAGCGGAGCGCCTGCTCGCGCAGCTTTTTCATGAGTTCCGGGCCTTCCACGCCCTCCGGGAAACCGGGAAAATTTTCCACCTCCGTGGTGATCATCAGCTGGCCGCCGGACTGTCCCCCCATGATGAACCCGCCGATCATGAGCGGCTTCAATCCCGCCCGGGCGTTGTATATGGCCGCGGTATATCCCGCCGGACCGGAACCGATGATGACCACGTTGCGTGTTTCCATAGCGTTAGACCACCTTATCAGAATGTATAGGAGCGGACGGATCCCCTATTTTATCGCTGTCAGCCAAATGGGCGGTGTCGTTGAACCCCGCGAGCTTCCAGGGAGAGCGGCGCCGCGCGATGAGGGCGCCGTCCCAAATCAGTTTTTGGATGGAGGCGTTGTCGCTCACCCAGTTCCGCCATTGCGCGGGAGGCAGCCCCAGGGCGGCGAAAACCGCCGCTTTACAGGGCCCGCCATGGGTGAAAATTCCGATGCTGCGGCCCGGGGCGGCCGCCACCGTCTGCTGCAGTTCTTGAAACACGCGAGTCTGCATTTGGTTCCAGGATTCCCCTCCGGGCGGAGTGAATTCCACCGGGTCCTGGTCGAACCGCTCCGCCTCGGCCGACGAGGCGCGGTGGAGCTCTTCCCACGTCTTACCTTCCCAATCCCCGTAGTTACGCTCCCTCCAGCCGGGGGACAACAACAGTGGAAGACCACGTCCTTCCAGCGCGATCTCGGCCGTCCGCCGGGAACGCAGCGAATCGCTGGAAAAAACGGCGTCCAGCGCCACGTTCTTGAGCCGCGCGGCGAGGAGGCGCGCCTGGTCCTCGCCGCGGGCGGACAGAGGGATGTCGCGCTGACCCTGAATGCGGCCCTCGCGGTTCCAGGCGGTCTCGCCGTGGCGTATGAGAAAGATAAGGATTGCCATGATAAAAAAATACCCCTCCGCTCGGAGGGGTATTTTTTCAAATATCGATTATTTTTTCTTGGCGCCCTTGGCGGCGTCGATGGCGGTCTTCAGTTCGTCCAGCCGCGTCTGAAGTTCGTCCATCTTGTCGATGGCCTTGTTATAGTGGCCCGTGTCGTAGTCGGACTGCACTCCGGCCCACGCGTCCTTGATGGCGGCGGCCTCGGATTTGATCGGGGCCCCGGCGGCGCCTTTGACGGCCATCGCCTTGGGTTGAATATCGGCGATCTCGGCCAGCAGGGCGGTCATGCGCTGTTCCGCCTCGGTCTTGGCAGCGGCCTTGTTGGATTCCACGGACAGCACGGCGGCGTCGGCCTTGGCCTTCACTTCGAGGGCGGCGGCTTTCGCGCCTTTGTAATCCTTGCTTTCCATCTTCGCTTTGGCGTCGGCCAGTGTTTCCTGGGCCATGCTCAACTCATCGGCGGCAAATTCGTCGGCTCCGGCCTGGGCGGCGGCGGCGATGGCGCTTTCCGCGTCGGCCATTTCCTGCGTCGGCGGTTTGGCGCACGCGCCCATGATGACGATGGACCCCATAATGATTCCGAATTTAAAAATATCCGTAAATGACGACCTGCTCATAAAATTCCTCCTGGGAGATATACCGCCTGAAAAGCGGCGAATCGGCGAGATGGTGCCTCGGCTGATTGGAATATAGTATTTACCACCGGCCCTGACAAGGCGATGGATCAACCCCGCCGGACGAAAATGTTCCTGGCGACGCTCTCTTCCAGGGCGAGCTGGATGTCCCCCAATTCCACCACGAAGGTGGGGAAGGTCTGGTGGAGGCGGATGTCCGTGCCCGGCAACACGCCCAGGGACAGGAGCTTATGGAGTTCGGGATGGTTTTGCAGAGCGAGGTAGGCCACCTTTCCGTCGTCTCCGGAGGACATGCGGTCCAGGGAGACGACGATGGACTCGATGCGGCTTTCGGCTCGCGTGCAGCAGTCGCCCGTCGGGATGGGTGAGCCGTGGGGGCATTCCTTGGGATGGCCCAGCAGCGTGCAAATGGATTCGGACACTTCGGGCGACAATATATGCTCCAACTGGCAGGCGTTGGGCGCGACGGAAGAATGGTCCAGGCTGAGGACGTCGGTGAGCAACCGCTCCGCCAGGCGCTGGCGGCGCGTGATGTCACGGCCGAGGGCTTCCCCTTTCGGCGTGAGCGCGATCAAATCGCCCTCTTCGCTCGCGTATCCTCCCCGCAACAACTTCTCGTAGATTTCGGGGCTCACCCCTTCGGACAATTCCGGCAGGATGGCGGATTTCCGGCGCACGCCGAGCTCGCGGCGCAGCCAGATGACGCCGAGGGCTTCCTCCAGATCCTCCTGTTCGATGGTCGGGATCGGGACTTTCTTTTCTTTCTCTTCAATCGAGCTCATGGCGGCGTCCTTTCGTTTAGGCGATCAAGCCGGGGAAAAGCAAAAGCATTTGGTTCACGGCGGCGGTGATCCCGAGCGCTACGAGCATCACCAAAACCGAGATCGAAATGGCCGAGATCCAGCCGCGTTCCTTCACGACCATCATCCACTGTGCGATGCATGGCATGAAAAGCGTAATGAGGACCAGGCTGACGACGATTTGATGGTCGTTCAGAAGACCGGCCTTTTGCAGATTATACAATCCGGCCGCGCCGTAGTCCCGCCGCAAAAATCCAATGATGAAGGCTTCCGTGGATTCCCCGGGGAGGCCCAGCAGTTTCTGTACGACGGGCGCGCTCAGTTTCTCCAGCCGTTCGAGCAAACCCGCCTTGTCCAGGAAGAAAAGGATCAGCGTTCCCCAGATGAACATGGGCACGACTTCCTTGAGGTACCAGGTGAGGCGGCTCTTGGTTTTCAGGAGGATGTTTTTCAACAGCGGCCGCCGGATCGGCGGGATCTCCATCAGGAAGGTGGACCTCGCCCCGGGTATGAAACGCGACGACAGCCAGCCCACGGCCAGGGTGGTTGCGGCGAGCACTACAAACCAGAGGCCCAGAACCTTGGCGCCCATGCCCGCGGTCATGGCGAGGATGACGGCCAGCTGCGCGGAGCAGGGGACCGAGAGTGAGAGCAAAATCGTCACGATCACCCGCTCTTTCTTCGTGTCCAGGATGCGGGTGGTGACCGTCGCCATGGTGTCGCAGCCGAGGCCGAGGACCATGGGGAGAACCGCTTTGCCGTTCAATCCCATCAAGCGGAAAACCCGGTCCAGCATGACGGAGAGCCGCGGCAGATAGCCGGAGTCTTCCAACAGGCCGAAGGCGATGAAGAACGTCGTGACGATGGGAAGGATCAGCGCGAAAGCGTAGGTGAGCGCCATGCTGACGATGCCGTAGGGTCCGACCAGCATCTCCTGGAGGAAAGCCGACGGGATGAACGTTTCCGCCAGCTTTGTCGCCGCCGGCACGAGATAGGCGCCGAAGAGCGAATTCTCCAAGAAGTCCACGGCCGTCCCCGCGCCGAAAACGCCCACGAATTCATAGATCAGGTAAAGCACGGCGACGGCGATCAGGTACCCGGGCCACGGGCGCATGCTCCAGCGGCCGAGTTTCGCCGACCAGCCGGCGGACAGCTTCCCCCCGTAGGTTACAGTTTCGCCCAGGGTCTGCAGGATCCAACTTTCCCTCGCTTCAAAGACCAGGATCCGCGGGTAGCGGACGAAGCACGCCTTCCGCTCCGACACGTTTTTATAGAAAGACTTCTCGGTGGCGTCCGGAGCAAGCCCCGGATGGGCCCAGGTCAGGATGGAATCGTCGCCGGAGAGCAACGCCAGGGTGACCGCGCGCCATGGCTCGAAAGACTTCTTCCAGCACACTTCCATCTCCTTGACCGCCCGCTGAACTTCCGCGGGGAACGGAACGTCCGCCTTCGGGATCGCCGCCTTGCCGATGATGCGCTTCAAGTCCGAGACGCCTTCCCCCGTGGTGGCCACGGTCTCCACCACCGGGACCCCGAGGATTTCCCCCAACCGCTTCGAGTCGATGGAGATGCCCCGGTCCAAGGCTTCGTCCATCATGTTGAGGACCAGAATCATCGGGCGCTTGTATTCCAGAAGCTCCAGGGTCAGCATGAGGCCGCGACGGATGTTTTTCGCGTCCAGCACCTGGACCACCACGTCCGGCTTGTCCCGCAGCAGAACGTCGCGCGTCACGCGCTCGTCCTCGGAATGGGGGATCAGGGAGTTCACGCCCGGCGTGTCCACCACCTGGAACTGCGCGCCGGCGAAAAAGCCCACGCCCCGCGACACGTCCACCGTCGTGCCGGGGTAATTGGACACGGTCACGTATTTCCCCGTGAGCCCGCTGAAAATGACCGACTTGCCGACGTTGGGGTTTCCGACCAGCGCCAGGGATTTCGTCGCGATAATTTTGTCTTCCGTTATGGGCGTCATTTCACTCCTTGAATTTCCAGAGGGACGATTTTATCTCCCGCCGGCCTTTCGACGGATCGAGGTAGGTCATGGAAACGGCGATGCTCCGGTCCTCGGCGTAGGCCATGCCTTTTTCCGGCCCCATCACGAAGAGCGCCGTGGACAGAACGTCCGCTTCCGTCGCCGACGGGGCCCAGACCGTCACGCTTTCAACTCGCTCCGCCGGCCATCCCGTTCGCGGGTCGATGATGTGGCCGTATTTATGGGGATATTTTTTGACGGGATCCTTGGGATCGGTTGCCGTGATGAAATTTTCCGACTGCGCCGACGTCGCGAGCGAACCGTTGCCGTCCACCCCGAAGCCGGGAGTGACCGCGCCCTGCGCATCGCGGACGGCGGACGGCCATTCCCGTGGCGCGCGGGACCAAAATACGATCTGCCCGCCGAAATTCAACACGGCCGAATCCGCCGCGCCGCCGCTTTGTATCATTTCCAACGCGCGGTCCAGGGCCCAGCCTTTTCCGATGCCGCCGAAGTCCAAAGCCATTCCCTTTCCCAGCGCGATGCCGCCGTCCGTCACGCGAACGCTCCCATGATTGACCAGCGGCAACACGCGGGCCAGTTCGTCTCTTCCCGGAATCCTTCCGGGGCCTCCGCGAAATCCCCACAAAACCATCAATGGCCCGATGGTGGGATCAAAAGCCCCGCCGGTCCGGCGCGCCCAGTCCAGGGCCGCGCGCGTCGCTTCGATCGTTTTCGATGACACGGAGACTTCATCCGGCGCGGAGCGGTTCACGCGGGAGATGTCGCTTTCCGGCTTATACGTGGAGAGCGAACGGTCCCACTGGTCCACTTCGTCCAAAGCCGAATCCGCGGCCCGCTGAAGCGCCTCCGCGGGACCGCCGGTGAGCGTGACGTTCAGCAGCGTTCCCATCGTGTAGCGCGCCCGCGAAACTTCCGCGGCGCAAAGCGGTCCGGCGGCCAGGAGAACCGCGCCCGCGGCAAAACCGATCTTTCGCGCCATCGCGTTCATCGCGATTTTATCCGCCAAAGGACAACGCCGGATATGATCAGGATCAACAGCACGGCGGAGGTCGCGTCGTAGACTTTCACGAACCACGGCCCGAAGAAGTGCCCGGTGTGGAGCCCGCGGACCACTCGCGACCAATTGCGACGCTTGAGGTCGAAATCGACGGGCCGCCAATCGCCGCCGATCGAGCGATTGAGAAGCCCGGCCGACGTTTCCAAATATAGATCGCCCGCGGAGGAAACGGACAGCGCCTTCAATTCCACATCCGCCGCCTGCGGATCGAAATCCAGGGGAACATTTCCCCACACGACGCCGCCGTCCGTCGATTCCAAAACGCCCATCCACCTCTGCAAAACATAGATGTGACGGGCGTCGCGCGGGCTGAAGACGATGGACACCACTTCCTCGGCGGGCAGCAACATGGGGACTTCATCCCAATTTCTTCCGCCGTCCTCAGAGCGTTCAAGCGCGGAACGCGTGCCGCGGTAAAGGCGTTCCTTGTTGGACGGGTCCGCTGCCAGCGACAGCCTTTCCCGGTCCGAGCCCGCGATCCAGCGCAGGGGATGGTTCAGCATCACGCCGGTCACCAGCAAGACCGTGATGAACGCGCCGCTCGCCAAACCGAGCCAGGAGTGGGCTCCTTTGATCGCAAGCCGCGGAGTGAAATCCTTAAGGACGGCCATAGACCTCTTCCAAAATACACAGGACGCGCTTCACGCCGGCGGCCATGGCCCGCACGGAAAGCGTCGCGCCGGTGATATTGACCACGTCGCGGTTGATGCGCAGCGGGCTGCCGGCGGTCTTACCCTTCAACTGCCGCAGAAAACGGGCCGTGCGAACCTCGGCCCCGCGCGGCTCCCGGTAAACCATCACTTCCACGCTTTCCACGCGAAAATCGGGAGTGGCCTTCACCAGGAACGTAATGGGTTTGTATTTTCCGATTTCCTCGGCGATCACGGCGTAGCCGTCGGTCTTTCCCGCCGAGACAACGAGATGGACGGTAAATGGGTCGTCCGAGAGGCGCCAACCAAGCCGGCGCTCCACGCGGTCCTTTTGCGCCGGCGTCAGGCGGACCACTTCAGCGTCGACTTTATCCGCTAGGGGAAAGGCTTTTGCGAGGGCCTGTTCGGGCGTGAGATAAACTTCCTCCACGAAATCCGGGTAGGCCTCCGCCGCGCGCAAAGACGGCGCCATGAGGACGAGGGAAGACAGAACGATGAACCCGCGAAAATCCGTTAACAAGGGAACCTTCCGTGAGAGGGGCCCGTGCGCGGCGCCCCAAAGGACGCCGCGCAAAACCGAAAGCCCTTCAATTTATTCTAGAAATAACTCGCGAACGACAACGACAGCGTGTTGTTCCGCGCCTTGGGGACTTCGTGCTTGACCGCGTAATCCACCACGAACACCACGTCCTCGACGGGCCGGTAGTTCAAGCCGTAGGTGATCCAATTGATCCTTTTGGAAATGTCCGTGTCGTATTCGTCGTAGCGGACGACGGCCGTGAAGGTGGAACCGGCCCGCACCTTATCCTGCAGGAAGTGGAAGTTGCTCTGGACGTAATAACCGCCCAGCCGTCCGGGGACGGACGTCAGGCTGATCCCCGAGCCGCGGTCGATGTCCGCTTTGGCCGCTTCGCCGAGGATCTCCAGCGGACCGAATTGCGCGGCCGCGTCCACCGCCAGGACGGTCAGGTCGTTTTGGGCCATGTCGTCGTAGGCCCCGTGGTGACCGGAAGCCCCGATCTCATATCCCAGGCGCGGGCTGTAGCCGATCCGCCCCAGGAAAGCCTTGTTGTTATTGTTATCGGAGCGCTGGCTGCCGCGGGCGTTCCTCAGGCCGTTGGCCGCCGTGATGTTGCCGCCCTGCACCCGGCTGGTCGCCGTGGTCACCGCGCCGCCGCCGGCCGGAGCCGTCAGGGTTGTGTCCACGCGCGTGCCGTTGAAACCGTTCACGAGGTAAAATTCGTAATCGACTTTCTGAAGCTCCGTCGGATAAAACGTCCCGAAGAAACCGTAGCCGGATTCCGAGAGCGTCGTCGGGATGACGAACCGGCTCACCAGGGGACGTTCCGTCAAGTCCTGCAACGGCGTGTCGTGGACCAGGTTCAATTTGCCCAGCGGGCTCAGGATGATGCCGCCCCGGGCCGCCAGCTTTTCCCCCAAAAGATCCACGTCCAGGACCGCGAACTCGATCTTGACCTCGCCGTCCTTCTGGTTGTTCTGGGAACCGCCGTATTCGAACTCGATCTCCGTCGCAAAACGGATCCCTTCGGCGATGTCCGAGTAAATGAACGGGATCAGGCGGTGCTGCCGGAAGAACCCGTTGGAGCCCTGGGACTTGGTGTAATCGAAGTCCATGTACCCGCCCACATGGGTCCCCTTGCCCATCCGGCGCCAGAATGGTTTGGAATAGATTCCTTTATTGATTGAACTGGACGACTCCCCTCGCCCGTCTTGCACATAGGGCTTCGGATCCTCCGTTTGTGCTTTCGCACCCGCGGCCAAAAACAAAGCCGCCGCCAATAATCCCGCCAGGTTAAGCTTTTTACATTTCATGACATGACCCTCTCTAGTCGGGGGGATTTCTCCCCCGCGTATTTTTGGGGCTCGGGGATCATGTCCTCTGGCCTGGTTGATAAATTGGGTTCCACCCACTGGATGTCGGACGCCTGGATCAGCCACGTCCTTTTGCAGCGGCGGCATTTGAATTCGATCCCATCTCCCGTGCGGCGGGCCATCAGGGCCCCGCAGGCGCAGCGGCAATCCGAAGCGGCGCTCATGGCTTTTTCTTCGTTTCGCGGCGGGCGCAAACCTGGCAGCGGCCGAACAGCTCGTGCCGGTGCCAGAGGAGTGTGAACTTATGGTCCTTGGCGATGCGGTCCTGAAGGCTCTCCAGGGTGGGGTTGGAGAATTCGATGGCCTGGCCGCAGTCCGTGCAGATCATATGGTCGTGGTGGGGCCGTCCGCGGACGGCTTCGTACTTGTGGCGGCCGTCGGCGAAAGTCACCTTGGAGATCAGCCGGCAATCCTCCAACAGCTTCAAGGTGCGGAAAACGGTCGCCCGCCCGATCCTGGGGTCCTTGCGCCGGATCGCGTCGAAGATCTCCTCCGGACTCAGGTGGTCCTTGGCCCCCAAAAGGTGCAGGAGGATCTCCTCGCGCTGCGAGGTCCCCTTCAGCCCGTGCTCTTTTATGTGGTCGCGAAGTATTTGGAGTTCTTTGGTCATATTGAGATTGAGTCTCAATTTCAATTCTACACGGTTCCGTTTTCCATGTCAATTAATTTTTTTGCCGATCCGACTTCGCTTTGATATGCTCTTGCCATGGCGGAACAAAATCCATCCCCCACCCTGGTCCGGGGCCTCGGCCTCTTCGACGCGAGCACCATCGTGATCGGTTGCGTCATCGGCGCCGGGATCTTCCGCCTCTCGGATTCCGTCGCCCAGCATTCCCCCTCCTCCTTCATGTTCATGCTGGCCTGGGTCGTCGGCGGCCTTCTATCGCTGACCGGCGCCCTGTGCTTCGCGGAACTCAGCACGCTCTACCCCAAGTCCGGCGGCGATTATGTCTTCCTGACCGAAGGCTACGGCCGCGTCTGGGGTTTCGTCTTCGGCTGGACGAAGCTTTTCGTCCAGAGGACCGGCACCATCGCCATCATCTCCTTCATATTCGCCGAACACGCCTGCCGGGCTTTCCACTGGCCGATGGTCTACGCCAAACTCCTGGCGACCGGCGCGATCCTATTCATCACCGTCGCCAACATCCTCGGACTGCGTTTCGGAAAAGGCATACAAAACATTTTCACGAGCCTTAAAGTACTCGCCATCGGCTTCATCATCCTGGTCGGGCTTTCGTTTCAAAAGGGATCGATCCATAACTTCGAGCCCTTCTGGCCGGACTGGTCGGGAGGCAACCTGATCTCGACCCTGGGCGTGGCGCTGATCTTCGTGCTCTGGACCTACGGCGGATGGGAAGGCGCGGCGCACGTGGCCGAGGAAGTGAAGGACCCGGAGAAGAACGTGCCTCGCGCTCTCATCGGAGGACTGCTCGCCACCATGGCGCTTTATTTACTGGTGAACGCGGTCTATATCTACTACATGCCGCTTTCGGAGATGCGCGCCACGGATCTGGTGGCGGCGGGAACGATGGACAAGGTGTGGCCAGGCCTGGGAGGACGGGTCGTGGCCGTGATGGTCATGGTCTCGACGCTGGGCGCCCTGAACGGCTTCATCCTGGCGACGAGCCGCGTGCTCTACGCGCTGGGCAAGGACCATTCTCTATTCAACGCGCTGGGCCGCCTGAACCCGTCGACGCGCACGCCGGTCCGCTCGCTGATCACAAGTTCCACGATCTCGCTGCTCCTCGTATGGACGGGCACGCTGGACCAGATCGTGACCTACACGGAGATCGTGATCTACGTTTTATTCGGGATGACGGGGATTACGTTGTTTATTTTCAGGCGGCGGGGGATGAAGGCCGCCTATCGCGTCTGGGGATATCCGGCGGTGCCGATCGCCTTCATCCTGATGTGTTTCGCCTTCGCGGCGAACGCTTTCATCGAGCAACCCCGGGAAGCGCTCCTGGGCGTGCTCGTCGCTTCCGTCGGATTTCCGCTTTATTTCCTGTCGGAGCGCTTGTCTCGCCGAAGCTGAGTTCCTGACGATTCCTCTTCGATAACCGGAGAAGCCTCTTCCGCCTTCCAGGCCGGGTGGGACAAAGCCGTTTGGATCCTCCGCATGCGCCGCACATAGCGCTTCAACCCGCGCACCGTCGCCTCCGCGCAGTCGCACTGAAAATCCTCCGACTTCAACAGGTCCTCTTCCCGCGGCACGATGACGTAGGCGGACTCCGTCAGGATCGACGGCATCTGCGGCGTGCGCGGCAAGGCCAGGTTCCCGTAATGCAACCCGTCGTCGCGCAGCGCCGGGCGCGCCGGCCGGTCGGCGCCTAAGATCTCACCGTAGGCCCGATGGACTTCCCGCGCCAGATCGAAACTCCGCGGATGGAAATAGTAGATGCCGTAGCCATTTTTCTCGAATGGGTTCGCGCCGTTGGGCAAAGCGTTGTTATGCACGCTGATCAGGACGTCCGCCCGCGCCTTCCACGCCATCTTGGGGCGGTCGTAGAGCCCGACGCCTTCGGTCCACTCCCGGGTCATATAGACTTTGGCGCCCTCCGCCTCCAACTTTTTCCGCAGGCATTTGGCGATGGCGATGTTCGCGTCTTTTTCCAGCAAGCCCGTGGGACCGATGGACCCGATGTCCGGAGAATGTCCCGCGTCCACGGCGATCAGCAGGTCTTTCAGGACTACGCCGCCCTTGGCCAGCGGCGGCGGGCTGCGCAATTCCAAAATAAAGTTCGAGCCCTCATATCGCCCGTCGTAACCCCACCAGCTGTCGGGCGGCGTCACCACACGCAGACGGAATATATCGCTCGAATCCTGGAACCAGCGGACCTGCTGGACCACCCCGCCGGTGGAATCGTAATGGAGCCAATCCGTGTTGGCGGCCACGCCGTAGAGCTTCACTTCGACGTAACTTCCGTCGTCCGCCGGTTCGACGGCGAAGGGGACCTTCTGGCCCAACGGAACTCGGACCTCCGTGCTGCGCCCTTTGGATGATACGACCAGCGAGCCCGCCACGGTGCGCGGCACCGGCGTGCCTTCCGGCAACCGGCGGATTTCCTTCTCGCTGATCCACAGATCAAAGTCCTTGGCGACGCGGACTTTCAGCTCATTGCCGATCCGCCCCATGACCTGGAGACGGGTCCCGACGGGCGGAAACATCACGTACCCCAGCTTATCCTCCGAGGAGAACACCGGCCCGGCGCGCAACACCGCCGTGTCCGTGGAAACCTCCACGACGTCGGGCGTGCGGCCAAATTTCCGCGTCAATTTCCCCCCGGCCTGTTTAGTGATCTTGCGGTCCTTCTTCTTGTCCGACAGCGTCACCCTCAGCCACGCCCCTTTGAAATCATCCCGCTCCTGCACGACGTAACTGCCCCGGTAGATGCCGCGCACCGAAGACGACGGCGCGTTTTCCGTCAGGGGAAACTTACCGTGCACGTCGCCAATCTGGAAAGACGCATCCAAGCCCGGGCTGCCCTTGCAGACAACGCTGATGACGTCTCCAGGACGCACTTCCATGTCCTGGTCCGGCTTGACGTATTCCACGGTCAAGGGCGAGGAGGGCGAAGTCGAGGGAGGGTCCACCACGAAGACGCGCCGGGTGATCTTGACCGTCGTGGTCCCCAAACTCAACTCCGCGTTGATGGAAAATTTTCCGTAGGAGAAAGGAAGCATCGCCAGGAAACCGCCGCCCGGATGGATGGGGACTTCCTGGCCGTTCAAGGTGAGCCGGCCGGCCGGCGTGGCCTGGCCGTAGACGAACGTCGTCTTAAGCGGCGGAAGATGGGAACCTTCCGAGGGATGGATGATGCGCAGTACGAGCGGCGTGCTCACCGTCTCCGTCGCGCTCTGGACCGCGTCGCTGGGGACGTCCACCTCCACGGATTCCTCCGTGGGCGCGTCCGGAAGCGGGACGGGGATGGTATCCGCGCGGAGCAGCGGGGCCGCGAGAACGGCCGTGAACAACATCGTTAAAAAGGAAAATCGGGTTTTCATTGAACCACCATTCGACAAAGAGAGGCCGTCACCAGACCCAGATAGGTCCCCACCACGTTTCCGAAGATCGCCAGCATCAGTCCCAGCGGCGCCAGGGCCGGGCGGAAAACCGCCGCCACCATGGGCGTGGAGACCGTGCCGCCCACGCAGGCCTGGCTGGACGTGGCCAAAAGAGAAAGCGGCGCCTTCAACCACCGACCCGCGGCCAGGAGAAAAGACGCATGGACCGTCAAAAGGATCAAACCCAAAACCAAAAAGAGCGGCGCGTCCCAAATGGCAACCAAGTTCGCCCGCGCCCCCATGGACACCAGTAAAATATACAAAAGAGTGGTGCCCGTGCGCTCGGTTCTTTCCGGTTCTTTGGAAAAAAACCCGGTGAGAGACAGAAGCAGGGAAAGGGTAGTGACGATCAGGATCGTCCAGGTCCCGCGGGAAAGGATGGAACCCAGCTCAGGCAAACGCCGGCCGATGAAAACGGAAAGCAATCCCAAACAAACCGCGGCGGCGGGAACGGCGGCCCAGGGGACTGTACGCCGCGGGCTCAGTTCCACGGATGAAACCTGCCGATCGATCACGGAGTCGGCCGCCGCTAGGGGCCGCGCCGGTTTGTCGGATGGCGCGTCAGCGCCGTTCAAGGCGTTGAAACGTTTTTCGAAACCCGCGAGGAAAATCAGCCACGCCATCCAGCCGTAGGCGCCGAAGGTGTCGACCACGACGACCGGCGCGAAGACGCTTTCCGGGGCGGACAGGGCTTCCTTCACCGCCAGCATGTTCGCGCTACCGCCGGTCCAGCTGGCGGAGAGCGCCGCGACGGAACGCCACGCGTCGGGCGGGAGCCAGCGGTGCAACAGCGCGTAGCCGGCCACGGAACCCGTCATGATCCCCGCCATGCCCGCGGCCATGACGACGAGCGCCGGCCGGCCCAGGGCAACCAGCGAGCGCAGGTCCACGTTGATCAGGAGGAAGGGTAGGCAGACCGGCAGTATATAGGTAGAGATCAGTTTATAAAGGGGCGATTCCGACGGAAAAAAGCGGAACGTCGCCGCCACCATAGGAAGGAAGTAACACCAGAAGGGTACCGGCAGATAATGGAACGCCCAGGCGAAACCGGGCCGCGTCCTCGCCCATTTCACGAAGAACGCCAACCCGAGGAACGAGGCCGCCAGCAGATAGGGGTTTTGGATCACGGCCAGTCGATCCCCAGTCCCGGGGGAGGGTTTTTCGGCAAACGGATTTCCGGCCCCCGGCGGACATATCCGGCGCGGCCCTTCGCGGGGATCAGCAGCAGATCGGAATCCAAATCCGCATATTCAAAGACGCCGAGTCCACAGGCGAAATGGACGCTGGCGGCCAGGCCCCATTTCGATTCCGCCATGCAGCCGATCATGAAACGCGCGCGGGATGCTTTTCCGAAGGCCTCGATGATTTTTTTCCCGCCCCACAAACCGCTCTTCGCCAGCTTCACGTTGACGCCGTCCGCCAGCCGCCGGTCCTTGACGAGCGCCGCGTCTTCCGCGTTTTGAACGGACTCGTCCAGGAGGACCGGAACCCGGCCCGCCGCCCGACGGTCCTTCCTGTATGAAGACAACGCTCGCCAGTCCCGCTTCGGGAACGGCTCCTCCACAAGTTCCACGGCGATGCCGTCGCGCCGCGTTTGCTCCAGGAGATGGGAAAGCGCCGCGGGCGTGTAACTTTGGTTCGCGTCCAGCAACAGCTTGGCGCGGGGCGCGGCGCGATGGGCGTCGCGAAGGCGTTCTCCGTCGAGGCGAAGCGGATCGCGGCCGTTGACCTTCAGCTTGATCCGCCGGAAACCGCTCCTCCAGGCGCCGCGCACCATTTGACGGACCACCTCCGGCGCGGCCACGGGGATGCTCATCAGCGTCGTCAAACCGCAGCGCGAGCGTCCCCACAAACGGTAAAAGGGAATCCCCTCGGCGCGGGCCAGGGCGTCCCAGAGCGCCGTCTCGAAAGCCGCGACCGCCGTGGGCGATTCCCCCTCCGCGGCCCAGGCGCGTCCGAGTACGGATTCCATGTCGCGCACGTCTTCCCCTCGGAACGTCAAAGCCAGGCGCCGCAGGCTCTCCGCCATCTTCGCCTGGGTCTGCCACGCCATGGCGATGGAGGAGGACGCCTCGCCGATGCCGAACGCGCCGCCGGACAGACGCGCTCTCACGATCAGATTGTCGGAATGGATTTTGGCGCCGAGGGAAGTGACGAAGAGACGCCGCAGGGGCCAACGGACGGGATAGACATCCAGGGAACGTAGCCGGTGGCGGTTCCCCACTTTTATTCGGGCAGGAACCGGCCGAAATACACGTATCGGTCGAGCACAACGGATTTTCCGGCATAGCCCGTGCGCTCGCCCGGCCAGACGTCCCGCAGTTCCAGTCCCAGCTTTTCCTTCAGCGTGACCTGCCGGACAATATCGAACTGCTCCACCGCCTCGATGATCTTCTCCCCGCCGGCGTAGAGCATGACGTGGACGATCTTGTTCGGGTTCTCGGGCTTCGCCAGAAAAATTAAATCGCCGGGCAACAGTTCGTCCACGCGGAGGGGTTTGGATTTCAAATACTGTTCGTGGGAGTCGCGCGGCACGTCCACGCCGTTGGCCCGGAAGGAAAGGTTCACCAGCGAAGAACAATCCACGCCGGTGGGGCGGTCCACGTCCTCGTTGCGGTGCGGAGAGCGTCCTCCCCAATAATAGGGCTGGTCCATGAACAGGCGCGCGGTTTTCAGGACCGCCTTCCGGAGCGAGGAACCGCCCTTCGGAAGCTTGTCGAAAAACTGCAGGTCCTTGATCCGGACCCAGCCGTCGCCCCTGCCGCGCCGCTGTATCCGCGCCCAGGTCGAATTGCGGAAGGCCACCCGGACCCTCGAACCCAGAGGAATGTCCACGGAGGGGCTTCCGCGCGCCGAGCTCTCCTGCAGCTTCGTGTAGAGCGTGCGGACCACGGCGTTGGGTTCCGGCGCCGAACCGTCGAAAGTCAGAGCGTCCATCGGGACCCACCCGGGATAACCTTCCCATATCTCGTGATGATTGAACTCCGGCTGCTCCACCGCCTCCACGCGCGCCCACGGTCCCCGCTTTTCGAACACCGTGACTTTTTCGCCGTAAATCACCTGCGTCTCCTGGTGGGGGTCCGCGGCGTAGGGCCGGCGCAGGGCCGCCGAGCCGTCCACCCCGCTCGGCACGTCCCGCACGTCCGCCACGGGCACCGTCACCCAGGCCGTGGTCGGAAAAGCGAGGAGCGCGTCGGACGGCGCCGGAGCTCCGTCCTCCGCGCGCAGCGGAACGGCCGCCGCAAAAAGCAAAACGCAAAGGGCGGAAAACCGTGTCCCAGACTTCAATTCCCCGCCCCTTCAACGTTCTTCAGCACGACCATCGTCCGCCTGACCGCGGACACCAATTTATAGTTCTCGTCGTCCGTGCCGGGAGGGCAATCCACCGCGTCCAACCCTCGGAAGTCCCGTCCGGCGAACTGCTGCAGATAGTTGAGCCCCATCAACCGCTGGTCGCCGACGCTTTTGATCCCCCGCACGCCGAACAGGACGTCGCCGGGAGACATGACCACGAGGTAGACGGAAACGCGGTTGCGCCCGTAGGTCGCGTAAGTCGCCCGCCCCAGGATACGCCCCGGCAATCCGTCCGGCGTCTTTTCCCGCGCCACATAAACCGTCGGATAAATCTCGTCATCGTACAGCGGCACTTTCAGAATCCGCTCCGCCTTGTTGACGGCCTCGTAGGTCAACGGCTTCTCCAAGAGCTCGTAAACCGCGTCCGCTCCGAAAAACTCGGAAAGATGCTGCGTCGGGATGGCCGTCGGCTGGACCTCCGCCAGCCACGGGCCCGGATGGTCCGGCGTGGAACGCGGATCGCCCGGGTTCGATTTGGCCTTGATCTCCGCGCCGGAGGAAAAACCGTCCTTGTCCGGGTCCAGGACGTCCAGCGCGTCGAGGGCGTCGCGCCCGCGCCCCTGGCGGAGGAATTCTTTTCCGTAATCCGAGAGGCGGCCGGTCTTGGGATTGTGGCAGACAACGCAATTGACGTCGTAGCCCGCCTTCGCCCGGTAAATGTTCCGGTGGGACGGCAGCGCGGTGGATGTGGTATCGAGAACGAATAGGGTGAGGGCGAGCAGGGAGGGGATTTTCCAGAAGGAGGGCCGAAACAAGAAAACCGTCATAAGAGCAAGTTCTCCTCCCACAGGATCCGCAAGAGTTCCGCCACGCTCCAGGCCTGCGCCGTGCAGCCCTGCGGCGAATGGGGTTCGCCCGCCTCGAAAAGTTCGGAGACCTGGCCCAGACCGGCCTCGGAAAGATGTTTCCGGAACGGTTCCAGGAATTCCTGCACGCGGGCCTTGATGTCCTCCGTCGAACCGTTCGCCTTCACGAAGGCGGTGATGAAGCTTCCCAGGAGCCAGGGCCAAATCGACCCCTGGTGATAGGCCGCGTCGCGTTCTTCCTGCGGGCCTTCGTAACGGGCCTTGAACGCCGGGTCCGTTTGCGAAAGGGTCCTCAAACCCATGGGCGTATAAAGCTCCTTCCACGCCAGGTCCACGACGGGCTTGAAACGACTTTCCTCCAATATCTCATAGGGAAGGCTGATGGCGAAAAGCGCGTTGGGCCGGATCGAACCGTCCCGTTCCCGCCCGTCGATGCGATCGTAGAGGTATTGGGCCGATTCATTCCAGAATTTTTCATTGAAACTGTTGCGCGCGATGGCGGCCAGTTTTTCGTAGCCGCGGGAGGTTTCGCCGAACTTCAAATCCAGCTCCGAGAGGAACTGCAGCGCGTTGTACCAGAGCGCCTGTATCTCCACGGGTTTCCCTGCGCGCGGCGTCACGGGCACGCCGTTCACCCGTGCGTCCATCCACGTGTAGGCGTTGTTGGACGGCGGAAGGCTCAAGAGCCCGTCCTGGTCCATCCGGATGCCCTGCGGGGTTCCGTGCTGATAGGCGTCCACGATCTTCCGCATGCTCGGCAGCAGGGACTTCACGCGCTCGGCGTCGCCCGTGGCCTGGAAATATTTTTGCGCGGCCCATATGAACCAGAGCGACGGGTCCGCGGCGGTATAGTCGGGCGTCGGGTTGTCTTCCGGGAACCGGTTCGGCAGCTGGCCGTCGTGCAGATGCTTCGCGTAGGTTTCCAAAATCTCGCCGGCCTCCTGCGCGCGCCCGGTCGCCAGGCAGAGGCCCGGCAGGCCGACCATGGTGTCGCGGCCCCAATCCTCAAACCAGGGATATCCCGCGATCACGCTGGTCCCGCCGTTCCGCTCGACGATGAACTGGTCCGCCGCGCGGACCAGCTTGTCGGCCAGCGGACCGCGCGCCAAAGATTTGTCCAAAAGTTTTTCCCGCAGCTCCCGTTCCTGCTGCGCCCAGGCGATGGGATCGCCCGAAAGGTCTGGCTTCGTCGTGATGACGAGGGCCACAGCCTGTCCCGGATTCAGCGCGAAACGGAATATCCCGGGACTGAAGGCGTCTTCCCGATGGCCCAACCCGCGGCGGCCTTCCCAGGAATATTCCTGGTTCCGGTACCAGAAACTGTCGTCGCGATACTCCCCGCCCCTGGCGCTCATCCAGAGTTCCGGCCCGACGGCGGGACACACCTTGAACGCGCCGGGGTGATTCTCCAGCCGGCCCTGGAAGCGGTCGTCTTCCTTGATGACGGCGTGGTGGTTGCGGAAGGTCAGCAGCGGCCGGACTTCCAGCACGGCCTCCGTTCCGGTGATCAGCTCGTAGAGCACCACGGCCGTGTCCTCGCCATAGCGGAGGAAGAAACTTTTCTCCAACCAGGTCTCGCCGGACACGTAGGTCCAGATCGGGTAGGGGTCCAGGCGGAAGGTTTCCAAAAATTTATAGCCCTGGGGATAGATGGCGCCGGGGTACGACTGGCAGGAAATCTCGATGCGCTGGCCCTTGGCCAGGAGGGATTCCTCCAGGCGGTTGACCGTTTGAAACCGGTCGATGGGAGGGCGCAGCGCCACGTTGAGCAGACCGTGGTATTTCCGGGTGTTGGCGCCCGACACGGTGCCCATGGCGTAGCCGCCGCGGCCGTTGGTTTCAATCCACTCATGCTCGCTGGATTTATAGAATTCGCCGCAGACGTCGCGACCGAGCGAGATCGTCATTTGAGGCGGCCGTTTCCCCGAATAGTTTCCTTCAGAGCCTTGGCCACGGTTTCCCCCATGTCCGCCGGAGAATCGATCACCTTCACACCGGCGGATTCCAGCACCGCGCGTTTCTCGTCCGCCGTTCCGGAGGATTTTTTTCCGCCGCCGCCGTCCACGATGGCGCCCGCGTGCCCCATGCGCTTGCCCGGGGGCGCGGTCCGGCCCGCGATGAAGGCGAAGAGGGGCTTGGTCATGTTGTTCTTGAAGAAAGCGGCCGCCTCCTCTTCCGCGGAACCGCCGATCTCGCCGATCATGATCACCGCGTCGGTGCCCGGGTCCTTTTCGAACAGCGCGAGCACGTCAACGAAATTGGTCCCCTGGATGGGGTCGCCGCCGATGCCGACGACCGTCGATTGGCCGAGGCCGCGGGCCGACAACTGCCACACCGCCTCGTAGGTCAGCGTTCCGGAACGCGAGACAACGCCGATGCGCCCGGGTTTATGGATGTAGCCCGGCATGATGCCGATCTTGCAACCCGGTCGCGACGCGTCGCCCGGCGTGATGAGCCCCGGCCCGTTGGGGCCGACCAGCCGCGCGCCACTCTTGTCCAAAACCGCCTTCACCCGCGCCATGTCCAGCACGGGGATGCCTTCGGTGATGCAGACGATCAGCTTGACGCCCGCGGCCGACGCTTCGAGGATGGCGTCCGCCGCGAAGGGCGGCGGCACGAAGATCATGCTGGCGTCGGCGGACGTCGCCTTCACCGCTTCTTTCACCGTGTTGAAAACGGGAATACCGTCCACATCGGAGCCGCCCTTGCCGGGCGTGACGCCTCCCACCAGCTTCGTGCCGTACTCCCGGCAGCTCTTGGCGTGGAAGGACCCGGCCGAGCCGGTGATCCCCTGGACGATGACGCGCGTATGGTTGTCGATCAGGATGCTCATGATGTTCCCTCTCTCGAAAATGTTCCTTTAAATCTCAAACTCCTTGGTAATGGCGGACACGGCTTCCCGCGCCTTTTCGATTTTTTCCGGCGAGCCGGGCGCGGCCGACAGTTCCGATAACAACTTGAGGGCCTCGTCCCGGCGAAAACGGTCCGCGGCCACGCGGTGCTGAAGCGATTCCACCATGGCGTTCAGCCCGTCCTCCAGCTCATGCATCTCGTCGTCCTTCCGGATGTGGACCCGGTGGTTGAGCCGGCCCTGGCCGATCTCTTCGGCGGACCGCTCGAACCGGTGCAGAGGCCCCGCGATCTTGTGCGAGAAATAAATCGCCACGGCCACCAGGATCGCCACGTAGACCGGCGCGCGGTGCAGCAGCATCGAGTTCAGCCGGCGGAAAAGGTCCATGGCATGGGGATTGGAAATCTCGCCGAAGATCTCCCGTCCCAGGGTGAAATAAACGTTCCACCCGATGAACAAAACGATCATGACCATGGAGACGAACATGAACAGGAGGAAACGGAATTGCAGCGGCGGCTTGATGAGGTATCGCCAGCGAAGTTTCATATCCATCCCCCTACCAATGGGTCCACGGCGCGGATTTACTGTCGCGGTGCAAACAATTCACGAAAACGTGCCCGTAGCCATTGCGTCGCGGTTCGTTCATGTAACCCCAGAGCGCCGCGCCCTCGTTGCGAAATTCCTCCGGGGCCGCCGGCTTGGACGCGTAAAGCTGCTCGTCGGCCGCGAAACGCGTGTGGCCCGGATTCCCGGTGGATTCCACCGGCGGAACGTCCCGGCGCGGGATCGAGGGGATGTATTTTCCGCCCGCGGCCAGCACCGCCAGACGGGCCGGGTAGTTTCCGCCCGAATCCCCGTAGTAGATCAACAGCGCCCCGCGGAGCGCCCCCATCTCGCCGCGCAGCGTCGACTCCTGGGCGCGCGTGCGCAAAAACCGGAACTGCTGGGTGGCGAGTATCGTCAACACGCTCAGGACCACGACCATCACCACAAGTTCTATCAGGGTAACGCCAGCGTTAGACTGTAGTGACGGTTTTCTCTTCACGCGGACTTGGAAAGGGCCACCGCTTTCCGCGCGCCGTCCGTCAAATCCGACGCGGGCTCGATGCTCAGCCCGGATTCCGCCAGGATCCTCCGTCCCTCTTCCACGCGGTTGCCCTCCAGCCGGACCACCAACGGGACCTTCAAACCCACGGCCTTCACCGCGGCCAGTATCCCCTCGGCGATCACGTCGCACTTCATGATGCCGCCGAAAATGTTGACGAGGACCGTGTTGACCTTCTTGTCCGACAGCAAAATCTTGAACGCCTCCGTCACCTGCTGGACGTTGGCCCCGCCGCCCACGTCCAGGAAGTTGGCCGGAGCGCCGCCGTGGAGCTTGATGATGTCCATCGTCGCCATGGCCAGGCCCGCGCCGTTCACGAGGCAGCCGATGTTGCCGTCCAGCTGGATGTAGGCGATGCCGACTTTCTTGGCCTTGCGCTCCGCCGCGGCGATGTCCGCCTGGTCCTCCTCCGCGAAAAGTTCCTCGTGCCGGTACTGGGCGTTGTCGTCCAGGACCACCTTGGCGTCCATCGCGAGGAGCGATGGCTTCTTGCCGGCCAGCACGCCCAGCGGGTTCACTTCCACGATGCTCGCGTCCATGGACAAAAACATCTTCACGAGGCCTTTGAGGAACTGCCCGGCCGGACCGAAAAGGTCGCCGACGAGCCCCAGCGCGAAGGCCGCTTCCCGGGCCTGGAAGGATTCCAACCCCCGGAGCGGGTCGATATCGATGCGGATGATTTTTTCCGGGGATTTGGCGGCGAGTTCCTCGATGTCCATCCCGCCCTCGGCCGACGCCATCAGCACGGGCCGTCCCGTGCGGCGGTTCAGCGTGACCGCGGCGTAGAGTTCGCGCTCAACCTTCACGGCGGGCTCGATCAAAACCTTGCGCACGATCAATCCCTGCGGCCCGGTCTGGTGGGTCACCAGCCGCATCCCCAAAATCTCCTTGGCCGCCTGGGCGGCTTCCTTGGCGCTTTTCACCAGCCGCACGCCGCCTGCCTTGCCGCGGCCGCCCGTGTGCACCTGGGCCTTCACGACGAAGGGGCCTTTCCCCATTTTTTTCAGAGCGGATGTGGTCTGGGCGGGCCTGTCGACCACAACGCCGGCCAGAACATTCACGCCGAAACCCGACAATTGTTTTTTCGCCTGATATTCGTGCAATTTCATGGTGTCTCTCCCAAACCCCAAATCGCCGGTTTGCTTTGATGGAAAATTCAAATCCCCGACTTTATTTAACCAAAAAACCCCAGGTAATCAAAGACAAAACGCGGCCCGGAAACCTCTTTGGCCGCCGCTTGTTGTCGAAAGCGGAGACGGTCCGCGCGGCCCCCTTGGACATGCAAAAGATTATTGATATGATAAACATCATTTTTCGGAGAGAAGGATCGCCCATGCCGCCAAAATCCGTCGATCGCCTTTTGAAGGAAAAGAAGATATCCGATATCGTCAATCCCCGGCTCATCCAGGCTCCGCCGGACATTTCCGTGAAGCGCGCGATAGAGTTCATGCGCGAGAACCAATCCGCCTACATCGTGGTGGCCGATAATAAGAAGGTCGTGGGGATATTTACCGAGACGGACGTGATGCAGAAGGTGCTGGAGCGCAAAATCGACTGGCGCAAGCCGATCAGGCAGTTCATGACGAAAAATCCCTCGGTGCTTCGCCCCGGCGACACCGTCGGTCGCGCCATCGACCTGATGGCGGAGAACAACTTCTACCACATCCCGCTGGTGAACGAAAAGAACGAGCTCGTGGGCGTGCTGAGCGTCCGCACCCTGATCCGCTTTTTGGCCGAGTTCTACCCGGCCGAAGTCTACAATCTGCCGCCGAACCTGCACCAAATCATGTTGACGCCCGAGGGCGGATAGTAGATAGAGGAGACTCCATGCCAGCGACAAAAACGAAAGTTTCCGCCTCCAGCATCACCGTGCGCTTTGCCGGGGATTCGGGAGACGGCATGCAATTGACCGGCGACCAATTCACCGACACCACCGCCGTGATGGGGAACGATTTCGCCACGCTCCCCGACTTCCCGGCGGAGATCCGCGCCCCGGCAGGAACGCTGCCCGGCGTCAGCAGCTTCCAGATCCAGTTCGCCGAATCCATCATCTTCACCCCCGGCGACAAGGCCGACGTCCTGGTGGCCATGAACCCCGCCGCCCTGAAAGTCAATTTGCGGAACATCAAGAAGGGCGGGCTCATCATAGCCAATGAGAGCGCCTTCGACGACGAAAGCCTCCGCCGCGCGACCTGGACCTCCAACCCGCTCACCGATAATTCCCTGAAAGAATTCCAGCTCCTCAAAGTCCCCCTCTCCACCCTGACCAAGAACGCTCTGAAAGACCATCCGCTCCGCGAGTCCGAAGTGGACCGCTGCAAGAACTTCTTCGCCCTCGGCATGATGTTCTGGCTCTACGACCGGACTTTCGACCACACGATCGATTGGATCCAGAAAAAGTTCGCCAAGAAGCCCGAGTTCGTCAACGCCAACATCGCCGCCCTGAAGGCCGGCTACAATTACGCGGACATCGTCGAACTCCTGCCAACCCAATTCCAGGTGCGCAAGAGCAAGCTCGAGCCCGGAACCTACCGAAAGATCACCGGCAACGAAGCGCTGGCCATCGGCCTCGTCGCCGCGGCCCATCTGGCCAAGAAAGTCCTGTTCTACGGTTCCTATCCGATCACCCCGGCCTCCAGCATCCTGGAAGCCCTCTCGCGTTATAAAAACTACAACGTCAAAACCTTCCAGGCGGAAGACGAGATCGCGGCCATGGGTTCCGCCATCGGCGCGGCCTTCGGCGGCGAGCTCGGGATCACCGGCACCAGCGGCCCCGGCCTCTGCCTGAAATCCGAAGCCATCAACCTGGCCATCATGACCGAATTGCCCGTGGTCATCGTGGACGTCCAGCGCTCTGGCCCCAGCACTGGAATGCCGACGAAGACGGAACAAACGGATTTGCTGCAGGCCATGTTCGGCCGGAACGGGGAATCGCCCATCGCGGTGCTCGCCCCGAAGACCCCGGCGGATTGTTTCAACATGGCCTTCGAGGCCTGCCGCCTGGCCCTGAAATACATGACGCCGGTGATCCTGCTTTCCGAAGGTTATCTGGCCAACGGCGCGGAACCGTGGAAGTTGCCCGAACTCGATAAGCTGCCCAACTTGGAGGTCCAGCACGCGGCGCCCGGCGCCGGGCCGTTCCTCCCCTATTCCCGCGACCCGAAAACTCTGGCGCGCCCCTGGGCCAGGCCCGGGACGCCCGGACTGGAACACCGCATCGGCGGGCTCGCCAAGGCGGACCAAACCGGGAACGTCAGTTACGACCCCGAGAACCACGAGAAGATGATCAAGCTGCGGGCGGAAAAAGTGGCGCGCATCGCCGACGACATCCCCGCACTGGACGTGCGCGGCGAACCGTCGGGGAAAACCCTCGTCCTCGGCTGGGGCGGGACCTTCGGTTCCATCCATCAGGCCGTGAGCGAGCTCCTCGAGGAAGGGAAGAAGCTGTCCCAGGCCCACCTGAACTACATCAACCCGTTCCCCAAAAACCTGGGGGACGTTCTGAAGAAATTTGAAACGGTCGTCGTTCCGGAATGCAACTCCGGCCAGCTCCTCATGCTCCTGCGGAACCAGTTCCCGGGGATCAAGGCCATTGGCATCAACAAGATCCAGGGATCGACGTTCCAGGTCGGGGAGTTGAAGGAAAAAATTTCGGCTGTTTTGTAATTTTTTGTTCGGAGGGCAATTCCATGAGTCCAGTCAACACGGGCGCGGCCGTACCCGGCGCGCAGCCGACCTACACCAAGAGCGATTTCGTTTCGGGCCAGGAAGTCCGCTGGTGCCCGGGCTGCGGCGATTATTCCATCCTCGGGTCCATGCAGCAGGCCCTGGCCAAGTTCAGCCTTCCCCGGGAAAAATATGTATTCATCTCCGGCATCGGCTGCTCCAGCCGCTTTCCCTATTACATGAACACCTACGGGTTTCATTCAATCCACGGCCGCGCGCCGGCCATCGCCGCGGGGCTGCGCTGCGTGAACCCCGACCTCTCCATTTGGCTCATCACGG
>CAYZXT010000015.1:0-55541 GCA_964482515.1 uncultured Elusimicrobia bacterium | reverse complement strand
CGCACCTACATCGGCTCGCTGCCGGGCCGCATCATCCAATCCATGCGAAAGGCCAAGTCCCGCAACCCGGTTTTCCTGTTGGACGAGATCGACAAGATGGGCAGCGACTGGCGGGGCGACCCCGCGGCCGCGCTCCTGGAAGTCCTGGATCCCGAGCAGAACCATAATTTCGTGGACCATTACTTGGACGTCGGCTTCGACCTTTCCCACGTGATGTTCATCACGACGGCGAATACCCTCTATACGATCCCCCAAAGCCTGCAGGACCGTTTGGAGATCATCCGCTTCCCCGGCTATACCATGGAGGAGAAGCTCCTGATCGCGCAGAAGTTCCTCCTTCCGAAGCAGATGAAGGAACACGGCATTATGCCCAAAAAACTGGCGGTCAGCGCGGAGGCTTTCAAGGTCCTGATCAAGGACTATACGCAGGAAGCGGGCGTCCGTTCCCTGGAGCGCGAAGTCGCCACGCTCTGCCGCAAGGCGGCGCGGAAGCTGGTGGAGGAAAAGAGTTCGATCATCAGGATCGATTCCAAGGATTTGAAAAAGTTTTTGGGTGTTCCGAAGTACGTCCGCGAGAAGCGTTCTCCCAACGCCGTCGGCGTGGCGACGGGTTTGGCCTGGACCGAAAACGGCGGGGAAACCCTGTCCGTCGAAGTGACGGTGATGCCGGGCCGCGGCAACCTCATCCTCACCGGAAAGCTCGGCGACGTTATGCAGGAATCCGCCAAGGCCGCGCTGTCCTACGTCCGCTCCCTTTCCCTGGACATGAAGATGGGCAAGGACGGGAACCTCAAGAACCACGACCTGCACATCCATGTGCCCGAAGGCGCCATTCCGAAGGACGGCCCGTCGGCGGGCATCGCCCTGGCCACGGCCGTCGCCAGCGCCCTCACGGGCCGCGCGGTCCGCAGCAACGTGGCCATGACGGGCGAGATCACTTTGCGCGGGCGCGTGCTTCCCATCGGCGGCCTGAAAGAAAAAGTCTTGGCCGCGTACCGGGAAGGCGTTGAAACCATTTTGTTCCCCAGGGGCAACGAGAAGGACCTGGAGGAAATCCCGCAGGACGTTCAGAAGGGATTGAAGCTGGTCCCGGTCAGCAACATGGACGACGTGCTGCGGCATGCCCTGGAAGCCCGGCGAAACCCCGCCGCGGGGAAATAGTCCGGGGAACCGTTTTCGCCGGGACGGCGGCGGACAGTAAATTCATCGAGAGGACTCTTATACACCATGACGTATAAAATCCAGACCCTCAACAAGATATCACCGGAAGGTTTGAGCCTATTCCCGTCGGACAGCTACCAGGTTTCCGCCGAGATCGCCAATCCGGACGCCATCCTTGTCCGCAGCCAGGCCATGCACGACTTGGAGTTCGCCCCTTCGGTGAAAGCCGTCGCCCGCGCCGGCGCCGGCGTCAACAACATCCCCATCGAAAAGCTTTCCCCGAAAGGCATCGTGGTGTTCAACACCCCGGGCGCCAACGCCAACGCCGTCAAGGAACTGGTGATCTGCGGCTTGCTACTGAGTTCCCGCCGGGTCGTCCAGGGCATCACCTTCGCCCGGACCTCCGCGCCGCGCACGGCGGAACTGAACAAGGTCATCGAGAAAGAGAAGGCCAAGTTCGTCGGTCCCGAGATCCGGGGGAAAAAGCTCGGCGTGGTCGGGCTGGGCGCCATCGGCGTCATGGTGGCCAACGACGCCCTCGCCCTGGGAATGCAGGTGAGCGGTTTCGACCCCTATATTTCCGTGGAAGCGGCCTGGGGCATGTCGCGCGAGGTGAAGCGCGCGAAAAGCCTCGAATCTCTCCTGGCAGAATCGGACTACATCACCATCCACGTTCCGCTCTCCGACAAGACCAAGGGACTGATCGGCAAAGACAAATTCCCGCTCATGAAAAAGGGCTTGCGGCTGATCAATTTCGCGCGCGGGCCCCTGGTGGACAACGCGGCGCTCAAGGACGCGGTCAAGGCCGGCATCGTGTCTGCCTACGTGACGGATTTTCCGGAGCCGGACTTGCTGGACTTGGACGAAGTCATCGCCATGCCGCACCTCGGCGCCTCGACGCCCGAGTCCGAAGAGAACTGCGCCGTGATGGCCGTCCGCCAGCTGATGGAATTTTTGGAGAACGGCAACATCAAGAATTCCGTGAACTTCCCCGACTGTGAAATGGTCCCGTCGGGGCGTACGCGGATCCTCATCGCCAACCGCAACGTCCCCGCCATGGTGGGGCAGATCACCACGCTGTTGGCGCGGGAAAAAGTGAACATCGCCGACATGCTCAACAAAGGCAAAGGCGATTACGCCTATAACATTATCGACATCGATAGCGGCGTCTCCGAGGGCGCTTTGACGGCGCTGCGCGCCATCGAAGGCGTGATCATGGTTCGGGCGATCCCCAAGAAATAGTGGACCGTTTCTCCGAGGTTGCGTATGACTGAGCCCGCCGCGGCACTCTCCCTCGAATCCCTCACCAAAATCTACCGCAAGTCCCACCTCGGGCGGACGAAAACGTTCCTCGGCGTGGAAGGCATCTCCCTCGACATCCGCCCCGGCGAAGTCTTCGGCCTCCTGGGCCTGAACGGTTCCGGAAAAACGACCACCATCAAACTGATCCTCGGACTTCTCTTCCCGACGTCGGGTTCCGTCCGTATCTTCGGCCACGCCGCCCAGGACCTGGAGGCCAAACGCCTCGTCGGTTATCTCCCCGAGGTCCCCTATTTCTACAAATACCTCACCGCCCGGGAAGTGCTGAAGTTCTACGGGCAGCTTTCCGGCGTGGACCCCAAAACCCTGCCGCAGCGGATCGACGGCGTGCTGAAGTCGGTCCGGATGGCGGAGCACGCCGGCCGGCCGATGCGGGAATATTCCAAGGGGATGCTGCAGCGCGTGGGTCTGGCCCAGGCGATGCTGCACGATCCGCAGATCATGGTTTTCGATGAGCCCGTGACGGGCCTCGATCCTCTGGGGTTGAAGGAAATGCGCGATCTGATCCAATCCTTGAACCGAGCCGGGAAGACGATTTTCTTTTCCTCCCACAGCATCTCGGAGGTGGAAAAGGTCTGCCACCGCGTCGGTATCTTAGTGAAGGGCAAACTTGCGCGGTTGGCGGAACAGCGCGAATGGGCGGGGCGAGAAGGATCCCTCGAGGAGATTTTCGTCCAGACTGTCACGTCCCAGGGCGCGCCGGAGGTCCGATGAAAGCAATCGTTTCCATCGCGCGCTATACCTTCCTCCAGCAGCTTCGCAACCGGCTTTATTTGGTCGTCGGATTCTTCGCGCTGCTCCTGCTCGGCGTGTCCATGCTCTTCAGCGCCCTGGCGCCGGACCAGGAAGTGCGGGTGATCCTGGATTTCGGGCTGGCCGTCATTGAGGTCTTCGGCCTGGTGGCCGCGGTCTTCGGCGCGGTGACGCTGATCCTGGAGGAGATGGAATCCCGCACGCTCTACCTCATCCTGACGCGGCCTCTGCCGCGGTCCTATTACATCCTGGGGCGCTTCCTGGGGCTGATGGCCGCCGTTGTGGCGAGCCTGTTGATCATGAACGTCCTGCATTTGGCCCTCCTGCTGACCCAGAGATGGGCCGTGGATTTCCATTATTTCGCCTGCCTGCCGTTCATCTATTTCAAGGTCATGATGGTGGCGGCTTTGGCGGTTTTCTTTTCGCTGTTCTCCAGCTCCGCCGTGTCGTCCATCGTCTTCACATTCTTCTTCTGGCTATTGGGCCATTTCGGGCCGGAGCTTTCCTTCCTGATCAGGAAATCCGAAAGCGTCATTACCGTCGGCGCGGTGCGCGGCGTCATGTTCCTCATGCCGAATTTCCAGTTCCTCAACTACCAGGATTTTTTTCACGTGCCGGGCGTTTCGTTGGGGAACGAACTCTGGGGGCTGGCCTACGCCGCCCTCTATACCGCGGCCTGCCTGTCGTTGGCCCTTTCGATTTTTCTCAAGAAGGAGTTTTAAGTGCGGTCCGCGCGGCCGCTGTTCTGCGCGGCGCTGGCCCTCGTCCTCCTCGTCGCGGCCCAGGGTCTGTCCGCCCATTTCTTCCGCCCCGCCTATCCGGCCTTTGGCCGTCCCGTGTTGGATAAATACGCCCTGACGGACGTCTCGGTCGTGTTGTCGGGTTTGCGGCGCCTGGGCTCGGACTTGGCTTTCATTCAACTCCTGCAATATTACGCGAGCGAGATGACCGAGGAAGAGCACCGGGAGATGGTGGAGGAGGGGCATTTCCACATCGGCAGCGAGGGCCAAGCCGATCTCCACCCTCACCTACGTCTGCACAATTATCCGGAACTCCTCACCTACGCGCTGCGGGCTGCTTCGCTTGATCCCTACTTCCATTACAACTTCGTCTTCACCGCGGGCGCCCTGGCTTTCAACCTGAACCGGGACGACGAGGCGCTGTCCCTTTTGCGGGATGGCGCGCGCTGGGATCCCAACTTCTGGCAATACCGGCTCTACGCGGGCGCCATCGGTTTCCGCAAGGCCGCCAACGTCGATAAAGTGATCGCCCTGTTGGAAGAGGCCATCAAGGACCCGGAATGCCCGAGCATGGTGCAGAACATCCTGGCCAACATCTATAAGCGCGAGGGGAATTACCGGCGGGCCGCTGAAATCTATATCCTGATGATAGAAACCAGCCGCGACCCGGATTACGTTTCCACTGCGCGGGATAAGCTTGAAGAGTTGCGGGTGAAGCACGGCGTCAAGATGGCCCATTAAGATGTGCGCCATCACCGGAATCCTGAACGCCGCCGGGCGTCCCGTTTCCAAGGAAGTCCTGCAGCGCATGGTCCGGGTCCTCCGGCACAGGGGGCCGGACGAAAGCGGCATCCACGTGGACGGCCCTCTCGGTTTCGGCCACGCCCGCCTCAGCATCATCGACCTTTCCAGCGGCCAGCAGCCCATGTCCGCCGACAACGGCCAATACTGGATCACCTTCAACGGCGAAATCTTCAACTATCTTGAGATCAGGGCGGAGTTGGAAAAGAAAGGCCATCGCTTCGCCACGCGTTCGGACACGGAAGTCATCCTGCGCGCCTACATCGAAAAAGGCGAGGACTGCGTCAAAGACTTCAACGGCCAATGGGCCTTCGCGATATGGGACGGAAGGCTCCGGAGGCTTTTCCTGTCGCGGGACCGCATCGGCGTCCGCCCGCTTTTCTACACGCAGGCCAAGGATTCGTTCATATTCGGGTCCGAAATCAAAACCCTCTTCGCCCACCCCGACGTTCCGCGGAAGATCGATCCCCGGGCCCTGGACCAAATCTTCACCTTCTGGGCCCCCGTGCCTCCCTCCTCGTTTTTCGAAGGCGTCTGCGAGCTTCCGCCCGGCCATTCCATGACGGTGGAGGACGGGAAGGTTTCCGTTTATCCCTATTGGGACCTGGCGTATGCGGAGGAAGGCGCTTCGCTGAAGGCGGACGAGGGCGCCCTGGCGGAGGAACTGAAGGCGCTCCTGATCGACGCCACGCGCCTGCGCCTGCGGGCGGACGTTCCCGTGGGGGCCTATCTCAGCGGCGGGCTCGATTCGACCGTGACGACGGCGCTCATCCGCCATTACACGGACGCGCCGCTCAAAACCTTTTCCGTCGCCTTCGAGGACCGGGAATTTGACGAAAGCTCTTTCCAGCGCGAAGCCAGCCAGTTCCTGAGAACGGATCACAGGGAAGTCCGTTGCTCCGCTGCCGACATCGCCGGCGTGTTCCCCGACGTATTGTGGCACGCGGAAAGGCCCGTGCTGCGGACGGCGCCGGCGCCGATGTACATTTTGGCGCGCCTCGTCCGCGAAAGCGCCTTTAAAGTGGTGATGACCGGCGAAGGCGCGGACGAAATGCTGGGGGGATACGATATCTTCAAGGAAGCCAAGATCCGCCGATTCTGGGGAAGGCGGCCCCGGTCCCGCTGGCGGCCGCTGTTGCTGAAACGGCTCTATCCCTACATGGCCAACCTTCAAAATCAGCCGGAGGAATATCTCAAAGCCTTCTTCCGGGTGCGTCCGGAGGACCTCCCGGATCCTTTATTTTCCCACTTGCCGCGATGGGATATGACTGTTATGCTTAAAACGTTCTTTTCATCCGAATGGCGGGACCGCGTGGCGTCCTTTGACGCAAAAAGCGCGCTTCGCGGCGAATTACCGCGGAGTTTCGAAGGGTGGGACGGTTTCTCCCGGAGCCAGTATTTGGAAGCCAAGTACCTGTTGCCGGGATACATCCTGTCGGCCCAGGGCGACCGGATGGCCATGGCCCACGGCGTGGAGGGACGATACCCCTTCCTGGACTACCGCGTGATGGAGTTCGGCGCGAAGCTTCCGTCCGCGCTGAAGATGAAGGGACTGAACGAAAAATATCTTTTGAAAAAGAGCATGTCGGGCCTGATCCCCGAATCCGTGCAGAAGCGCCCGAAGCAGCCTTACCGCGCCCCGGACGGCAAATGTTTCGTGGGTCCCGGCGCGCCGGACTACGCGGCCGAGCTATTGTCGGAGTCGAGGCTGAAAAACGACGGGATATTCAACCCCGCGGCCGTGATGAAACTCGTTGACAAGTTCAAGGAAGGTCGGGCCGTCGGCGTGAAGGACAATATGGCGCTGGTCGGCGTTCTCTCGACCCAGATCGTGGCGGACCAATTTTTGCGAAACTTCGACAAAAGAACGGCTTGATGAACGGCCGGGGCTTAGGAGCGGCGAATGGAAAACATCGTGAATGACTTAAGGCGGTTCGTGGTGGACAATTATCTCTTCGGCCAGGAAGGAGGCTTCTCAAACGCCGATTCATTCCTGGAGAAGGGCATCATCGACTCCACCGGCATGATGGAGCTGGTCGCCCACGTTGAGAAGACCTACAGGATCAAAGTGGAAAACAAGGAGCTTGTTCCGGCGAACCTTGACTCCATCGAGCGGGTCGCGTCCTTCGTCAAAAAGAAACAGGGATAGGGACGCCTTGCAAGTCCAAGAGCTTTTGGAAAAAAGCGCTCAACGCGCGCCCGATAGGGCGGCTCTTGTGGCGGACGGACGGAAGTGGACGTACGGCGAAATCGAAAAGAGGTCCAATTCCGTCGCCCGCGCGTTGACCGAAGCGGGCGTGAGGCGCGGTGACCGCGTCGCCGTCTGTTTGGACAATTCCGCCGAGGCTGTGTTCGCCGTGTTCGGCGTCCTGAAGGCCGGCGCCGTTTTCCTCCTCGTCAATCCGACGACCAAATCCGAAAAAATCATCTTCCTCCTCAACAACTGCCGCGCCAAAACCTTCATCACCGACGAAAAGAAACGTCAGGGCTTCTCCGACGTCTGGAACCAATGCCCGCACCTCGCCTCAGTGCTGGTCATCGGCCTGGCCGGGTCCGCGGACGAGGCCGGGAAGCGATTTGTCCTTTTTCCAACGGGCGGAGACGAGCGTCCGTCGATTCCGGCCGGCGGCGATTCGGACCTCGCTGGACTGATGTACACTTCGGGTACGACCGGACACCCCAAGGGCGTCATGCTGACGCACCGCAACATCGTTTCCGCGATGTCGTCGATCACGGAATATTTGAAGAACAGCGAGCGCGACATCATCCTGAACTACCTGCCCCTCTCCTTCGGCTACGGCCTGGGCCAGGTCTTGACGATGTTCATGGTCGGCGGGTCGGTCGTCTTGGAAAAATCCTTTCTCTACCCCTATGTGGCCCTGGAAAAGCTCCGTGATGAAAACGTGACCGGTTTTCCGCTCGTCCCGACCATGGCGGCGATGCTCCTTCAGCTGGACCTTTCCGGGATGGATTTTCCGGCCCTCCGGTATTTCACGAACGCCGCCGCGCCCATGCCGCTGGACCACATCAAGCGTTTGCGCGCGTCCTTCCCCAAGGCGTCGTTTTATTCCATGTACGGCCAGACGGAATGCCTGCGCGTCACCTATCTGCCGCCAGAACAGCTGGACGTCCGCCCGACCTCCGTCGGCCGCGGCATGCCGAACCAGGAATTATGGATCGAGGACGAGCGCGGCAACCGCGTCGGGCCCGGCGTGGCGGGCGAACTTGTGGTCAGCGGACCGCATGTCATGAAGGGTTATTGGGAAGCGCCGGAAGAAACCGCGAAAAAGCTCCGTCCCGGGCCTAAGCCGGGCGAAAACGTTTTGCACACCGGGGATCTGTTCAAGATGGACGAGGAAGGCTACCTGTTCTTCGTCAGCCGCCGGGACGACATCATCAAATGCCGGGGGGAAAAGGTCAGTCCCCGGGAAGTGGAAGACATCCTGTGCGCGCATCCGGAAGTAGTGGAGGCGGCGGTGGTGGGCGTTCCGGACGCGGTGCTCGGCCAGGCGGTCGGCGCGGTCGTCACGGTGCGGGATCCGTCCCGCGTCACGCCGGCGGACCTCTTAACCTACGGCAAAAAGCATCTGGAGGATTTCATGGCACCGAAGAAGATCGTTTTTAGCAACGGCGGTCTGCCCAAGTCGCCAAATGGTAAGATCGATAAACGGTCGTTGGTCGACCTTTTCAAGGAGGCATCTTAATGGCGTTCTCTCGTGATGTGTTGCAGCTGGATGCGGCGGCCGAATGCGCCGTCATTGAGAAGGAAATCCGCCGGCACGTGGGCCAGGAATTGAAGAAGCGCGGCGCCGTGCTCGGCCTTTCCGGCGGCATCGATTCGTCCGTTTCCATGGCGCTCTGCGCGCGCGCCTTGGGGAAGGACCGCGTTCTGGGCCTGTTCATGCCGGAGACAGATTCGTCGGGCGACAGCGAGAAGCTCGGCCGGCAGCTCGCTGATAAGTTCGGCGTCAAGGCGCTTTTGGAGGACATCACGCCCGTCCTGAAAGGCGCCCGTTGCTATGAGCGGCGCGACGAAGCCATCCGCCTGGTCGTGCCCGAGTTCGGTCCGGGCTGGAAGTGCAAGATCGTGCTTCCCGGGATACTGGATGAGACCGCCTACGCTATTTTTTCCATCGTCGTCCAATCGCCCAAGGGCGAGCAGAAAAAGCTGAGGCTCACGGCCGAGTCCTACCTTGGCATCGTCGCGGCCACGAACTTCAAGCAGCGCGTCCGGCGGATGATGGAGTATTACCACGCGGACCGCCTCAACTACGCGGTGGTCGGCACGCCGAACCGCCTGGAGTACGACCAGGGGTTCTTCGTGAAGAACGGCGACGGCGCCGCGGACTTCAAGCCCATCGCCCATCTCTATAAGACCCAGGTGTATCAGCTGGCGGAATACATGGGGGTGCCGAAAGAGATTTGCAGCCGGCCGCCCACGACCGATACCTATTCGTTGGAGCAAAACCAGGACGAGTTCTATTTTTCACTGCCCCTGCAGAAGCTGGACCTTTGCCTCTGGGCGTTGAACCACAAGGTCCCTTCCGTCGACGTGGCTCCTGTGGTAGAATTAACCGTCCCCCAGGTGGAACGGGTTTTCAGCCAGATTCAAAACAAGCGCCGGGTGACCAGCTACTTGCACCGGCGTCCTCTTTTGGTGAAAGAAGTGGAAGAAATACATCCCTAGAAAGAACGAAAGGAGCATCGAAAAATGATTCGTAAAGCGATTTTGGCGGCTTGTATCCTCAGCTTCGCGCAGGGAGGCAGTGCCATGGTGAAAGCGGAAAAATCCGACCAAACGAAGCGCGTGGTCCTGGTGGGCGCTTCCATCGGCAAGGATTGGCATTTCGAGCAGATCGGCCAGCGGGTCCAGCGGCCGGAATATGAATTCGGGTACACCGGATGCTATGAATTCGATAAGTCAAAACTGATCCAAGGTTTGATTGCGGAAGCGAACAAGCCGGAAGTCGTTCTGATCAAGGAATGCTCCACCTATTTCCCCGGCGACGCCGAAGCCTATAAGAAGCAAGTCATGAGCTGGGTGGCGGAATTGCGCGCCGCCGGCGTCAAGCCGATGCTCGTGACCACCGCGCCCGTCGGCAAACCCACCGGAGCCGTCGCCCAGGCGAAGCTCAAGGTGAAGAAGATCCTCGGCAAGCCCACCTGGCTGGACAGCATCACTCAGTTCAACGATTGGATGAAGAGCTACGCTCAACAGGAAGGCATCCCCGTGTTCGACCTGGAGGCCGCCCTGCGGCTCAGTCCCGAGGATCGTTGGCTGAAACCTGAATACGACAGCGGCGACATGGTCCATTTGACCCCGGCGGCCTACAGCGAGATGGACCGCCAGTTCGCGGCGTTCATGTCCGACTGGGAAAAGACGTCCGGAAAATAATGGACGACGCCGCCGTGGGCGTGATACCGGAGAAGCAGCGCCGGTTTTTCTCGCTGATACGGCGGGACATCGACCGTTACTTTTATTTGGACGGCTACACCGGGCGCCTGCAGAAACTCCGCGTCATCCTCGATTCGCCCGGTGCCCAAAGCACCATCGTCTACCGGTTCGGGTATTGGATCAACCATCATATCCGCTTTCGCCCGATCCAACTCCCGCTGAACGTCCTCTATTACCTCCTTGATAAGCTGGCCATCATCTGCTGGGGGATCCATATCCACCCGGACGCCGAAATCGGCGGCGGCCTCTACATCGGACATTACGGCGGGATCATCATCGGCCGGGTCCGGATGGGGGAGGACTGCAACATCGCTCAACAGGTGACCATGGGGATGCGCGCCGACGGCGTCCCCGGGGTCCCGCAGATCGGAAACCGCGTCTGGATCGGGGCGGGTTCCATCCTGTTCGGAAATATCCACATCGGTGATGGCGTCACCATCGCGCCGCTGACGGTCGTATCGCGCAGCCTGCCGCCCAGGGCCGTCGTTATCGGTAATCCCATGCGTGTTCTGCGCCTGGAATACGATAACAGCGCCGAGATATACGGAAGGCGACCGTCGCCGGAACCGCAACCGCATCCCGCCGATTAGCCCGCGGCCGGGCGCAATGAATTTGCTGGAGGGATCCACGTGTTAGTTTATCTTGCCGAGTTGTCCCATACCGGGCACGGAAGGAGCCCGAACGTGGTGCCGCTCGCGGCCGGTTACATCGCGGCCGCGGCGAAGGACCGTTTCCCCGGCCTGGAAATCAAAATTTTCCGCGACCCCAACGAATATTTGGAAGCGGTGAAAACCCGCCCTCCCGACGTCGCGGGGTTCTCTCTCCACGTGTGGTCGGAGCGCTTGTCCGACTTTTGCGCGGCCCGGACCAAAGAGCGTTCTCCGCGGACCGTCATCGCCGTCGGCGGCCCCTCCATCGATGACGTGGACGACGAGCTGCTCGACTTCCTGAAACGCCACCCGCAGTTCGATGTTTGCGTACCGAGCGAGGGGGAAGTCTCGTTTGTCCGCCTCCTCGAGCACCTGGACTGGAACGGTGAACTGATGCCAGGCCAAGTCATCGAGGGCTGCGCCCGCTTGTCCTCCGATGGTTCCTTGCTGCGGGGGCCTTACCCGAAACCGGATATGGATCATATCCCGTCGCCCTATCTGCTGGGCTACATGGATCGGTTCTTGGAAGAGGGCTACGAGCCCATCATCCAATCCATGCGGGGTTGTCCGTACTCCTGCGCCTTCTGCGTCAGCGGAACGCCGCTTTGGAGCAAGATGAGGTCCTTCAGCCTGGACCGCGTTTTTGCCGAACTGGATTACATCAGGGCCCGCACCAAGACCGACATCCTGATCCTCACCGATGAAAACCTGGGGATATTGCGCGAGCGCGACATCGAAATGGCGGAGCGGCTGATGAAGTCCTCGCGCGAGCACAACTATCCCGCCCGGCTTTATTTCTACACCGCGAAGATCGTGAACGAATACGTGCTCAAGGTGATAGAGACCCTGTCTCTCATCGGCGAGTTCGGCATGAGTTTCCAGACGCTGGACGAAGACATCCGCCGCGGGATCAAGCGCACCAATGTCGCCTACGATAAGTTCCTCGAATACGTCGGCTGGGCGAAGAAGAAAAACATCACGACGTCGACGGAACTCATTTTCGGTTTCCCCGGCGACACCACGGAGGTCTACATCAACGGTTTGGAAAAGCTGATGCTTTCCGGCGTGGACCGCATCTACAGTTACAACCTCCGGCTTTTTTCGGGCATCGACCTCGCCACAAAACCCAACCGCGAGAAGCACGGCTACAAAACCATGCACCGGCTGGCGGAGCGGACCTACGGGCGCTACGACGGGGTGGTGGTCGCGGAGACCGAGGAAGTGGTCGTGGGCGGGCGCACTTTTTCGATGGACGACTACCTGAAGGTGCGGAAGTTCGGGCTGTTCCTCGAGCTGGCCAGCGGCCGCGGCTACCTGTCGGAGCTCATCCACCTGCTAGTCAGGTCCGGGCTGCCGGGGGAACGATTGGTCCGCTTCCTGACGGAAAACGATTTCGCGGATTCTCCTCACCTGCGGGCCATCGTCCGCGATTATTACGGGCGGATCGAGAGCGAGCTGTTCCCTTCCTGGGAAAAGTGCGAGGATTCCATCCGGTCGCTCCTGGAAGCGGGCAAACCGGTCCCCGAGGTCAAACTGAATTTGATATTCACCGGGAAAATCATGCTCTCCCGGCCCGCACGCGCGGAGCTTTTCGGCCTTTTGAAGACGTTCATCAGGAACCAGGCGGAATCGTCCGAGAAAGCGGCGTTCTTCGAAGACTACATCGACAACGTCCTGGCGAACCGCATCATCACTTTCTCACCGGAAGAGCCGAGGGTCCTACGCGGGCACAGCCGGATTCGGCTGGGAGGGGTGGACGGCGAAACGCGGCCGGCGGACCTATGGCTTCCGAAGGCGGAGGAGTGGGCCTTTGAGCTTCCCGTCATCTCGGCGGGCTTGATCGAAAAAAGGCCCTTGGTGGACCCGGGCGACGAGTCCGTCATCCAAGATATTTATATGACGCTGGCCCGCAACGGATTGATGCGGAGCTATAAGCCGATGGCGGCGAACGGATAGATTCCGTCGGCATGGGGATCGGCATGAAGGAAAAGGCGCCGCCGCGTCCATCGGATTGGCCGCCATCGGCGGATTACAGGGAACGATGCTTCGTCCCGGATTTGAAAATAGAATCGCCCAGAATTGTCTTCGTCGCCGAATCTCCCCATCGGGATGAGATCATGGGGCCTGTCACCGCGCGCTGTCCTTTCAGAGGGATGGCCGGCAGGGCCTGGTGGGGGGAGGTTTCCAAGGCTGCCGGTCTGGAAAAACCCGAATTTGAGAAGGGGCCGTTGGATAAAGGCCGGCTGGAAGAACTTTGCCGGCGGCTGTGCATCTCAGTGGTCAACGCGGTCAACTACCCGCTGGGAAATGTCGGAGATCCGGAATCGAACCTGGGCCTCTCGCAGAAAATATTGAACCGGCGGTTCGATCCGGACGACGCAAATGTGCGCAAGGCCGTCTCGTCATTGAGCCGTCGCCTCGCCGGCCGCGCGCCCGTGGTACCCCTCGGCGCAATCGCGGAAAAACTCGTCGTGATGGCCCTCAAAGACGAGCCCCACCGGATCATGGCGCGGATCACCCATCCCAGTTCATGGTGGAGAAACCGGGAGTGGAAACTGAATGCCGGACGCCGGCTTGCCTCGCTGATTAAGACCTATGGTGGATGATTCATAACGGATAGGGTCGTCAAGCCGGACCTCAGGGAAAGACGCGTGCCGCGGGCCATGGGCGCGCGTTTTTTAATTTTTTGAGAACCCGTTGCCGCGATCAAGAAAAAATATTTTAATTGTGTGCGGTTCATTGCAAATAATGCTGAGCTTGATGATCTGAGCTGACGCCAGCACCAGGAATGACAAAATCATAGAAGAGGTGTCATGCAGCTGATACTCTACGTGCTTTTCATTCTCATGATTGTCGTTGCGGCGGGTTTGGCCGAAAATTTAAAAGCCGGTATCGTCTACAATAAAATCCACGCTTTTATCCTGGAGGCTCCCCAAGGGTGGGTTTTGGACAACGACGTCGGCGTATCGAAGAACATCCACACCGTTTTTTACCCAGAAGACCTGTCCTGGGAGAACAGCCCGGCTAGGATGTACGCCCAGATGGCCAAGAAGGAAAAAGGGCTCAGGTCGATCGAAGATCAAGTGCGGCGGACCGTACAGGGCTTTAAGAAAAACGGCAGCCCGAAGATCAAAGTGAGAAAGATCAAAACGGTCAAAGCGGAGAGGAACAAAAAGGCGGTCATCTATTACTTTCAGGGGAACCAATGGGGCAGTTATGACGCCGTCGCCTATTTCTCCGAAAAAAAATCCATAAACTCCATCGTCCTCCACTGCAAGTCCAAAAAAGATTTTGACGCTTCCATAAACTCCTTCGAGTCCCTGGTTAAATCCTACAAACCTCTCCTCTCCGTCCCCGCCGTTTAAGTTTCTGAAATTCTGCCGATCCTATCGCCGGCTTTCCGCCATGCGTGGTTGGAGCCTTCCCTCCAAGACATTTTTCTTACTAACATATAGGTATTGGGAAAGGAGCCGTTCATGCCCCGAACGAAATTCAAAAGTCACATCCTGCGTTCATGCCAGGATGGACGCATAGCGCCGCGCAAACGAATCCTTCATGCTTAATGGATTCCTGAAGCAGTCGTTCATGGGAAACACCGTCCTGGACTATGCCCAGGCGGTCGGCACGGTCGCCGCCGGGATACTCATCGTCTGGATCATAAAGATCGTCGTCTTGAACCGCCTAAAGAAGTGGTCCGCCGCCACGAAGAGCGGTTTCGACGATTACATCCTTTCCGCCGTTGAGAAATATCTGGTGCCCCTGGTATATTTCGGCCTCATCTACTTGGGTTTGAACGGGCTCCATCTGAATCCCGGCATTCAAAAAGGCCTGTCGTCTTTGTCCTCGGTGCTGGTCACCGTGGTGGGAATACTGTTCCTGCGGAGCCTCATCCAGTTCGTCCTGTTCAACGTCTACGTGAAGAGGCGGCCGGACGCGGCGCTTGTGAACAGCCGTTTTCAGATGCTGATGCCGGCTCTGACCGCGGCCATTTGGGTGATCGGCTGCATGTTCCTTCTTGATAACCTGGGTTTCAAGATTTCGGCCATCATGGCCGGTCTGGGCATCGGCGGCGTGGCTGTGGCGCTGGCGAGTTCCGCTGTGTTGGGCGACCTCTTCGCTTATTTCGTCATCATGTTCGACCGTCCCTTCGTGATCGGGGATTTCATCATCGTGGGTGATTTCCTGGGCAGCGTGGAGCACATCGGTATCAAGTCCACGCGCCTCCGTAGTTTGGGCGGGGAGCTTTTGGTTTTCTCCAATAAAGACCTCACGGACTCAAGGATCCGCAATTATAAGGTGATGGACCTTCGCCGGGTCGTCTTCAAGTTGGGCGTGGTTTACGGCACGCCGCTGGATGTGTTGAAAGAAGTCCCCGGCCTCATCAAAAAAATAATCGAAGGCACGCCGGACACGCGGTTCGACCGGGCGCATTTCTATTCCTATGGGGATTTCAGCCTGATTTTTGAAGTCGTCTATTACGTTCTCAGCGCGGACTACAACAAATACATGGACGTGCAACAGGCCATCAATTTCGCCATCAAGGGTGAATTCGATAAGAGGGGGATTGAGTTCGCTTTCCCGACCCAGACCCTCCACGTTCAGGGTTTTCCTTCCGGAACGCCGTCCACTTCGATCGAGAGCACGGCGGGTCGCGGCGCATGATCGACGCTGGAGTTCAATAAGCAAGCACAACGGAGCGGGATAGTCCGCTGGGGTGTGCGGCGTGGCGCTGGCCGTGCCCGCGGCCGACATCGCGAGGGACGCGCTGACCCACCGGCTGATCCAGACGCAGGCCTGAGCTCATTTCCCAACGGCTTGTTTTTTTGTATCCTGTAGGCCTTTCCAGATAACCGAGACATCCTACTTTTCTTCAGCCAGCCGTTTTCGGGTCCGTAGCTCAGGGGTAGAGCATTCGCCTTTTAAGCGAGGGGTCGAGGGTTCAAATCCCTCCGGACCCATTTTTTTAACCTTCCGTAATTGTTACTTCCGCAGTCACTGCCCCCTGAACTATTGCGCGGACGGCGATGAGCGTGTTCCCGGGCGGACCGGAAACAGCCGCAATAGGAATATTTTTCGCGGTTGACGTAATTTAATATACTTTTGGCGATGCAAATCATCCGACATCGGACCAATCGCCTCGCGGACCTCGCCCTGTTGGACAGAAGCTGGGGCGCGGAAATCGACATCCGTTCGCGGAACGGGCGATTGATCCTTTCCCACGATCCTCACAAGAACGGCGAGCCCTTTGACCGCTTCGTTCAATCTTTCTCCCGCCGCGGACAGCAGGGCCCCCTGGTCCTCAACACCAAGGAAGACGGCCTCGAAGAAGAAATCCTCAAGACCCTGAAACGCTTCCAAGTGAACAACTACTTTTTTCTCGACACCACTGTACCCACGACGGTCCGGCTGGCCGTGAAGGGGAACCTCCCCTATTTCGCCGTGCGCGCCTCCGAGTTTGAGCCCGTGGAGGCCGCTTTGCGTTTTAAGAACAGGGTGGATTGGGTGTGGGTGGATTGTTTTTCCGGGCGGCCCGCGCCCGTGTCTATGATCCGAAAATTGGCCGCCCACTTCCGCGTGTGCCTGGTGTCGCCGGAGTTGCCGGGATATCCGCTTTCCGCCATTCGCCGGTTCAAGGGGTTGGGATTGATTTCCGACGCGGTCTGCACGAAAGCTCCGGAGCTCTGGAAGTGATTTCCCCGGCGCGTTCCGGGTTTTGGAAGGACCATTGGAAGCCGCTCGCGTTGGGGGCGCTGGCCATCGTTTTCCTCCTGGGGTTGCGGTCGGCCCTGATCTTTTCCTCGCCCTGGCCGAAGCTCCACGGCGTCGTGAACACGTCGACCCTGCAGTGGGAGGAGGTCGCCTGCTATCTTCCCTTCGCCAACCGCGCCTCCGTCTCGAACCCCTTTCCCGCGCGGCCCTACGCGGAGCCCTCCTTCCGTAAGTTCACCAATTTTCCGCACCTCACGCTCTGGGTCCAGTCCCTGATATATAAGGTCATTTGCTTCGGGTCGCCCACGGCTTTTTTCCTGGTGATGCACGTCCTGTTTCCGCTGGGGTCGTTCTTCCTCCTCTACCTGGCCTACCTGCAGTTCCTGACGCACCGCAAATGGATCCTCTTTTTCTCCTTCGCGGGCGTGATGACCTTCAATAACTTCTCCTATCCGGGATGGCTTGGCGCTTTTTTCCGTTCTCCCGGATGGGACACGCTGGTGGCCGCCGCCAGCCTGACGCCGCCGGAGATGACCCGCACGCCTTCCCCGTCTTTCACGTTCTTCTTTTTCATGCTGTGTTTCTATCTGACGGTGAAGGACCGGAAACCGTCTTTGGGACGCAGCGTGACGCTGAGCGTTCTCTGGGGACTGAACCTCTACGTCTACCTTTTCAATTTCATCACCGGCGGCATGTTCTGGATCCTCTATCTCGCCTACTCCCAATGGCTGGCGGACCGTGGGATCAAGCCGCTGTCGCTCCTCAAGCGAATAATCCCGCAGGCCGCGATCCTGGCCTTGATGGCGCTGCCCGTTTTGCTGAACGTCCTGCAGGGCGATGAAGTCGGCCGGCAGATCATGGAGAAGATGGGGCTGGCGACGCGCATGAGCGGGGTTTTGATCGACCCCAAGACGCTGCTCCTCTATTTCGTCCTGCCGCTGGCCGCGGCGTTCCTCGTGGTGAAGGTCTTCGCCTTCGACGTCTATGAACTGTTCTACCGCTTCGCGCCGGTGATCATCGTCCTGGTCCTGGAACTCCTGATCCTGAACCTGCACATGATCTTCGGGAAATTCCTTCAGCCCCACCTTTTCTCCATCCGCATCGCGTCCTTCTTCTTCCATTTCCTTTATTTGATCCCGCTGATCCACTACGTCAACAACCCGCCCAAACTGTTCTTCCACGGCGGCATGGATTCGCAGAGGCTCGCGCGGTTGTCACAGCGGCTGCGCTTTTGGGTGATCGAGCACGCCGGCGTTTATCTGGTTCCGGCGGCGCTGCTGATTTCCGTCCACGCAGTGGCTTCTTCCGTCAAGGACTGGCGCAACCATATGTACACGGTGGCGCCGGAGATGATCTACATGGATCAGCGGCTGGCCGAACTTACATCCGCCGCCGCGCCGGGAGACGTGGTAGTTTCGGATTCGTTGCCCGTCAACTTGATGGTGCCGGCCCTGACGCCCCAGTCGACGCTTTGGTCGAACGTGTTCAATAATTTTGAACTCACCGAAAATATTCTGGAGCGGTTCGCGCTTTACGCCCGAATCTACGGCTGGGACAGGGACAGTTTCGTCGATTTCATGTCGCCCGCGCCGTGGAACGCGAATATATACGTCGACCCTGATTTCCGTTTCACGCACCCGGTTTATTCAAAGGGGATGGGATACTGGCTGGCGTTCCATCATAAGACCATGGAGGGCGACGAACTCGCCGCGTACCAGAAACGGTTGAACGTTCTTTATTCCGGCTTGGACGTCGCTTCGGCGATGAAGAAATTCCGGGTGAAGTGGATCCAGACCGACGTCGACGCTCCGGCGCCCTCGGTCCCCGCGCGGCCGGTTCCGGGCGTGCGCGAGTATCCGCTTTATGAGGCGGGGGCGGGCTCGTGAGCGCGGCGGGCGGAGCGGCGGTCGGGACCACGATGCGCGCGGCGGTCCTCCGCGGCCGATCGAAAATATCCGTGGAAGACGTTCCGCGGCCGGCGGTGAAGCCGGGAACGATTTTGATCCGCGTCCGGGCCTGCGGCGTTTGCGGGTCCGACCTGAGGATTTACGAGAGCGGAAACCCGCGGGTGAAATATCCCGCGGTGACGGGCCACGAGATTTCCGGCGACATCGTCGAGGCCGGCTCCGGCGTGTCCGGCTGGAAGGCCGGCGACCGCGTCGCCCTCGGCGCGGACGTGCCTTGCGGGGAATGCGCCTGGTGCAAAAGCGGCCAGGGGAATTGCTGCGACGTCAACCTCGCCATGGGCTATCAGTTCGCGGGAGGTTTCGCCGAGTATTGTCTATTGGAGCCGCTGGTCGTCTCCGGCGGCCCGTTGGTCCGCGTGCCGGACAACGTTTCTTACGAGGAGGCCGCTTTGGCCGAGCCCTTGGGCTGTTGCATCAACGGAATGGAGCGCGCCGGCATGTCGGAGGGAAAAAGCGTCCTGATCATCGGCGGAGGACCCGTCGGGACCATGCTGCTGTCATTGGCGAAACATTTCGGCGCCCGCTGGACGGCGCTGGCGGACCGCTCCGAGGCGAGGCTGGAAGTCGTGAAAAGCTGGAAACCGGACGTCCTCATCGCGTCCGCGAACGCGGACCTATCGTCGGTCGTGATGGAGAAAACCAAAGGACAGGGCGTGGACGTCATCTTCGTGGCTTGTTCCAGCGCGGAAGCCCAGGAGCAGGCCGTGGCCCTGCTGGCGAAGCGCGGCGTGGTCAACTTCTTCGGCGGGCTCGCCATGAACGCGGCGCCCATCCGCGCGTCCTCCAACATCTTGCATTACAAGGAAGCCAGCCTGACCGGTTCCCACGGCTCCACGCCGCGGCAGCACGCCGCGGCCATGAAACTCATCGCGGAAGGAAAAGTGAACATAAAAAAACTCATCTCGCACAGGTTCCCCCTCACGGATATCGTTCGCGCTTTCGACACGGTCAAAAGCCAGCAAGGCATGAAGGCGGTCGTCGTCCCATGAGCGAAAACGACAAGGTCAAAATAGCCGCTTCCATCATCTGCGTCGACTGGATGAACGCCGGCCGCGACCTTAAGATCTTGGAAGAGAACGGCGTCGATTATATCCACTACGACGTGATGGACGGTTTCTTCGCGCCCGACTACTGCATGGGCAGCACGCTCATCGAGAGCATCCAGCGCAACACCAAGCTGCCCGGCTTCTTCCATCTCATGGTGGAGGAGCCGGCCCGCATGTTCTCGCGCTTCAAGGTCCCGCCGGGCGACATCTTCTCAATCCACTACGAGGCCTGCCGCAACCTGCACCGTGACATCATGACCCTGCGTGGCATGGGCTGCAAAGTGGGCGTGGTGCTTTGCCCCGCGACCAATTTGGAATCGTTGGATTACGTGATCGAGGATATAGACGTGGTCATGATCATGACGGTCAACCCCGGTTTCATCGGGCAGAAGCTGGTGCCGCAGACCATCCTGAAGGTGGAGCGCCTCAAGCGGCAACTTATTGAGAAGAAACTTCCCATCCAGATCGCGGTGGACGGCAACGTCAACGATGAAAACATCGCCAAGATGGTGGCGGCCGGCGCGGACATCCTGATCGGCGGTTCCTCGGGGCTCTTCAAGAAGAACCAGTCGCTGGAAACGTCGATCAAGCAGGTCCGGGCCCGCATCGACGAAGGCTTGAAGATGCGGAACTTCTGACGTGGCCGACGTCACCCTGGGGATCAACACCGGCTTTGCGCTGAACCGCTACCCCGAACCGGAGGAGTGGATCCGGGTCGTGGGGGAGGAGCTGGGGCTGCGCGTGGTCCAGCTCACCGCCGACCTTTTGAACCCGTCCCTGCCCGCCAAAATCCTTTCCGCCCAAGTCAAAAAGATCAACCGCCTGTCCCGCGAATACGGCGTGGAGATCCGCAGCACCATGACGGGCGCCTTCACCCGAGTCAACCATTTGTCCCATCCCGATCCCGACATCCGGAAATATTGGCTGGATTGGTTCAAGTCCTTCGTGGATCTGACCGCCGACCTGGGCGCGGAATCGCTCTGCAGCCATTTCGGCATCATGACAACACGCGACGTGGCGGACCCCCGACGCCGTGCGGCGGTTTTCCGCCAGACGGTCGACGGCTGGCGCGCGATTGCGGCTTTCGCCAAACGCCGCGGCCTGAAGTTTTTGGCCTGGGAACCGATGTCGGTCCCGCGCGAGTACGGCGAAACCATCGCGGAGGCGCGGCGCGTGCAGAACGCGTTCCGCCGGAACATGCCGCTGCCCATGAAGATGTGCCTCGACGTGGACCATGGCGACGTGTCTTCCAGGAATAAGCGCGACACCGATCCCTACGCCTGGATCAGGGCCTTTGGAAAAGAATCCCCGTTCATCCATTTGAAACAGAGCTCGGCCAACAAGGGCGGGCATTGGCCCTTCACGCCGGAGCGGAACGCCGAGGGCCGCATCCGCCCGGAGAAAATTCTCCGCGCCATCGACGATTCCGGCGCGAAAGAAGCGCTGTTGCTCTTCGAGTTCTCCTTCCGCGAGCGGGAGCCCTTTGAAAGCCGCGTGGTATCCGATCTCAAGGCGTCCGTGAACTATTGGCGTCCGCACGTGAGGATTTAGCCCGCCGCATGAAGATCGTCATCCCCATGGCCGGCCAGTCCAAACGGTTCCGCGACGCGGGCTATGGAATCCCCAAACCCTTCCTGCCCGTCAACGGCCGCCCCATGATCCAGCACGTCTGCGACATGTTCGGCGAGGCGGACGAGTTTTATTTCATCTGCGACCGCAAGCACCTCGACGTTCCCGCCTACCGGGACATCCTCAATAAAATTCCCCGGAAACATCACATCCTCGGAGTCACGCCGCCGCCCGAAGGCCCCGTGGCCACGGTCCTCCATCTGCGGAACGCCATCCCCGCGGATGAGCCCCTGATCATTTCCTACTGCGATTTCTCGGTCCGCTGGGACTACCGTTATTTCAAACAGCAAATCGGCGAGTACGAGGGCGCGATCCCCTGCTTCCGCGGTTTTCATCCCGCCTCCTTCGGCGATACCTATTACGCCTATTGCCGCGTCAACCCGGACAACGAGCTGCTGGAGCTGCGGGAGAAGAAATCCTTCACGGAGAGGCGCCACGAGGAGTTCGCCTCCGCCGGGATCTATTATTTCGACCGCTGGGATTCCTTCACGCGCCACGCCGAGCAGGCGCTCAAGGATTTTAAATCCGTCCTGCCGGAATGCTACGTCAGCCTGCTCTACAACCACATGCTGACGGAGAAGAAAAAAGTTTTGGTCACCGAGGTGGAGAAGTTCATCTGTTGGGGAACGCCCCAGGACCTGGGGCAGTATGTTTTCTGGTCTGATTACTTCGCCAACCACGCCAACCGGATCATGGGGTACGCCTGATGCTGAACCTGATCCCCATGGCGGGGAGCGGCAGCCGCTTCAAGGAAGAGGGTTTCCGCGTGCCGAAACCCATGATCCCCGTGCTGGGAAAACCCATGTCCGTGGCCGCGTGCCTTTCCTTTCCGCCCGCGGACCGCTGGATATTCCTGGCCCACCAGGAGCACGTGCGGCTTTACCCGATCCGCGACAACCTGGCGCAGCATTTCCCGGACGTGGAGGTTTTTCCGGTGGCGCAAAAGACCGAAGGCCAGGCCTGCACCTGTCTGCTGGCGAAGGATAAGTTCCAGATGGACGAGGAACTGTTCATCGCCTCCTGCGATTACCAGACCGTCTACGACGCGGCCGCCTATGAGCGCCTGACGGCCGATCCGTCCATCGATGTGGTCGTCTGGACCTTCCGCGGGCGCGGCCTGGTGAAGAAAGATCCCCGCGCCTTCGCCTATTGCCGCACGGAGGGGGACCGCGTGACGGAAGTGGTGGAGAAGGAGCTGATCAGCGGGCGCCCGGACGAGGACCCGGCGGTCGTGGGCTCGTTCTACTTCCGGAAGGGGGAACTCTTCGTCCGGGGCGCTGAGGAGATGATCCGGAAGAACATCCGCGTGAAGAACGAATTCTATGTGGGGACCTCGATCAACCAGCTCATCGCCGAGGGGAAGAAGGCCGTCATCTTCGATGTGGAGAAATTCATTTCCTTCGGCGACCCGCTGGAGATGAAGGTCTTTCAATACTGGGAAGAATACTTCAACGGCCTGGAGGATTTTTCCTATAAAAGCCGCTTCGGCCCGCAAATCCACTTTCCCCAAACCGGGGGGCCGGCGCGATGAGATCTTTAGTCCTCACCGCCAACGCCCAACTCGCTTTGAAGGACGTGGAGTCCGCCGCGCTCCAAGCGGATGAATGTTTCGTGCGCGTCCGGGCGGCCGGCGTCTGCTCGTCGGACATCCCGCGCGCTTTCGATAAAGGCGCCTATCACTACCCGCTCGTCATGGGGCATGAAGTGGCCGGCGTGGTGGAGAGCTGCGGCGCCGCCGTGAAGCGCGTGAAGCCGGGCGACCGCGTGGCGATGTTCCCTTTGATCCCCTGCTTCAAGTGCAAATCCTGCGCCGGGGAAAACTATCACCTCTGTTCGGATTACGATTATTACGGCTCCCGGAGGAACGGCGGGTTCTGCGGCGGGTTGGCCGTCAAGGAATGGAACCTGCTCGTTTTGCCGCCGGACGCCGATCTTTTGTCCGCTTCCGTCATGGAACCCATGGCCGTGGCGGCCCACGCGGCGGAACGGTTGAGGCCCCAGGCGAAGGAAAAGATCGCCGTGCTCGGCGCGGGCTTCATTGGCCTGACGCTGGTCCAGGTTTTGAAGGCCCACTACGGTTGCGGCGAGGTCGTCTGCGCGGACCGGAACTCCCACAAGCTGGACATCGCCCGCTCCCTCGGCGCGCGCACGGTCCTCTTGGGCGATCAAACCATGGAAGAGGAATTCACGCAGGGCGCGGCGGATTCCTTCGACGTCGTTTTTGAAGTGATCGGCGCGCCCCGGACCTACGCCATGGCGCTGGCCCTGGCCGCCCGGCGGGGCCGCGTGGCCTGGGTGGGCAACATCACGGGCAACCTGACGGTGGAGAAAGCCCTCGTGAGCCGGGTCCTGCGGAAAGAATTGACGGTGCAGGGGATTTGGAATTCCCGCTATTCGCCCGACAGACCGTCGGACTGGTCCCTGGTGCGGGACTTGCTCGCGGGGGGAGTCCTGACGCCGCGGAAGCTGTTCAGCCACGTGGTCCCCTTGGAAGAGGGGCCGAAGATTTTGAACGAGATGCACGAGAGCAAAAAAGCGTCCGGCCGCGGGAAATTCCAGAAGGTGGTTTTTTCACAGCCCTAATGGCGGAACTCTCCGTTGTCCTGCCGTGCTACAACGAATCGGGAAATTTGCCCGGCATACTGGGACGATATCGAACTTTGAATGAAAGGCTTCCCTTGGAGCTCATCCTCGTGGACAACGGTTCCACCGACCAGACCGCGGAAGTCCTGTCGCGGGAATTGACCAAAGCGGAGAACGGTTTCGCCCGGAGCGTGCGCGTGGAAAAGAACATCGGCTACGGCCACGGCATCCAAACGGGTTTGGAAAACGCCCGCGCCTCCACGGTCGCCTTCAGCCACGCGGACTTGCAATGCCCGCCGGAAGACGTCGGCCGCGCCTTCGATTTGTATCGGACGAAAAAACAATCCGGACCCTGCTTCGTGATGGGCCGGCGGATCGGCGAGCGGCCTGGGGCGGACAAACTGGTGACGAAAATATATAACCGGCTGGCCGCTTTCCTATTAGGGGTCCGGACGCCGGAGGGAGATCCGGCGGACATCAACGCGCAGCCGAAGATTTTCGATCGGGATATGGTTCCGCTGCTCGGCCGCGGCCCCAAGGATTTCACCTATGACCTTTTCGCTCTTTACGTCTGCGCACGCCGGGGAATTCCCGTCGTGGCCCTGGACGTGACCTACGAATCCCGGCAATGGGGAAAGTCCAAGCTCGCGGCCAATCCCTGGGTCCGGCTGAAAACATCCCTGAACGCCTTCCGGCGCCTGATGCAGATGCGTGGCGGACTTTTTCCGGTCCATGAATAATCCCGCCGTTCCCAAACCCGCCCGGTTTGCGTTGATCTTCGCGCCTATCCTTCTAAGCTGGGCCGCCCGCGTGACCCACGGCCCGTCGCACACGGTCGCCCTGATTGTCCTTGCCGCCTCCTGTTATGTCGCCTTCAGTGGTTTGCGCGTTCTTTTCCGGGACGCCTTGTCGGCTTTACTCACTTTTGTTGCGATCGTGCTGGCCATGTCCTTTCTTCCGACGAACATCCAAAAAAACGCCGTCATCGCGTCTCTTGTTTTAGCCGTGGTTGTTTGCGCCTGGCGGCGCGAAGACTTGATTCGTTTTTTGCGGGAGGACTTCTCTCTGTTGGCATCGCCGGGCGCGGCTGGCGTGATCTGGTTTTGGACCGGGCTGCTCGTCCTCGTCCTGTTCCAGGGCCTCTGGGGCGCGGGTGGTTTCTACGCGCTGGACGGCCATCACCCGGTCTACGAAATCAGCAACGGCCAATGCTACTTCTTCGATTTGTTCGCGCCTCCGGACCTGTCCTACGCCGGGAAAAATTTCCGTTACCATTTCCTGAGCACGCACCTGCCGTTTTTCGTTTCCCGGCTCACCAACGTTCCGCTGCTGGACGCGTCCTACTTCCTTCTGCCGGTCCTGGTCGTTTCCCTGGTCGCCGTCCTGATCCATATGCTTTTGCGCCGCGCCGGCTCCCGCGTGCCGCTGCTCTTCCTGCTGTTCTTCCCCACCATGTTCCTGGGCCCGAAGGCTTCCTTCGACGCCTTGGCCCAGCGGCTGCTCCCCATCATCCCGTCATACGGATTGGGAATGGTCCTCATGATCCTGGCTTTGCTGTTCGCCCAGGCCGGGCGCTGGAAACATTTTTACGCGGCCGCGGCGCTGCTCCTCGTGGTCAAGGCGAGCTTCTTCCTGGTGCTGGCGGGCGGCATCGTGGTCCTGTCCGCGCGGACCTGGGACGTCCGCAAGTTCCTTCAGCACGGCGTCGTCCTGGGATTGATCTTCATGGTGGGGACGAAAGTCTGGCTGTCCGGCGCGCACGGGCACAACCAATGGATCCTTTTCCCTGCCTTCTGGTATAACGGCGTCGATACCTCCCATTTCTCACTCGGCGCTCCCGTGCTCGCCAAACTTTTTCTCGCCACGTCGTTTTGGGTCTTTTGCGTCTGGCCCGCGGTCCAGATCCTTCGGAAACCGTCGGGCAAGATGTGGGACGTCCTGGCGGCGGTCAGCCTGGTGGGGAGCCTGGGGCTGCTCGTCACGGAGGTCACGGAGGACAACAGCGTCCAGTTCGCCATCGCGGCCTCCATCGCCACGGTCCTCGTGCTATGGGAATGGTGGCGCGCGCGCTGGCTCCAATGGAGCGCGTCGCTTCAACGCGCCGCCGTCCTGGCGATGTTCTTCCTGATGGGAATCGCGGCGTCCAATATTTTGCCGCCCGTCGCCGCGCAGATCGGGCGATGGGGGCGGGGCGAACCCAGCGGGGCGATGTCCGACGGGCGCTGGAACCAGGTGTATCCCAAGGACCTTCAGGACGCCTATTCCTGGCTGGGTAAGAACTCCGCGCCGGACGCGGTTGTCCTGTTTGGAAAGCATTACGAATATCTTTCCAAACAGGAACATTGGTGGCCGGACAGCAGCTTCATCCGCTCCGCCTTGAGCGGCCGGCAGATGTGGGCGGAGAATTTCAAATACAAAGGCATCGGCATGGAGCCGGACTTTCCGGAACGCTTCGCCCGGGGCCTGACGTTCTATTCCGTTTTCGTCAGCCCGTCGCCGCGCTCCCGCGTGGGGCTGGCGTTGTTCCCGGACCCCGTGTTCAGCAAGGCGGCACAGCCGCCGTTGAACGAGGACCCCGCCGTCGGCAAACGGGTCCTCTATTACCTGAGTTTGGGGAAGAAGTGGTCCTGGGTGAACCGGTTCAAGGACATCCATTATGAAATCCGGCGGAACCTGGAGGAACTCGCCGCGCTGCGGCCCGGCCCGGAGTGGGCCGAGGAAATGATCCGCTCCGCCGGGATCGATTATGTGGTGCTGGAGCAGGGCGACGCGCCGGGCGAGTGGCTGAAGGCCCGGGGCCGGGAAGTTTTCCGGAATGCGGCGGTCACTGTCCTATATATGGGCAAGACTGAGGGGGCAAAAACCCCTTGACAACCATTATTTCAGGATGTATCTAATGTTTAGGATGTTCTAAACGATCAAAATGGAACCCAAAACCGTACCACCCGTCTACAGTGAATTCGCGGCCATGGCAGGGGAGATGGCGGAAAGCTTCTCCCTCAACCGGTCCGTCGGCCAGATATACGGGCTCCTCTACGCCAGCCCCCATTCGCTGTCCCTCCAGGAAATTTCCGCGGCGCTCCACATGAGCAAAGGCAACGCCAGCATCCACCTGCGCACGCTCGAGGCGTGGGAGGCGGTCAAATGCATCTGGGTGCCCGGCAGCCGGCAGGACCATTACGAAGCCAACCGCGACTTGAAGAAAATCATCCTGAAGCGCCTCGATCAGGGGCTCACCAAACGGCTCGACATGATCGAGTCGCGGTTCAACGCCCTCGCGGAAAAGAAGGAAGCCGAAGACCCGTTCTTGAAGGACCAGCTCAAATCGCTGCGCGGGATGCTGGGGTCGGCCCGCAAGGGCCTGAAGCTTTTGCCGAAAATCACGGGATTCTTTTCATAAACGCTGGAAGGAGAAACGCATGAGCTTTCGATGGGACAAGCAGGTCATCCTCCTCACGGGGGGAACGGGGTCGTTCGGAAAGAGGTTCACGGAGATCATGCTGAAGAAGTACCGCCCCAAGGCGCTCCGCATCTTCAGCCGCGACGAGGCCAAGCAGGTGGACATGATGGCGGCCCTCGGCGCGTCCAAGGACCATCCCGTGCTGCGGTTCTTCCTCGGCGACGTGCGGGACTACTCCCGCGTCCGCCGCGCCATGGAAGGCGCCACGCTGGTGGTCCACGCCGCGGCGCTCAAGCAGGTCCCGTTGTGCGAATACAATCCTTTCGAAGCCGTGAAGACGAACATCATGGGCGCGCAGAACATCATCGACGCGGCGCTCGACCGCGGCGTCCCGCGCGTGCTGGCGCTCAGCACGGACAAGGCCGTGAACCCGGTGAACCTCTACGGCGCCACGAAGCTCTGCGCCGAGAAGATGTTCGTGCAGGGGAATTCCTACGCCGGCGGCCGGCAGGTGCGGTACAGCTGCGTGCGCTACGGCAACGTCGTGGGCAGCCGCGGCAGCGTCCTCCCGCTGTTCCTGAAGCAGCGCGAAACCGGGACGATCACCCTCACGGACAGCCGCATGACGCGCTTCTGGCTCACGCTGGACCAGGGCGTCCAGTTCGTCATCAAATGCATCGAGCGCATGGAGGGCGGCGAGATCTTCGTCCCCAAGATCCCGAGCATGAAGATGACGGACATGGCCCGGGCCGTGGCGCCCCGCTGCAAGGTCAACGTGACGGGCATCCGTCCCGGAGAGAAGATCCACGAAGTCCTGCTGTCGGAGGACGAGGCGCGGCACGCCGTAGAGGAGAAGGATCTGTTCGTCATCCAGCCCGAGCATTCCTGGTGGCGGCCCGCCGGCCGCGCCGCGAAGCGCAATTTGCCGGATGGCTATCGCTATTCCAGCGACAATAATTCCCAATGGATCAACGCCGCGCAGTTGAAAAAACTCATGGGGAAGGTGTAAATGGCCCAGCCTGCGCTGGCATTGCACGGGGGAACGCCGGTCCGCGCGACCTTGCTGCCCTACGGCCGGCAGACCATCGAGGAGGAGGACATCCGGGCGGTGACCGATGTCCTCCGCTCCGATTGGATCACGCAGGGCCCCAAAGTCGCCGAGTTTGAGGGGGCTTTCGCGGAGACAGTCGGCGCAGCGCACGCCGTCAGTTTCAGTTCCGGAACGTCCGCCCTTCACGGCGCCGTGTTCGCCGCCGGCGTCGGCCCCGGGTATGAAGCGGTCGTGACGCCGCTCACCTTCTGCGCCTCGGCCAACTGCGTCGTCTATCAGGGCGGCAGGCCGGTGTTCGCCGACGTGTCGCCCGACACGCTGAATCTGGATCCCGAAGATTTGATGCGCCGCCTGACCCCGCGGACGAAGGCCGTGGTCGCCGTCGATTTCGCGGGCCATCCCGCGGACCTGGATTTGATCCTGAGCCTGGCCGGGCAAAAAAAACTCACCGTGATCGAAGACGCTTGCCACGCCCTGGGCGCCCGCCACCGCGGACGTTCCGTCGGGAGCGTGAGCCACCTGACGGTGTTCAGCTTTCACCCGGTGAAGCACATCACCACGGGCGAGGGGGGCATGGTGACGACGAACGACCCGGCCCTGGCCGCCCGGTTGAGGATCTTCCGCAACCACGGCATCGACAGCGATCCGCGCAAACGTCAGAGCCAGAGCCAATGGTTCTACGAGATGACGGAGCTGGGATACAACTATCGGCTCACGGACATGGCGTCGGCGCTGGGGCTCTCGCAGCTCCGTCGCCTGGACGCCAACCTGCTTCGCCGGCGGCAGCTCGCGGCCCGCTACGCGGAGGCTTTCCGGGACCTCGCTGTCCTCTCGCTGCCGACGGTCCGCGCGGAGGTAGAGCCCGCCTGGCACCTCTACCCCGTGCGTCTGAACCTGGAGAAACTGAAGGCGGACCGCGGGGAAATCTTCCGCGCTCTCCGCGCCGAGAACATCGGCGTGAACGTCCACTACGTTCCCGCGCACCTCCATCCCTTTTATCAAAAACGTTTCGGCTGCAAGCCCGGCGACCATCCCGTGGCGGAAAAGGCCTATGAAAGGCTGATCAGCCTGCCCATGTTCCACGGCATGACGGACCGGGATTCGGACGACGCGATCGCCGCGGTGAAAAAAGTGCTGGACCACTACGCGGTTTGACCCGGAGATCATGATGGCCTTTGATGTGAAGAACGATTTGGTTTTGGTGATCGGCTGCGGTTCCATCGGCCGCCGCCATATCGGCAACCTGAAGGCCGCCGGCGTGAAAAATATTTTGGCCTTCGACGTGCGCGACGACCGGCGGCGGGAGGCTGCGCGGCGCTTCGGCGTGGAGACGTCCGACGATTTGAAAAAAGCGTTCGACGCGGACCCCCGGGTCTGTTTCATCACGGCCCCGACCGCGTCGCACCTTCGGCTCGCGTCGGCGGCGGCCCGCCGGGGGGCGGACCTTTTTATCGAAAAGCCGCTTTCCCACGATTACAAGGGGATTGAGGATTTTTTGCGGACCGTCCGTCGCAAGCGGCTGACCACGCTGGTGGGATGCAACATGCGGTTCCATCCGGCCCTGGCCATGATCAAAACGTTTTTGGATAAGCGCGTCGTGGGCCGGGTCCTGTCCGCCCGCGTGGAGATGGGACAGTATCTTCCGGATTGGCATCCCCAGGAAGATTACCGACGCGGCTATAGCGCGCGCCGCGCGTCCGGCGGGGGGATCATCCTCGACGCCATCCACGAGCTGGATTACATCCGCTGGATGCTGGGCCCGGTGGCGTCGGTGTCCTGTTTCGCGGGGAAATTGAGCCGCCTTCAAATTGAAACGGAAGACACCGCGGCGATCCTGCTGAAGTTCGCTTCGGGCGCCGTGGGCGAAGTCCACGTGGATTACGTGCAGCGCGCCTACAGCCGGAGCTGCCAGATCATCGGCGAGGAGGGGACGATCCGGTGGGATTGGAGTTCCGGCGAGGTCCGGTTGTACCGCGCGGCGAACAAGAAGTGGAAAAGCTTTCCGATCCCCGCGGGCTGGGACGTCAACCGGATGTATTCGGACGAACTGAAACATTTCCTGCTGTGCCTGAAGGGAAAAGAGAAGCCGGCCTTGGACGTTCTCGAGGCCGCGAAAGTTTTGGGCGTCGCCCTCGCGGCCAAGCAATCCGCCGCGGCCGGCCGCGTCGTCCGACTGAGAGGGAACTAGCCATGTCCATCGACCAAGACCAGATATTCGCCGCCTCCGAAGCGGACGCGTGGTTCGAGCGCAACAAGTCCGCCCTGGCGGCTTTCCGTCCGGAGGACGATCTTCCCCTGCGGGCGCTGGATCTCTACGGCGTTCGTCCGAAGCGGGTCGTCGAAGTGGGCGCTTCGGTCGGCGCGCGGCTGGCGCACCTGGCGGAAAAGCACAAAGCCAAGGCCGTGGCCGTGGAACCCTCCGGAAAAGCAATCGCCGAGGGCAAGGCCAAATTCCCGAAGGTGGAATTCATCCAGGCCGGCGCCAAGTCCGTCCCGCTTCAGGAGACCTTCGATTTGGTGATTGTCAATTTCGTTTTCCACTGGATGGACCGCGGCGGGCTCATGCGCTCCGCTTCTGAGCTCGATAGGCTTTTGGCGGACCAGGGGTTCCTCCTGATTGGCGATTTCCTTCCGTCCAACCGGCTGAAGGTGGATTATCACCACCGCCCCGGCCAGGGGATGTTCACTTTCAAACAGGATTACGCCGAACTGTTTTTGTCGACGGGACTTTATCGCCCGGTCTGCCTGCTGACGGGAGGCCACGGCAAGGGGCTCGCGGCGCGGGCGGCGGAATCGGAGCGGACCGCGGTCTGGCTTTTGCAAAAGGACCTTCAAGGGCATTACGCGGAAGGACTCCGTCCCGCCTGAGGGAAGCCGATGAAGAAAACGGTCGCCATCGTTCAGGCGCGCATGGGGTCGACCCGGCTGCCCGGAAAGGTTTTGTCGGACGTGGCCGGGCGTCCGTTGTTGTGGCGCGTGGTTTCGCGCGTCAGGGCGGCGCGGAGGATCGACCGGGTCATTGTCGCCACGTCGACGTCCCCCGCCGACGATCCTCTGGCGGAGTTTTGCCGCGCGGAGAAGGTGGATTGTTTCCGCGGCAGCGAGGCCGACGTCCTGGACCGTTTTTACCATGCGGCCAAGGAATCCGGGGCCACGGCGGTGGTGCGCATCACCGCGGATTGCCCTCTCCTGGACCCCGCGGTCGTGGACAAGATCGTTTCCATTTACGAAGAAGGCGGCTTGGATTATGTTTCGAACACGTTGCGCTACACCTACCCCGATGGATTGGACGCGGAGATCTTTTCCTTCGGGGCGCTCGAGGCCGCTTGGCGGGAAGACCGTCAACCGGCCGGGCGGGAGCATGTCACGCCCTTCATCCGCTCTTCCGGAAGATTTCATTCGCAGAACGTGGAATGCGAAACCGACCTCTCGAAAAAGAATCTGCGATGGACCGTGGATGAACCGCGGGACCTGGAATTCGTCCGGAACGTTTATTCGCGGCTGGGGGACGGGCTTTTCGGATGGCGCGAGGTTTTGTCACTTTTGGAACGGGAGCCGGCGCTGATGACGATCAACGAAAATATCATTTCTAACGAAGGCTACTATAAATCTTTGGCCGCTGAACCGGCGGTCCCCGTATTGAAGCGTTCCCTGAAAATTTCCCGGGAGATCAAAGCCAAGGCGGAGAAGCTGATCCCTGGTTGCTCGCAGACCTTCAGCAAGGCGCCCACCCAGTTCGTCCAGGGCGTCGCGCCGGTTTTTCTGAAGCGCGGGGAAGGCAGCCATGTCTGGGACGTCGACGGCAACGAGTATATCGATTACCCCATGGCGCTGGGCCCCATCATTCTGGGCCACAACGACCCGGACGTTTCCGCGGCCGCGGCGCGACAGATGAAAGACGGCACGGCCTATTCTTTACCGCATCCGTTGGAAGTGGAAGTGGCGGAATTGCTGGTGGACCTGATACCCTGCGCCGAGATGGTCCGTTACGGGAAGAACGGATCGGACGCGACCTCCGGCGCGGTGCGGGCCGCGCGGGCCTACACGGGCCGCGACATCGTCGCCTGCTGCGGCTATCACGGCTGGCAGGATTGGTTCATCGGCACCACGACCCGGAAGAAGGGCGTGCCCGCCGCGGTCCAGTCCCTGACGGTCCCCTTCGATTACAACAGCATCGAGAGCCTGGAAAAGATCTTCGCGGCGAACCCCGGGAAGGTCGCGGCGGTGATCATGGAGGCGGTGGGCGTGGTCCCGCCCAAGGACGGCTTTCTGGAAAAGGTCCGCGCGCTGGCGACGCGCGAAGGGGCGCTGCTGATCTTCGACGAAGTCGTGACGGGCTTCCGGCTTTCCCTCGGCGGCGCGCAGGAATATTACAAGGTGACGCCGGACCTGGCCTGTTTCGGCAAGGCCATGGCCAACGGTTTTCCCATCGCGGCCGTGGTGGGCCGCCGGGACGTCATGCCCGTCTTCGACGAGATATTTTTCTCCTTCACCTTCGGCGGGGAAGCTTTGGCGCTGGCCGCGGCCAAGGCCACGATCGAAAAGATGAAAGTGAAGAACGTCATCGGCCATCTCTGGGAACAGGGGCGCAAACTGAAGGACGGATACAACGTGCTGGCGAAGGCCTTCGGCGCGGAGCGGCACACCGAATGCGTGGGGCTCGCTCCCCGCACGCTGATCACCTTCAAGGACGCCGAGGGCAAGGAGTCTCTGATCTACAAAAGTTTGTTCCAGCAGGAATGCTTGAAGCGCGGCGTCCTGTTTTCCGGCGGGCAGAACGTCTGCTTCAGCCACGGCGACGCCGACGTGGACCGGACCTTGCGCGTCTACCGGGCGGCGCTAGAGATTTTGTCGGACGCGATCAAAAAAGGCGACGCCGAAAAACGGCTGGAAGGTCCTCCGGTGCAGCCGGTGTTCCGCCGGTTCTGATGAACCCCGGAACGCTCCTCGTCCGGGCGGACGCCGGCGCCGCCATCGGCACGGGACACGTGATGCGCTGCCTGGCCCTGGCCCAGGCCTGGATCGACGCGGGTGGCGCGGCGAAATTCCTCTCCGCCGGACTGCCGGAGGGGACCGCGGAACGGTTGGCGCGGGAAAAGATTGAAACCATTTCGTTGAAGGCGCTTCCCGGGACGGAGGCGGACGCGGCCGAAACCGCGGCGTCGGCCGAGAACGTCCGCGCGGCCTGCGTGGTGCTGGACGGCTATCAATTCGGAGCGGCGCACCAAAATTCCCTCAAGGGCGCCGGCAAGAAAGTTCTTTTCGTGGACGACTATGGCCACGCCGACCAATACGACGTCGATATCGTCCTCAACCAAAACGTCGACGCCATGTCGGACCTTTACTCCAAACGCGGGCGGGACACTGTTCTGCTGCTCGGCCCGCGCTTCGCCTTGCTGCGGCGCGAGTTTTCGCCCTGGCGGAACCGCGCGCCCCGGATCGACGCGGAGGCCCGGCGCCTGCTGGTGACGCTGGGCGGGAGCGATCCCGAGAATGTGACGGGAAAGGTCCTTCAGGCTTTGATTCCTTTGAAGGGCGAAGGCGTCGAGATCGTGGCGCTCCTCGGCGCCGGCAACGTCCACCGGATCGAACTGGAAAAAATATCGGCCGGTTTCGGCGGGGCACTCCGGCTGGAGACGAATCCGCCGGACGTTCCGGAGCGCATGGCCTGGGCGGACATCGTCCTTTCCGGGGCCGGGAGCACCTGCTGGGAATTGTGCCTCCTGGGACGGCCGTCTTTGCTGTTCGTGTTGGCGGCGAACCAGCGTTCCATCGCGGAGGGACTACAAGGACACGCGGCCGCGGTCAATATGGGATGGGGCCGCTCGGCGGAACCGAGGGCGATCCTGGAATCGGTCAAAGAGCTGATGGCGTCCCAGAAACGCCGCTCGGAAATGTCCCGCGCGGGGCGGTCGTTGGTGGACGGCGATGGAAGCCGGCGAGTTCTTCGGGCCTTGACGGGCGGGAAGGCGGGGGCGGAATGAAAATCCTTTTCTTCGCGAACAACTGGACCGGCTGGCAGGTCCTTTCTTGGTTGAAATCCCAGAAGGAAGACGTGGCCGGCGTGGTGCTTCATCCGACTGAGCGGCAGCGCTTCGGCGACGAGATCCGCGCCGCCGCCGGTTTGCCGGCCGACCGCCTGTTCAACGCGACGTCGTTGCGCGAACCCGCCACGCTCGACGCGATCCGCGCGCTGTCCCCGGACATCGGCGTTTCCGTTTGCTTCGGCTACATCCTGCGCGAGGAGCTGCTGTCGATCTTCCCGCAGGGCGCGATCAATCTGCATTCGGCCCTTCTGCCCTATAACCGCGGCGCCAACCCCAACGTCTGGAGCATCGTGGACGGAACGCCGGCGGGCGTGACGCTTCATTACGTCGACAAAGGCGTGGACACGGGCGCGGTGATCGCCCGGCGCGAAGTGCCCGTCGAGCCGGTGGACACGGGTGAAACGCTCTATAAAAAGCTGGAGCAGGAATCCCTTCGCCTGTTTCAGGAAACCTGGCCGTCGATCAAAGCCGGCCGCGCGCCGCGGCAAACGCAAAAGCCGGGCGAAGGCACGTCCCACAAACTGGAAGATTTGAAATCCATCGATGAAATCCATTTGGACAAAAGCTATCCGGCCGGAAAACTTCTGGACATCCTCCGGGCCCGCACGTTCCCTCCCTATCCCGGCGCCTGGTTCGTGCGAAACGGCCGCAAGGTCCGCGTCCGGGTCGAACTGGAGTACGACGATGAAAAAGCCTGAACCCTTGCGCATCGGACGCCGGACGGTCGGGCCGGGACATCCCGCGTTCATCGTGGCGGAGATGTCGGCGAACCACAACCACCGCTTCGGGGAAGCGCTGCGGATCCTCGCGGCGGCGAAGAAAGCGGGCGCGGACGCGGTGAAGATCCAAACCTACACGCCGGACACCATCACGATCGATTCGGACAAGCCGGATTTTCGCATCGGGCGGGGAACGTTGTGGGAGGGAAAGACCCTCTACAAACTTTACGGCGAAGCCTACACGCCCTGGGAGTGGCAAGGGAAACTGAAAAGGGCGGCGGAGGATTTGGGCCTGCAGATTTTCTCCAGCCCCTTCGACCATACCTCCGTGGATTTCCTCGAAAAGATCAGAATGCCCGCTTACAAGATCGCTTCCTTCGAGTTGGTGGACATCCCCCTGATCCGGCGCGTCGCGAAAACCGGGAAGCCCATGATTTTTTCCACGGGAATGGCGACGGAAGCGGAAATAAAAGAGGCGGTGGACGCGGCCCGTTCGGCCGGAGCGAAACATCTCCTCCTGCTCAAGTGCACCAGCGCCTATCCGGCGCCGGAGGATGAAATGAACCTCCGGACGATACCCGACATGGCGGCGCGCTTCGGCCTTCCCGTCGGTCTCTCGGACCACACCATGGGCGTCGCGGCGCCCGTGGCGGCCGTCGCCCTGGGCGCCTGCATGATTGAAAAGCATTTCACGTTGTCGCGCGGCGTTCCCGGCCCGGACAGCGCTTTTTCCCTGGAGCCGAAGGAGTTCAAGGCCATGGTGGACGCCGTCCGCGCGACCGAACGCGCGTTGGGCGAAGTGAAATACGGCGCCCAGCGGCACGAGGCCGCGGGCCGGATTTTCCGGCGTTCGCTCTTCGTCGTGGCCGACGTGAAAGCCGGGGAACCGTTCACCACGTACAACGTCCGCTCCATCCGGCCGGGGAACGGTATGCACACCCGGCACCTGGAGGAAGTCCTGGGCCGGCGCGCGGTCCGGAACGTGGAGCGCGGCACGCCATTGTCGTGGGCGCTCGTCGAGGGACGCGGCCGGAAGCGGAAATCGCCGAAACCCCGATGAACATCGTGTTCGCCCACGCGGCGGCGGCCGTTCAGACGGCACGGGAAGTGATCGGGGCGGAGTGCGCCGAGACCGCGTTTTTCGGCTTCCAGTGGGAAGCGATCGACGCCGCCCGGCGGAACGATTTGAATGAGATTTCGATCGACGGCCTGATTTCGCCCGAAGAAGCGGAAAAACTGGACGATCTGGCCATGGCCCGGGCGGACGATTGGTACCGGGACGCGGAGGGGAAGGACTTCACTCTCTTCCGCGGCGTTTCCATAGGCCGCGCCTATTCGATCCTGATGTACCCCTTCCTTTTCTTTCCGGTCTACCGATACCAGCATCTCATCCAAGCTGTTTTCGATGAAGAAAATCCTCCGATGGTTTGGTGTGATAGGGCTTGCCCCGGTTTTTTCCGGGAATTGCTGTCGGGCCATCCCGATATCATTTCCGGACGCCGCCGGTTGAACTGGATCGGGAACGAGACGGCGTCGGACCCGGCCGCCGAGATGCTGGGCCCGAGCCTGTCCTGGCGGCTGAAGGGCGGCGGACGAAAGGGAGCGGTGCAACGGTTCCTCCTGCGGCATTCGTTCCATTGGCTTTCCTCGCTGGCGCGGGCGGCAAGCGGCCCCGGCGAAAGACCCGCGCTGCTGGTTTCCTACCACCACACCATGAAGGACCTGTACGCCGCGCTCTTCTCCGACGCGTGGCGGAACAAATTTTCCGTCTTCATGCTGGAGCGGCCGCCGAAGGAGTATTTCCTCCAATCGCTGTTTCGCGGCGCGCGGATGATCCGGCCTGACGTTTCCGGCGACGTGCCCGACGTCGATCAACCTTTGGGCGATGCGGACGGCGCGGCGGTCGGGTCCATCCTGGCCCGCTGGAAAGAAGTCCGGATCGAGCCCCGATATTTGGCCAAGTTCGAGTTTCAGGACCGGCCGTTGTTTCCCGTCCTCCAAAAGAGCCTGGACGAATTCATCGACGAAAAAATCCGGCGCTGCGCGCGTTGGATCGTTTTCATGGAAGCGTGTATGGAAAGGGAAAAAGTGAAGGCCGTTGTCACGGCCATCGATTCCATGCCGCGCCAAAGCGTGGTGCTGCAGCTGGCGCGGAAACGCGGGGTCCCCAGCGTGAACCCCATCCACGGGATCCCCCTGACCTACCGGACGCTGGATTTCAGGAACGCGGAACACTGGGCTGTCGGCGGAAAGGCCGTCGCCCGGGCGCTGGCGTCGGCGGGCCGCCCCGCGGACAAAATCCTGGCGGACAGCGCCTGCATCTTCGACCGTTACGGAAAGGCCCCCGCCGCGCCGGCGGATTTTCAGCCCGGCGATCCGCCGAGGATCCTCCTGTTGACCAGCCCGCGCAACTTCGAGCGTTCCGTCTGTCCCTTTGACGAAGCGGAGAACTACATCTTCCAGGTGCTGGATGCGTTGTCTTCCATGGGGCGGCTGCCGCAGACCATCAAACTCCATCCGGCGGAATCCTTGGATTACTACCGCGCGCTGCTCGGCGCCAAATATCCGGGGATCGCGTTGATCCATTCGGAAAACTTCGATTCGGTGGCGCGGCGGCACGACGTGGTGATCGGCCCCGGCTCCACGGCTTTGGTCCAATCCGTCTTGCTGAAGAAACGCGTGCTTTGCGCGGCGCTCACCCGCTATCGCTTCCCGGTCCCATTCGCGCCGGAGTGCGGGATCCCCGTGGCCTATTCGCCGGAGGAATTGAAGGAAGCGTTGTCCCGCTTGCTGTCCGAGCCCGCGGAGGAAACGCGGCGCCGGGCGGCGGTCGCCGTTGAGGCGGCCGTCGGGACGGCGGACGGGAACGGCACCCAGCGGTTGCTCTCCCGCGTTCACGCGTGGGTCGCGGCTTGAGGCGTCATGATCCTGCTTGATTCCCTTTTCCTGGCGGCCGTGCTGGCCGTCTGCCTCGGCGCCGGGCTCACCGCTTTCCGCGTTTTCAATGTGCGGGGACTGGAGCGGGAGGAAGAGCTTTTCTTCGGTTTCGCCGTCGGTTTGATGCTGCTGGCCTGGGGCGTGATGATCTTGGGACTCACGCGGCATCTGAGCGTGCCGTCGCTTTGGGGCCTGTTCGCGGTTTTGGGGCTGTGGTCCGTCGCCGGGTTCCGAAGGCTCTTCGTTCGGTCGGCGGAGGCGCCGGTCGCTGCGCCGGAAGAAAGTCCCCTGGCCCGCTGGAATTGGGTCCCGCTCGCGGTCTTCGTCGGCCTCTGCCTGCTGAACTGGATTTTCGTTTATTCGCCGCCGCGCGCCGGCGACGAGCTCTTCTATCACCTCAACGTCCCGAAGCGGAACCTGCAGTTCAACCAATTCGCGGCCTTCCCGGAAATCCCGTTCTCCTACCTGCCCATGACCCTGGAGGCCTGCTACACCTTCTTGCTCGGCGCGCGGAACGTCATGACGGCGCGCATGCTCCATTACGCCCTCGGCGTCCTCGTCGCCGTCGCCGCCGGGCGCTGGGGGCAGAAATATCTGAAGGTCCCCTGGATGTGGACCAGCGCGCTTTGTTATCTGATGCCCGTGTTCGTGACGCAGTCGGGCGTGGGGGATTCGGACTTCGCTTACCTTTATTACCTGTTGCTCGCGGTCTGGGCCCTTTGGCGGCTGGAGGAGCGGCCGTCGATCGCCTGGCTTTTCCTTGCCGTTTTTTGCGAGGCCGGGTCGGGCGCCATCAAGTACCAGGGCGTCCCGTTTTTCGCCGCGCTGCTTTTGGTGACGGGTCCCGGCCTCTGGAAGGCGCTGCGTCGGGAGAGGATCGGTTTCGCGCCCGTCGCGGCGGCCTTGGCGATGGGCCTGTTGATCTGCGGGTTCACGCCGCTGCGCAACTATCTCCTGGTCGGGAACGCGTTCTACCCGGTCCACTATCCCGCCGGGCCGGCGCAGGAGTATTTCGCCATCCTGGTCCGCGAAGCGGTGTCGACGCGGGACTGGCTGCATTTTTGGACCCTGCCGTTCACGTTAATGTCGGGCAGCTTGGTGGTGGGGACGGGACCGCTGCTTCTCGCGTTGCTGCCGGGGATTTTTCTGTTTCGTCCTCCATCGGGAAAGGAAATCCGTTTGTTCGCCGTCGTCGTGCTCGGGTCAATTTTCACGTACATCGCTTTTTCGGATTGGTGGACCGCGCGGTTCTATTTGCCCATGATCGTGCTGGCGAACGTCCTGGCGGCGGGCGTCATCGCGAAGCTCTGGGAGGAAAAAGTTGCGCGGCGGATGCTCCTCGCCTTTTTGTTGGTCGGTTTGCTGCCCGGAGCGTTCCTCAGTGCCGGGTTCGCGGCCGGCCGGTTGAACTTCGTCCTCGGGCGCGAGAGCTTCGATCAGTTCATGGCGCGGAGCGCCGATCCCTATCATCCCTGGGATTTCATTAAAAGCGTCAACGCGGCGGTCCCGGCGGGCCGGACAGTTTTTTTCTTCGGCCCTTCCGGGCAATTCTATTACTGGGACCACCGCCTCATGAATCTGGACCGCCGCAGCCTTTGGGCCCAGCCGGACCCTGAAAAGGTCCTGGAGGTCTTCCGGCGGAACGGGATCGAGCATTTCATTTTTCCCGCCGCGGAATGGGACACGATTCCCGCGGGCCGGCGTCACAGGGCGGCGCCGGAGATCGTTGTCCCCTGGCTGACGGACGCGTTCCTGGCGGAGAACTTCGACGTCGTGCTGCGCTCGGGAGATTATTCCCTCATGAAATGGAAGGAAGCGCCGTGACGAAGATCCCCGTTTGGAAAACCGCATTGATTTTGGTTTGGATGATTTTCATCTACGCGCTATATTTTTTCATGATGAAGGACTCTCCCCAGGTCCAACGCCTGCGGCACGGCGTGTCCCAGGCGCTTGGCCGCTCGATCGAAAAGGCGGGGGGCTGACCATGTCCGTTGCCGCCAGCGTGTTCGCCATGGTGATGTCCGGGGTCTTCGTGAAGACCGTCAACATGGTGTCGGCTTTCGTCAGCCGGGGATTCCTGGGCCCGGAACTGACGGGGATTTGGAGCCTGGTCGCCATCGCGACGGGTTATTTCACCAACATCAACACCGGCGTCCAGCTCGGTTCGGAGCGGGAGATCCCCTATTGGCGCGGCAAGGGGGACGGGAACATGGAGCGCGTGGTCCGCAGCCAGATGTTTTCCGTGGCGATCATCGAGGGCGCCGTCCTTTCCTTCGGTCTGATGGTTTACCTGATGATCGATCGCCATTATCGTCCGCAGCTCTATCTCGGGCTGGGTTTCGTCTGCGCCTACATCCTCCTCTGGCGGCTGATCGGCTGCTACATCATCGCCTTCCGCACGAACCGGGATTTCATCTTCTTAAGCAAGAGCGAGGCGGGCTTCGCGCTCGTCGACCTGGCGCTCATCGGCGGCCTCGTGTGGAAGTTCGGCCTGCTCGGGCAGTGCGTCGCCCACGGGACCGGCTTGTTCGCCCGGATCGCGTTCTGGACGTGGTGGGTCAAGCGGAAGCGGCCGTTCGAGATAGGCTGGAGCCTTGAGTGGAAGACCATCCGGCCGGTGGTCGCGATCGGTTTTCCCCTAATGCTGGGCGGTTTCCTTTGGCAGTTCATGGTTTCCGCGGACGGCCTCGTGGTGGCCAAGATGCTCGGCGTGGCGTCGCTCGGCTACTATTCCCTGGGGATGGCCATCGCGCGCGCCGTCGGCGACGTGCCGACGACGCTTTCGTCCGTGGTGTTCCCCAAGATGGTGGAAAAATTCGGCGCCGCCGAGGACATACGGCAGCTGCGGGACGACGTGTCGCGCTATCAAACGGCCTTGGCCTGCCTGATCATCCCGGCGGTGCTTTCCATGGTGTTCTTCGCCGTGCCGCCGCTGGTGCGGCTCGTCCTTCCCAAATTCCTTCCGGCGCTTGATACGGTGAAGATATTGATGTTCGAGGCCCTGTTCATCCCCATGGTCCATATTCCGTCGCAAATCTTCTATATCCAGAAGCGGATGTGGTTCGTCCTGATCTTCAACGGCGCGGTCGGATTGGCCATCGCGGCCGCTTCGCTTTCCGCGGCGCGTTGGGGGATGACGGCCGTGGCCTGGGCGACGGTGGGGTGCTACGCTCTGTTTTCCTTCGGGATGATCGTTTCGGCGTTCCGGCAGATGTCGGACTTGAGGGACGCCTTCAAGACCGGCGCGCTCTATCTGGGTTGTGCGGTCTACTCCATCATCGCGTTCCTGTCAGTCGACCGGCTGCTGTCCAGCATCGAGGTGGCGGGTTTTTGGCATGAGGTCTTGGTTCAGGTCGGCGGGCTCGTGGCGGCATGCGCGGCGCTGACGCCTCTTTTCTGGAAGGCGGAAAAGGACATCCATATCACCCGCATCCTGCGCCAATGGATCGTCCGGCGCCTGCCCGGAACGGAGGCGCGGCCGTGAGCCCCAGGAAGCTCATGTTCTTCGTCGACACCAACGCCATGGGCGGCGGGGAGAAATACGTCGCGGACCTGGTCAACGCGCTGGCGCAGCCGCCGCTAGGGGCCGCGCCGGATAGTCGGACGGCGACGCGCTACGAGATCGTCGTCGCCTGCGGCGACTTCCCGGAGTTCGTGGAGTTCATCCGCCGCGAAGCGGGGAACAATTGCCGCGCGATTCCCTTGCGCCTGCCGAGCGTGACGCGCCTTCGCGCCGCCCAAGCCGGCATGGCCGCGGTGCGGAAGAGCCGTGGGCGGTTCGGGTTTTTGAAAGTGGGCGGACAAATACTAAGCTATGTGAACGCGGCCGTTTGCTTCTGGAGACTCCTCGGCGTTTTCCGCAACGAAAAGCCGGACATCCTCCACATCAGCAACGGCGGCTATCCGGCGGCGGAGAGCCATCGCGCCGCGGTCCTGGCCGCGCGGTTGGCAGGGGTGCCGCGCCGGTTGATGACGGTGCACAACCTGGCGGACAATTTTCCGCCGCTGGCGTTCATCGACCGCCGGATCGACCGGTGGGTGGAAGGTTCTTTGCACGGGCTCTGGGCCGTTTCCGAAGGCTCGCGCCGCACGCTGATCGAGAAGCGCGGTTTCGACGCGCGACGCGTCGGCGTCGTCCACAACGGCTTTCAGCCGCGGCCGGCGGAAAACGCGGAGTCGCTGCGGAAGGAACTGGGCCTGCCGTCGGGAAATAGGGTCATCGGCAACATCGGCGGGCTTCAACCGCGCAAGGGGCACAAGGTCCTCCTGGACGCCTTCGCCGAAGTGAAGAAGACGGCGCCGGACGTCCATCTTCTGATCTTGGGGGAAGGCCCCTGCCGGCCGGAGCTGGAAGAACAAGCCCGCTCCCTCGGTCTGGAGGATTCGGTTTCCCTGCCGGGCCATCGCCGCGAGGCCAGCCGTTATCTGCCGGCCTTCGACGTGTTTGTGTTCCCGTCCACGGGCTTCGAAAGTTTTCCCTATGTGATCCTGGAAGCCATGGCCGCGGGTAAGCCGGTCGTCGCCACGGACGTGGGCGGGACCGCGGAGCAAATTGTCCACGAAAGGACGGGGCTGCTGATCCCGCCGTCGGATAAGGACGCCATGGTCCGGGCGATCCTTCGCGCGCTGAAGGGCCCGGAGGAGTCGGCGCGCTGGGCCCAGGAGGCGAAGCGGGACGTGAGGGAAAAATTTTCCCTGGAACGAATGGTCCAAAACACCGAAAAGTTTTACAGCGAAAGGACATGACATGCTGAAGACCGTCAAAGAGATCGCGAAGAAAAGCGAGTTCATCCGGAAGAACTTTCTCAAAATGCATATTTTCGGCCAAACGGTGAGGGGCGCGGGGTGGAACTGGGAGTTGATCCGGTTGATCCAGCGCGTCCGGCCCTTTTCCATGGTCAGTCCGGAGGGGCTCCGCGCCGCCTATGAGCTTGTGGGCGAAGTGGAGGAGAAGAAAATCCCCGGCGCGGTCATGGAATGCGGCGTGTGGAAGGGCGGCTGCTCCGGCGTGATGGCCTATGTGATCAAGCGCGCGGGCTCGGGACGGCCGCAATGGCTTTTCGATTCTTTCGAAGGTTTGCCCGAGCCGGACCAGCGCGACGGCGCCAAGGCGGACGAATATTCCTCCGGCCGCATGTCGGGCAGGAAGGAATCCATCGGCATCCTGGTGGCGTCGGAGAACGACGCGAAAGAGGTCCTCTTCAACCGGATCGGGGCGGAGGAGAAGAACGTCCACATCCGCAAGGGCTGGTTCCAGGACACGCTGCCCCGGGACAGGAAGGAGATCGGTCCCATCGCCCTGCTGCGGTTGGACGGCGATTGGTACGAATCCACCAAGGTCTGTCTGGACAACCTCTACGACCAGGTCGTGCCGGGCGGCTACATCCTGATCGACGATTATGGCTATTGGGAAGGCTGCGCGAAAGCGGTGGATGAGTTCCTGAAAAACCGGAACATCAAAGCCAAGCTTCACTTTATCGACAAAGAGGCTTGTTACCTGAAGAAAGAAGACAAATGAACCGTTTTCCCATTCAAACCAATGGACATTTCCGCGCGTTTTCGATAGGATAAATGCCTCCCGTGAAAAAATTGAATCGATCCACGGCCGTCGCCCTCTATAAGACCATGCTCCGCATCCGTTTGGCGGAACGCAAGGTCTCCGAGATTTATCCCAGCGACAAAATCCAGAGCCCCATCCATCTTTCGACAGGACAAGAAGCGGTCTCCGCGGGTTTCGGCCTGGCGCTGCGCCGCGAGGACCACGTGTACGGGACCTACCGCGGCCACGGGATTTACATCGCCAAGGGCGGAAACCTGGGCCGGATGTTCGCAGAACTCTACGCCAAAGGGACGGGTTGCTCCGGCGGCAAAGGCGGCTCCATGCACCTGACGGCGCCGGAGGTCGGTCTGATGGGTTGCTCCGCCATCGTGGCGAGCACGATCCCGCTGGCCGTGGGCGACGCCATGGCCTCCCGGCTTTTAAAACGAAAGCGCGTCTCGGCCGCGATGTTCGGCGACGGCGCCATCGACGAGGGCGTGTTCTTCGAGAGCGTCAACTTCGCCGTCCTGCGAAACCTGCCGGTCATGTTCATTTTGGAAAACAACGGCTACGCGGTACACTCCCGCGTGCGCGACCGCCACAAGCAGCTCGACCTTTACCGGATCGTGGAGGGCCTCGGCCTCCCCGGGAAGCGCTTCGACGGCAACGATGTGTTCAGGGTGTACGAGGAGATTTCCAAGGCCGCGCAGCACATCCGTACCGGCGGCGGCCCCGCCCTCCTGGAGTTCGTCACGGACCGCTGGAACGAGCACGTCGGCGCCAACAACGACTGGAACGCGCCCTACCGTCCGGCGGACGAACGGTCCCAGGCGGAGAAACGCGATCCGCTGGTCCGCGCGCAGACCGTCTTGGCGAAGGACTATCGCATCACGCCCGCGGAATTCGCCCGCTGGGAGCAGGAAGAGATCAAGGACATCGAACGCGCCGTGGATTTCGCGGAGAAGAGTCCCTTCCCGTCGGTGGAAAGACTTTACAAGGATATGTACAAATGAGCGCTTCCAAGGTGATGTCCTACCGCGACGCCGTGCGCGGCGCGCTGGTCCAGGCCATGAAGAAGGACCCGACGGTGGTCGCCTTCGGCATCGGCATCGACGACCACAAGGCTGTGTTCGGGAGCACGCTCGGGCTCGTCGACATGTTCGGCCGCGACCGGGTCTTCGACACGCCCCTTTCGGAAAGCGCCATGACCGGCGTGGCCATCGGCGCGGCGCTGGCCGGCCTGAAGCCGGTCCACATCCATATCCGGAACGATTTTCTCTACCTCTGCATGGACCAGTTGATGAACGTGGCCGCGAAGTGGCGTTCCATGTTCGGCGGCCAGATGAACGTGCCCATCGTGGTCCGCGCCGTGGTCGGGCGCAGCTGGGGCCAAGGCGCGCAGCACTCCCAGAGTTTGCAGTCCATGTTCATGCACGTGCCGGGGATCAAAGTATTGATGCCCACCACCGCCAACGACGCCCAGGGGTTGTTGCTGTCCGCGATACAGGACCCCAACCCCGTGGTGATGATCGAGCACCGCCTGCTCTACGATATTTCCGACCGCGTGCCGCAGCCCTTCAAGCCGGCGCCCTTGGGGAAAGCCATCGTCCGCCGCAAGGGGAAAGACGCGACCGTGGTGGCGAATTCCTACATGGCCGTGGAGTCGCTGAAGGCGGCCGAGTTCCTGTCGCAGCACGGCATCGAGATCGAGATCGTGGACCCGATCAGCCTCGTGCCCCTGGATGAGGAAACGATTTTGAGCTCCGCGCGCAAAACGGGCCGCGTGCTCGTGGCCGACACCAGCTGGATCACCTGCGGCGTCAGCGCCGAGATCGCGGCGCTGGTGGCGGAGAAGGCCTTCGACAAACTGAAGGGGCCCATCCGCCGCATCGGGATGAAGCCCGTCACCTGCCCGGTGAGCAAGCCGCTGGAAAAAGAATTTTACGCCGACGCCGAGACCGTGGCGCGGGAAGTCTATTCCATGCTCGGAAAAACGTTCCCCAAACACGACAAGGTCGGAGCGCTGGTCAGCACGTTCAAAGGACCTTTCTAAATGAAAAAGATCGACTACTTCCTGGCTGAAGACACCATCGACAAAAAGGACGTCAACGCCCTCATCGGCTGGCTGAAGGGGAACCCGCGCCTCACGAAGGGGCCGCTCACGCCGAAGTTCGAGGACGCCTGGGGCCGCTGGCTCGGCATGCCCTACTCTGTTTTCAACAACTCCGGTTCGTCCGCGAACCTGTTGATGTACGAGACGCTTCGCCTGTCCGGCCGACTGAAGAACATGAAGGTCATCGTCCCAAGCGTGGGCTGGGTGACGTCCATCGCGCCGGCCATCCAGTTCGGGTTCCAGCCCATCATGTGCGAGGCGGATCCCGATACGTTCGGTTTGGACCTCAATCATTTGGAAACCCTGCTCAAAAAACATAAGCCGTCGACGGTCCTGCTGGTGCAGGTCTTGGGCGTGCCGCACAAGATGAGCGAGCTCATGGCGCTCAAGCGGAAGTATGGTTTCTTCCTGCTCGAAGACGCCTGCGCGGCCATCGGCGCCGCCTACAAGGGCCGCAACGTCGGCACCTTCGGCGACATGTCCAGCTTCTCCTTTTATTTCGGCCACCAGATGTCCACCATCGAAGGCGGCATGGTGTCGACGCGCGACAAACAATTCCGCAATCTTTTGCTCATGCTGCGCAGCCACGGCTGGGGGAAAGACCTTCCCAAAGCGGACTACAAGGCGCTGATACGGAAATACAAGATCGACGATTTCCATTCGCCCTTCGTGTTCTTCATCCCCGGCTATAACCTGCGTTCGACGGACCTGAGCGCGTTCCTCGGCATCCGGCAGGTGGCGAAGCTGGACTGGATCATTTCCCGGCGGCAGGAGAACCACGCCCACTACATGAAGCACCTGGGGGGGGCGGTCTACGTGCAGCGGCCGGAGCCGGGCTCCACCATCTGCAGCATCCATTTCGGCGCACTCGCCAAGGACACGGCGCAGCGCAAGCGGATCGTCAACGCGCTCGTGTCCCACGGCGTCGAGACGCGGATTTTCTCCGCCGGCAACCTCGGGCTCCATCCCTTTTGGTACGAACGCTACGGCAAGGGCAGCTTCCCGGTGGCCAACCGGATCCACCATTGCGGGTTTTTCCTGCCGAACAACCCGTCGCTGACGACCCAGGACATCGGCCGGATCTCCCAGATCGTTCTGAAGGCTTTATGACAAAAGTCCTCGTCACCGGCGGGGACGGCTTTTTGGCGCATGCGGTGCGGGAAATCCTGCCGGACGCCGTGTTCGCGACGCGGCGGGACGGGGACTTGACCCAGCTTGCCGAAACGGAAAAGCTCTTTGATAAAATAAAACCCCAGGCTGTCCTTCATCTCGCCGCGGAAGTGGGCGGGGTGAAGATGAACGCGGAGCGAAATGCGGACATGTTCGCGCTCAACGCGCAGCTCAACGTGAACGTGCTCCAGGCGGCGCAGAAGCGCCGGACGCCGAAGCTCTTTTCCATTTTATCCAGCTGCGCCTATCCGGAAACGGCCGGCGCGGTGATGTCGGAGGACGACCTGCATTCGGGAATGCCCTTCGCCGGGAACCTGGGCTACGGTTTTTCCAAGCGCATGCTGGATTTGCAGACCCGGATGGTCCGCGAGCAGGACAAATTGAACTGGTTTACGATCACGCCCGTGACCATGTTCGGACCCCACGACGATTTCAGTCTGGAAACGGGGCACGTGGCCGGCGCGCTGATGCGGAAATGTTTCTCGGCGAAGAAGAACGGCGCGCCGCTGGAAGTCTGGGGAACGGGGAAAGCCGTGCGGCAGTTCGTCTATGTGCGGGACGTGGCGCGGCTGCTGGTCCAAATTTTGAGTTCGGCGCGGGCGCCCGAAGCCGGCAACGTCATCATGGCGCCGGACGACGGCATTTCCATCGGCCAGCTTGCCGAGGACATCGCGCACGCCTTCGATTTCAAAGGCCCGATCAAGTTCGATACGTCCAAACCCGAAGGCCAGATGGTCCGGGTGATCAAGAGCAAACACTTTCGGGAACTGTTTCCGGATTTTAAGTTCACGCCGCGCGAGCAGGCTTTGAAAGCGACCGCGGAATGGTTCGAGAAAAACCAAGACAAAATTCCAACATCACGCTGATCGGGGATTAACATGGCTCAGAAAACCAGGATTCTCATTACGGGCGGCGCCGGATATCTCGGCTCCGTCATGTCGCGCTTCATGCTGGACAAGGGCTACGCCGTGTCCGTGGTGGACAACATGATGTTCCGCCAGGGCAGCCTGCTGGACTGCTGCGCCGACCCGGACTTCAAGGTGACACGGGGCGATTGCCGCGACGAGCGACTGATGACCGACCTGGTGAAGAACGCGGACGTCATCATCCCCCTGGCCGCCCTGGTGGGCGCGCCGCTCTGCGACCGCGATCCCCTGGGCGCGGAGAGCATCAACCAAAAGGCCGTCGAGATGCTTTGCCGGATTTCGTCCAAGTCCCAGGCCATCCTGATCCCCACGACCAACAGCGGTTACGGCGTGGGCGAGAAGGGGAAGTTCTGCACGGAAGAAACGCCGCTCCGGCCCATCTCGGTTTACGGGCGGACCAAAGTGGCGGCGGAGAAAGCTTTGCTGGACCGCGGCAACGCCATCAGCTTCCGCCTGGCCACGGTCTTCGGCACGTCGCCGCGCATGCGCCTCGACCTCCTGGTCAACAATTTCGTGTTCAAGGCCGTGAAGGACCGGGCGCTGGTGATCTTCGAGGGCCACTTCAAGCGGAACTACATCCACATCCGCGACGTGGCCCGGGCCTTCCTCCATGGCATCGAGAATTTCGATAAGATGAAAGACAAGCCCTATAACGTCGGGCTGGAGGAAGCGAACCTGTCGAAGATCGAGCTTTGCCAGGTGATCCAGAAGGTCATTCCCGATTTCGTTTTCCTGGAAGCGCCCATCGGCGAGGACCCGGACAAGCGGGACTACATCGTCTCCAACCAGCGCATCCTGTCCACGGGCTTCAAGCCTGCCTTCGGTTTGGAAGACGGCATCCGCGAACTTCAAAAGTGTTTTCGCATCCTTCCGGACTCGGGACACGCGAATGTCTAAAGGGACGCAGCGATGATCATCAGCAAAACGCCCCTCCGGATTTCTTTTTTCGGCGGCGGGACCGATTATCGCCCCTGGTTCCAGGAACACGGCGGCGCGGTCCTGTCCACCAGCATCGATAAATATTGCTACGTCACCTGCCGCTACCTGCCGCCGTTCTTCGAACACAAGTTCCGCGTGGCCTATTCCAAGCTCGAGGCGGTCAAGTCCATTTCCGAAATCGAGCATCCTTCGGTGCGCGCCTGCCTCGACTTCATGGAGATCAAGGAGGGCGTTGAAATCCATTACGACGGCGACCTCCCGGCCCGGACGGGCCTCGGCTCCAGCTCCGCTTTCACCGTCGGCCTCCTCCGCTGCCTGCACGCGCTCAAGGGGGAGATGGTCGGGACCTACGAGCTTGGACAGGAAGCCATCCACGTCGAGCAGAACCTCATCAAGGAAAATGTGGGCTGCCAGGACCAGATGGCCGCGGCGCTGGGCGGGTTCAACCTGATGGAGTTCGGGCCGGGCGACCGGATGCAGGTGCAGCCCTTCTTCATGTCGGTGAACCGGCAAAAACTTTTGAACGAACACCTCATGCTTTTTTTCACAGGCTTCGCGCGCAACGCCTCGGAGATCGCGGCGGACGTCATCCAGGGCGCGCAAAAGAAGAAGGACGACATGCGGACCATCCATCAGATGGTCCATGAGGCCGTGAACGTCCTGGGGCGGAAGGACTGCGACATCCTCGATTTCGGCCGCCTGCTGCACGAAGGCTGGAAGCTGAAGCGTGGGCTTTCGAGCCGGATCGCCACGCCCGTCGTCGACGAGATCTACGACACGGCCATGAAGGCCGGCGCGGTCGGAGGAAAGCTTCTGGGCGCGGGCGGCGGCGGCTTCATCCTGATTTTCGCGGAACCCGAAAAACAGCCCAAGATCCGCACCGCCCTGGGGAAATTCCTCCACGTGCCCTTCTCCTTCGAGAACGACGGCAACCGCATCATCTATTACAAAGGCGACGAGTATGACGGCTGGAGGCCCGCGTTTGAGGAAAACAAGGGCAGGTTCGTCCGCGCCAAGAATTCCGAGGCCAAGAAATGAAAACCACCCTGCTGGTCCCCACCATCAACGAGATCGACGGCATGAGGGCCATCATGCCCCAGGTCAAAAAGGAATGGGTGGACGAGATCATCCTCCTGGACGGCGGCTCCACGGACGGGACGGTCGAGTACGCCCGCGAGCAGGGCTACAAGGTCGTGATCCAAAAGAAGAAAGGCCTGCGCGAAGGATACATGGAGGCGCTGCCGCACATCACGGGCGACGTCATCATCACCTTCAGCCCGGACGGCAATTCCCTGGCGGACAAGATCCCGCCGCTCATCGAGAAAATGAAACAAGGTTATGACATGGTGATCGTGTCCCGCTACGCGCCCGGCGCCAAGAGCCAGGACGACGACATCATCACGGGTTTCGGCAACTGGATGTTCACCACGCTCATCGGAACGCTGTTCGGCTACAAGTATACAGACGCCATGGTGATCTACCGGGCCTACAAGAAGGACCTGATTTACAAACTGGGCCTCGACCGCCCGGAAACCTATTCCCTGCCCGAGAAGCTTTTCTTCACGCATATCAGCTGGGAGCCGGTTCAGTCCATGCGCGCGGCGAAGCGGAAGCTGAAGATCGCGGAGATCCCGGGCGACGAGCCGCCGCGCCTGGGCGGGCAACGGAAGCTGCAGATCATCCGCTGGGGATCGGCTTTCCTGTTCCAGATTTTCCGGGACTACTTTTTTGATTTCGAGCCCCGAGCCGATCGGTAACGCCGGGTCGAACGGCTGGATCGCCGGCCGCTGGCCGCTCCTCTTCCTCTCCGCCCTCCTCACGCGCCTGCTGTTGCTGGCCGCGTTCCAGTTCCAATGGCCCATCCTCGGTCCCTTCGCCCACGGCCACGTGGCGTCCGGCTTCTCCGGCGATTTTTGGCTGGTGGCCAAGCACATCGTGGAGGGACGGGGTTTTTCCACGTGGCTCGGCGACTACACGTTCGATCCCGCCATCCGGCCGACGGCTTTCTTCTCTCCGGGTCAACCTTACTTCTACGCGCTGCTGCTGAAGCTCGCCCCGGTCCATCACTACGTCCTGGCGAAGGTTCTGCAGTCGGTCATGATGAGCGCGGGGTTCCTGATGTTCGCCGTTTATTTTGAAAGCGTCTTCGGCCGCCGGATCGCGCTCACGGCCTTCGCCCTCATGCTCCTGAGCCCTTTCCTCGGCATCACCCATCTGACCTTTACGGACACGACGAGCACCATCCTCCTGTCGTCCCTCGTCCTGGTCATCTTCGGTGGGCTGGTCCGTTCGCCCTCCTACAAGCGCGCGGCGGCGCTGGGCGTGGCTTTCGGCGCGTTGCTGTTGTTCAACCCGTCCTACGTTTTCGTGGGTTTCGCAGCGCTCGTCTGGCTGTTGGTGAAGAGCCGCGCGACCTGGAAGACGGCGCTGACGACGGCCTTCGTTTCCGCCCTCGTCCTGGTGCCCTGGACCATCCGCAACTACGTCGTCTTCGATAAGTTTATTCCGGTCCGTTCCGCCTACAAAATCATCCTCTGGCACGGCAGCAACCCGCGGGCCACGGGAGCTTATTACGACACAAACTATAAAATCCGGATCCTGCCCGACGAGCGGATGATGCATGAAATGACCGGGATGAACGAGCTCCAGATCGGTGATTACCTTTTCGCGAAGGCGAAGACGTTCATCAGGGAAAACCCGGTCTGGTTTCTGCAGTTGCGCTGGAAGGCCTGGCTCTTTTTTTGGACGACCCAGGCCTATTGGGTCCACCGCCCGCTCCCCCCGGCGCGGAAGGTCCTTTTCGGTCTCACCCTCGCCATGGTCTCCCTGGCCTTCATCGGGATGGCGCTCGCCGTGAAGGACCGCGTTCCCCAAGCGGATTTCCTGGCCGCGGGACTGATTCTGTTCGGCCTGACCTACGCCCTTTGCCAGGGCGATATCTACGACCGCTACCGGCAAACCTTGGATCCGCTGCTGCTGGGTTTCGCGAGCTATGCGCTCTGGCGCTGCGCGGACTTTTTCCGCGCGGCCAAAGGTCCCCATGAATCCCTACCGGCGCGGTGAGCTTCCGCTTTACGCCCGTTACGCGCTTTCCAATGGACAAGCTCTGTCCGCCTTCCGGAAAGTCATTTCCGCCGCGTTGGGCCGCGGAAGAACGGTTTATCCTCTCGCCCTTCCCGCCCTCCTTTCGGAACCGGCCCTGCCCGAAATAGACTTCCGCGTTTTTTCCGGGCTGCGAAAATTGACCAAAGCCTCGCCGGACGTTCCGTCCTCCTGGGAAATTCCGTTGGCCGGGCGCAAAATAAAAATTAGTTCGCCGTTGAAGTGGGACGTTTCGTTCGGCGATCCCGAAGACGCCTACGCGCTTCACCGTTTCGGCTGGGTGCTGCCCTGTTTGATGGAAAACGGTTCGTCCGCCCTGGCGGCTTTTTTCGCGCGCCTCGTGCCGGATTGGATCGCCCGCGTTGCGCCGGAAAGCCATCCGCTTGCCTGGGAGACCTACAACACGGCGGAACGCATCGTCAATTGGATCTACCTTTGGACTTTTCTCCGGGACGCCGGTGAACCGATGCCCTCGGAGTCGCTGGTCAAGCAATCGCTGCACAGGCAATCCGTCCACGTGGCGAAACATCTGGAATATTTCGGCAACGGCCCGGAGGACCGGACCAACAACCACCTCCTGAACGACGGGCGGGCCCTCTATCTGGCCGGCGCGTTCCTGCGCCTTCCGGACCTGCGGGAAACCGGGCGGAAAATCCTTCTGGCCGAATGGTCGCGTTCCTTCACGCCCAACGGTTTCCTTCGCGAAGGGTCGTCCCACTATCATTTGCTCGTCTTGTCCCGCATCCTGGAAGTGCTGAACGCGGCGCGGAACGTGGACGATGAGTCTCTGGTGGAAGAGCTTGAATCCTTCGCGGGCCGGTTGCTGTCCGCGGCCCGGTTGTTCGGCGATCAGCCCGGAGCGCCATTCCCGTTGATCGGCGACGCGTCGCCGGACTTCACGCCGGACTGGCTGCACGACATCCTGTTCTGGAACGAGACCGCCTTCGCGGGCGGCGGTTGGCTGGGGCTTTGGCCGCAGCGAAAGAAATTGCCGGTCCCGGAGCCGGGCGGAAATGGCTTCCGGGATTTTCTCGGCGACGGCTGGTGCCGGTTCGACGGGAACGGCTACAGGGCCTTCTGGCACGTCCAGCCGGAGGGAAAGATTCCCAACTATTCCCACGCCCACCACGACACCGGCGCCTTTGAACTGCATCTGAACGATCAGGCGCTGTTCGTGGATGGCGGCCGCGCTTCCTATAAGCCCGACGCGATCGGACTCTATGGCCGCAGCGCCCGGTCCCACAACGCCTGCGTGGTGGACGGACGCGAACCCTTCGTGTCCGACTGGCTGAACGGCAGCCGCACTTTGCTGGGCGCGTACAAAAAAGTCGTGGTGGAATCCTCCATTCGAGACGGGGGCTGTCTCGTCGTCCGCCACGACGGCTTTGCGCGCATCCCCGGCGTGGGGACCTATGAACGGAAATTCCGTCCGCTGGAACGCGGCGTCATGATCGAAGACCAGCTCGAAGGAAGCGGCCATCATCGCGTGGACACCTATTTCCATTTCGCGCCGCAGGCCGAAGTCCGGCTGGAGAAAGACGCCGTCCACGTCCGCCTGCCGGGCCGCGAGGAAAAGATCACCCTGCAATGCGAAACCGGTTCCGCTGCGGAAATCCGGACCTTCCGCGGCGAACGCCGGGTGGACGGCGCGCCGCTGGGTTGGTTCTCGCCGCGCTACGGGGAAATCGTCCCGTCGTGCACGGTCCGCTTCCGCCAGCGCTCGGCTTTGCCTCTGAAGAACCGTTTCATCGCGAGGTGGAGCTGATGTGCGGCATCGCCGGGGTCTACCGGCGGGACGGCCAGGCCGTGGGCCGGTCCGTGCTGGAAGGGATGTGCAAGTCTTTCCGGCACCGCGGGCCGGACGGGGAAGGCTATTACGCCGCGCCCGGCTTCGGTATGGGCATGCGCCGCCTGAGCATCATCGACCTGGCCGGCGGCGACCAGCCGCTCTACAACGAAGACAAAAGCCTGGCACTCGTTTTCAACGGCGAAATCTACAACCACATCGAGCTCCGCAAGGATTTGATGGCGCGCGGCCACCGGTTCCATTCCGGCAGCGACGGTGAAGCGATCCTCCATCTCTACGAAGAGAAGGGTCTGTCCTGCCTCGACGATTTGAACGGCATGTACGCCTTTTGCCTCTGGGACGCGAAAAAAGGGGAAGGCTATCTCGTGCGCGACCGGCTGGGGATCAAGCCGGTGTATTACACGGAGGGGAACGAGGATTTCCGCTTCGCGTCCGAACTGAAGGCGCTGCTGGCGTCCGGGCCGAAGCCGGAAGTGGATTGGTCCTCGCTGGAGCGTTTCCTATCGTTCATGTATATTCCAGGCGACGGGACGCCGTTCCAGGGCGTCCGGAAGCTTCCCCGCGCCAGCTACATCCGCTTCGGCAAAGGCGGCGTCTCCCGCCCGGTCCGCTATTGGTCCATCCCGCTGCATGAAACGATCAACGCGTCGGAGAACCATCTGCGCGATGAGTTTTTTCACCTGATGGAGTCCTCCATCGAATTTCAGTCCCGCAGCGACGTGCCGGTGGGCGTGTTCCTGTCCGGCGGATTGGATTCCAGCCTCATCACCGCGTTTTTCTCCAAGCACACGAAATCCGAAGTCCATTCCTTCAACGTAAAGTACGGCGCGGGGGAATTCGACGAGAGCCGCTACGCGGAGATGGTGGCGAAGCAGTTCGGCTGCCGCCACCACAGCGTGGGGATGGACCTGAAAACGTTTTTGGCGGACCTGCCCAAACTGATTTGGCACATGGACGAGCCGTCGTCGGACCACGCGCTCGTCGCGGCGTACAAAGTGTCGGAGCTGGCGTCGCGCGACGTGAAGGTCGTGCTGAACGGCTCCGGCGGCGACGAGCTGTTCGGCGGCTACACGCGCTATCTTCCCAACGCCGCGCCGCTGAAGGCCTGGCACGCCCTGCCCGGCCCGCTGAAGTCGATGCTCGTCCCGCTCGCGGAATCGCTGCCCGCGGGCGACCTGTTGAAGAAGGCGCGCTACAACCGAAACGCCGACGACACCTATCTTTGGCGGCTGATGCAGTTCAAGCCCTATCACCTGGAAGGTTTCCACCGCGACGCGGCCTATCGGTATCAAAGGGACCCGCTGTTGGAGGAGCTGTTAAAGGAAGCGCCGCAGGACGATCTGAACCGTTATCTCTATCTCGACGCGAACTTCTATTTGGTGGACGATCTGCTTTTGCTGCTCGACAAGATGACCATGGCCGCGTCCGTCGAAGGGCGCGTGCCGCTGCTCGACCATCGCCTGGTGGAATGGGCGTTCCGCTTGAAGGGGTCCGAAAAAGTCCGGGGCGGGGAAACCAAATACTGCGTGAAGCGCTGGTTGAAGGGGATCCTCCCCGATGAAATTCTTTTCCGCCCCAAGCTGGGCTTCGGCGCGCCCATCCGCGATTGGATGCCGCAGGGGCTTTTCGAGGCGGCGTTTCGGGTAGTCTCACGCCGGCCGAAATCGCGCTTCGACCTTTTCTGGGGTTTGAGCGAGGAAGAGCTTCGCCAAAAGATGGAAACCCTGAATTTCCAGCAGAACTACGCGCTGATGGTCCTCGAGATTTGGTTCCTGATCTTCATCGACGGTCAATCGCCGGCCGAGATCAGCAACAACCTGGTCCGCGGCCTCTGATGAAAACCGTCCTCTTCCTCGCCTATCTTTTTCCGCCCACCGCCGGCGCCGGCGCCCACCGCGCCCGGAAACTGGTGAAATATCTCGCTCAGCACGAATGGCGTCCCGTCGTCGTCGCCGCGGAGCGGGAGCCTTTTTTCCG
>CAYZXT010000014.1:0-59238 GCA_964482515.1 uncultured Elusimicrobia bacterium | reverse complement strand
GGATGCCGTTGGCGTCGATGTCGAAGGTGACCTCGATCTGCGGCATGCCGCGCGGCGCCGGCGGAATTCCGTCCAGGTCGAAATGACCCAGGCTGACGTTGTCCTTCGCCAGGGGGCGCTCGCCCTGCAGCACGTGGACCGTCACCGCGGGTTGGTTGTCGCTCGCCGTGGAGAAGATTTGGGATTTCTTCACCGGGATCGTGGTGTTGCGATCGATCAGTTTCGTCGAAACGCCGCCCATGGTCTCGATGCCCAGGGAAAGCGGCGTCACGTCCAAGAGAAGCACGTCCTTCACTTCGCCGGTCAGGACCGCGGCTTGGATGCCCGCGCCCATGGCCACGCATTCCATCGGGTCGACGCCGTGCTCCAGTTTACGGCCGACGTGCTCTTCGAGGAACTTCTGGATGACGGGCATGCGGGTGGGACCGCCGACGAGGATGATCTTGGTGATGTTGTCCGCGGTCAGCTTCGCGTCCTTCAGCGCCTGGTCGACCGGCTGGTTGCAGCGGCTGACGATGGGCTGGACGATGGATTCCAAACGCGCGCGGGTGAACTTCATCGCGAGGTGCTTCGGCCCGCTGGCGTCCGCGGTGATGAAGGGCAGGTTGATTTCCGTCTCGAGGGTATTCGAGAGTTCGATCTTGGCCTTTTCCGCGGCTTCCTTCAGGCGCTGCGTCGCCATCTTGTCCTTGCGCAGGTCGATGCCGTTTTCCTTGCGGAACTCTTCGGCGATGTAATCGATGATCGCGTTGTCCATGTCCGTCCCGCCGAGCTGCGTGTCGCCGCTGGTGGCCAGCACCTGGAACACGCCGTTGCCGAACTCCATGATCGTGACGTCGAGCGTACCGCCGCCGAGGTCGAACACCATGATCTTTTCCTCGGACCCCTTTTTATCGATGCCATAGGCGAGGCACGCGGCCGTGGGTTCGTTGATGATCCGGACCACATCGAGACCGGCGATCTGCCCCGCGTCCTTGGTGGCCTGGCGCTGGTTGTCGTTGAAGTAGGCGGGCACGGTGATGACGGCCTTGTCCACCTTGTCGCCGAGATAGGCTTCCGCGTCGCGCTTCACCTTTTGCAGGATGAAAGCGGACAGCTGCTGAGGCGTGAATTCCTTGTCGTGGATTTTATACTTGAAGTCCTGGCCCATTTTGCGCTTGAAGGCCATGACGGTCCCGTCGGTGTTCGTGACGGCCTGGCGGCGCGCCGGCTCGCCGATGAGCAGCTGGCCGTCTTTCGTGAATGCCACGTAGGACGGGAATGCTTTCCCGCCCAAAGTCGTACCTTCCGCGGACGGGATGATGGTGGCTTTTCCGCCTTCCATGACCGCCGCCGCCGAGTTGGATGTTCCCAAGTCTATTCCAATTATTTTAGACATATGTCTCCTCCTACGCTTTCAATATCCAAACGCCGGCCACGATGCACAACACGCCGGCCATTTTTGTCAACGAAATCGATTCCCCGAACAGGGTGATGCCGAGCAGGAACGTGAGCAGGGGATAGGCGCCCGCCACCGCCACCACGCGGGACACTTCCCCGGTCTTCAGCGCGTTGTAGAACGCGATCTGCCCGACGAAACTGGCCAGGAAGCCGCCCAGGGCCAGGATCCACCCGGTCTTCAAATCCGCGAACTTCAAACGGGACGTGCCGGCCAGGGCCGCGCCCAAAAATATCCAAGCCAGGGCAACGCCGCAGCTGCGGTAAAACAGGCCGACCATGGGGTTGAACCGGGCCAACCCCGCCTTCTCGATCACGGGCGCCACGCCCCAAACGGCCGCGGCGATCACCGCCCAAAGGAAAGCGGACATCTTATTTCCCGTCCGGCTCTTTTTGGGACACCTTCACGCGGGCGGGACGCAACAGCCCGCCCTGGAACCGGTATCCCTTTTGCAAAACGTTGAGAACGCGGCCTTCCTCGCCGCCGTCCGTCACCATCTCCACGGCCTCGTGGTTCTCGGGATTGAACTTTTCCCCCGCCTTGGCCGGCACTTCCTCCAAACCTTCGTCTTTCAGCACGCGCTTGAACTGCGCGTACAACATGTTCATCCCCGTGATGATGGCCTTGATGTCCGACGATGTTTGCGCCACGGCCTCGGCCTGCTCCATGATGTCCATCAAAGAAACAAGCTGGAGGATGATATGTTCCTTGCCCCAGCGGAGGCTGTCGGCTTTTTCCTTCTCCGTGCGCTTTCGGAAATTTTCGAATTCCGCCTTCAAGCGGAGCAATTGGTCATAATACTCGGCGGCCTGCCCGCGGGACTGGTCCAGCGACTGCTTCAGGATTTCCAGCTCCTGGACTTTCTCTTCTGTCGCGGCCGCCGCTACGTTTTGAATTTCGCTTTCGGGCGCCATATTGTCGTGAGCGCTCATTCATTCCCTCCGGTGAGCTTGTTCAAAACCTTGCTGACGGATTTCGCGACGTATGACACCAGTCCCATCATGCGCGGGTATTCCATCCGCTTGGGACCGATGATGCCGAGCACGCCGACGGTCCGGTTGTGGATCGTGTAGGTGGCCGTCACGACGCTGAGATTGCTCAGTTGCGGGATCTTGTTCTCCGCGCCGATCTTCACCTGGACCCCCGGCCACTTTTTCGAAATTTCCGAGTCTTCCAGACTTTTGTTGATGGCGTCGCCGATCAGGCGCTTTTCATCCAACAAATAGGCGAGGGAGCGGACCTGGTCGAAGTCCCGGAAATCCGGAAGGGAAAGGATGTTGCTGGTCCCCTCCATATAAATCTCATCGTCTATCATATCGAAGGCCTCGTGCGTGATCCCCTTCGCCATCTCGATCAAATCCAACTGCCGCTGGCCCGCGTGCTCGATGTGGTCCAAAATGTTTTCCCGCACTTCGGAGAAAGTTTTGCCCCTGAGCTGCTCGTTCATCATGCGCGCCAGGGAGGGCAGGAGTTCCTTGGGATAATGGCGCTGGAACGCCACCACCCGGTGCTTCACCATGCCGGAGTCCGCCACCATCACCACGAGGACGCGGTCGCCGTCCAAGGAAACGAGTTCCAGGTGCCGCAAACGGGCCTGTTCCAGATTCGGGGCCGTGACGAAACCCGTGTACTTCGACATCACCGAGAGCGTCTTGGTCGTGGTCGACATCAGCTCTTCGATCTGCCGGATGCGTTCCTGATAATCGGCCTGGATGCGCTGTTCTTCCAACTGGGCCAGCCGCTGAAGGTCGGCCAGGGAGTCCACATAGAAACGGTACGCTTTGTCCGTGGGGACGCGGCCCGCGGAAGTGTGCGGGTGGGTCAGGAACCCCTCTTCCTCCAGCTCCGCCATCACGTTCCGGATCGTGGCGGAGGAAAGGTCCAGATGATATTGCTCGGCCAAAAAAGCGGAGCCCACAGGCTTGGCCGTCTTAATATATTGGTGGATGATGGCCTGGAGAAGCTTGCGTTTACGCTCCTCCTGGTCGAAGGATGACAGTGTTCTCATGGTTTTGGAGTCTCTGTATAGGAGCCGCTCAAATTAGCACTCGATTATTTTGAGTGCTAACAGTATAACAAGACGTCAAAAACGTGTCAAGCAGGGGATTCTCCGTCTAAAGAAGGAAAATCTAAACGAGTTCTTGGAAGAGTTGGTTGGAGAGAAGCCAGCCGCGTCGCGTAGCGGTCAGGGTCTCCCGGGCGGGGTCAAAAGCGAGGAATCCGAGGGATTCAAACCGGTCCAGGGTGGGACCGTAGAGGCGGCGGGCTTCGGCGGAAACCCGGGCGCCTTCGCGCAGGCGCAGGGCCAGCATCAGATCTTCCCCCACGCACGCGTCTGCGGCCAGGGACTCTGCCTCCATGACGGGCGAGCGGCCTTGCTCCATGGCGGAAATGTATTCTTCCAGGTCCTCAGCGTTCTTGTAGCGGCGGCCGTCTTCGTAACCAGCCGCGCCCACGCCCACGCCGATGTAGGACTGATTGCGCCAGTAGCGAAGGTTGTGCTCGCACTCACGGCCGGGCTTGGAGAAATTGGAAATCTCGTAGTGAACGTAGCCCTTAGGCCCGAGCAAATCCGCTGCCAAATCGTACATATCCGCCTGCAGGTCGTCATCGGTTTCCACCCCGCGGCGGTCGAAAATCGTGTCCTCTTCCACCTTCAGAGCGTAGGCCGAAATATGTTCAGGGTCCAGATCGGAAACGAGCTTAAGCGTTTCCCGCCAATCCTCGATCGTTTGTCCCGGCAAACCGAACATGAGATCGACGTTCAGGTTATCGAAACCAGCGTCGCGGGCGTCGCGAAAAACCTGCAGGAACCGGTCCACGTCGTGCAAACGCCCGAGGCTCTTCAGGAGCTTCGGTTGCGCGGCCTGAAAACCGAAGCTCAACCGGTTGATCCCGATCTCGCGGAAGGCCGCCAGCTTCTCCAGCGTGGTACTCTCCGGATTGCATTCCACCGTGGCTTCGGCATTTTCCGTCCAGATGAAATTCTTTCGGAGAGCGGTCATCAGTTCGCGCCAGTGATCAACGTTTAAAACGGTGGGCGTCCCTCCACCGGCGAAGAACGTTTCGACAGTCTTGCCCCTGTGTGTTTCGATTTCCTTAGTTAACGCGGAGAGGTAACGCGGGATTTCGCGGTCGCGGCCGGCGAAAGCCGCGAAGTCGCAGTAATGGCATTTCGCCTGGCAGAAGGGAAGATGGAGATATAATCCGGCCATTTACTTGATGATCTTCACCCGTTTGAAGGGAAGATAGACGAACCAGGCCTTGCCCTTGAGGTAGGTGTCGGGAAGCGGTCCCCAGAAACGGGAATCATAGGACTGGTCGCGGTTGTCGCCCAGGGCCAGGTAATGCCCCGGCGGGACGGTGATCGGCCCGAAGTTGTCGCGGATGCTTTCCCCCGCCACCTGGCCGAGGACGCCGGTTTCCCAATGCTTCTGGAAAGCTCCCGGTTCCGGGAAGAGCCGCGACGGCGGGATGACGTAGTTGTCGACATAACCCGCGTAGGGCTCCTGCAGCGGTTCGCCGTTCACGAAGAGCTGCTTGCGCTTGATCTCCACCACATCGCCCGGCAAACCGACGGCGCGCTTGATGAAGTCCTTGTTGAAATGCGGGCTGTTCTTGTCCTCCGTTGGAAAACGGAACACGATGATGTCCCCTCGGTGCACCGGCCGGAAACGGAGGATCTTTTTGTCGGTCAACGGGATGCGAACGCCGTAGATGAACTTGTTGACGAAGAGATGGTCGCCCTCGATCAGGGTATTGCGCATTGAGCCCGAGGGGATCTTGAACGCCTGGACGAAGAAGAACATGATGAACGCGGCCAGGAGGATGGCGGAGAAACCGGTGTCGGCCCACTCCAGGTCCTCGCGCAGGAGCGCCCAGGAAGTTTCCGGGGAGCGGTTGCGCATCAGGCGCCAGACGAACCCGATCGCGAAACCGCCGCCGCCCAGGGACGCCATGAGCCGCACGCCCAGGTCCGGACGCTCCCAATAGGAGCTGGCCAGGGACCCGGCCACCACGCCGACGAGCGCCCAGAAAATCCCGTGCATCACGGCGACCGCCAGCCAGCGGCCGAGCCGCTCTTCTTTTTTCACAAAGAACCGCAGGACCAGCGAGTACAGGCCGCAGGCCATCGAAATCCAAAACAGTTTTTCTTCCATCATGTTGTCTCCCCTCGTGGGCGTCCGGCCCTAGTCTTCTTTCGCTGACGCGTCGTCCATCTTCAACACGGCCAGGAACGCTTCCTGCGGAATCTCCACTTTCCCGAACTGCTTCATCTTCTTTTTGCCTTCCTTCTGCTTCTCCAAAAGCTTCCGCTTGCGCGAGATGTCGCCGCCGTAACACTTGGCCAGCACGTCCTTGCGCATGGACCGGACGGTCTCGCGCGCGATGATGCGGCTGCCCACCTTGGCCTGGATCGGGACCTCGAACATCTGCCGCGGGATCAAGTCCTTCAGCCGCTCGGTGATCTTGCGGCCGAACTGGAAAGACGTCGCTTCGGGCACGATGAAGGAAAAAGCGTCGACCTCCTCCTCGTCGATCAGAATGTCGAGTCGGACCAGTTCGCCCGGCCGGAAACCGATGTGCTCGTAATCGAAAGAGGCGTAGCCCTTGGTGATCGACTTCAGCTGGTCGTAGAAGTCGATGATGATCTCCGCCAGTGGCATCTCGTATTTAAGGACGACGCGCGTCGGCGTCATGTAGCGCATGTCCAGGAACTTGCCGCGGCGGTCCTGGCAAAGCTGCATCAGGCCGCCCACGAAATCCGACGGGACCACCATGGTGGCCAGCACGTAGGGCTCTTCGATCAGGTTGATGTCGCCGTGGGGCGGGAACTTGGACGGGCTGTCGATGTCCATAACCTTTCCCAGGACGGTGGTGACGCGATACACCACGTTGGGCGACGTCACCAATATGTCGATGTCGAACTCCCGTTGGATGCGCTCCTTGATGATGTCGAGATGCAAAAGCCCGAGGAAGCCGCAGCGGAACCCGAAACCCAGGGCGACCGAGGTTTCCGGCTGGTAGAGCAGCGCCGCGTCCTGCAGGTGCAGCTTCTCGATGGCCTTTTTCAAATTCTCATAGTCCGCCTGGGCGATGGGATAAAGCCCGGCGAAAACGAAAGGCTTCAACTCCTTATAACCCGCGTGGGGCTTGGTCGTGGGGCGCAAATGTTCGGTCAGCGTATCGCCCACTTTCACGGAATGGATGTCCCGCATGCCGCAGATCACGTACCCCACTTCGCCGACGGTGAGCTGGTCCGCCTTGAGGTGCTTCATCTGAAGGTGCCCGACCTCTTCCACGTCATAGGCGGCGCCCGTGGCCACGAATCGGACCTTCATGCCGCGCTTCAGCGCGCCATCGATCACGCGGACGTAGACGATCACGCCGCGGTAGGTGTCGAAGATCGAATCAAAAACGAGCGCGGCCAGGGGAGCCGCCGGGTCGCCGACGGGCGGCGGGATGCGGTCCACGATGGCCTGCAAAATTTCCGGAATGCCCTTGCCTTCCTTGGCGCTGGCCGGGAAATAGGGGGCATCGACGCCGACCGATTCCTTCAGCTGCTTCTTCACGCCTTCGAGATCGGACGAGGGCAGGTCGATTTTATTGATGACGGGGATGAGTTCCAGCCCGGCTTCCTGGGCGAGGAACGCGTTGGCCAGTGTCTGGGCTTCCACGCCCTGGGAGGCGTCCACCAAAAGCAGCGCGCCCTCGCAGGCGGCCATGGCGCGGCTCACCTCGTAGGTGAAGTCCACGTGGCCCGGCGTATCGATGAGGTTAAGGAGGTATTCGTTCCCGTCGGCGGCTTTCCAGATCATGCGCACGGCCTTGGCCTTGATGGTGATGCCGCGCTCGCGCTCCAGTTCCATCCCGTCAAGGATCTGCGCGCGCATGTCGCGCTCTTCGACCGTGTGCGTCGCGACCAAAAGCCGGTCGGCCAACGTGCTCTTGCCGTGGTCGATATGGGCGATGATGGAAAAGTTGCGGATGCGCTGAATGTCCATGAAGTCTATTATGTCCCTTGAATTTCCCGCTACCGGTTCTTGATCTGGCGGAGGATTTTGTTGATGGAATTCTTGGTGGGGTTCTTGAGGATCTCCTTGGCGAGCTCCTGACATTCCCGATAGTTCACGTTGCGGATGGCCTTCTTGATCTTGGGCACGTTGGCCGACGTCACGGAAAACTCGTCCAGGCCCAGCCCGAGCAGGATCGCGGTGACGTCGGGGTCCGCGGCCATTTCGCCGCACATGCCGACCCATTTTCCCGCTTCGTGGCAGGCCTTGGCGGTCTGGGCGATCAGACGCAGGATCGCCGGATGCAGCGGATCGTAGAGATGGGCGACCTCTTCGTTCACCCGGTCGACGGCCAGCGTGTATTGGATCAGATCGTTGGTCCCGATCGACATGAAGTCCGCTTCCTGGGCCAAGAAATCCACAACGAGGGCGGCGGACGGGACTTCGATCATCAGGCCGATCTCGACTTTTTCGTCGAACGGGATTTTCTCCCGGCGCAGTTCGTCCATGGCCCTCATGACGGATTGCTTGGCCGCGACGAACTCCTCCACGCCTGAGATCATCGGAAACATGATTTTTACTTTGCCGAGCGCGGAGGCCCGCAGTATGGCGCGCAGTTGGGTGTTGAAAAGGGCGGGCTGCTTGAGCGACAGGCGGATGCCGCGCAGGCCCAGGAACGGATTCCGGTCGGCGGTGTTGTCGCCCCCCATGCCGAAATCAACCAGCTTGTCCCCCCCGATGTCCATGGTGCGGATGATGACAGGATAGGGAAGCAGGGACTGGGCGGCCTTCGAGTAATAGGAGAAATGCTCTTCCTCCGTCGGCGCCGCCGACCGGTTGATGTAGAGAAATTCGCTGCGGAAAAGCCCCACGCCCTCGGCGCCGTGGGACTGGACCGACTTGACGTCGTCCGGGGAATCGATGTTGGCGGCCAGGACGACGCGGTGCCCGTCCAGGGTCTGGGCGGGCTGGTCGCGAAGGCGTTCCAAGTCGCGGACTTCCGCCAGGCGGATCTCCCGTTCGCGACGGTAGTTCTCCACCACGTCCGGCGTCGGGTTGACCAGCACGGTGCCCGTGTATCCGTCCACGATAACCATGTCCTCGGGATGGACGTTGCGCGTGATCTCGTGCAGGCCGACGACCGCCGGGATTTCAAGGGACTGGGCCAGGAGCGCGGTGTGCGACGTCTTACCGCCGATGTCCGTGGCGAAACCCTCGCAGAGGTTGGAGCGCAGGTGGAGCGTATCCGAAGGCGTCAGGTTATGGGCGACGACCACGGAGCGTTCTTTCATGTTCTCCAGCGTCTGGCGCGGGCGGCCCATCAGTTGAAGCAGGATCTTCCGGCCGACATCCAACACATCGTGGCGCCGCTCGCGGAAATACTCGTCGGAAGCGGCCTCCAGGGCCTTGACCGCTCCGGCCACCGCCTCGGAAAGGGCGAACTCCGCGTTCACACGGTCCTGCGTGATGGCCTTCACCACGTCCTTGCTGATGAGAGGGTCTTCCAGAATCAAAATATAGGACTCGATCAGGCGCGCGTGGGACTTGCCCAGCATCTTCAGGATCTTTTCCTGGGTGGTCTCCATTTCCTTGCGCGTGTCGGCGAGCGCCTGGCGGAAGCGGGCTATTTCCGATTTGACGGCTTCCGGCGGGACCTGCCAGCGGCCGACGGCCAGGTCGGTGTCCTCCAGGACAAAGGCCTTCCCGATGGCGATCCCGGGGGAGGCGGGGATCCCTTTGAAGACCTTCGTCGGCTGGACGGATTTTTTCGGAGCGGCCATGGCTATATTCCTCTATTCTTCGTCGAACTTCTGGCGGAACAGTTCTTCCAGACGGTTGATGATCTGCTCTTCCTCCGGCCCATCGGCGGTGATCGTCAGCTTGGACCCCTTTTCCGCGGCCAGCGTCAGTATGCCCATGATGCTTTTTCCGTCCACTTCCTGGTTTTCCTTCTGCACGCGGATGTTTCCCAGGAACTTATGCGTCGTCTGAACGAATACGGCCGCCGGCCGGGCGTGCAGGCCGAGCTTATTTTCAACGGTGAACACACGAGTGATCATGGATGTCTCTTTTCAATGAAATTAGGACAAAGCCCTTATATAGCCGTAAACCGTGCCCGCCAAAACGATCGCGTAAAAAACCCGCGACGAGGAAACGCCGCCCCTCATGGCCAAAACGCCCGCCGTCACAAAAATCGCCGCGATGGTGCGGTCCGACCCGAACGAAATATAAAACCACGCGATTGCCAGCGTGCTCAGGATCAAGCCGAAGCCGTAGGCGCGATCGACGGCCTTCTGCAAGTTCAACGCCATCAGGTACGGAACGACCTGCGTCCTTCGATGATATCCCGCGCTGAGGCCCATCCATCGGGCCGTCAGATGGAAAACATTGTATGTCGCGAGAAAAATGACCGGGATCGCCCACCAGCGCCTCGGAAAGAAATACCATCCGGCGGCCATGGCCGTCATGCCCAGAAGCGGACGGGCCACGGCCCAAAACAAAGCGTCGCCCAGGGCGGCCAGCGGGCCCGACATGAATTTCTTGGCGGCCAGTATCGAGTCCCGTTTCACCTGCCCGGCCGCGCATTCCTCTTCCATCCCCGCCGTCACGCCCACGATCAAGTTCGCCAGATTCGGATGGGTATTGAAATAATCGAAATGGTCCAGCGCGGCCTGGGCCCGGTCATTTTTGTCCGGATAGAACCGCCGGAGCGCCGGCCAGATCGTGAACAGGAAACCCATGTTCTGGAAACGCTTGAAGTTCCAAAGCGTCTGAAAGAAAAAAGAACGGAGGAACATTTCCCCCAGATCGCGCCGGCGCAGCCGCGGCGCGGGCTTCGCGGCGACGGCTAGGTGACCTTGTTCCACAAAGCCCCTTTCCCCCGCGTGAAAAAGTAATTCATGGCCGAACCCAGCCCCAACAGCGGGAGGAGCCGGGCGGAAAAATTCAGAGCCGCCAGCATCCGGGGAGAACAGGCGTTCAGCGACATATCCACGAAAAACTGCCCGATGCCGCCGAGCGCCATGAAAAGGATCAGCGCTTTCAGGAACCAAAGAACTAGCCCCGCGAGGACCGCCCGCGCCAGGGAATCTTCGCTGCCTTCGGCCAAGCCCTTTTCCACCCAATCGAGGAAACCTTCGTTCCGCCGCCGGAGGATGATGTCCACGTGCCGGACCATTATGCCGACGGGCAAGGCGAACAGCAACGCCACCAGCAGAGACGGGCGGCTGGGATGACCTGAGAGGATCGCCCAAGCCGTAGCTAAACCGGCCATGGAGGTCGTGTCCACGGACCAAATCCCCACGGGGATCACATGGACCCACAAAAGCTCCACCGCCACGCCGGCGGTCAAGCCGAGCCAGGGGTCGCCCAAATACCATCCCATGACGGGACCCACGACCAGGGGTCGCGAAACCATGAAATGTCCGGCCGCGATATGGTCCAACGACAAAAGCGCGTAAAGAAATCCGGCGCCGAAAAGCAATTTCAATGGCACCGGAGGCAAAGCGCTTAAGAAATTTTCCAAACGTCCCTCATACTATACCCACGAACTTCGGCACCAGGTTGCGGATCGGCTGGGGCTGGCGCCGTGAAAACCAATGGGGATCCAGTTTCGCGAAGCAATTGTCCAGGGTCTCAAAACCGGACAGTTCCTCCAACGCCGCGGAACTCGCGGTGTGGTCTTCCTTCAGGATGCGCGCCAGCCGGCGGAAGCGCTCCAGGTGCCCGTGAAAACGCTCTTCGGCATATTCTCCCGCCTGTCCCGTGGAGATCAAAAAGGGCCAGTCCGAGGACTGGAGCAGGAACAATTCCCGCCCGGCCTGGCGCAGGTACCTCAGTTCCAAATCGTTCGTCTGAGAAATCGTCGCCACCAGGTTTTCCATGGCCAGCTCCGCGGCGTGGATCTCCGTCCACATTTCCTGCGTGGCGGGGTTCTCCCAGGTGTCATGCCGTCCGCCCTGGCCCCAGGAACTTTCGGGGACCTCAATGGCCTGGACCGCCGGCTCCTGCCGCAAATAAACGCCGAGAGGCGTCAGGTCCGCCGTTTGATCGTGGGCGATGCGACGCACGACGTTTTCCAACCAAAAAATCCCCTCGTGCCATCCGTGGCCGAACAACTCCATGTCGAAGGCCGCCGTGACCACGCCGCGAACGTTGTAGACGGACTGAAACTGGGCGAGTTCGCTTTCCACTATATCGGCGAAATTTTCCGCATGCGCGAAAGCGCGCTTCCGGGCCGACTCCGGATCGTAATAGTCCGCCTCCGGAGCCATCCGCTTGAGATCCGAGCCGCGGCGATAGGCAAGGCCCGACACCGCGTCGCGGCGATAATAATCCCGGTAATCCGCATCGGCCGGATATCCGGTCCGGGCAGACCAGACCCTCTCCCCTGCTTTCCGGTGGCGGCCGAACACCGACACGCCCGCCCGGGTCACGAAAGGGCGGCACAGGGTCCGCTCGCTCGCGGGGAAAGGAACCGCCGACGACGAGTGCTTCAGGGAATAAGACCGGCCTTTGCCGCCTAATCCCACTTCCCCTCCGGCCACAGCGTGGGAGTCAGCCACGAAATACTGAGCGCCCAGGGAAGAGATGAATTCATCCAAAGCCGGCCGGTAATAGCTTTCAGTCCGCGTCAGCTCCACGGAGAGTCCCGGGCGATACGCGCATTCCGGCAGCCAAAAACCATCGGGCGTCCGGCCGAAATATTGTTTCGTGACTCGCAGGCCGGCTTCCAACTGCGCGTGAACCGATGAATCGCGCTCCAGCAACGGCAGGTAGGCGTGCGTCGCGGCGGAAGTGATGATCTCGACGTCACCCGCGTCCTGCAACCGGCGGAAGCGGGACAGCAGGTTTCCGCCGCAGGTGTCCGTGAAATAGGCGCGGACTTTTTCAAATTGTTCCAGATGGTCCTTCGCCAGCTTCTCCAACACCGCGTTCTTTTCGCGCGCGAACCGGGCCTGATCGCTCCGCGCCCGTTGAATCCGGTCTTCCAGATAGCCGGCAAAACCCTTTTGAATATGCGCGTCCGCCAGCTGCTCCAGCAGAATGGGCGTGAAGCTCAGGGTCATGCCCGAGGATATGCCTTCGGCCGCGAGACGCTCCAGCATCCGGGCCAACGGCGCGTAGGTTTCCGCCATCGCTTCGTAGAGCCATTCCTCGCCGAAGGGCCAGCGGCCCGCCTGCCGCACGTAGGGCATGTGCCCGTGCAGGACGAAGCAAAGCCCGCCGCGCCGGGAAGAAGATGTCACGGATGGCCGCCGTCCGCGGAGCCGTTGCTCAAATAGTTCATGACGCTGCGCCGTTCGTCATTGGGAAGAATCCTCGTCTCGATAAAAATCTTCCTATCCAAAAGCGCGTGGAGATCGCTGCGGTCCTGCTCGCTCAACGCCAGGGACGGGGTGATGAACTTCCGCCCCGGAGCGTCATGGAGCCCGCCGAGATTCACCGAATCGAACGAAACGCCCGCCTCGGCCAGGCGCCGGGCTTCCTTCGGGCTGGGGAGCAGCAGTAAAATCCGGTCGCGGACCCATTGGTCCGACAGCAGAGCCGAGGCCGCATCCGCGACGGAAAGGACGGTGACCCGGACTTCCCGCGGCACGGCGAGGCCCATGAGCGTCACCTGAAGCGGATCGGCCGACGCGTCGTCGCTGGCCACCACGATCCGGTCGGCCTGCACCACGCGCAGCCATCCCTCCACCACTTGACCGTGTATCAACCGGTCGTCGATTCGAACCAGAACCAGCGCCATATCAGCTCTTTCCGCTTCCTTGGCTTTCCACCCGGCCGTCAACCGCCCTGTCGCTGCATGCTTTCCCGCAACTTCTGGATGGGACGGATGATCGTGCGGGGGCCGTCATCCACTATCTTTTGCGCCAAATCGTTCAAGGACATGTAATGCCGCTTGGTGAGCACGGACACGAGCATGGGCAGGTTAACGCCCGTCAACAGTTCAAAGTTCAAAGAGGAGTCTCGGCTGTGGTGCAACGCCACGTTGCACGGCGTTCCGCCCATCATGTCCGCCAGGACAAGCACGCCGGCGGGCGTGTTGAGCTGGACGATCGCTTCACGGACTCGGTTCCTGAAGCTTTCGGGGCCCTCGGTCAATTCCAGTCCGAGCGTGGCCACGAAGTTCTGTTTGCCGACGATGCTCTCGGCGCAGCGAAGGATTTCCGCGCCCAGATGCCCATGGGTGACGATGATGACGCCGATCATAGGGTTTGGCTCATGTTCAATATGACTTTCGCCAGCAAAGCGGAAGAGTGCCGCACTTTGCCAGCAAGGCGGCCGGAAGACGCAGCTTTGACATGTTTTTTCTCCATGGAAACGTCCGGGCGCAGGGCCGCGCGCACAATCCGCACGGACCGCCACGTCTTTTCCACTGGCGGTTTTACCATATAAGAACCGTGGCGGGCGTAACGCCGCAGCATGGCCTCGGGAAACGGCGCGTCGTTGACCAGCATGGCGTCGATGGGAGACCGCCCGTCTTTTGTTTTAACATGATCCAATATCGCGTCGAGATGATCAAGGGCCGAATAGGAGTCGGTTTCGCCGGGCTGGGTCATAAGGTTGCAGATATACATTTTCAAAGCGCGGCTATCCGCCAAAGCGTCCGCCACATCCCGCACAAGCAAAGGCGGAATCACGGACGTGTAGAGCGATCCGGGCCCCATCAGGATGATGTCCGCGTCCCGGAGGGATTCCAGGACGCCGTGGGACGGCTTGGGCGACGCGGGAATCAACCGCACGCGCCGGATCGGGTGCGAACTCCCGGAAATCTTCATTTCACCCAGCACGCGGCGTCCGTCCGATAAAGTGGCGGACAAACGGACCGGTTCCAGGCTGGCCGGCAGGACCCGTCCGCGGATGGCCAGCACTTGGCCGGCGGCGGCGGTGGCGCGGTCCACACCGCCGGTCACCGCCGTCAAAGCGGTCAAAAAAAGGTTGCCGAAGGAATGGCCCCCGAGGGAATCCTCCGCCAGGGAGCGGACAGGGAACCGGTAGCGAAACAGCCGGGAAAGCAACGTATCGTCCTGGGCCAGGGCGACCAGGCAGCTCCGCAAATCCCCGGGAGGAGGTATGCCCCAGGCGCGGCGAAGGCGGCCGGAGCTTCCGCCCTCGTCGGTCATGGTGACGATGGCCGTCAACCGGTCCGTATGGGCCTTCAATCCGGAAAGGAGGCACGACAGCCCGGTGCCCCCGCCCAATACGGTGATCCGAATCGATCGCGCAGGAGGCCGCTGCGTTGATCTCGACCCCATCAAACCCGGCGGTCTACGTCGCGATGGATGACGCGGACGTCGTAATTTTTCTTTTTCTGTATGAACTTGGCCAACGCTTCGGCGATGGCCACGCTGCGATGGCGTCCGCCCGTGCATCCTATCGCCACGGTCAAATAGCTTTTCCCCTCCTGCGCGAAGCGGTCCACCAGGAAATTCAGGAGGGCCGTGATGCTGTCCATGAAATAGCGCGCCGCGGGGTTACGCAAAACGAATTGGGATACTGACTTCTGTTTTCCCGTCAACGGGCGCAGATGGCGGATGTAGTTCGGGTTGGGGAGGAAGCGCACGTCCCAAACCAGGTCCGCGTCCAAGGGGATCCCGTGTTTGTAGCCGAACGACATGAACACCACGGCCATGCCGCGGGGATGGCGCACGCCCAGCGTCCGGACCACGACTTCCTTCATTTCCGTGGGCGTCAAATGGGAGGTGTCTATGATTTTGTCCGCCAGGGTTTTCACTTCGTGAAGGCGGCGGCGTTCCTTCAGTATTCCGGAAAGCACCGAGCCGCTCAGGGGATGCCGCCGCCGTGTCTCGGAAAAACGGTGCAGGAGCGTCGTATTGTCGCTGTCCAGGAAGACCACGGTGGAAGACACTCCCTGGCGTTGGAGCTTCCGCAATGCCGCCTGAAAATCCTGGGTGCCGGTGCGGACGTCGACGCCCACGGCGATGCGGGTCAACGTTTGGCCCATGTGCCGATAGTAGCCGATGAGGGTGGGCATGAGGTGCAGCGGAAAGTTATCGATGCAGAAATACCCGAGGTCCTCCAAAGCGCGCAGGGCAAGCGTTTTTCCCGCGCCGGAAAGCCCGGTGACGACGACGCATTCGAGAGGGGAGGTGATGAAATCCACCGAAGAGCTTTTCCGGGCGCGACGGCTGGAAAGTCCGGTTCTGGATTTTCGGACGCGTGTGGCCATGGGAGTTCGTCCTTTATTATTTTATTCGGAAACCTGCGGAATGGAAACGGTTAACCTTTAAACCCGGCCGGAATGGCCGGACATCTTCTGAATGAGCCGGTCGTTCAGCTCGCGCGCCGAGTGGACGCCCTGCTGCCGGAGCCGCTGGTTCAAAGCCGCCACTTCGATCAAAGCGGCCAGGTTCCTTCCGGGGTGGACCGGCACGCGGATTTCCGGCACCGGAACACCTAACAACGTAATGGTTTGTTCCTCGAGGCCCATGCGGTCGTATTCTTTTTTCTCGTCCCACATCTCCAGATAAACGACCAACTCAACGAGGGAGCGGTTCAACACGGCGCCCACGCCGAAAATCTTCCATACGTCGATGATGCCGAGGCCGCGCACTTCCATATGGTGCTGCACGAGCATGTTCCCGCTGCCGATCAAAATGCCGCCCGGCTTGTGATGGATGTCCGCCCGGTCGTCGGCCACCAGCATGTGCCCGCGCTTCAGCAACTCCAGGGCGCACTCGGATTTACCGATGCCCGAATCCCCTAAAATCAGCACCCCCATGCCGTAGACATTCACTAAAACGCCGTGGACCGAGGTCCGGGGCGCAAGCCGTTCTTCCAAATAGGCCGTCATCTCGCCGATCAGCCGGGCCGTTTCCCAATGCGACTGAAACAGCGGCACGTTATATCGGTCGCATTGTTCCTGCATTTCCGGTATGGGTTCGCGCCCGTGGGAGATGATGACGCAGGGCATTTCCTGGGACGAGAAAATCCGTTCGAAGACGTCCATGCGTTGGGCGCTGGAAAGAGTGGCCAGGTAGGCGGATTCGCCCAAGCCGAAGACCTGGATGCGCTCGGCGCGGAAATAATCAAAGAAGCCGGCCAAAGCCAGTCCCGGGCGATTGATGTCGGCGACGCGGATGATGCGTTGCAGACCGTTTTGTCCGGCCAGGAGGGTGAGGCGTAAATGGGTCGCTTGTTCCTTCCAGAGTTCCTCCACCAGCAACGGGGAGGAGTCGCCGCCCTTGGAGGAATTAATATTCATCTTCCTGACGGATGATTTGGAGGATATCTTCGGAGGACTTGGCGTCCCGGAGGGACTGTCGGAAAAACTTGTCCTTCAGCAGGCGGGAGACTTTGGCGAGGGCTTTCAAGTGGTTGCCGGCGGCTTCGGCCGGCGCGACGAGCAGAAAAACGATGTAAACCGGTTCACCATCCAACGCGTCGAATTCGACGCCTTTCCGGGATACGGCCAGGGCCGCGATTTGTTCCGTCACCATGTTGGTCTTGGCGTGCGGTATGGCTATGCCCTGTCCTATGCCCGTGGAACCGAGGGATTCGCGTTCCATCAGTGTCTCCACCATTTTCGCGGCGTCCGGCAGTTTTCCGGCGGCGCCAAGCATCTGGCAGAGTTCCTGGAGGGTCTCCTTTTTATTCTGGGCTTTAAGTTCCGTGGTGATGGTATGCGGGGTCAAGAAATCAACAAGTTTCATGGGTTGCAGTTCCTTCCCTGGATTCATCCTCTGTCCCTCAGGTGTTCAGTTCGAGGAGTCCGTACGATTTGTCTTTCCTCTTGTAGAGGATGTGAATCATATCGTCGTCCGAAAAAACGACAAAATCAAGATCGTTGCTCTCCAGGGATTGGGCCGCTTCCGAAAGGCTCATTTCCTTAGGAGAGAAACGCCTCACGCGGGTGACGGACGGCATCTGCCCGCCTTCGCCGTTCATCCCGTCCGTTGGCAGCGCGGGCTCCGGAATGACCACCGGCAGGCGTCCGGCGCGGCGGCGTCCGCGGACGCGCTTGTCTTTTTGGCGGGCCATATGTTTATGAAGTTTTTCCGCCACCAAATCCACGGCGGCATACAGGTCGGCGGATTCGCCGACGGCCCGGAAATCGTGATGGCCGTTGGCATGGGCCACGATCTCGGCTATATGCCGGTGCTTTTCGACGGTAAGGATCATTTGGGCGCGGATGACTGAAGGGAAATGGCGTTCTACGCGGTCAAGACGTTTTTGGACGTAATCGGCGAGGGCGGGAGTCAGGTCTAAATGCCGGGCGGTGATGTGGAGCTGCATGGAATTATCCTCTTATCCGCGTGAAGTATTCGTTTGGAAGCGACAAGCGGCCGACACTGAGGCAATTCCACGACGGTGCGGCGTCCAAACAGAAGGTTTCCTGAGAAATTTAGCAAACTGAGAGGGGGCTGTCAATTTTACTTCCATCCCGTCGGCCCGAAACGCCGCGGGGTTCTTAAAAAACGAGGGCCCGGGCATCGGCCTGTGCCGATGCGCCGGACCCTCGGACAACTTTTTTTACCGCCGGCCTAGGACGGTGTTTGGACCGGAGCCGCGGCCTTCTTTTTCCGGCTTTTTCTTTTCTTCGTGGATTTTTTCTTCGGTGTTTCCGTCGACGAGGTGGAAGCGATTGAGGTTTCCCCCTCCTGCTTGATGCCTTTATCCTCGGCCTGTGCAACTCCAGCCAAAAGCGCCAACGAGAGCATTCCGGCCGGGATAAGAAACTGCCATTGTCTTCGAGTCATTGTATCTCCCCTGTTCAATTATTGACGGGGACATGAATCTCCGTCGAAACCATTAAACGAAACCCGTCTAAAGTTTCGCTGGAAGGATTCTGAAGTTTTAAGGAATTAAGGGAGGCCCGGATGGGCGACAAAAAACCCCCGCCAAGGTCATTGGCGGGGGTCTCTTTTGCAGATCTGACGATCTAGATGGCGCGGACGCCCGAAGCTTGAAGTCCTTTCGGACCTTTCGTCGTTTCGAACTCCACGGCCTGGCCGTCATTCAAGGATTTGTAACCGTCACCCTGGATGGCTGAGAAGTGAACGAACACGTCTTCAGAGCCGCCCTCCGGAGTGATGAAACCGAAACCCTTGGAGGCGTTAAACCATTTTACTGTACCTTTCATTTGTGATTCACCAACCTTAAGTAAGAAAAATTTTGAAGTCGTTGCAACAACGGTCGATGTCCGATTCACAAAAAAACCGCCTGGGAGTGTTCCCACGCGGTTTATGATCTTTCTTCCATCATACCCATAACGTCAGAACTGAACCTCAATCTTACGCGCTCAGTATAACATTTCCCCAAAAATTGTCAACTATTATCTTGCGCTTGGCTGCAGCCGGCCATCGGGAACAATTATGGGTTGTTTGGGCTCCAACATGAACGTGCCGAAAGTTAGATCCGCCAGGGGAAGCACGACGTTCAAATTACGGAACATAAACTTATGGTGGATCAGGTGATGCTTGTTGATGAATTTAAAAAGCCAAGTGTTCTCGAAAAAACGTCCGCCGGGCTTGTGCATGCAAAAATGAAAATACTCATAGCAGAAATAATAGGAACTCATCGAGAGCACGGCTCCCAGCGTCAGATGGACGCCGAAATATTCAAAAGCCAGGACAATGGGCGCGTGGATTCCCAGCATGAGCGGAAAGTTCCACCATGCGAAGGTGATCAGCCACTTATCCTCCGGCCGCTGCAAATGATAGGTGGAATCGGCCTTGAACACCTGGTGGTGGACCTGGGCATGGGCGCGAAACGGGTATTGAAAAAACGTCGGCCTATGCATGAAAAAACGGTGGATGCTCCATTCAAAATAACTTGAGTATAAAAAAGTGGCTCCGAATGCGACGACCTGCAAAAGAAAGAAGTTCAAAATAGCGGCTCCTCGGCTGAAAGATTCTGTCGATGCATTATAACATCTGAATAGGGCGCGTCAATTTATTTCATCTTGACTTCAAATCGTTGTAAGAGACATACCTATATACAGCATTGCGGCCTGCCGCGGCAGGATGCGGCAACATATTTCTTCATGTTCCGATGGCCCATGCTATAATTGCCCCACTGATATGCAAGTTCCCGTCGTATCCCTTGACGATGTCAAATATTTCATCAGCGAGACGGACCCCAAGAGGCTGGGCACATGCGTCGCGGAGATCACCTTCGTCGGACGATCCAACGTCGGCAAAAGCACGCTCCTCAACGCCCTCTGCCGCAAGGACCTGGCCCGCGTCTCCAATACGCCGGGGCGCACGCGGACGATCAACGTTTTCCTGGTCGGCCGGGACCGATGGCTGGTGGACCTGCCGGGCTATGGTTTTGCCAAAGGGCCGCGGGAAGAGAGAGCCGGATGGGGCCCGATGATCGAAAATTATCTGACCGGACGGCCCACCCTTAAAATGGTCTTCTCCCTCATCGATGCCAAGGTTGGACCCACCAAATTGGACTTTGAAATGCACGACTGGCTGGATGCCAAAGGTCTTCCCTGGCGGGCGGTCGCCACCAAGGCCGACCAGGTCCAGGCGTCCCGCGCCGTTTTACACAGGCGAGACATCGCCCTTGAGATGGGCCTAGAACCGGAACAGCTGGCCTGGGTCAGCGCGCAAAAGAACATCGGGGTTCGCGAACTTCGGGCCGAAGCGGCGGCGCTTTTAGCGGCGACGGAAGGATAAGATCGTCGGAAATGTGCCCCGAAACAGCGGCAAAAATATTTCTTGCATAAAAATATTGCCTGTGTTATAATGACGCCGTTCCAAATATTGGGTACAAAAAGGGACAATGAAGTCCTCCTTAAGCTGAGCGCTAGGGGAGGATTTTTTATTTTGGCCTGGTCTTTTATCACCCAGACAATGGTGTCTTGGTTCTTCAGCAAGAGTCTCGGGGATGAGACATATCATCTTGCTCTTGGATTAAAGGCTGTGAGCCTTAGGGGACAAACCCCAGGAGGATCAAACCATGTCGAGTCTTAAAAGAAGGCTGCTGAGCGGAATCTGTCTTCTGCTCTTGAGTCTTGGAATAGCCTCACCGATCACGTTGCACGCGGAAGAAGCCGCCGTTGAACCTGCCGCTTCCGCGCCGGCGACGCCCACCCTCGAAGAACAAGTCGCTTCCCTCGCCACCGCAGTCGCCGACAGGAAAGTCGCCGCCGATACCCTTTGGGTATTGATCACGGCCATGCTGGTGTTCTGGATGAACGCCGGCTTCGCCTTGGTTGAATCGGGCATGTGCCGCGCCAAGAACGCCGTCAACATCCTGTCCAAGAACTTCATCGTGTTCGCCTGCTCCTCGCTCGCCTTCTATGTGTTGGGCTGGGGTTTAATGTTCGGCGACGGGAACGGTTTCATGGGAATGAACGGCCTGTGGTTCCTGGGCGGGGCGGACAACAGTCCGGCCACGGGCGACGCCTATCAAGGGGTTTACTCGGCCATCAATTGGACGGGCGTTCCCCTCATGGCCAAGTTCTTCTTCCAGTTGGTCTTCGCAGGCACCGCGGCCACCATTGTTTCAGGCTGCGTGGCGGAACGCATCAAATACAGCAGTTTCATCCTCTTCAGTTTCTTATTGGTAGGCGTTGTTTATCCGATCGTCGGCCATTGGATATGGGGCGGCGGTTGGCTGGCCAAGCTCGGCATGTGGGACTTCGCGGGTTCCACAGTGGTTCATACAGTTGGCGGCGTGGCAGGATTGGCCGGTATCCTGTTGCTCGGTCCCCGCATCGGTAAGTATCGCCCGGACGGCACGGTCAACGCCATCCCGGGTCACAATATGACCTCGGCGACGCTCGGCTGCCTGATCCTATGGCTCGGCTGGTTCGGGTTCAACCCCGGCTCCACCATGGCGGCTGACCCCGGAGCCATCTCCCACGTCATCAACACGACCAACCTGGCGGCCGCGGCCGGTCTCCTGACAGCCACGCTCACCGCTTGGCTTCTGTTGGGCAAGCCGGACCTTGGCATGACCATCAACGGCTGCTTGGCCGGACTGGTGGCCATCACCGCGCCCTGCGCCTTCGTGACGGTCAATGCTTCTCTCGTCATCGGCGGCATCGCGGGCATCATCGTCGTGTTCGCCGTATTGTTGTTCGACAAACTGAAGCTTGACGACCCGGTCGGCGCCCTGGCGGTCCACTTCGCCAACGGCGTGTTCGGAACTCTGGCGGTCGGTCTGTGGGCCAAGGACGGTATCACCGGCGCGGCCACCGGCAACGGCTTGTTCAACGGAGGCGGGTTGAAACTTCTCACGGCTCAAGCCATCGGCTCGGCCAGCGTCATCGCCTTCACCCTGATCCTGTCCCTGATCTTCTGGGCCATCATCAAGGCGACTCTCGGCATGCGCGTCAGCCGTGAGGAAGAAATCCGCGGCCTGGACATCGGTGAGCACGGCATGGAAGCCTATGCCGGGTTCCAAATCTACCTGACCGAATACGGTCTGAGCCCTGTATCCGGCGGCAACGGCAGCCCGTCCACGCTGGAAAAAGAATTCGCGGGGAGGAAATAACCATGAAAATGATCATCGCCATCATACAGCCCCATAAAGTCGCGGACGTCAAGAAAGCCTTGGACGACGCGCAGGTCCACTTGATGACGGTGTCCAACGTGTTGGGCGCCGGCCGTCAAAAGGGTTACGAGGAAAGCTACCGCGGCGCCAAGTACGAGATCAACCTCCTCAAAAAGGTCCGTCTCGACATCGCCGTGAACGACGACTACCTGGAACCGGCTCTAGCGGCCATCACGAAAGCCGCGAAATCCGGCAACATCGGGGACGGAAAAATCTTCGTCATGCCGCTCGAAGAGGTCATCCGCATCCGGACAAATGAAAGGGGCAAAGTCGCCGTCGGTTAATCCGGCGTAACAAGCGGCTTTCTGCCGCGCCTCATTAAACGAGAACCCCCGCCAACGTTGTTGGCGGGGGTTCTTTTTGGTTAACGATATGAAAGGAAATGCGGTTAGTGGGATTTGAGAAGGATCGGGCCGGCGACGAAACGCTCATAAACCAGCTGCAGGCAAAGGATAGCGCCCGACCGCCACGGCGTGATCTTGCGAACGCCGCCGATCCGCTTCGGCTCGTCGCCCGGGATCTCGGCGACCTTCAGCTTCGCTTTCGCGCAGCGCATGGACAACTGCGGCTCCCAGCCGGAGAGCGCGCAGAAACGGTTTTCCCCCCATTCCATGAAGGATATCCTCTCGCGCATATTGAGCCGGTCAACGACATCCCGCTTGTAGCCGCGGAACATCACCATGGCATCGGTGTATTTCCCGCCGAAAAGCAGGTTGATGAGGCGGGTGAACATCCAATTGCCGAAACCCGTGACCAAGTCGTCGTCCTGGCTGCGCGCCTCGTCCTTATAGCGCGACACGATGACCATGTCGTAGCCTTCCTTTAATTTTTCGACCAGGGGGACGATCCTGTCGACCAGGGAGTTCCCGTCGGGGCTGAAGGTGATGATCACGTCCCCCGTGGCGAGCGCGAGGCCCTCGGAATACCCGGCCCTCAGCCCCTTTCCCTTCTGGACGTACACTTCGAAACCCAGCGAGCGGGCGTAGTCGGCGCTGCCGTCCGTGGACCCGCCGTCCACGACCAGTATCTGGTCGCAGCAGTCCCGCGGGATCTGCGGCATGATCGTCCGCATGGCGTCGATCTCGTTCAGGACGGGGATGAACAGCGTGGAACGCATTTTATTTCTTGAGGATGGAAACGTTGTCCCGGTACCACTTGAGGGTTTTTTCGATCCCCTCCCGAAGGTCGACCTTGGCCTTGAAACCGTATTTGGCTTCAGCCTTTGAGGCGTCGATAAGGCGGATGGGGATCATGCTGGGCTTGTTGCTGTTGAAAACGATTTTGGGGTTTTTATAACCGTCCACGTCGCAGATGGTTCTGAGCATTTCCTTGACGCTATAGCCTTTGCCCAAACCCACGTTCACGGGATCGTAGCCGTCGCTCTTTTCCAATATCGAAAGGCAGGCCTCGGCCATGTCCTCCACGTAAATGAGGTCGCGAACGTCGTCGCCGGTCCCCCACACCTCGATCGGATCATGGCGCTCGATCACCTTCCGGAGGAGCGCCGCCAGGACATGGGACGTCTGGAGGCCGTACTTGTCGAACGGGCCGTAGATATTGGTGGGCCGGAGGACCTGGACGCACATCGTCTTTTTGAGTTTCTGGGAATACATTCGGCAAAGCATCTCCGTGTAGCGCTTCATCCATCCAACGGGGAAGTAGATGTCGACGGGGTCTCCCGTCATAATCTCGTCTTCCTTGACGGGGCGCGAACCCGTGTCGGGATAACCCGTGGTGCTCCCGAGCCAGAGGACCTTCTTGATCCCGGCGTGATAGGAAGCTTCCAGCATCAAGGCGTTCAAAATGACGTTCGGCGTGACGTGCGAAAGCGGGTTGGAGGCCGTCGCCGCCGCGCCCGAGGTGTTCGCGGCGACCAGGAAAAGGTAATCGACTCCTTCGACGGCGCGCAGGCAATCTTCCCTCACCATCAAGTCGGCCTGGACATATTCGACGCCCGGGTACCGCACGGGGGGCGGCGTGAGGTGTACCGTCGCGCGCACGCGGGCGCCCATTTCGGCCAAGCGGCGGGTGAGCGCCATTCCGACGAGCCCCGTTGAACCCGCCACCAAGACTGTCCGTCCTTTATAACCGTCCGTCATACCGTTCTCTCCATGTAACTTTTTTGTCTGAACACGTTGTAGCGCTTATCGACGTCGTTGCGGTGGGCCAGGTACCACGCCACCGTTTCGCGGATCCCGTCTTTCAAGGAAACTTGGGGTTCAAAACCGATGAGGTCTTTGGCTCGCTTCATGTCCATGAGGCGGACTTTGGAACCGGTCTGGCGCGAGGCGTCCCATTGGACTTTGGGAGGCGAAGGGATGACGGAGCAAATCGTTTCAACCACTTCGCGGATCGTATGGCCGCGCCCGCTGCCCAGGTTGATCGGTTTGATGCAGGCGCCTTTTTCCAAGGCGAGCATCATCCCGCGAGCGCAATCCCGGCTGTTGATGAAATCCCGCACCGCCGAGCCGTCGCCCCAAACGACGAGTGGATTTTCCCCGCTGACGACGCGCGCGATGAGGGCCGGGATCACCATGCTGGTCCCGGGATCGAAATTGTCGCCCGGGCCGTAAACGTTGGCGGGGCGGACGATGGCGATCCGCTTCCAGCCGTGTTCGATCCCGTAGGCCTCCGCCTGCAGTTCTCCCACGCGCTTGGCGTAGGCGGCGAACCTGTCGGTCGGATCCGGCGGGGCCTTGAAAGCGTCGTCCTCATAAAAGATCTCCGCCGGAGAATAGACGCCGACGCTGCTTGTATAAAGGTAGCGCTCCACTTTCGCTTGCCGGGCCGCTTCCAGCATGTGGGTATTGAACAGCAGGTGGGGCACCATGAAACTGGCCGAACGGGAGACACCGATACCGACGGAGCCCTTGATCCCGACCACGTTGAACACCATGTCCATGTCTTTGACGGCGTTCTGGCATTCTTCCCAATACATCAGGTTGGCGCGCAGGAAGGACGCCCCCGGAGGGCAGAGGGAGGGATCGTCCATGGAAACGACCCGTACCCGGGCGCCGGCCTCGAGGAGCATCTCGACCAGCGGGCGGCCGATCATGCCGGTTCCGCCGGTGACGAGGATATTCTTCCCCTTATAGAAACTCATGGGTGATGACGGACTCCTGTTGTGGTGGGTTTACCAAGATGAATTTCTCCGGAACGGCGCTGTTGGCTGGGGATGGTCGGCCATGAAACCGTAGACAAGAATATCATTTTGAGCGCCTGATTCTCAATCGATATCGCGATGCCGCACGAGCGGCCTATCTGAAAACGACCGCCATCGAAATCAGGCCGTAGATCAGCTTTTCCATGAACCGGATCGCCGGATTCAGAAAACCCGTGTATAGAAGGACGATCAGGATGAGAAAACCGAACCGTTCCAGACGGACGAAGCCCGCCCTCGCCCCGCCGGGAAGGAACTCCATCAGGACCTTGGACCCGTCCAGCGGCGGAATGGGGATGAGGTTGAAAGCGCCCAGCATGATGTTGATGCGGGCGACAATGGTCAGAAGCTTCACGGCGGCGGGGTTGGCGTATACGCCCGGGAGCTGCAGAAAAAACACGGCCAGAGCCGCCAGGAGGATGTTCGTCGATACGCCGGCCAGCGCGACGGAGATGACGGCGAAGCGGGAGTTCTGAAGCCGCCGGTAATCGACCGGGACGGGTTTCGCCCAGCCGAACCCCACGATGAAAAGCATGAGGAGACCCAGGGGGTCGATGTGATTGACCGGGTTCAGGGTCAAACGGCCGTAGCGTTTGGCCGTGTCGTCGCCGAAGAGGTTCGCGATCCAGCCGTGCGCCATCTCGTGGAAGATAATGGAATAGAGCAGCAGGAAAGCCAGGGCGAGGAACAGCGGCGGATCGCTGCGAAGGAGATTCAAAAGTCCCATGAACCGGATGATACCAAATCCCCCCATCCGCGACCATGTTCGGACAGGGGGATTGCGTAAACGCTGTTCGGTTATTAATTATTGCGTCAACAACTGGTGCAGGACCTGGCTGAGCTCCTGGGCGTTGTAGGGTTTAGACAGGACCGCGGAGAATCCGTAGTCCTTGAAATTGGCCATGATCGGATCGTCCGCGTATCCGCTGGACACCAGGGCCTTGATGTCCGGGTTGATTTCGCGCAGCTCCTTGATGACTTCCTGTCCCCCTTTTCCGCCGGGAACGGTCAAATCCAGGATCACCGCGTCAAAGGAGTCTTTGGTTTTCCAGGTTTCACGATAGCGGGCCAACGCCAGGTCTCCGTCAGGGGTTGTCTCAAGCTCGTATCCCAGCTGCTTAAGAATTTTTGTCAAAAAGGTGCAGATCACCGGTTCATCGTCCATCACGAGGATGCGTCCGCTGCCTTTGATCACCTCCGGGGATTTCTGCCGGACCGGAACATCCACTTTTCCCAGATAAACCGGCAAGTAAATCGAAAAAGACGTCCCTTTTCCAAGCTCCGATTCGACGGAAATGAGCCCATCGTGTTTCTTGATGATGGAATAGCACGTGGCCAGCCCAAGTCCGCTTCCGGTCTGCTTGGTGCTGAAGTAGGGATCAAAAATCTTCCCAAGATGCTCGGCGGGTATCCCGACGCCCGTGTCCGTCAGGACTATCCGGACATAGCGACCGGCTTTCAAGGGAAAAGCCGGATCGCCTTTAACGTCAAGGTTATCGGCCTGGATGGAAATGGTCCCGCCGTCGGGCATGGCCTGCACGGCGTTGATCGCCAGGTTATGGATGACTTGGCCGATCTGGCCGGAATCCACCAAGCCTGGATTGAGGTCCTCGGCGATCCGGAATTCGCATTTGGTTTTGGTTCCCCTCGTCGCAAAGACCGCCGCCTCGGTGACGATGTCCCCCAGTGCCGCAGGCTTTTTGACCGGGGCGCCGCCCTTGGCGAAAGTGAGGAGTTGCTGCGTCAGGGTCCTGGCCTGGAAAACGGCGGCTTCCGCCTCTTTCAGTATCTTGAAAGGTTCGCTTCCCTCTTCCATACTTTCCCGGGCCATGGAAATGTTGCCCACGATGCCGGTCAGGATGTTGTTGAAGTCGTGGGCGATGCCGCCGGCCAGCACGCCGAGGGAATCGAGCTTTTGCGCCTTAATCAGTTCCTCTTCCATCTGCTTGCGTTCGGTAATGTCCACATAGGTTCCGAGCACGCCCTTGATCTCTCCCTCGGGGCCGCGCAAGGGCACCTTTGTCGTCAACAGCGTGATGGTCCTCCCATCGGGGGTGGTCTGGCTTTCCTCGATGAACATCTTCGGGGAACCGCTCTCTATGACGGCGCGATCGTCGCTTCGATACAGCTCCGCCTGGTCGCGCCACCCCATCTGGTAATCGTCTTTCCCGATGATTTCGGCGGGATCAGAGAATCCGGCGTCGCGAGCGAACACCGCGTTGCAACCCAAATAGACCAGGTTCTTGTCCTTCCAGAAGACCCGCACGGATATCGCGTTGATGATGTCTTTGATGATCTGCTGGGAAAGCCGTAGCTCATCCTCCGCGCGCTTCCGCTCGGTGATGTCGCTGAACACGGTCGCGAACTGTCCCTTTTTGGGAGAAAAAACCGAGATGCTGAAATATTTTTTCAACGGCTCGAAGAAGGTATCGAACGCGAAGGGCTCTCCGGTACGCGCCACGCGCGCGTAGCGATCAAGATAGGGCGCGACCCCCGTGCCGTAAATTTCGCTGGCCAAACGGCCGGAAAAACCGTCAACCGCGATGCCCGAATGCCTTCCGAACGCGGGGTTCACCGACAATATCCGGTAATCGACCGCCTCGCCGCGCTCATCGTAAACGATCTCATGCAGAGCGACGCCTTCGTTCATATGCTCGAACAGGGACCTGAACTTGTTTTCGCTTTCCCAAACCGCCTCTTCGGCCTGCCTGCGCTCGCGGATGTCGCGGACGATGGACAGGACCACGCGCCGGCCGTTCAGTTCAAACATATGCGCGTTGATTTCCACGGGGATGCGCTCGCGGGCTTTATTGAGGTGCACGCCCTCCCATGTGGCGGCCTTCTCGTCCATCAGTTTGCGCATGATGTCCGGAACGTTCACCCATACATCAGGAGCGTCGATGTCGCGGGGAGACATCTTCAGAAGCTCATCGCGGGTATATCCCAAATGGCGGCAGGCGGCGGCGTTGACGTCCAGGAAACATCCGGGAAGATCTCCGTCGATGGTGTGCAGCAATATTGAGTCGTTGCCGCTGTAAATGTCCGAAAAACTCAATCCATGCAAGGCTGCTCTCCTGTTAAAAACGATCCAAGCCTAAGTCTGCCTCCCGCTCATCACTTGTCAATGCGTAAAAAAACAAAAAAACGAGGCCGCCCCGTCGAAAAACGGAACAAGCCTCGCTGGAGTCGGGAGCGCTTATTGAATTAGGTCTGCCCCCGTTTGCGAAAGGCGGCGGCTATCTTTCCAACACCCTCCGCGCCTCGTGATCCAGTGCCTCGGTGATGAACGGGATGCCTGTCTCCTTCGCCGTTTCCCGGTTGGCCGACATGAGGTCGTCGCGGGAAATTTCGCGCAGAGAGAACTTCCGCGCTCCGGCCATCAACTGCTGCAAACCGGCGGAAAGTTTGTCCACCAAAGTCCAGATCGCCACGGCGCCGAGAGGAATGTTCTTCATCTCCTTTTTGCCGACCTGTTTCTGAACGTCGAAGTAGCTGGCGAATATCTCATGGGACTTCACCCCGTTCTCAGTGACGCTTGTGGGAAGATTGTCCCAATGACCCTGTACGCGCTCCTTCCGGTCCGGGTGGAGGACGCCCTCCACGTTCGCGCCGAGGAACGCCGGGATCATCATGGAGCGTCCCATGCATACGGTCTTGACGTAGGGCGCGCCGAGAGCGAGGGCCTTGAAGATATGGTCCTCCCGTGCCAGACCGCCGGCGAACGCCATGTCGACCACCCGTTTGCCCTTGGACGCCAATACGGAGGCGTATTCGTGCGCCTTAGAATGGAGGAATATGGACGGCACGCCCCATGTTTCCATCATGTTCCAGGGACTCATGCCCGTGCCGCCGCCTGAACCGTCGATCGTAAGAAGGTCGATGCCGGCGTCCGATGAGAATTTGATCGCCATGGCCAGAGCTTCCATGCCGTAGGAACCGGTCTTGAGGGAAACACGCTTGAAACCGAGTTTCCGCAGGGCCTCCACGGACTCATGGAAATTCTTCTCCACTTGCTCCGGAGAATTCAGGTCCGTATATCCCAGGCGGCTGTGGCGCGCGAAGGCCTTGATGGTTTCCGACTCGAAAGCCTGCTTGACTTCCGGCAGGGTCGGGTCCGGATCAACGATGTAGCCGCGCTTTTTCAGGAAGAGCGCGTAATCCAGGCTGTTGACCTGGATCTCGCCGCCGATGCATTTTGCCCCTTGCCCCCATTTGAGTTCCAGGATGACTTTATCGCCGTATTTATCGATGACGTATTCCGCCACGCCGTTTTGAGTGTCTTCCACATTCATCTGGACGATGATCGCGCCGTGTCCGTCAAAATAGCGGAGGTAGGTGCCGATTCGGCGGTCCAGCTCGGGTGCTTTTTTTATTCGACCCCTTTCGATGACGGCTTCGCGGTCGATGCCGACCACGTTCTCCCCCACAACGATGGGAAAACCGCACAGCGCGGCGCCGGCAGCGAAGGAGTCCCAGTACTTGGCCGCGATGAACGTGGACCCGAGAGCCCCCGTCATGAACGGAACGCGGGACTTGGTCTTCACTTTGGTCCCGAACTCCGCCTCCAAATTGACTTTGGTAAAGAGGCAATCGTCCGCCGAGTTCGTCATGCCCTTGCCGAGCCCCTTGGCGCCGTAATTATATCCCTGGATGCGGAGCGCATTGTACCCGACGCCGACATGCCAGTTGTTCCCGCTGCCCGCGGTCGTGCTGCCGAAGTCCCGGGGGTATAGCAGCTTCCGTCCCTTCATGCTCGACATCCAGGTCTCGCACTTGCCTTTGCAGTCGGCGCGGCAAAGCGTGCAGAGGCCGGATTCCGTTGGCGTGCCGCGGTTGATCGTTCCCAGAGCATCGTTGGATTTTGCTTGTTCGAATGTCATGAGGGCCTCTCATTTTTAACTAAGTTGGCGGGCAACAGGCGCGCGCCACGGAACAGTAACGCGATGCTACTAAGGAGGACCAAGACAAAACATGATCTATATCATCCGGACCGCCTCTCAAACAACCACTGTTGGTCCGCTTCAACGTGGACGAGTAGCATATTCCGTTCCCGAACAATTCACGGCGTCGTTGTTAAAGACGGAGACTCGAGGCTGTGTCATTTTCGAAAAAAGAGTATCCAAATAGAAAAAAATTCGTTGTGAAAAACTGGCCAATACATACAGTAGAGGGTCCTAACCAACAAAAAGCCCTGTCTGAAAATCTTTATCAGACAGGGCTTTTTTCAAGGCGGGGCGCCTATTGCGTCAGGTTAGAACCTGTCGGCGAGGTCGAAACGGTCGAGATCCATCACCTTGGTCCAGGCGTTAACGAAATCACGAACAAACTTTTCTTTTGACTCGTCAAACGCATAGACCTCCGCCACCGCACGCAATTCGGTGTTTGAGCCGAAGATTAAATCAACCGGGGTTGCCGTCCATTTATGCTCGTTCGTTTTGCGGTCAAACCCTTCATAAAGATACTCAGCCCCCTCCGACTTCTTCCACTTCGTGGACATATCCAACAGGTTTACGAAGAAGTCGTTGCTCAAAACCCCGGGCCGGTGGGTGAACACGCCGTGCTTTGTCTGCCCGGCATTGGCATTCAACGCGCGCATACCGCCCACCAACACCGTCATTTCGGGAACGCTCAAGTTCAGCAGGCTAGCCTTGTCGACAAGCATGTCCGCCGGTGAACGGTAGCTGCCCTTGCCATAGTAATTTCTGAAACCATCCGCCGTCGGCTCCAGCGCGGCGAAAGAGTTTACGTCGGTCTGCGCCTGCGTTGCATCCGCGCGGCCAGGCCCGAACGGAACTTCCACATCGTAACCGGCGTCTTTTGCCGCTTTTTCAATGGCCGCGGCGCCGCCCAAGACGATCAGATCAGCGAGCGACACTTTCATATTGTCTGAGCGATCATCATTGAAACTTTTCTGGATTTTTTCCAAACGCTTCAGCACTTTCGCCAACTTCCCGGGATCGTTGACCTTCCAGTTCCTTTGCGGCTCGAGACGGATACGCGCCCCATTGGCGCCGCCGCGCATATCGCTGCCACGAAAGCTGGCGGCAGACGCCCAGGCGGTGCTGACAAGCTGCGGAACGGTCAGCCCTGATCCGAGAATTTTCTTCTTTAGCTCTGAGATTTCCTTCCCACCGATTAAGTCATGGTCGACGGGAGGTAGCGGGTCTTGCCAAAGCAATTCCACCTTGGGCGCATCCGCGCCGATATATCGCGAACGCGGCCCCATATCACGGTGCGTCAGCTTGAACCAAGCCCTGGCGAAAGCGTCTTCCAATTCTTTCGGTTTGTCCCGGAAGCGCAGAGCAATCTTTCTATAGACCGGATCTTGTCTAAGCGCAAGATCCGTGGTCAGCATGATGGGTGCATGAAACTTACCTTTGACATGCGCATCAGGCACCATGCCGGCGGCGGATTCATCGGTTGGAATCCACTGAGTGGCGCCCGCCGGGCTCTTGGTTTTCTTCCATTCGAACTTGAATAAATTTTCCAGGAACATATGCGTCCACTTGTCCGGAGCGGCCGTCCACGCGCCTTCCAGCCCGCTGGTGACGGTATCCTCGGCGTTCCCTTTGCCGGCCTTATTTTTCCAGCCGAACCCCTGTTCTTCAATGGGAGCGGCGCCGGGCTCAACTCCAACGTATTTACCGGGCTCATGCGCGCCATGCGTTTTACCGAAAGTATGTCCGCCCACGATGAGCGCAACCGTTTCTTCGTCGTTCATCGCCATGCGTCCAAAGGATTCGCGAATAGCCTGTGCCGCAGAAAGCGGATCATGGTTTCCGTTGGGCCCTTCCGGATTGACATAGATCAGACCCATCTGAACGGCGGCAAGGGATCCTTCCAACTTCCCGTCTTTGCCCCGGCGCTTATCATCAAGCCACTTAGTTTCAGGCCCCCAATCGACCATATCGGGCTCCCATTCGTCCACGCGGCCACCCGCGAAACCGAGGGTTTTGAAGCCCATATTTTCCATTGCGACATTGCCCGTTAAAATCATCAGGTCGGCCCATGAAATCTTTTTTCCATATTTCTGCTTGATCGGCCAAAGCAGCCTTCGCGCTTTATCAAGATTCGCGTTGTCGGGCCAGCTGTTGAGCGGATCAAAGCGCTGCTGACCGCCATCGGCGCCGCCGCGCCCGTCAAGCGTTCGGTACGTGCCCGCGCTGTGCCAAGCCATGCGAATGAATAGCGGCCCATAGTTGCCGTAGTCAGCGGGCCACCAGTCCTGAGAAGTGGTCAACAAAGCATTAATATCCTTCTTTAACGCTTCAAGATCGAGTTTTTTAAATTCCTCCGCGTAGTTGAACGATGCGCCAAAGGGATTGGACTTCGCGTCGTGTTTCCGGAGAGAACTAAGATCCAGCTGTTCAGGCCACCAGAATTTGTTCGGCTTTGTCCCGCCTTTGCCCATATCAGGGTTTGCCATTGCCACAGTCGACAGCGAAACAACTGTCGTCATGACCATTACCGCGGTAGCCGTCATTAAATTTATTTTTTTCACGATTAACTCCTTTTAAAAATTATGCTGCCCTATAATGCGAAACCAATCAATCGCCAACGCGCACATCGACATTCGTTGCTGAGTGAAACGCGCGTATTATGATTTAGTTCCATATCTCAGAATTCCCCAACAATCACAGGAACGGCCCCATAAGAATTCCCCGAAACCATCCTATAACTTCCATTAGACAATTCCAAAGAGTTAGCGCATGTTTTCCTATTGTCATCATCTTGGGGAGTACTCATCAGAAGCCAGAGTCTGTGTTTCTATCCTCAATCCCCCAAAAAGCAAAACCCCCGCCCGAATTTATCGGACAGGGGTTTGATTAAAATGGGGTGGGTAACCGGGATTGAACCGGCGACCTTCCGGGCCACAGCCGGACGCTCTAACCGCTGAGCTATACCCACCGTAAATTATTTGTTTATTGCGCCATTTAATAACCGCTGCCCTCTTCGCAGCGCTTCGAGGACAGCCGGCAGTCCAGAGGACTGAAAACTCCGGCGATCTATTCCCACCAGAAATCTATTCGTATATTGTCGTTGAAGGCCTGGATTCTATCAAAAAAACCGGGGGAGGGTCTACGAAGGAATGGGCCGCCGCCGGATTGCTTTGCAGATGTCTACCAATTTAGTAGTTTATAGCCCATGTTCAACAGGCTGAATCCCCTCGACGATATTTCCCCCGGCACGAACATCCCCCGTGTGGCCAACGCCGTCATTGAAATCCCCAAGGGAAACCGGAACAAGTTCGAGCTCGACAAGAAGACGGGCCTGATCCGGCTGGACCGGTATTTATTTTCATCAAGTCACTATCCGGGGGATTACGGCTTCATTCCGCAGACGTTGGCGGGGGACGGCGACCCGTTGGATATCCTGGTGATGGTGAGCGAGCCGACCTTCAGCGGATGCCTGATCGAAGCGCGCATCATCGGGCTGTTCAAGATGCGTGACCACGGGCAAGAGGACTACAAAATCCTTAGCGTTCCCAATTCCGACCCCATGATGCGGGACTACCACGACCTGGACGATCTGCCGTCCCATTACCTGCAGGAAGTTTCCCACTTCTTCGCGACTTACAAACAGTTGGAGGGCGTTGAGATCGAGGTCCTGGGTTGGGCGCCGGCGAACGAAGCCATCGCCGAAGTGAAAACGTCCGTCGACCGATATCTGGAAGCCAAGAAAAAAGTCGCGCCCTGAGCGGTCGATCGGGAAGTTGTAATCCTATTCCTTTCCTTCAGCCGTCCGTTTCGTTTTCTCTTTAAGAACGTCCTTCACATCCTCGAAAATATCGCGCCCCTGCTCGACGACGTCCTTCCCCGTTTCCTCAAGGTCCTCCAGCCAGTTCCGCAGGCGACGGCGTGTTTCTCGCCCGCCGCGCGGCGCCAAAAGCAGGCCGGCCGCCACGCCCACGGCGATGCCGACGAGAAGTATCAAGGCCCCGTTGGATGATTGATCCTGTTCGCTCATAATCGTTCCTCCTAGTCCTTAAGTGACCCGGCCGGCTCGGAAGTAGATTCCTTCTGCCGCTTCAGAAAACTGTTCGCCAGGCTGACGCCCAGAGTGACAAACTTTCCCAACGAACCCGAAAAGAGGTTGGCCACGTTCGCCGCGCTCTGGCTGACGGAATGTATCCGCAAGACTTCCTGGTTCAAGTTTTCCGCCAAGACCTGCATGGAGCGAGCCGTCAGGCGCATTTGCACCAGGGTTTGGATCATGAACACCGCCACGACGGCGGACAAAGCGACAAAAACACACGCGCATACGACCAGAAACATTTCCATAGTGACCTCTCCTTGTTTATTGAAAACCTAGGCCCGGGCGGATTCGAACCGCCGACCCCCTGCTTAGAAGGCAGGTGCTCTATCCAACTGAGCTACGGGCCCATAAATTCATGCCGTCCTGATTTCCATGTAATATACCACTATAAACGACGATCTTCCACACAACCCGTCACATCTGATACCATAATTCATTCCATGCAAACGCCGAAAGAATCCCATCGGACACACCATCCCTCAGTCCTCGTTGAATCCGCCGGGCGTTATCCGGCGTATTGTATATAGGGGCCATGCCGCTTCCCGACGACTCGGACCTGATCCAGCGCATCGCCCGCGACCGGGATGCCGACGCCTATTCCCGACTGTACGACCGCCACGCGCCCATGGTCTTCGGCCTGGCCCGTCGCATGCTGGGCCGACAGGAAGAAGCGGAAGATTTGCTGCAGGAAGTCTTCCTGGCTGTCTGGGAAAAAGCCGGGGCCCACGACGCCGCGCGGGGGCCGGTGGCCGCCTGGATCCTCGTCATGGCCCGAAGCCGCTGCCTGGACAGGTTGCGGCGGCGCTCCCTTCGGCAGGACAGGGAACAATCGATTTATCTGGAGGACGGCGACAACGACGGCCTGCTGGCGTTGCCGGAAAAGGGAACGCCTTTCCTGGATGACCTCGTTTCGAATGAGACAAAGTTCCAGGTCGACCAAGCTCTGAAAAATTTGCCGCCGGAGCAGCGATCGGTTGTGGAGGCGGCCTATTTCGACGGTCTTACCCAGCAGGAGATCGCCGACAAACAAAGCGAACCCCTGGGGACCGTCAAAACGCGAATGCGTCTGGGGATGATGAAACTGGCCGAAATATTATCGGCCGTGGACAAACGATGAACACGCATGAATTGATCCAAGATCTACTGGCGCCCTACGCCCTCGGGACATTGTCTCCCGGCGAGAGGGCCACGGTGGAAATCCACACGGCGGACTGCGAAGCCTGCCGCCGGACCCTTGCGGATTTCCAGGCCGCGGCCGACATGCTTCCGGCTTCCGTACCGCCGGTCCAGCCGCCCGCCCGCGTGAAAAGCGAATTGATGGCGAAAATCCGCCCGCCCCGCCCTAAAACGTGGATGCGATCCCTCGCGCTGGCGGCGTCGATCCTCCTGGCCATCGGTCTCAGCGCGCTTTGGAAGCGCCAGACACCACCCGCGCCGCTTCAGATCGTCCGGATGGCGGGAACGATCCATGTGGACGGAAAAACCGTTCTCCCGCCGGTCAAAGTCCGGCAGGGACGCGCCATCTCCGCCGGCCCCGCGTCTTCGGCCGATATTCAGGTCGCGTCCAATGCCGTCTTCCGCCTGTCGCCGGACTCCGAGGCGACCGTGATCCAGGAGAACGGCGGGTATGTCGTTAATCTGGAAAAGGGTTCCATCCTGAGCCTAGTGAAGTCCGGCACCTCCTACAAGGTGAAAACGCCCTGGATCACGGCTTCCGCCCTCGGCACTGTCTTCTACGTCCAGACCGATGCGCCGGACCAATTTTCCCTCTGCATTTGCCGCGGAAGCTTCCGCATCGACGGTCCGGGCTTTTCACGGGAAATGTCGGGGCGGCACAACCATCTCACCCTCCTCGTAGCCAGCGGGCAGACCCGGGAATCTTCCCCGGCCCCGCTGCGCCACAGCGACCGGGAAATCGCCGAACTGGAAAAGCTGCTCAAATAGTTCCGGAAAAATCTTTCCGGCCGTAAATCCAAAACCCCCATCGCCGCGTAGTTATGGATGTAGCCCATCTCACGGAAGGAATCCACTATGCTGAAACGCATCCTCCTCTTAGGCACGGCCCTGTCGTTGGCTCTTCCGGCGTCCGCCATGACGCCGCCCTCGGTGTCCGCCAACGTGGTACCGCGGTCCTCCGTGTCCGGCCTGCACGCGCCTTCGGGGGACGGCTGGGGCTTCGGCCTGACGGTTTGGCAAAGCACCCGCGACAGCCTCCGCGCCGGCCGAAAAACGGTGGATAATCCGTCCCGGGAAAAAACCTCCAGCCTCCGTTCCACTCTTTTCTTGGATTATTCCCTGACCCAGCGAATCATCCTGATGCTCGCCGTTCCGCACGTCCGCAACCAGGTATCCTTCGCCGGAACGACCCAAAATTCCGAGGGACTGGGCGACGCGGCGCTGTACGGCAAATACGCTTTGTACCGGGACCGGATGATCAATCCCACCCGCGAACTCCAACTGGTGGCCGGCGTGGATTTCCCCACGGGCGAAACGGAAGCGGCGGACAGCCAGGGCGTCCGGCTTCCGATCACCCAGCAGCCGGGGTCCGACAGCACGGACGCCACCTTCGGCGCGGCGCTGATCTGGGGCTTCCCGCTGTTGTCCGCCTACGGGGACCTGACCTACCGCTTGAACGGCGGCGCAGCCTACACCTTCGGGAACGTCCTGGCCCTGAACGCCGGGGTAAACGTTCCCATTGCGTCATCCCGCTGGAGCTTCACCGGTGAACTGAACGCCGAGGTGATCGCCCGGGACACATCATCCCTGACCGGCCCCGGGGTCCTCCCCAACAAGGAAGTCCGCGATTCGGGGGGCGAAACCGTTTACGCGACGCCGGGCGTTCAATGGCGGCCGGCGCCGGGCTGGGCCGTCAACGCGGGCGTCCAATTGCCCATCTATCAATACCTACGCGGGACACAACTGGCCGCCGAAGCGAACTACATCCTGGCCGTCTTCACCAGGTTCGGCCGGGCTAACGCGGAGTGAGGTGAAATCATGAAGCGGATTAAACACTTTATTGTTTTGTTAATAATGATTGTAATTCCGATGTTTTCAGTATCAGCAAAAGACGTTCCCATGCCGGAGATCCGGGGCATAACCCAATGGCTGAACACGGATAAGCCTCTCACGCCACAGGACCTGAAGGGCAAGGTAGTGCTGGTGGACTTCTGGACATACTCCTGCATCAACTGCATCCGCACCTTCCCCCACCTCGTCTCCTGGCATGAAAAATACGCGGACCAGGGCCTGGTGATCATCGGCGTGCATACGCCCGAGTTCGACTTTGAAAAGGACCCGCGGAACGTCAAGGCCGCCATCGCCAAGCACGGCATCCCCTACCCCGTTGCCATGGACAACGACTACGCCACCTGGCGGGCCTATTCCAACCGTTACTGGCCCGCGCACTATCTGGCGGACCGGCAGGGCATCGTGCGATACACCCATTTCGGCGAAGGGAACTACGCGGAAACGGAAAAGAAGATCGTCGAGTTGCTCGGGCATGCCGCCGCGAAAACAAACGCGTCCCCCATGGACAAGGATTTGTCCGGGATCAAATCCCCCGAGATTTATTTGGGGCACCAGCGGCTGGCCGCCCTCGGCAACAAGGAAAAAGTCATTCCCGATCAGGTGCGGAATTTCCGCGCGCCGGATTCTGTGAAGTTGAACAAGTTCTATTTGTCGGGAGACTGGCGGATCGCCAAAGAGTTCGCGGCGCTGGAGTCCGACAAGGGCAAGATCATCGTCCGCTACCATGCGGACAAGGCCAACATGGTTTTGGGCGCGAAGGACGGGCGGGATGTGACGGCGGAGATTTATATCGACGGAAAACCGGCCCAAGCGCAGAACAAAGGGACTGACGTCCAACTGGTGGATGGAAAAGCCGTCTGCCGCATCGGCCCGTACCGGCTCTATAATCTGACCCACACGAAGGACGGCGGCCCCCACACGCTGGAGATACGGTTCCTATCGCCCGGCGTGAAGGCTTTCACCTTCACCTTCGGATGAGCGCCATGGGATCGAACCTCAACCTCTTCATCGCTTTCACGGCCGGCGTGGTGTCGTTCCTATCGCCCTGCGTCTTGCCCTTGATCCCGGGCTATATCTCGCTGATATCGGGATATTCCTTCCAGGAGTTGACCGGGAATGCAAACCGCCGCGCCGTGGTGCGCCGCGCGCTGGCCCACAGCGTCTTTTTCGTCCTCGGCTTTTCCGCCGTCTTCACGGTTTTGGGCGCCTTCGCATCTGGCCTCGGCAGCCCTCTCTCGGCTCACCTTCCGGTCCTCAAGAAAATCGCCGGCGTCCTGATCATCCTGTTCGGTCTCCACACCATGGGGGTTCTGCGCATCCGCTGGCTGTATTACCAAAAGCGGCTGAATTTTCCGAAATGGGCGTCCGGCCGCGCCGGGGCCTTCGTCATCGGGGCCGCCTTCGCCTTCGGCTGGACGCCCTGCGTGGGTCCCATCCTCGCGGGCATGCTCGCCCTGGCCACGACCGAAGGGTCCGCCGTGCGGGGAATGCTGCTGCTTTTCTTTTACTCCCTCGGGATTGGGTTGCCATTCCTGCTCACGGCCATGGGGGTGGGCGCGTTCCTGCGGTTTTTCCGGACTTATAAACGATTCATTCGTTGGGGCGAAATCGCGGCGGGGATGCTTTTGGTGGTCGTGGGAGTTTTGATGTTCACGGACCGATTCACGGCCCTGACGCGGCTGTTCCCGTTCTTCAATAAGTTCGCTTTATAAAAACCACATCAACGGAGGGAATACAATGCAAAACAAGGGAAGAATGTTGTTGGCGGCGGCCGTGGCCGGCATCTTGGGGGCTTCCGTCGTTCAGGCGGCTGAAAAAAAGGACATGAAGATGAAAAAAGCCGGGAACGAGAACGTCGAATGTTACGGCGTTAACAAATGCGCCGGCACGGGCAAATGCGGCGGAGAAGGCCACAGCTGCGCCGGGACGAACTCCTGCAAGGGAATGGGCTGGCTTTCCATGCCCAAGGATTCCTGCCTGGCCATCGAAGGCGGGTCGCTGACTCCGATCAAAAAGGGCTGATCATGCGAAGTGGACCTGGCGACAACATTGCCGGCAACGACCCCGGCGTCGGCATCGGCCTGCGCTCGGTCCACTATCAGCACGTCCTGTCCCGCCGCCCCGCGGTCCCCTGGTTCGAAGCCACCACCGAGAACTATTTGGGACTGCGGGACGGTTCGGGAGGGCGGCCATTGGAGGTGCTGGAAAAAATCCGGCGCGATTACCCCGTCGCGCTCCACGGCGTTTCCCTGAACGTCGGGTCCGCCGACCCGTTGAACAACGATTACCTGGTACGCGTCAAAGAACTGATCCGGCGCATGGATCCGCTATACGTCTCAGACCATCTCTGTTGGACCGGCGTCGCCGGACAAAACCTTCACGACCTGCTGCCGTTCCCCTTCAACCGGGAAACACTGGGCCACCTGGTCCCGCGGATCCGCCGCGTGCAGGATTCCTGGGGGCGGAGGATTCTCCTGGAAAACGTTTCCAGCTATATCCATTTCCGGAACTCCGAAATGACGGAATGGGAATTCCTGGCGGAGCTGGCGGAACAAGCGGACTGCGGAATCCTTTTGGACGTCAATAATATTTTCGTCAGCGCCGCCAACCAGGGGTTTGATCCAATGGATTACCTGGCGGGCATCCCGGTGGACAAAGTGGGCTACATGCATCTGGCGGGCTATTCCGACATGGGGTCGTTCTTCATCGACACGCACGACCATCCTGTTTCCGACGGCGTCTGGTCCCTGTATGCCGACGCCCTCAAACGGTTCGGGGCGCGCCCGACATTGATCGAGTGGGACGCGAACATCCCGGCCTTTGAAACTCTCCTGCATGAAGCCGGCAAGGCTGAAGCCATACGAAAGGAAGCCGCCCATGGCGCCGCCGTCGCTCGCTGATCTGCAAACCTGGCTGGCCGGCGTGATCACGGACCCCCGCGGCCCGAAGAATATTCCCTTGGACCGGATCGAGGAACTCGTCGAAACACCGCATTTCCCGGTCCTGGAACGGCTTTCCGTCTACGCCGACGCCTATTTTCTCCGGCTGCTGGAAACCCTGTCCGAGAACTTTCCGGCCACGCGCCGGGCGCTGGGGGACGACGGATTCCGCCGGGCCGCGGCGGAATACTTGCTTCGGAACCCTTCACGTTCGCCCAGCGTTGAAAACCTCGGCGAGCGGTTCCCGGAATTTTTCAAGGACTATCCGCTCTCGGCAGGTTTCCCCTTCCTGCCGGACCTGGCGAAACTGGAATGGACCGTTCTGGTCAGCCTCTACACAGACCGATCGCCTCAGCTTAATCCCGGAGATTTTGGAGCGCTGACGACCGCGGACTGGGAACGCGTCCGGGTCGGCCTGGACCCGACGGTTCAGATTCTGAAAACGGATTGGGCGGTGGAACAACTCTGGCGGAGGAAAAACGCCGGGAACGGAAAGCGGGCGTTCGCGCTGAAAGCTCCGGCCCCGAGGAGCTTACTGGTTTACCGGGACGATGAATGGGTCCAGGTCATCCGGATCAATTCGGCGCAAACCGTGGCCCTGGAAAGTTTTCTCAAAGGGATGACCCTCGGCGAAACATGCGCCGCGTTGGAGAAGATGGAAACAAACGAAATTCCCCTCCAGGCCTGGTTTCGGATCTGGATCGGCCAAGGGATCATCAAAAGCCTCAATTAGATTTCAGGCGGGGCGTTGCTTGTAGATATCGTCGATTTTAGCCGCCAACACGAAGTCGTTCCGAAGCAGGTTATTGATCGCGACTTTGACCGCGGCGCACTTCCCGCCCTCCAAGATGAGTTGGACCTGCAATACGTATGACACTGGTTTAACGTCGGAGTTACTGGAATGTTTTCTTGGAGGACGCGGGGAATTAATGCGGGGCGAGCAGGCTTTTAAATTGTGAAAGGGCCTCGGGGTGGGGCGTCGAATTCCATCCTAGAAATTCCTTCGTCGACGCTGTCGACAAACCCAAATTGGCCGCATAGCGCGTCCCCCGGACGGAGGAGCTTTCGATCGCCACATCGTCATAGCCGAAGAGTCGCTGTATCAGTTTTCCGAAGTCCCAGGGCGTCGTCGCTTCTCCCACCAGGTGGAATGTCCGGCGGCCGGACTCTCCCGAAGCCAACTTGCCCGCGATCGAACCCAAACCGCGGACGATGTCGGGGATGTAAGACGGACAGATTCTCTGGTCGTCGAACAAACGCATGGGTTGTTTTGATTGGCGGCATTCTTTCATTTTCTGAAGATATTTCTCCGCCAACCCCGCCCGCGGCCCCAGGGTTCCATACGGGAAAGCGATGCGGGCCACCGCGGCCTCGCCGGGCAGCGATTGATCCAGCAAAAGGTTCTCCGCGCGGTATTTCGACAGCGAGTAAGCCGTCTTCGGCGGGACGCCCGGGCGGTCGTCCTCCGTATAAGATCCATCCGACTTATCGCCCGACTCGAACACATAGTCCGTGGAGATATGGATCATCCGCGCGCCGATACCGCGGCAGGCCTTGAGGACGTTTTCCGTCCCCAGCACGTTCACCTTCTCGAAAAGGTCCGTTTGGTCGCCGCGCGTGTCCGTGAGCGCCGCCAAATGGAAAAGCACGATCGTCCGTCCCCGGGCGACCGCAGCCGCCTTTTCCAGCACGTGCGTCAACGCCGCCAGATCGGTGATGTCCGCGGAAGGCAGGGAAACCTCGGGAGGCGGAAAATCGGGGGGCGGAGGGGCGACGTCGACGGGTATCAGGCCGGGGAACAACTTCCACAAACCGCGTCCGACCAAACCGTAGGGGCCGGTGGCGATGGGAAGCACGGATGTTTGATGGGCGGATGTCGGCATCGATTTCCTTGCCTTCACGGAGAAGAGACAGGAGATTAAATAATTATTTCGTGCAAAGGTCGAGCGTTTCTTATGACACCCCTGAACGCGTCCCGGCAACCGCCGTAGACAGGAGGCCGGTATTTTTATATACCTTTCGTCAAGGATGACACTTCCTAAAAGATTCAGCGGCGTCCTTTTGCACCCCATCTGCCTTCCCGGCCCGCACGGGATCGGCGACCTTGGCCATTCGGCCGCCTCTTTCCTGGAGTTCCTTCAGGAAACCGGTCAGACCGCCTGGCAAATCCTGCCGTTGAACCCCATCGGCTACGGAAACTCCCCCTATTCATCGGACTCCGCCTTCGCCGGCGAGCCCCTCTTGATCTCGCTTGAAAAAATGCGGGAGGACGGGCTCCTGGAGCATTGGGACGTTCCGCACTTTTCCCCTTATTCCGTCGATTACGGCGCGGTTTGGCATTTCAAGCAGTCGCTGTTCCGTGTCGCTTTCGACCGTTTCCAGGAGGGAAACGCCCCTTCGGTCCTGAAAAGCGATTACGACGCCTTCCGCCGTGAAAATGATTTCTGGCTGGAGGACTACGCTCTCTTCTCCGCCTTGAAGCGGCACCACAACGCTTCCTGGACCCAATGGGAAGCGCCGTTGATCCATCGGGAAAGCAAAGCTCTGGACTCCTGGCGCGACAAGCTCGCCCGTGAAACGGACTTTTTCGCCTTCCTGCAGTTCCTGTTCTTCCGCCAGTGGACGCAGCTCAAGCGTTCGGCCGCTGAGAAAAGGATCTCCATACTCGGCGACGTGCCCATCTATGTTTCCCACGACAGCGCCGACGTCTGGGTCAACCAGGAACTTTTCAAGCTGGACAAGTCCGGCCAGCCGACCTCCGTCGCCGGCGTGCCGCCGGACTACTTCAGCCAGACCGGACAGCGCTGGGGAAATCCGATCTACCACTGGGACCACATGAAGCGCAACGGATACAAATGGTGGATAAACCGTTTCCGCCAATGCCTCAAGCAGGTCGACATCATCCGGCTGGACCACTTCCTGGGATTCAGCGCCTACTGGGAAATCCCGGTGGAAGAGCAGACGGCGATGAAGGGAAAGTGGGTCCCGGGGCCGGGGGCCGCATTTTTCGATGCCGTAAAAAAAGAGATCGGCGGGCTTCCCTTCCTGGCGGAAAACCTCGGCGTCATTACGCCGGAGGCGGAGGCGCTCCGCCGCAAATACGGACTGCCCGGGATGTCCATCCTTCAGTTCTCTTTTCCCCCCGACTATCCTCCGTGCCACCCTTATAATTTCGAAGCCAACACCTACGCTTACACGGGGACGCACGACAACAACACCGTGTCGGGCTGGTTCCACGATCCGAAAATGGACCCGAAAGTGAAGGAGTTCGTCCTGGAGTATCTGAACACCGACGGGCGGGACATCCACTGGGACTTCCTCCGGTTCTGCCTTTCGCTGCACACGCAAGGAGCGATCATCCCCCTGCAGGATTTGCTGGGCCGCGGGAGCGACGCGCGGATGAACTTCCCCGGCCGCAGCGACGGAAACTGGACCTGGCGGTTCCAATGGGAGGAGCTGACCCCCATCCTCCGGACGCGCTTCGGGATGGCGACGAAACTTTACGGCCGCTGGCCGGTGAAGGAAAAATCCGACCTCACAGACTGACATCTACGTCATTCCAAAAATAGTAAAATACCGATCCGTTCTAATTACCGTCTTGGAAGGAGACAACAATGGCCGCAACGACAAAACCGCAAGTGATCGTCATCATGGGGAGCAAGTCCGACTGGGAGACCATGCGCCACGCGGACGAAATTTTGACCCAATTCGGGGTCCCGCACGAATGCCGCGTGCTGTCCGCCCACCGAACGCCCGCGGCCACGGCCGAATACATTTCAAGCGCGCATGGACGCGGCGTGGAAGTCGTGATCGCCGCCGCCGGCGGAGCGGCCCATCTGGCGGGCGTTTCCGCGGCCCATACGATCCTGCCCGTGCTGGGCGTTCCGATCGAAAGCCCTAACTTGAAGGGATTGGATTCGCTCCTGTCCACGGTCCAGATGCCGGGCGGAATCCCCGTCGGCACGCTGGCCATCGGAAAAGCCGGCGCCAAGAACGCCGCGCTCCTGGCCGTCGCCATCCTGGCCAACAAGCACACGGATCTGCAGAAAAAGCTTAAGAAATACCGGGACGACCAGGCGGCGAGCGTCTTAAAAGAAACGCTTCCCTAGAATTAATTGGCATTGCCGGCACCCTCGCAGCGCTCCGGGTACCGGCGGCGCGCCAGAGGCGCGACGACCCCGCCGGGGTGTAGCTCAGTTGGCTAGAGCGCCTGCTTTGGGAGCAGGAGGCCGCTGGTTCAAGTCCAGTCACCCCGACCATTTTTTGTTCCCATCCCTTCCATAGGTATGCGGAAGGAACGGAAGTTTCCTAAAATATCCCCATGACAACAGGACCTACCCCGCCACCCCCCGAAGCCCCTTCCCTCCCGCGGATAAAACTCGTCCTCCGCGCGCTGCGCCACCGGAACTTCCGCCTCTATTTCATCGGCCAGGGGATATCCCTTATCGGGACCTGGATGCAGGGAACGGCCACCGGCTGGATGGTCTACCGCCTCACCGATTCGGCTTTCATCCTCGGCGTGGCGGGTTTCGCCGGACAGCTCCCCGCCTTTCTTTTCGCGCCCCTGGCCGGGGTCGCCGCGGACCGCTGGGACAGGCGGAAACTCCTCATCGTCACGCAAGTCCTCGCCATGGCCCAGGCCCTGGCCCTGGCGACGCTGACGTTCACCAAAACCATCGCCGTGTGGCACATCCTTTCCCTCAGCTTCCTCCTCGGCCTCATCAACACCTTCGACGTTCCGGGCCGACAGACCTTCATCCTCGACATGGTGGACGACAAGGAGGACCTGGGGAACGCCATCGCCCTGCAATCGTCCCTTTTCAACAGCAGCCGGTTGATCGGTCCCACGTTGGCCGGCGTTTTGATCGCCACCGTCGGCGAAGCGACTTGTTTCCTCTTGAACGCCTTCAGCTACGCCGCCATCCTCTACGCGCTCATCGCCATGAAGATCACCCAGCGCCGCCAGGATTCAAAGACCGACATCGTCCAGCAGCTCAAGGAAGGCTTCACCTATACCTTCGGGTCATTCCCGATCCGGACCATCCTGCTGTTCCTGGCGCTGGTGAACCTCATGGGAGCGCCGGTGATCGTCCTGCTTCCCGTCTACGCCCGGGACATCCTGAGCGGCGGCCCCCGCCTCCTGGGCCTGCTGACGGCCGCCATCGGCCTGGGCGCGCTCATGGCCGCGCTCTATCTGGCGTCCCGCCGCACCGTTCTGGGGCTCGGCCGGCTGATCCTCTATTCATCGGCCGTCTTCGCCGCGGCCTTGATCGCCTTCGCCTATTCCCAAAGCACCGTCCTGTCTTTCGTCCTGCTGTTCTTCATCGGCGGAGGCATCATGCTGCACATGGCTTCGAGCAATACGATCCTCCAGACCATCGCGGAGGAGGACAAGCGCGGGCGCGTCATGAGCTTTTACACCTGGGCGATCATGGGCGTGTCGCCCTTCGGAAGCTTGATGGCCGGGGAACTCGCCCATCGATTCGGCGCGCCCGACACGCTGGTCTTCGGCGGAATAATCTGCCTCGCGGGATCCATGCTTTTTGCGGCGGCCCTGCCCAGGTTCCGGCAGATCATCCGCCCCATCTACATGAAGAAGGGGATCATCCCGGAAATGGCGAAGGGCATTCAGAGCGCCACGGAATTGAACGTGCCGCCGAAGGAATAAACTTTATTTGGATTTTTGAATCAGGTTGGAAAAGCCGGTGACGAGACTGCGGCGAAGCGCGGGGCGTTGACGTAAAAAAGCGATGGTCAGAAGGACCGTTAGGAAGAGGACAACGAGGATAATGGACCCGATGGGACGACGGGGCGGGTCCGGTTCGCGCATGTAGTCGCGGTCATAAATCCCCATGGCGCGTCCTCGCTTTCAGTCTTTGCGGGAAAGGAAAGCGTCCCGCCGGAGCCGGTGAAGTTTTTTCAGGAAGGCCGACGCCTTTTGAAACGCCTTGGACCGGTGGCTGATGCGGTTCTTCTCTTTCAAGCTCATCTCGGCAAAGGTTCTGCTCTGGCCGGCTGGCCGGAAGACCGGATCGTAACCGAAGCCTTCCGCGCCCCGGAGCTCCGGGATGATTCGGCCGGAACAGCGCCCCTCAAATGTTTTCTCCGTCCCGTCCGGGAGGACCAGCGCCACAATGCAGCGGAAAACCGCCGTCCGTTTCCCGGCCGAAACGCCCGCCATCTTCCTTAAAATCTTCCGGTTGTTATCAGCGAAGCTGCAGCCCGGCCCCGCGTAACGCGCCGAATACACGCCGGGCGCGCCGTTCAGAGCCTTCACTTCCAACCCTGTGTCGTCCGCCAAGGCGGCCCGGCCCGTGCGCTTCAGCGCGGCCCTGGCTTTCAGGAGCGCGTTCGCTTCCAGCGTCTTGCCGGTCTCCCGCACATCGTAAGACGGAAAACGGTCCAGCCCGACAACAGGGACGGGAAGCCGCCCGAGGATCTTGACGATCTCCCGGACTTTGTGGAGGTTGTGCGTCGCCAATACGACGCAGCGTTTGGGGATTTTATTCGTGGGCAAAATCGGGAACTTGGAGGGAAGCCGAGCGTGAATTCTTCCGCGCCGGCGGTTTCAAGCCGCCGAGCAGACGTTTTTGCGTCCGGAGGATCTGGCCGATGCCGCGCCGGGCGGCGCCCAGCATTCCCTGAAGTTGCTTTTGATTGAACGTCCCGCCTTCGGCCGTGCCCTGTATCTCGACGAACTCGCCGGAGCCGGTCATGACGACGTTCAAATCCACTTCCGCGGCCGCATCTTCTTCAAAACAAAGGTCCGCCACGATCTTCCCGCCGCAGACCCCGACGCTCACCGCGGCCAAATAATCCTTCACCGGCCACTCCGAAATCTGGTTCGCGCGGTAGAGTCCCCGCAGCGCGTCCACCAGGGCCAGGAACCCGCCGTTGACGGACGCCGTGCGCGTGCCGCCGTCGGCCTGCAGGACGTCGCAATCGATCACGATGGTGCGCGGCCCGAGCTTCTTGAGGTCCACCACGGCCCGCAGGGATCGGCCGATCAGGCGCGAAATCTCCTGGGAGCGCCCGCCGTTGGCCGCCCGGGCGCGCGCCGTGCGTTTCTCTCCCGCCCGCGGCAGCATCCCGTATTCGGCGGTCACCCACCCCATGCCTCTCTCCTCGGCGTGGGGCGGCACCCGGTCCTCCACGGTGGCGACGCAAAGCACTTTGGTCTTACCCATCTGGAACAGGCAGGAGCCTTCTCCGTGCTTCAAGAAGGGGCGGACGATCTTCAGCGGTCGGATGGAGGGCATCGGAGGAACTATCGGGTCGGGTTGGAAATCTGGGCTTCGGCGTCGAAGGGCTTGAGGCTGTTCTGGAACGCGCGGACCTGGGTCAGCTGTTCCCGCACGCGGGAGAGGATCTCCACGGCCAGGGCTTCGCGGCGGTCCAAATCGTCGGACCCCTTCATGCTGTCCATGATCTGGCGGATCGCGTCCTGGTTGACCGCAGAATACTCCACGATGCTCTTCCAGTATTGCTCGCGCTCGTTGCGCAGGCGGGCCTCTTCCTGCTCGAAGCGCGCCAGCTCCTGCTTCTCTTTTTCCTGCATCTCCTGCGAAACGAGGCTCGTCGTCCGCATCGATTCGCGGCGCTTGAGCCAGATGTCCCGCTGGTTCTGCAGGGACTTGAGGCGGTTGATCCAGACCTGGGATTCGCTCCGGTGCCCCTGTCGGACCAGGTCCAGGGTGGCGTTTAATTCCTGGAACAGCTGCTGCAGCTGCTCGTCTTGTTTCTGGCGGATCTTGGCCACGCGGGCCTGCCGGTTGGCCAGGCGGGTCTTCAACGTTTCCAGCGTGATCCTTTCCTCGGCCACGCGGGCCTCGCCCTGCACTTTCACCTGGTCGACTTCCTGGTGCAGCTGCAAAAGGATCCGTTCGTGGCGTGCCTGCAGTCTTGCGATCACTTGCTCGCGCCTTCCGCGGAAGACGTCCAGCTTTTTCTGAAGTCCGGCCGTCTCCGTCTCCAAAGCCTCCAACTGCTGTTTGAGTTTCTGCTCGTCGTCCCAGGTGCGGGCCAGGAACGCGGCGTGCTCCGCCTCGGCTTCGCGCCGCTCCAGGTCCAGGGCCTTTCGTTTTTCCCCCATGTCGGCGGCGGCGGCGGTCGCGCGTTTATGGAATTCCTCCCGCAGGCCCCGCAGGTTCGCCAGGACGACGTTCTTTTCCCGAGCGTAGAGAACCATCTGGTCGGCCGTTTCCTGCCGCGCTTTATCCAAGAGCTTTTGGAGTGTGGCCAGGCGCTGCTCGGTCCAAGCGCGCTGTTCGTCCACGCGCCGGGCCTGGTCGCCGCGCTCCGCCGCGTAAGCACTTTCAAGATCTTGACGAACCTTCTCCAGTTCCTGGACCCGGGAGCGCCATTGGCCGAGCTTCCGGTTCCACTCCTCTTTTTCCAATGAAATCTGTTCCACCACCCGGGCCTGGGCCGCCTGCCATTCCGACAGCTGCCGGGCCAGCGCTTCCCTGTCGGCGGCTTCCTTCTGCAGAAGGGAAGCCCTCTCCCTCTCGAAATTCTCCGTCTCCCGCGCGATCTCGCCCTTGGCCTGGAGGGATTTCTGATCGAAATCATCCTGCAGGACTTTGAGTTTTTCCTTCCATTCGGATTGCTTCGCCCGCATGGACGCGCGGTTCTCCAAAATGAGTTCGTTGAAGCGGTCCCTCTCCGCCGCCATGCGGGACTCGATTTCGCGGACGCCCGCTTCCAGGGAAGCGCTTTGGTCCGTCAGATGGCGGACCTCGAGGTCGTGCACGTTCTTTTCCTGCGTCCAAACGTCCACCGTGTTCTTCTGGAAGTCGTCCCGCGCGCCCTGCAGTTTCGCTTCTTCCTCGCGCAAAACGGCCAACCGGGACTGTAATTGGTCCCGCTCGGCGGACAGTTTGGCCAGGGACTCATCTCTCCGGCCGGCAAGCGCCTGCCATTCCGCGTCCCACTTGGATTGGTCCTCGGACAGACGCGTCCGCCACGCGGTCTGCCAGCGCGTCAGTCGCCGGTGCAGCCGCGCCAAAAGTTGCTCCTGCCGCAGGCGCTCGCGCTCCTGATGGTCCTTCAGCGCCAACAGGCGCGACTGCAACGCCTCCTGGACGTTCCGGAGATCGTCCAACGATATCCGCTGCGGCTCGGCTTCCTTCTTCGCTTCAAAGCTCTTCTTTTCCTCAACGAGGTTGTCCCAGGCCGCGTCCAGTTCCCGGCGTTTGGCGGCGAGAGTGTCTTCTCCGGCGCGAAGGACTTCCTCCATTTGTTTCGCGGCCATCGTTTCCGAACGGCGCGCTTCTTCCATCCTCCGCGCTATCTCGGCCTTCGCCTCCTCGCTCTCGCGCAACCGATCTTCCCGTTCGCGGCGCGCGTTCTCCAGGGCTTCCTGGATCTCCCGCTGCACCGATTCCTCGACGGGACGCGCGACCGTTCCCGGAGCGGACTCGAAATCCGCCATCCGGTCCAGGCGCTCGATGAACCGCCTGGATAAATCGTCGAGCTTCTCCTCCAGCCGGGTTTTCTGTTCTTCGAAAACAGAAACGGATTGGATGGACTGATGGATTTCGCTGAGGGCTTCTCCGAGGCGGTCGACTTTCTCGTCAAAGTGGGAGATCTCCGGGGCGGGGAGGTCCTGTTCCAGCGTCTGCAACTTATCGGACAACGACTCCAGCCGGGCTTTCAGGATCCAATGCGGCGTCATGTCGGGCTTTTCTTCCACCGTCACGGGGGCCAGGTTCGTCGCCGGCGCGGGAAACGTCCTCAGCTGAGAGAAGACGGGCGCGGCGGGCTCGGAAGTTTTAAACCAGATCGGTTTGGATATTTCGGGCGACACAGCCTGCGGTCCGTCGTAGGACGGGACGTACCGGCGCGGGGCGGGAGCGGCGGGGATGGACTCCCAGGCGCGCTCCGACTCGAAGGAACCATCATCGTCGGAGGCGGGTATTAGGACAGAGAGGAGCGCGGCCATTAAAAGCCAGAGGGCAGCCCCCACCAACAGTCCCAGCCCCAGGAACAGCGGGTTTTGCGCGAGAAACGACAGGATTTGTTGAGTCATGCTCGTCGACAGCCAGTTTATCATTCGCGGGCGAACGGTTCAATAAAAAAAGCCCGCCGTAGGGTCGATACGGCGGGCACAGGAAAAGAATCCGCTAATGGCTTTAAATCTTCGGCAGGGCGCGATGACTTCCATCGCAAAAAGGCGGGGTCTTGCTCTGCTTGCACCCGCACCAGGAAACGATTTTTGTCTCGGCAATGTCCAAGGCGATGGGGGATTTTCCGGTATCCTTCCGTTTATGGGAACCGTCACAGTAGGGCTGTCTTTCCGACTCCCCGCAGGCACACCAAAACTTCTTGCCCGGCGCTTCCTGGATCACGTACGGCGCGTTCTTTTCCGTCATGGTTACGCCCCCTTGGCCCTGCTGCGACGGAAGATTTCGTAGAGAAGCACGCTGGAGGCGCAGGAGGCGTTCAGCGATTCCATGTGCCCCGTGCCCGGCACGCAAAGCAAGGCGTCGCAACGCTCCTTGACCAGGCGGTGAAGCCCGGCGCCCTCGGCGCCGATCACCAGGGCGAAAGGGTCGTTCATGGTCACGCGCTCCAACGATTCCCCCCGGCCGTCCGCGCCGTAGACCCAATAGTTCTTTTCCTTCAGTTCCAGGATGGTCTGCCCGATGTTCGTCACCTGGACGAGAGGGATTTTTTCCATGGCGCCGGCCGACGCCTTCAGAACCGTCGCGGAGATTCCGGCGGACCGCCAGCGCGGGATCACCACGGCCGCGGCGCCGAAGAACACGGCGTTGCGCAGGATGGCGCCCAGGTTGTGCGGGTCTTCGATCCCGTCGAGGAGGATGAGCGGCGACGGCGTCCCCTTGGAAAGCAATTCGTCCAGAGAACCGTACTGAAAAGCCGACACGCGGGCGACGACGCCCTGGTGGTTGGCGGTGCGGACCATCTCGTTCAGGCGGTCCCGTTCCACCCACTGGAACACGATGCGCTTTTCCTTCGCCAACCGGAGGATGTCCTCCATCGGCTTTCCGCCCCCGCCTTTCAGGAGCCAAAGCTTGTTGACGCGGCGCCCCTCCTCGGACTGGAGGATCTCCAGGACCGGGTGACGGCCGAACACGAAATCGTCTTTTTTTAGGTCTTCTTCCACCATCGTGGCCCCTGCGATGTGTCTTCCAGCATGACGTTCCGTTCCGAAAGTTCTTTGCGGATTCGGTCCGCTTCCGCCCAGTCGCGGGCCTTGCGGGCCTTCTCGCGCTGGTTGATCAGTTGCTCCACCACCTCATCCACTTCGTCCGTGGCGCGGCCCACGTGGATGCCGAAGATGTCGTGAAACGTGTTGCGGACCAGGTCCAGCCCTTTTTGCATGGCGGCGGTGGAAATGGATTTATGGGTGGCGGTGCGCGTGGTCAGCGCATTCAAAAGCTCGAACACCTCGCCCAGCGCCTGGGGCGCGTTGAAATCGTCGGCCAGGGCCGCGGACAAATTGGTTTGAAATTTGGCGATGAGGCCCTCAAGCACCTTGTCGTCCTGCTTGTCCGTGCCGTACTGCGTCTTGAGGGCGGCGAGGAGGCGGTGGATGTTCCCGTCCACGTTCTTCAGCGTGGCGGCGGCGCCGTTCAAAAGATCGTCGGCGAATTCCAACGGCGAATGGTAATGCTGGCTCAGCAGGAGGAACCGGACGACCCGGGGTTCGTACTTCGCGAAAATGTCCTTCAGCGTGAAGAAGTTGCCGAGGGACTTCGACATCTTCTCCTTGTTCACCGTGACGAAACCGTTGTGGATCCAGGTACGCGCGAAGGGATGGCCCGTGGCGCCCTCGGCCTGGGCGATCTCGTTCTCATGGTGCGGGAAGATCAGGTCCTGGCCACCGCCGTGGATGTCGAAGGTTTCCGACTTGAGGGTTTTGATGCTCATCACCGAGCATTCGATATGCCAGCCCGGACGGCCCGCGCCCCAGGGCGAAGGCCAGGACGGTTCTCCCGGTTTGGCCGCTTTCCACAGAGCGAAATCCAAGGGGTCCTGCTTGCGCTCGTCCACTTCCACCCGCGCGCCCGACTTCAATTCATCCAACGACCGTTTGGAGAGCTTGCCGTAGTTCGGAAATTTCCGCACGGAATAATAAACGTCGCCTTCCATGGGATAGGCGAGGCCCTTTTCCACGAGGCGCTCGATGAACCCGACGATCTGGGGAATGTTCTCCGTGACCTTGGGGTAGGCGTCGGCGCGCTGGATGTTGAGCTTGTCCATCTTGTCGAAGTAATCGTGGATGAAGCGCTCGGCCAGCGTCGAAGGGTCTTCCCCGCGCTCCTGGGCGCGCTTGATGATCTTGTCGTCGATGTCCGTGAAATTCTGGACGTAGGTGACGGTGAAGCCGAGGTGTTTCAGAGCGCGGCGGATGAAATCGAAGGTCACGTAGCAGCGGGCGTGGCCCAGGTGGCATTCGTCGTAAGGCGTGACGCCGCAGACGTACATCTTCACCTGGCCCTCGATCAGCGGCTGAAAAGGCTCCTTGCGCCCGGTGAGCGTGTTTTGAATCTGCAAAACGGTCATAGCGCTATCTTACCTTCTTTTTGTCGACGGTGGCCACAGCGATAGCAGCCATTCCCTCGCGGCGGCCGACGAAGCCCATGCCTTCGTTGGTCTTGGCCTTCACGTTCACGTTGGCCACGGCGATCCCCATGGCGTGGGCCAGCCGGGCGCGCATGCGTTGCTTATACGGACCGATCTTCGGGACCTCGGCCAAAAGAGTGATGTCCGCGTGCGCGATCCGGAACCGGGGCTTCATCAAGCGGACCGTTTCGTTCAACAGCTTCATACTGGAAACGCCTTTGTAGCGCGGATCGGAATCCGGAAAATATCCGCCGATGTCGCCGAGCCCCGCGGCGCCCAGCAAGGCGTCGATGAGGGCGTGGATCACGACGTCCGCATCGGAGTGTCCGGCCAGGCCTTTGTCGAAGGGGACCTTCACGCCGCCCAGGATCAAGGGACGGTTTTTCGTGAAACGGTGGCTGTCGTAGCCCATGCCGACCTGGATCATGCTTTCCCCTTCAGCACGGCTTCGCAAAGCTTGAAATCTTCCGGCACGGTCACTTTGAAATTCATCGGCGAGCCCATCACGATCTCCACGGGATGGCCGGCGCGTTCGGCCCACTGGACGTCGTCCGTGAAGACCTTGGCATCGGCGGTAAAAATCTTTTTCGCCAGCTCGAAACGAAACCCCTGGGGCGTCTGTGCCAACCAAAGGCCGTCGCGGGGAATGGTCTTCCGAATGAGACCGTCGCGGGAGGCTTTTTTGACAGTGTCCGGGACGGGAATGGCCGCCAGGGCCGCGCCCCGGCGATCGACGGCGGAAATCACCCGCTCCACGATTTCCTTCGACACCAGGGCCCGCGCCGAATCGTGGACCAAGACAACGTCCGTTCCGGCGGGGACGCGGGCGAAGCCGCGGCGGACGGAATCCGCGCGTTCCTTCCCCCCTTGGGTCACGGCGACGACCTTTTTGAACCTTTCGCGCCGCACCAGGGTCTTGGCGAAATCCATATAATCCGCGGACACGACGAGGACCACGCTGTTCACGGACGGGGTTTTCTCAAACAGCCGCAAAGGCCAGCAAAGGAGCGGTTTGCCCAGGAGGGTCTTAAACTGTTTCGGGCGCTGGTGGCGGGGGCCGAAACGCCGCCCGTGTCCCGCGGCCACCAGAATGACGCTGACGTTCATGAAGCGCCGCGGACCGCCCTATTCTTCCGCGGGCGTCGGCGCGTCCACCACTTCTTCGTGGTGTTCCTGGTGCTTTTCCTTGGACTTCGTGAAAACCATGCGGCCCGCCGAGGTCTGCAGGATGGAGGTGACGGTCGCGTCCACGCGCCGGCCGAGGGCCCTCCGGCCTTCCTCCACCACGACCATCGTGCCGTCGTCGAGGTAGCCGATCCCCTGGTCCTTTTCCTTGCCTTCCTTGACCACGAAGATGCTCATGGTCTCGCCCGGCAGGACCACGGGCTTCAGCGCGTTGGCCAGGTCGTTGATGTTCAGCACCGTCACGCCCTGAAGGCTGGCGATCTTGTTCAGGTTGAAGTCCGTGGTGAAGATCTTGGCGCCGAGTTCCCGGGACAGGGCGACGAGCTTGGAATCCACTTCCTTGATGTCGTCGAAATCCTTGTCGAAGATCTTCACGGGCACGTCGGGGTTCTCCTGCAGGCGCGACAGGATCTCCATCCCGCGGCGGCCTTTGGTTCGGCGGTGGGTATCTGCCGAGTCCGCGATGTTCTGCAGCTCCTTCAGCACGAACCGCGGTATCACGAGCGTCCCGGAAACGAACTTCGCTTCGCAGATGTCGGCGATGCGGCCGTCGATCAGGACCGAGGTGTCCACCACGTGGGTGTTCATCAGCTTCTTCTTGGATCCTTTGACGATGATGTCCCGGTCCAGGAGGTCCAGTTCGGACTTCTTGCGCACCGCGATGACGAGGCCCAGGTAGGCGAAGATGACATGGCTGAGCAGGGAATACTTTTGCGAGAGGTCGTAGATTTTGGGATTGTCGAGTTGATAGATGACCCAATTCAGCAGCTGGGCCGATACGAGGCCGATGACCGCGCCGATCACGCCGGCGATCAAAGAATCCAGGGAAACGCGGTCCACCAGGATTTCCACGGAAATGATCAGCAACGCCGCGGCGACGCCGATGAGGATGCCCTTGGCGTCGTGGGATATCTGCATATAACCGATGACGGGTCCTAATATGATGACGATGGTTCGAATGATATTGATCAGCACGGGAGCCACCCTTCTATGAATGGATGTATATATGTATGAATATGGATATATGAACGTTTCATTATAATTTATGCCGGGGGTTGATACTACAGTTGTTTTAGCGGGTCAGCTTCGCCAGGACGAGGGCCTCGGCCAGGGTAGCGGCCGTCGATACTTTTAAGCCTTCCGGCGGACGCAGGCCCTTTTTCGCGGTCTGAGGGACAACGGCCTCCTCAAATCCCAGTTTTCGGGCTTCCTGAAGGCGTTCGGTCATTTGCCCCACCGAACGAAGCTCTCCGCCCAGCCCCACTTCGCCCACCCAAACGGTGCGCGGCGACAGGGCTTTGTCGAGGAACGCGCTGGCCATGGCCATGGCCACGCCCAGGTCCGCCGCGGGTTCCTTCACCTGCAGTCCGCCGGTCACGTTGACGTAGATGTCCTGGGACTCAAGAGCCAGCCCGCAGCGCTTGTCCAACACCGCGACCAACAACAAAGTCCGGTTATAATCCACGCCGCTCATCTGGCGGCGCGGCATGCCGAAAAGCGTCCGCGAAACCAGGGACTGGACCTCCACTAAAAGCGGTCGGGTCCCCTCCATGGCGGCCAGGACGGCCATGCCGGACGGCATTCCCCCCGGATGCTCGCCCAAGAACAGCGCCGAGGGATTGGAGACTTCCGCCAATCCGCCCTCGGTCATTTCAAAGACGCCGATCTCGTTGGTGGGGCCGAAGCGGTTTTTGAAGGCACGCAATATGCGGTGGATTTGCTGCCGCTCCGTTTCGAAATATAAAACCGTGTCCACCATGTGTTCGAGCACGCGCGGCCCGGCCAGGTCGCCTTCCTTGGTGACGTGGCCCAGGACGAAGACCGTCAGCCCCTGGCCCTTGGCGAGGTGCAAAAGCTCCGCCGCGCACTCCCGTATCTGCCCAACGGACCCCGGCGCACCGGTCAGGTCCGAGCGATAGATCGTCTGGACGGAATCCACCACGAGCACTTTGGGTTTCTGCGCCCGCACGGCTTCCAAAATATTTTCGAGATTGGTTTCGGAAAGGAGGAGGAGAGACTCGTTGCTGACCTTCAGGCGGGCGGCCCGGCCCTTCACCTGGCCCAGGGATTCCTCGCCGGAAACGTACAGCACCGGGTTGTCCGGCGCGGCCAGTCGCGCGGCGACCTGAAGCATGAGCGTGGACTTGCCGATCCCCGGCGCACCGCCGAGCAGAACGAGGGAACCGGGCCAAAGGCCGCCGCCCAGAATCCGGTCGAACTCGGCGATGCCCGTCAACCGGCGCTGGGCGTTTTCCGCCGAGACCTGGGAAAGTTTCGTGACGGGGGATGAAAACTCGGTGAGGCGACGGGACGTCCGCTCCGGCTCAGGCGTCTCGCGCTCCTCAACGAGGGTGTTCCATTGATCGCAGCCGGAGCACTGGCCGCGCCATTGCAGGCTGGCCGTGCCGCAGTTTTGGCAGCGGAAAACGGTTTTGTCCTTGGGTTTGGGTTTAATGGCCATGGTGAAGCGATCCTGTCTCAATTAAAGCGGACGTCCGGAAAAGCGGTGGGTTATTCCTTGCCCTCTTCGGGATCTTCCTTTTCTTCGTCGGTCTCGGTCCCGGATCCCGACTCGGTGTCGCCTTCGGCCTTCTTGGATTTCAGGTCGCGGAAAAAATCCTCGGGAGTCATGTTCTCCAGCTTCTTTTTGAAATCCTGCACTTCGTCCTCGGAAATCGGCTTGAGCAGTTCCGGGCAGGCCTCGAAAACATCCTCCGCCACGTAGACCGGGCAGCGCACGCGGACTGCCACCGCCAGGGAATCCGACGGGCGGGCGTCCATGATCATGGTCTTGTCGCCCTGTTGGACGTGAATTTCCGCGAAGAAAGTGCTCTCTTTGAGTTCGGTGATGGCGACCTTCGTCACCTCGGCGCCCATCTCCTCCAGAATTTTCAACATCAAATCGTGGGTCAGCGGACGGGGGAATTTCTGCCCGGCCAGCGCCATGCCGATGGAGCCTCCTTCATAGAGGCCGATCCAAATGGGCAGGAGGCGCGGGCCTTCCGTCTCTTCCAAAACAAGCACGCATTGGCCGCCGACCTGGGCCAGCGAATATATCCGGGCTTCCCTCAACATGGCGTTTCCCTCTCGATCTCAGGGGCGGTCATCGCCGTCCCGCAAGTCCCACGAATCCCAACAGGTAAGAAATGTCCTCGTCCTTGAACGTGAAATTCACGTTCGCGTTGACGTTCTGGCGCTCTCCGATGTCCTCGACGCCCGCGCCCAGCCAAAGGAAGGGGTCCCACACCAGGACCCGGGCGCCCACGTTATAAACCCCGCCCTTGAAATGATGTCCCCGGATGGTCTCGTCCCGCGAAAAGTCATACCCTTCGGCCTCCAGCTCGAACCGCTTGGCCGTGCCCGAACTGATTCCCACCAGACCCAGGGGGCGAAGCTTCAATCCAGCGCCGCCGGCGGACCGGATCACGCCGCCGTACAGCGTCACCGCGCCGAAATCACGGCCCATGACGGCGGTGAAGGTGTTCTTTCTTTCAAGGTCGGCATCGGGATCGTCCTTCCGGTCCTCGCGCTTGCCCAGGTTGTTGCCCTGCACAAAGTAAAACTTGCCAGGTCTTGTGACAATTTTCAAGCCCACATCCGCGCGGGCCTGGTCGTCTTCAAAATCGTAGCGCTGGCGATAGTCCCAGTAGGTTTGGATCTGCGTGACTTTCCCGAGCAGGGCCGAAGCGTCCTTCGCCGCGTTCTTGATGCTCTGCACGGTCTCTTCCATGTCCTTGCCCATGCCGTCGTCGTTCAGCAGTTTCCCCAGCGTGCCTTCGCCGCGGGAGATCTTGGCCGTGATTTCATCCAGCCGCTCGGAAACGGAACGGACCTTCGCCAGGGTGACTTCCACGTCCTCGCGGTGGCCCTCCACGATCTCGTCCACGTTCTTGGCCAGGTTCTTGCCGTGCGCCATCATCGAATGGATGTTCTGGACGATCTCGGTCAGTTCCTGCTGCTGCTGGCCCAGGGCCACGTTCAGGGAGTCGGTGATGTGGCGAAGGTTCGCCATCGTGGCCCGCAGGTTTTCGGCCGGGTTCCCGTTCTCTCCGTCGTCGCGGAAAAACTCCCCCAGCTTTTTCATCATCTCATCGATGGAAACCGAGGGTTCGCCCTGGATTTCGGCCCCGGGTTCCAGCAACGGGGCGGACTCCGAACCCAGCGACAGTTCCATGTATTTAGACCCGATCAACCCCGTGGAGGCAACCGCCGCCTTGGCGTCCTGATGGACCTTCACGCCCTTGTTCAACATGACCGTGACCTTGGCCCGGCGCCCATCCAACACGATATCTTCGACGATACCCACCTGCACGCCCGCCACCTTGACCGGCCCCTTATCGGGAAGGCCTTCAGCGCTGTTGAAATAAACGGTAAGGGGGTACTGGCGCGTCAGGTGTATGTCCCCCAAAATGAGGATGCCGGCGGCGAACAAGGCCGCTCCCGCCAGAGTGAACAAACCGACTTTGGTTTCGTGGGTCAAGAAGCTATCCTTTCCCTCTGTTGTTATTCAAACGCCCGCACCGTCATGTGGATGGGCCCCTGGGACGAGCCGCTGATGAACTGCTTCACGAAAGCGTTGTCCGTGGACTGGATTTCCTCGGGCGTTCCCGCCATGATGATCCTGCCCTCGTAAAGCATGGCGATCCGGTCCGAGATCTTATACGCGGACTTCATGTCGTGGGTGACGACGACGGAAGTCACCTTCAACTTTTCCTTCAGGTCCACGATCAAATCGTTGATGACGTCCGACATGATGGGGTCAAGTCCCGTGGTCGGTTCATCGTACAAAATATATTCGGGCTCGTAGGCGATGGCGCGGGCCAAACCCACGCGTTTCTTCATTCCTCCCGACAACTCCGCCGGCTTGAGCTGGGCGACCTCGGGTTTCAGGCCCACAAGGGCCAGGGTTTTCTCCACCAGCGCGTCCGCCTCCTTCAATCGCTCGGGCCAAAGGTTCTTCACGCCGAACAAAACGTTTTCCGCCACCGTCAGGGAATCGAAGAGGGCCGCGCCCTGGAAAAGGAACCCGAATTTCTGCTGGACCTTTTGCAGTTCGCGCTCTTTCATCGGGGTGATCTCTTCGTTGTCCACCCAAAGCCGCCCTTTGTCGGGCTTCATCAGGCCGACGATGTGCTTCAGGATGACGCTTTTGCCCGTGCCGGAACCGCCGATGATGGTGAGCGTTTCCCCCTCCTTCACTTCCAGGTCCACGCCGCGCAGCACGCGGTTGGCGCCGAAAGACTTGAAAACGCCTTCCAATTTGATCACGAGGCCGAACCCATTTTAGCCGATACCGAAAGAAACCAAAAGGGC
>CAYZXT010000013.1:0-61523 GCA_964482515.1 uncultured Elusimicrobia bacterium | reverse complement strand
ATGATCGCTCGATCCTCAGCAGGAATTAACTTCCCATCCTCGAAGATCTCCGAAATGTTGACCACCACGGGCCGGTTTTCCTTGAAAGCCTGGGCGAAGCTCCGCTCACGTGTATTTATACCCCACTGGTGCGCTCTCTGTCGTATTTGGGCATAGGGCTTTGTTTGCTCTTGGTTCAGAGCCTGGGCATCTTCCCTAAAGGCCAAGTTAAGAACAAAGGCCATATCTAGGGCTTGGCCATCCGCCACATTTGAAAGGCCTATGAGACCGCGCTCTTTCAAGAACGACCTATCCAAGTGATGAAGCATAGCCAGGAGGGGTTGTACCTCACGAATGAATTTATCCCGCTGAGCCTTTTGAGTCAGCGCATCCAGGCGAGCAAACTGGCTGACCTGTCGTTCTACCATTCCCACAACCTTTTGGACGGATCGTTCGCCATCGCTCAAATCCACGCCATAGAGTTCGTCAGCGGAAACGGCTTCCAAGGATTTCGCCAGTTGGTCCCAATCAGCTCCTTGCGTCGCCTCGCCCTGGTTTAGAAAACTTAATACCTCTCGGATGAACTCTTCTTCTCCGGAGACAGGCTCGGAAACGCCCAAGGACAAAGCCAGCTTTCGGAGAACTGCTAAATCCTCCTGGTGAGATTTGCCCTTCAGCGCCACATCAAACCCCACAGGAGCCGCCGCTTGCCCCAACAAATACCTTTGGAGAAGCATTTGCATAAATTCCCGCTTGTTTAGATGTTGGTTCGGCAAACCCCTCGCAGCGACCCGGACCGGCATCCTTCGGAAAGAAAGGTTGCCTATTTGGGACCTTTCGGCGACCGTGTTTCTTCGAGCGTGGATGACGGCCGCTAAAAGAACGCCGATGGCCATCACTGTCATAGCCAACGGCCAAGAGACGGACCAGAGGGCCAATCCGGCGATCAGAAAGGGGACAGACAGGAGGCTGGAGGAGGCCGTCCAGCCCGCTTTGAGCGTTAGCCAGAATACAGATTTATTTTGACGACCGGGGACGAGGGCCCCTAAAAGAACCCCGAAAGCCATTACTCCCGCCGCAGCCAGCGGTCCGGAGATAAACAAGAGCGTCACGCCTGCCACAAGAAAAGGAGCAGACAAGAAGAGGAGGGGACGAGATACCTTCGACTGATAATTTTTCAAAACTGGATCATATCGAAGGGCGCCAAAAACACGATGGGCCAGAACCAGCAGCGGATAACCGATGAGTAGAACTGTGAGAGAGGATTGAAGGAGGGTCAGGATAAAATTAAAATCAAAAACTGGAGGCCCCTGGGGCATGCCGGCCGCTAGGAAAAGGAGAGAAATGGCTGCAACAATGAGTGTCTCAAAAATTCCAATCAAGGGAAGGTTTGATATACCCAGTCTGGTCCAAAATCCAAGCGCGCCCGTGGTAGAGCCTTGATCAGAAGAATCCACCTTTGATTTCGGACCATTCCTTATTCTCCTCGTTATACTCCTCAACACGTACCCGGCCTTTTCTGAAAATGTCATCTCTTGACTGAATTTTTCTCTAAGTTGCTGCCTATACTCACGCGGCGTCATTGTCCCTTCTGTTCCATCAGGCATTTGTTTAGGAATCTTCAAATATTGGAATATAACTTGCAGCATTTCGAGGTCGCTCAAAGTACTTCTGAGGTAGCCGACCTTCGTAAAGAAAACAGAAGTGTAAAGGTATTCCTGGGGAATGGCTTTACCTGGATTAATACTTAACCATATCATTGCTTCAAGTAATGCTTGCTGGTTCGCAAGATTCCTTTCAACGCGTTCTGCGGAACCAGAATCAATGAGGATAACTTTGATTTTATCTCCATCCCTCGCGATATGGAAATTACCTCCATGCGGATCAGCAAGATAGAATCCATAGTGAAACATCTGTTTCATCAGGAAATCAAAAATAATCCGTTTAACTTCCTTTAGTTCCTGTCTGCTCAAAACTCCGCTCTCAATCAACAGGTGTTCCTTATCAAGAGAAATACCTTCGGCAAAATCCGTCTCCATTGTGACGTTTCTCCGGACGCTGCCCTCATGGATTCTCGCTACCTCAAAATCCACTCTCGTCCTTCCATCACTCAATGCGTAATAATTATCTCGATTGATTTCTTCAACTTGCCTTTCAAACTCTTGCGTAATCCTATACTCCTGGTCAAAATCAGCATCATCCGAAATGGCCCCAGCTACTCTTTCGGCCATGCCTTCCGGAATTGGAAATCCAGCATTTTCCAACTCCTGCAACACGGATCGTAAAAATTCAAGATCCGCCTTTATTTGCTGATCGACGTCCGGCCTTTTGACTTTTAAGACATGCTCTCTATCCGCGCCTTTTCTTTTAGCGGTATAGACGATTTTTATAGAAGCGCTGCCCAAGCGTTCGCCGATGTATTCAAAATGATCCGAAAAGCCTCCTGGATAAACGTTCTGCACGGTTTCAAAAACCACCATCTTACTCAAAGGATCGGCGCGACTGGAAAGATTGTTTAAAGCCTCCCTAATCTCTGCTGGAAGCGCAATATCGTGAGAGTGGGCAAGGACCTGCGCCATTTTGATTCCCACCAAACCCATAGACTCAAAAGATCTGGCAATGACCTCCGCTTCATTTTGTTTTTCTCCCTCAAAAGCCTTGGCCATATTGATGGACAGTGTTTGGACGAATTCCAATTTCCGGTTCGCGTCGCTCTTGGAGAGGATTACTTTCATGATGGTCTTGAGGGATTTTTTTGGCAGTTTTCCATTCGGCACAACGCTATCAAAGGCTTCGCTCATGAATTCCTCGAACAGGGCATCGTCGCTCAATATCCCATCTTGTCCCACAAACATCTGCCTGATAAATTCTTTCTTAACACTTTGCCCGATGCGTTCGAAGCTTACACCACCCGCCGTTGAGCTCAAAAGGGCGCCTTGTTTTTGACCAAAAACACTCCTGAGACGATCGAAATTGACCCCAAAAAAGACCTCCCACTCGGAAAGAAAGAGCGGCTTGCCTTTGACTCCCAATATCCAAAGCAATAATTCTTTCTTATCCTTGGCGCTTGCGTCTTGCAGGATGAGGGACAGCTTGTCCTGGTAGTATACGGACCTGGTCGTATCTTCGTTGCTCAGCACATCACCCTTGTATTGGTAAAGCAAGGGTTTGATCAGCATATATTCGTCGTATGTTCTTGCAGCCTCCAAGATTGACAGCAATATGTCATCGCGCGTATATCCTGATCGGAAGTATTTTTGCGCTAAACGAACGTTTTGCCTGATAAAACCATAGTGAGCCGTTCCCACTTGTTCCGCAGTCATTCCCGCATATTGTTGGTCGTCCCAATTATATTGATTTGGATGAATCTCTCTTTCAATTCCAAAACACACCAGTCCATATTTATCCGTAAAATATCGGTTAGCAAAGAGATCCCGAATGCTATTAAGATTTTCAAGAAGTTGTTCCAAATCATCTTGGCGAGTCGCGATCTCATATTCAGCCAGAATTTCAAGATACTTATCACGCAATGCGGACTGTCGTCCGAACACCGTTTCTATGTATTTTTTCTTATCCTGGAAAGACGTTGCCTGATCGCTCAACACGCTTGATATTTCAGATTCAGCCAAATCTGCGATGGAAGTATCGAGCTGGGTCTGTTTTCCTTGGTAATCAAAATGAAAAATATCGTTGGATGGTTTCCCTTTTGTGTACCAGTTATAACGGACATAAGCCCAACGAATCAATATCATTACTTTCACATTTTCATAGAGCTGTCTAAGCAAAGATTCCCTATAGAAGTTTTCCACCTGCACATGCACGTAATCGATATCCTCTGCCGCAGCTCCCGAATCATATCGCGGCCCCAAAAATGACTGGACCACAGAAACATATTTTTTTGAGCGGATTTTGGTTGCTTTTAAAGCGAAATACCAGACTTTTAGCGCCATATATGCCAGAGAAAACACGGCAACTTTCAATAGGGGCATAACATATTGCTGTTTTATTCGTTCTAAGAATAACCTGAGGGCACTTTTGAGAGCATTGATTATTCTTCTGTACATAGGCATATTCACTTGAACGGCAATTTGTCCGATCTGAAGAGTTGTCTGATCGAATTTGAAAAGGCCTTTAAAATCCCTCATATCCCGGCCACCGATCCCTGATCGCTTCTTTCCCGCTTGCTTCAACCCCCAATAGGAAAGGAGGCTCGTATTAATACTATCCATTCGGCCGTCATATAACAAAAGCGGGGAAATTTTATTTATCGCATCGAAAATGTGGGTATTGTCCACGCCTGCTTTTTGGCGTTTTCGAATAATTTTTTTTATTTGATCCACATCAATGCGGTTTTTAATCTTGAAGGAGGGATCCACCTCGTTAATCAACTTCGCGAGCAAATGAAGCAGCGCATAGTTCCTATAAACAGAAGGGGGCAGAAAGGTTGAAATTTCGCTCAACAGCGCGTCAAAGGATTTATTGGAAGCCAAAATATACCAGAAGAGATCAATCTCTTTTTCCGAGTCTTCCAGAAGGTCTCGTCTGTCTAGATATTTTGGGGACCCGAATATGAGTTTTTTAAATATTCTCTCGAACATCCTTTTCAGCTTATCCTTCATTTCTTTATATAGGGGATTTTGTTTGAAGAGATCAGAAATGCCAGAGTTACCTATATTTGATTGGGCCGGTCTATCAACGCTACTTTCAGAAATCTCTCCAGCAAACATGCGATAGTTCCCTTGTTCAGAATCAATATGCAATACGCGCTGCAGTTCACTGTTTTGGTCGGTTGCTCGGAGATAAACCAGCAGATTCAAATAAAAAATGTATTCCGCCCAAGTTTGAGCCCGATAAAATGTTCTATTTAAGATCAGTTCTTCCGCTGTCGGATCACCCAAGCCGATCAGCATTTCACGTCCGGCCTCTCCTTTGTCGACTCTTTCAGGTGAAAACGTCGTTGGCATTCCACGGTCCCGTTGACGCTGATGCGTATAGTCACTGTTTAAGAACGCAGCAAGTATTCCCAGCTCCTTTTCAGGAATCCCAGAATCTTGCACAAACGCTCTGGCCAGCTCACGGAATTCCTCATGCCTCAACAGACCGCCATATTCGAAGAAAAGAATCCACTTGACGATTTCAAAATTAATCTCAGAAACGTCTACATCTATACCGGCATTTCCTAGTGCTTGACTTACTTCACTCTTGATATATTCAACATCATCTTCGATCAATCCATGCCCTGATCCAAATAAAGTCGCTTGTCCAATGGAAAGGATATCCTGCAGTTCGCTGTCGAGCTCATCATCAGTTAGTCCTTTGCGGCCGCCTTGTTCTATGTTGACCCTATCAGCCTCTGATTTGTATTTTTTCAGTACGATTAGCTTTTGTTTGGCATTCCTTGGACCCGCCGCACCCTCAACTTTTAAGTAGAGTTGGGATATTTCAAGAGGTGTTAGCTTGAAGATCCTAATGACCTTCTCCAAGTCACCTTTTTGCAGCTCTTCAAAAAATAATATTCTTCCGCCCCCTAACCCCAGCCTACTTCTGTTGATAGTTGATTCGAGTCTATTATAAACACCTGATCTCAAAATCTTCGATGAAGCCAACGCATTAATTATTTCTTCGGAGTCTGGATTTAAGACAAGCTCATCATAAATAAAATGCGTCACTTCATCGATGCCGTGTAGGAATTCATTGTGAAGAAGATATGTGAGAAGAGATTGTCTTTCTGATCGCCCCCCGTGTTCGATTTTTTGGGTCATCGCTTTAATCAATGAGTCCAGTCCTTTAATCTTCCCCCCAAGCAGCTCTCTGTCCTTCTGGCCTAAAAGATTCAATATCTCTATCAGCTCGTTTGTCGATTTTCCGTTTGAGGCAGAAATAATTCTTCGAACAAGTTCATCAACGAAGAGCTGGAACAGTTCATCCCTAACCTTAAACAATGAAGAAGCATAACCACCAAATTCATCCGGCAATTTGTCGAGATCGAAACCCCATTCCTGTAACAATGACAACTGTTTTAACATGGAAAGCAAATCATCCAATCCTTCTGAAGCCATAAGATCTATCATTCTCATATCCATCATGTGTTTTTCTTCATAATCCACCCCGCCAAATCTTCTTGTAGGATTGGTGGCTAACACTTCTCTCATAATGACGGCTAACGGGTGAGTTCCTAGAAAAAGGACATGCCGGTCCCGCAGCATCTCTAAAGTTCTTTCTCTTTCTCCCAATACATCTCGTATCTTTTGATGAGATGCGAAATTCCCTTTAATTCTTGCCATAACGTTTGCAAGAGCGGCGAGATCTCCAGCCTCAGCCGTACGATCTTCCAAAGAGGGCAACTCCCCCGTGGCCAGGTAACTGAAAAGAAAGTAAGCCATAACCTCCTCAATGTTTGTCTCTTCTTCGATTTGTATTGTTCTATCCATCCAAAGCTTCGAATTTTCCAATTTCACCCCATTCTGTATTATTATTGAACTCTTACGATCTACAAGCCTTTTGATGATAGCTCTAAAATCCTCAATAATTTCTGTGGTTACGACCTGGCCAAAAGAGTCCTTGATAATTTCGCCGGCACTATTGCGCAACACCTGAGTTAGGGTTCCTGTCATCAAAAATTCGACTTCTTCGGGAGATTGGGCATCAGCGATGGCCTCTTGCAGCTTATCGAAAGTCGTCACCGCAACAATTCTTTCTTGCAATTGACGAAATCGACTTCTGGGTCCGGTAATTTCCTGAATCGCCGCTTCCGAAAACTGCTGAGTATTATGGGTCTCGCGCCAATTACCCCTTCGGCGCACTCTCTGCAAATAGTCAATCCGCTCTTCTGGCACTGGGTGTTCGTCGATCATTTCAGAAAAACGAGAACGCATGTTCTGGTCGCGTTGGATCATAACGAAAAAAGTTGTAATTTCGCTCACACTATATCCAGCAGCGTTAACGATTTCTACAGCCCTGACATCTGCGTCCTGTTCTTTACCATAGCGGTTTATGGCCTCATGTGTTTTCTTTTTAAGCAGATCTCCAAGGGTTGTGAATTCGAGACCGGCTTGGACACGGCCCGCATCAACGTCCTCTCGATACTGGATCAGATGGGTGATTTCATGAGAGAGAATAAAAGCGATAACGTCTTTTGTGAGAAGCCCATTCTCTTGCAATTCTCTGAAGAGCCCTATGTTAACGGCGACAAAATTAAAATAAATCACAGCAAAAGCATTCGGTCCATTCATGTCCGCCAAAAAAAGATCAGCCTCTCTGAGCCCCTCCGCTTGCTCTATTTTGCCACTGGCGATTAACAAGTCACTGGCGCTTTTCAAAACGTTTTGAAAAACTTCATTAACTTCATCATATAGGACTCTGTATTCGGCATCTTCTTTTCCAATAAATCCGTACTTCGTTTTCATTCGCGAGATGAGCGGCCTCCTCATCAGAGGATCGTATATATATTTGCTCGGCTTCAAATCATTATCGGTCCTCGAGCCGAGACGTGCCCCTAGAGTTAGAACTGAAAATGGTTTTAGAAATTTAAAGCCAGACCACCCCATCGCAATGCCGAGGTTCAGAAAAGCATGAAGCCCCCAACTGAGATAAAAGCCTCCCGGTAATAAAAGAAGCGCGGTAAAAGCGGAGCCACCTGCCATCCTCACTCCAAACCGCAGGAAGAATTCTTTCCAACTGAACTTTCCATCTACGTAGGTGGATTTGTCATAAAGATCAAAATGCGCCAGGGAGAAGAGAACGCCGGTCAAGAGTAATACAGCGAAAGTCGTCCCTGTGGGATCCATAAACGACATCGCGCTAAGTAGACTTTTCGCCACGGACAGAAAGACGGGTAATGCCGCCGTTTCCCAATAAGGCGCAATCCCGGCTGTATAAATGCCATAGATCGTCTTATAGGCGCGAGAATCCTCGTTCAGGCCCGACTTATTCAATACCCATTTAATGAATCGATCTAAGATAGATGCTGGTTTGATAGATGTCGATTTCGGTCCCAGATTCACCGTAGGCTGAACACTGTCAGTAGCGGGTAAATCAACAAGACGGTTCCCTTTAATTTTTCTCCAGATGTGTGACATTATCTTGCTGGGGCTCAGCTTGTGCCAAGGCAAACGGCTGAGGATCAATGCCCTTTTTCCTATCAATGTGGAAACCGGGTTGAATCCTTTCTTCCTCATTGCCCTTTCAGCCGCCTCTGTTCTGTCAACCTCAGTGGCCACGGCCACAAGGGGTTCTCCGTCATCAACTTCCAACTCAACCGTGGTATAGCCTGGCTGCGTGGAAACCTCCTCTACGCCTATTTCTATACCGGCTCTGCCTGCATTCTTCCGCACATGTTCGATATGCCGCTGTTCCGCCTCTACGGTTAACTGGTTAGCCTGGGCAGCATCATGAATCTGAAGGACCGCTTGCCCTGCCAGGACCATTTCGCCCAATGTTTTTGAGTCGTCCTCAAAACCTGAGACAGCTTTTGAGGCTGACCTCAAGGGATAGGTCATAAAAATCTTCTCGCTGGCGAATAGCTTCTCCAGAGGGAGAGGATCGCGGGCGAAGATATCCAAATAGTGGCCGACTTTAGGGACTTCCGCGATTTTAGGCGTCACCACGACAAAGGAAACGTCCTTATTGCGGAGGACTTGCGTCAGGCCATCCGTGTGGAAGCCGCCGGCCACAAGCACGGCCGAGGTGGTATTTTCGGACTTCATTTTGCTCACGAGGTTTTCTACCAAGGCGTTGTTTCTTTGGGTGGCATAGAGGCAAAATTGTTCAAACGGTTGAATGATCTTTGAAAGATCGTTGGCTGGGGATAAAGATACCGAGATGCCTTGGGCAGAAGAGAGGTGCAGCATTTCTCGCGGCACGTTCAGCACATCGTCCCTGTGGCTTTCATAATACAGCCAATCCGGCATGGTCATGCTGTGGTCAGCCAGTTTGTCCAATAGCAGGATATATCGATTGATAGCGACCAGACGCTTTTGCTCAGGTTGCATGGCCAGAGAATTCTGTGTCTCTTCTTCCATACGCGAAAGCTCGACGAGCAGTTCATTCCGATTTATTTGTTCCGCCAAGAGGACATAATTGATATAGGAATTCAGTTGGCCATAATTTTCCAAGTAAATTTGATTTTTCTGGCAGAGAGCCCTCAAGAAGCGGTGATATTCTCCATAGCTCATGTGGCCCAGACGATACTGAAGGCTCTGTTTCACCAAAAGGGACAATTGATCCTGTGGAAGTTTTTTTGCCAAAGCGTCGACCAACTTGAGGCGATCTCTTTCCACTTGCTTAAATTCCAGAGATTCTTCCCAATCAAGCGCATCGACGAGCAGATGGAGGTTTGTGAACCGGCCATTATTCCCCCGGTAGGTTTCCATGAGATAACGGACATACGCCCCCAGGCCGTCGCCCTTGCTTTTATAGCCGTTGAAACGGCGATCAAATTCTTTCAGTTCCGCTGAGTAAATTTTTTCCTTTAATCGGTCTGCTGAACTTTTGAATTCGGCGAGTAAAGGTTGGAGGACAGGCTTCTGTTGGAGAGAATCTTTGAAGGCCTTGATGTCGCTTTCATACAGCGAAAGGTTTTCCACACCCCAGAGGAGAGGGGGTTCGGGAGCGGTGAATCCCACAAATTCCGGGCCGCCGATGTAGCCTTCCTTGAGCAGATATTCCGCAATGTCTTTGGTGATATTGGCGTCCGGAAAGTCCCTATAGGGCTCAATGGTGAAACCGCCGTTGGCCCCCTCCAACCCCACCAAGTTGATTCCCCGCATTTCCCGCAGCCCCTGGATCATGTTGCCTATATTTTTTTGGGCCTCTTCGATGCCATGGGCGTCTTGGATGTGAATGACCACCGGCGCGTTGGCGGATTTTGACAGATGGATATCCCGAATGGAACCGTAGGGCAGAATCAGGCTGGAGATCCAGGCGGCAGATTCTTTGGAGCGTGATGGGGATGCAGCGGTTGAGGAAGAAACTTGTTTGAGAGAAACGTTAGGGGCGGGTGTTGTTCCGAGAGCCGAATGAATGGCCACGTCCCCGGCCACGCCTAAATCCAGTTGAGACGCCTTAGGCAATTGGGCCAGAAGCTGATTTTGCTCAGAGGAAAGACCGGAGCGCGCTTGTTGGTCGGCGGAGAGGCCCAGGGAAGGAAGAGTTTCAGATAGAGATGAATCTTGTTTTGTCTTCCGGGCCACCGCTTTTCGATCGGCCCAGAAGTTCGATTCGGCCGCATGGACCGCCACGACATTTGAATAAAAAACGACGACACTAAGACAAAGCGCGAGAAGCCTTTTGGGGCCCCGCCTATCGAAAAATATTCGAAAGTTACTCGTGGTCGATTTATTCATGAGGCCAGGTTGTCACCTCAGCAACTAAATCAATACCTTAAATCAAAGTGTATCCCCCAATCTTTGCTTGCCGCCTTACGAAATTGAAAATTATTGGTAAATTTTCCTAAATTATGAGTCGCAAAACTCAAAATACCTCTATTTTACAAATCGAAACGATAGGGCCAAAACCATCCCTCAGCCGCCGAATCCCCACAGCCATCCGCATGCCGACTTGTGAGAAATAGGCTGAAAAGTCATACCAAATCAGTTCTTATGGCTGAGAAATTGTCCCCTTTGCCTCAAAGGATGCGGACCAGACCAAGCGCGGGAATTTTCGCAGCGACATCAAAATGGGGTCGCGATCTTGCGCCAGAAAAGGAATCCGCGCCGGCGGAGTCCGGCAAGAAACTGCTGGTGCTCCCCAGGTAAAAGAGCAGGTTTCGAGGCTGATACTTCAGAACTGCGAATTGAAGGACAAAAACCATTGTCCCACATAAAAAAGCCCCTTCAGCTTGTGGGCCGAAGGGGCTTCCCGTCTTAAATGGCTCCGGACTTTAGACGCAATTAACAACTGGTTAATTAACGAAAGTTGGGTTTTTCCCACCCTCTACGATCCCCCGGCGTGCCTCTTGACGGTCTAAATTTCCGTCGAGAACTCAAGCCCGGATAGTTCCATCCGCTCTTTCAGCCGTTCCTTCTTGATTGAGTCGATGATAAATCCATCTATCCGCTTCCATAGGTAGCTTGAGAATTTAACGGGCTTCGGACGCCCTTTTTTGTCCCTATAGCGAAGATCGTAAGCTTGGATTTTTTGATATAGAATCGGAAGCGCCGCCGAAAGTAAATCCTCCCCATGCCGATGAAGAAGGGTTGGGAAGACTTTCCTCCGAAGCCGAAACATCACAAAACCCACGTGGCGCAAGACAAGCTCATTCGCCGAAGCTTTGGAACCCTTCTTTGCTTTTGAAATCAATAATCTTTCTTTGAGCAAAGAAAGCTTAGGGTATTTTTGAGTAATCTCTTTGTAAGCGTTCCACATTGGCAATGTAATTTACACGAAACTGATATGGCATATTATAATTATGGCCTATGCCCCCTGACCCGAATAATCCCATTGATCTTAAAAAATTATCGCGATTCGATCTCCATAAGATTTGGATTACCCTTCTTGATATTCAGGACAGCCACAAAGATAGGAATTGGCCTCACATTAAAATCTATATTCAGTTCGGTCACTCAACAGACATAATTCCCACCATTAGGAACACAAGCCGGTTTCGATATGAAGCACTTTATATGTTAAAAAAATCGGGAGCTATTCGGGATTTCAACAAAGAAGAATCCATTTTAGGATCAATGATTGATAATCCTGAACTCGGCCGGATTAGAATTGAGGTTGACGAATCTTTTTACTATGAGGTTTTTGAAGAAGTAGCCGAACTCATCGAATCAAAACAAGAAATTTCTGTTAAGAAAGAAACCGGTTCTGCCGATCCTAAGCCTAATTCTTCGGTGAACGATGAGATTATCTACGTTGTAGAATACACTCCTACTCGTGAAGTATTGCTTAACAAAATTATAATCGCAAAAACGGAGTTTGATAGCGAAAACGACAATGTATTTGGATTCATAAGTAAAAATCCCAATCGAACAATTACAATTCAAGAGTTGGCCGGAAAGCTTGGGGGAAACGAACCCGCTAAATCCCTGCATAAGATCGTTGAGAATCTCGGTTTCATTGGAGACTTAAGGAATGCTTTTTTTAATATTTCTAAGGACAGTATTATGTTTCGCAATCCGCTTAAAAGATCCGACCTTGAAGCAATGGGAAAAGGCTGGTTGCGCATCACATTGAAGTCGCCTGCCTCAAAATAATCTTCCACTAAACCCCTTACATACCCTTAGATACCCACACCCGCGACAAGAAATGGCATTCCGTGGCATCTTGTCGGTATGGATGCCACACGGCAATTTACTTCAATTTCCGACGGAAGCCAAGCCCGGAAACAGCTTGGTAAATCCCCCTATTCCGTCGCCCTTTTAGAAAAAACAAAGCGGGTATGGGAACCCTATGCGGGCCATCCCATTTCCGATGAAGAAGCCCGGCAAATCATTGAAAACATGACCGGGTTATTTGAGTTCCTGGAACGGTTGGACCGCAAAGATGCCCAAGCCCAAGCGCAAACACACGTATAACCCGCGCCTTATCAAATCCCACCGGGCCTACTCCTTAGAGGAAGTGGCAGAAGTTTATAACAAGCATGTCGGGACGGTTCAGCGTTGGCATAGGGAAGGGATGAAAGTCTTGGACGATCATAAGCGGCCGATTTTGGTCATGGGGTATGATGTGCGGACGTTTCTCTCCGGTCACGTGGCGAAAAGGCGTCATCCCCTTGCGCCGGGGGAGTTCTTTTGTCCCCGTTGCCGATTGGCCCGGCGTCCAAAGCCGGGCACGCTCACAGCTACCGATGCGGGCCGGAGAATGGGGCGGGAAGCCCGCCAAGTGTATGTTTATGGCGTATGCGAAGCGTGCGGGCAAAAGATGATTGCTTTCACATCTGATAAGAAAATCGGGTTTCAATTCCCGGATTTAGCCGCCAAAGCAACGGAACAAGCGGGATCAATAATTGGGGGTGAATCACCTTCCGTTAATGTTGACTTAGTAAGAGAAGCAGTCTTGGAAGTGGACGATAAGCAGGAAGTATAAATAAAAACCCGCTGGTGCCGTCTTGGGCGACGGTCCCGAAGGACCGTAGACACCAAGCCTACAGCGGGCCTAAAAACGGCGTGGCTCCAGTCAACTGGGCTTCAATTGCCCAGGGAGGGAGTCACACCGCCTATTTCAAGTATAAAACTGGGAGCCGCCTTTGTCAATGCGCCCTCAATCGGCTATACGGAGAGGTGTTTCTATGAAACTGAACGCTAAGAATGAAAGGATCAAACGGGCTTTTTTTCGCTACCTGAAACACGCCAAGAAGCGGTGTGATGCCACCGTAAGCGCGGTGGAAAAGGCCGTCTTGCTTTATCAGGATTTCAGCCGTAACGAAGACTTGGGCCTTTATAACCCGGACAGGGCCATTGAATTTAAAGCGTGGCTTTCCAAGAGGGAGTTCCGGGGCAAGCCGATTTCGGGGATTACTTACTGCACCTACCTGAAAAATCTTCGCGTCTTCTTTGAGTGGCTGGCCTGGCAACCCGGCTACAAAAGCCGGATCAATCCCACCATCGTGGATTATTTAAGCGTAACGGAGAAAGAAGACCGCATGGCCGCCCAACGTGTCCAACGCAATTTTCCGCCCTTGGATTACGTGGTGAATCTGGCGGAATCCATCCAACCCGTGACAGAAATTGATTTGCGGGACCGGGCGCTAATCAGTTTCACTCTTTTAAGCGGCATGAGGGATCACGCCGTCTCCACCCTGCCCATAGGATGCTTCGATGAAAACACCCTTTTGATAACTCAAAACCCTGTTTTGGGCGTGGCGACCAAATTCTCAAAATATATCCCGACAAACATACTGCCATTCCATAAAGGGTTGTTGGGCTATGTCTTGGAGTGGGTTAAGCACCTTAAGGGAAAGGGCTTCGGTTCCGCAGACCCCATGTTTCCCCGGTCGAAAAACGCGCAAGGGCCGGATGGAATATCCTTTGAGACTTCCACGGAGGTGGAACGCGCCTTTTGGCGTAACACAAGCCCGATGCGGAAGATTTTTAAGCGCCGGGCGTGCGCCGCCGGGCTTCACTACTTCCCCCCGCACACATTCCGCCACCTGGCTTTTGATTTGGCCTTCAAGTCCTGCAAAAACGGGGAAGAGATCAAGGCCATAAGCCAAAATTTCGGACATGAACACGTCGCAACCAGCTTATCCGCCTACGCCAACTTTCCCCCTGACCGGCTGGCCTCGATCATACAAGGGTTGAACTTCACGCCGGGGCATGAAGGCGAAAACGTGGACAAGATCGAGAAGTTAAAAAAGCTTGTCTTATCTCTTTCATAATATGTTATACATCGTCATATGGATATTATAGACCGTCTTGAAACTTACCGTCTGGAAAACAGGATCACCCAGCAAGCCTTGGCCGACACGCTGGGCGTGGCTTTCGCCACCGTCAACCGCTGGTTGAACCGCCATATCAAGCCGAATAAAATCCAAGCCTATCACATCGAAAAACTATTGAAGAAGGGGCGCAAGAAATGAGCCGCAAACCCAAGATTGAGAAAGTGGAGCGGGAAGCCGGAAAGGTTTTAGATGGGAGCATTGAGCAACTGAAATCCCTTTTTCCCGAAGCCGTGACGGAAAAAGGCGTGGACTTCGACAAGCTCCGCGCCGCCCTTGGGGACGCGGTGGACAATGGGCCAGAACGGTATTCTTTCTCTTGGGCGGGCAAGCGGGACGCCATTCGGATTCTTCAGACGCCAAGCCGGGCCACGCTTACACCCGCGCCTAAAGAATCCATCAATTTCGACACTACCCAAAACCTTTTCATCGAAGGCGACAACCTGGAAGTGCTGAAACTTCTCTACAAGCCCTACTTCGGACGGGTGAAGATGATCTACATTGACCCGCCCTACAACACGGGCAATGATTTTGTTTACCCGGATAACTTCGCCGACCCGCTGGACACCTACTTAAAGCTTACCGGGCAGAAAGACAGTGAAGGCAATCTTCTCACCAGTAACCCCGAAAGTGGCGGGCGCTATCACTCTGCGTGGCTGACCATGATGTATCCGCGTCTATTCTTAGCAAGACAGCTTCTCCGAGAGGATGGAGTGATTTTTGTAAGCATCGATGATCATGAAGTTCATAATTTACGTATTCTTATGAATGAAATTTTTGGGGAAGAAAACTTCGTTACCGAAATTGAATGGCAAAAACGATATACCCGTAGCAACAATACTGATAATTTTACGTCTGTTATTGACCACGTTCTTGTTTTTGCACGCAGTTATGAATTTAAACCAAATCTATTTGAACGAGATGAGGAAGCCAATAAACGCTATTCCAATCCAGATAATGACCCGCGCGGACCTTGGAAGCCAACTCCGTTTTTGAATCAAGTTCCCCCTTCTAAAAGGCCAAATCTGTGCTATGAGATCATAAATCCACAAACGCGCAAGAAAACCTTTCCGGAAAAGAAGGCATGGCGTTACGAAAAAAATGTGTATGAACGCCTTTTGAAAGAAAATAGGCTGTGGTGGGGAAAGGAAGGGACAAATCCTGTTCCCGATATCAAAACATTTCTTTCTGAAGTCCGCCAAGGAATGACCCCTATAAATTTTTGGGGTCATGAGTTTGCTGGTCACACTGATGATGCTAATTCAGAGATAAAAGAACTTTTTGAGAACAAAGTTTTTGATACTCCTAAACCTTCTCTATTAATCCGAAGAATGATGGAGTTGGCTACTTCCCCTGAAACGAATGATATTATTGTCGATTTTTTTGCCGGATCTGCTACTACTGCCCACAGCGTTCTTGAACTGAATCGTATAGATTCCGGGAATCGGCAGTTTGTTTTAATTCAGTTCCCTGAGCCTTGTCCTAAAAACTCCGTAGCTTATTCTGAAAACTTAAAAACGATTGCCGAAATCGGTAAGGAGCGTATCCGTCGCGTCATCGCCAAGATGAAAAAGGAAAAGGCCGGCGAGCTTGCTTTGAAGGATCGAGAAACGCCGGAGGATTTGGGCTTCAAAGTTTTCAAGCTGGCGGAATCCCATTACAAACCCTGGACAGGCGTGGATGATAAAACCCCGGAAGCCTATGCCAAGGCAATGGAGCTTTTTACGGACCCGCTCAAGCCCGGCTGGAAACCCGAAGCCTTGATTTGGGAAGTGACCGTGAAGGAAGGATTCAGCCTCACGTCCAGCATTGAGCCGGTGAAAGACGCCAAGGGCCTCACCGTCCAGCGCGTGACGGACCCCGATAAGGACCAGTCTTTCTTGATCTGCTTGGAAAACAAAATCAAGCTTGCCGCGCTCAAGCCTTTGAACTTAAAGAAGGATGATCTTTTCATCTGCCGTGACGCGGCCTTGGATGATGAAACCGCCGCCAACTTGGCCCTTCAATGCCGGTTAAAAACTATCTGATGACTGAACTACTTAGCGGTCTTTTAGGAGCGCTCATGGGGTCCGCCAGCACAATTCTATTTCAACGATGGAGCGACAAGAAAACCAGGTTGGAATCCAGCCGATTCCAAATATATATGAGGTTGCTGGATTTGAATGTTTGGCATTTCTGGATTGTATCGGCTGAAACAAAGGGAGAAACAATCAGCAAGGAAATTGCTCGAAATTTTGACGACATTCGTTGGCGCATAGCTGATGAACTTCGCAAGGAAGACAATATACCTGAATGCTCGGACATTTTGATGGCGCTCTTTAGCCTTCAATTCAAGACGGAGAAGGATCGAGCGGCATCACTCAAGACGACCATTGATAAGCTGGCAAAGACTGTTAACCCCCGTTACGCCGTCGCTATTCGAGAAGTGAGCCAACAAAATGAGGAACTTATGAAATCTAATGTGAATGAGTTCTTTCGCAGGCAGAATAAAATAAAAATCCCTTTATAATGCAATTCAAATTCGACGCCAACCAGGAATACCAAATCCGCGCGGTGGAAGCCGTGGCGGACTTGTTTGTGGGCCAAGAAAGAATGGCCGACGTGGCGGGCCTTCAAGAGTTCGGCGAAGCCCAAGGCTCCCTGCTTGTCACACCGAAGAAAGGGCAACTCCAATTCACGCAATCCTTCCCCGGCGCTATCCCCAACCGGCTCACATTGAACGAAGAAAAACTTCTTGCCAACCTTCGGGCCGTCCAAACAAAAAACGATCTTTCGCCGGACAAAGCCTTGGAGTTCATCGAAGAAACCATTGAAAAGGCTTCGGGCCAAAAGTCCGCCAAGTTCCCCAACTTCTCCGTAGAGATGGAAACGGGCACGGGTAAAACCTACGTCTATCTTCGGACGGCCTTGGAGCTATTCCGGCGCTATGGGTTCCGCAAATACATTATCGTGGTCCCGTCCGTGGCCATTCGGGAAGGCGTCCTGAAAACCCTGCAAGTGACGGACGCCCACTTGAAGGAACTTTTCGACAATACCCCATACCGCTTTTACGTTTACGATTCGGACAATCTTTCCCAAGTGCGGCAGTTCGCGCTTTCCAGTAGCGTGGAGTTTATGGTCATGACCATAGACTCTTTCAACAAGGCTTCCAACGTCATCCATCAAACCACGGACCGCTTGCAAGGCGAAACGCCCATTCATTTGGTGCAAGCCGCCCGGCCCATCCTGATTTTGGATGAACCGCAAAACATGGAAAGCGAATTGCGGATCAAAGCCCTGTCCGCCTTGGACCCGCTTTTTGCCCTGCGCTACAGCGCCACCCATCGCAATCCTTACAACGTGATTTACAAATTATCTCCTTACGAAGCCTACCGCCAAGGATTGGTTAAAAAAATCGAAGTGGCTTCCGTCATTCAAGAAAATGACGCTAACCAGGCGTTTTTACGGCTGGAGGAAATCCGCGCCGCAAAAACCAAGATCATCGCCCGCGTGGCGGTTCACAAACTCATGGCGGATGAAACGGTGAAAGAGCAAATCGTCACGATAAAGCCCGGCGATTCCCTTGAGAAGATCACGGGCCGGACTGAATATGCCGGATTTGACGTGGACGTGATTGACGCCGGGGACGGGATTGTCCGTTTCACCAATGATTTGGAAATTCAAGTGAACGAAACCCAAGGGGCCAACAAGGAAGCGATTTTCGACGCTCAAATCCGCTATACCGTTGAAGAGCATTTCCGAAAACAGGAAAAGCTTGAGAAGATGGGCGTGGGCGTAAAAGTTTTGTCTTTATTTTTCATTGACCGTGTGGACAACTACGCGCCGGAGAATGGGTTAATCCGCCAACTTTTTTACAAAGCCTTTAACGAATTGAAGTTAGACCCGCGATATAAGGCTTGGAAAGACATACGGCCTGTATCCGTTCAAGCGTCCTACTTCGCCCAAAAGCGCCGGAAGGGCGGCGCGGTGGAGGTTCAGGATTCTTCGACGGGAAAAAGCCGCGAAGATGAAGAAGCCTATGACCTCATCATGAAAGACAAAGAGATTTTGCTTTCCTTCCCGGACGCTAAAGATGATGATACCGCGCGAAGGAAAAAACAAGTCTGTTTCATCTTCTCCCATTCAGCATTGCGGGAAGGATGGGACAATCCCAACGTTTTCCAAATCTGCACTTTGAACCAAACAGCCTCCGAAATCAAGAAGCGGCAGGAAATCGGGCGCGGCGTCCGGCTGGCTGTGAATCAATCCGGGGACCGCGTGCGGGATGAGCGGGTGAACGTCCTCACCGTCGTGGCAAATGAAAGTTATGAAGGGTATGTGGCCGGGCTTCAACAGGAAATCCAAAAGGACTACGGCGTGGAAGGCTTGCCACCCAAACCCGCCAACGCCCGGCAACGTGGAGCCTCCAAGCTTCGCAAGCAATTCACGATGAAGCCGGAATTTAAGGAACTTTGGGAACGGATCAAACATAAAACCCGTTACCAAGTGAAGATCGACACGGAAAAGTTGGTGGACGATGTGGTGGGCGCTCTTGACGCGGCGGACATTCGACCGCCGCGCATCGCCATAACCCGCGCCCGCGTGGATGTGGCTGAAGAGGCTTTCCATGCCTTGCAAATGAGCGCGGCAAAAACCGCCGTAAGCTTGGCCGGACGCTATCCCTTGCCGAATTTAGTGGAGATCATGACCCATTTGCTTGAACACGCTTCCCCGCCCGTCCGATTGACCCGCGCCACGCTCTTATCCATCATTAAACGCACAAAACAGGCGAAAGCGGCCATTGATAACCCGCAAGAGTTCGCCACCATAGCCGTGGGGATCATCAAAGAGAGACTGGCTGACCATTTGGTGCATGGGATTCAATACGAAAAGATCAATCAATGGTATGAAATGACCAAGCTTGAAACGGACATTGAAAGCTGGAAGGAATATCTCATCCCGGCGGAACATTCCGTTTATGACCACGTGATTGTGGATTCCATCGCCTCCGACCCAAAGCAAAGCGTGGAAGGGAAATTCGTCCAAGAGCTTGAGAGCATGGACAACGTGAAGCTTTATCTCAAGCTCCCCAAGTGGTTCACCGTCCCCACGCCGGTGGGCGATTATACGCCGGACTGGGCCATTGTCATGGAAGAGCGGGACGCTCATGGACAACCGATTGATGGGCCTTTGCTCTATCTTGTCTCGGAAACAAAGGGCGATAATTGGAAGGATAGCTTGCGACCGGATGAACGGCGGAAGATCGAATGCGGAGCGGCGCACTTCGGATCAAAGCAGATGAAAAAGACCGGCGCTCTTTCGGGTGTTGATTACAAAGTGGTAGCAAAAGCCAAGGAGCTGGCATGACGGTCAAGGAGCCTTTAAGGAAACAGCTTTCGACGGCCATATGCAACGCCGATCCGATGCAAGTCAAGCACCTCTTACAGCAAGGGGATATCCTTGAAACACAGGGTGAGGATTCCCCTCTTGAAGAGGCTATTACGGAGTTTGGCGATTGCAAAATTGACGCGACGAAATATGCAAAGAACGGGCAAGATTGGAAAGCGCGGCGGGCGCGTTTGTTTGAGATCATTCGCCTTCTTGTGGAGGGCGGGGCCAACATCAACAAACGGGACCAGGAAGGCATTGGACCGCTTTGGCTTGCGGTCAATTCACGGGAATTGGACGTGCTTCAATTCCTTCTTGAAAATGGCGGCACCCCGAATTTTCTTACGGAGCCGAAGGAATCCCTCTTGGATTGGGCGGAGAGCGATTATAGGCTTTACGCTTTTAATGTAAATCCTCGCATGGAGCCCGCCGAGAAAGACAAAGAGACTGAAGAGGCTTGGATTGCTTATTTGGAGCGGGCGGCGGAAGCCCAAGGAGTTGAAAAACCCGTTGTTTTGCAACTTTTGAGACGGTGGGGAGCGAAGACCGCCCGCGAATTGGAAATGGAGAATAAAGCGTGATTTCGAACGCCGTCCTCTACGTCCGAGTCTCAAGCCTTGAACAAGAAAAGGAAGGCTATTCTCTCGACGCCCAAGAAAAGCTTGGGCGGGAATATGCCCGGAGGAAGGGCTTTGAGATCGTCCGCGTTTGGAAGATTTCGGAATCCGCCTGGCGAAGCGAGCGGACCGCCTTCAACCAAATGGTGGAGTTCGTCAAGAAACACGCGGAAGTCGGCCACATCATCTTCGACGTGACGGACCGCATGACACGAAACGATTTCGACAAGCTTAAGATTTACGGCCTCATACGGGAGCATGGCAAGAGCGTCCATTTCTCCCGCACCAACAAGGTTTTCAACCGGGATTCCGGCTCCGATGATGAATTTATGTTTGACATTGAAGTGGCCGTGGCCAAGAAAATGTCCAATGACATTTCCCGCAAGTCACAAATGGGGATGATGGAAAAGGCGGAGCAAGGCTGTTTCCCCTCCATCGCGCCGGTAGGATATCGAAATAACCCCGTCACTCATTTAATCGACGTAGACGAGGCGATTGCGCCCCACATCCGACGGGCTTTTGAACTATTCGCCACGGGCAACTATTCGCTTGCCACCCTGCTTGAACAACTCCACGGTGAAGGCTTCCGCAATAAGAGCGGTGGGCGGGTGTGTAAGGCTTCCCTCCATAATATTTTGAGGAATAATTTTTACTACGGGGTTTTTGAGTGGCGGGATAAAATTTATCAGGGCAATCACACTCCCTTAATCGGCAAGGAATTGTTTGACCGGGCGCAAGAAGTCCTCACCGGCAGATTTCATATCCGCATCATGCCCCGGAATTTCGTCTTCAACAATTTGGCCGTGTGCGGGATTTGCGGATGCAAGGTTTTAGGCGAAAGGAAAAAGGGCCGCTACGATTATTATCATTGCACCTTCACCAAGGGACGGCATGAGGGGCGCTACATGAGGGAAGCCGACATGATTTCCAAAATGGGCGATGCCGTCAAAAACGTGACCCTTCCGCCGGACGTGGCGGACTGGTTGACGGACGCCCTCCGGGAGAGAACTAAAAACATTTCAGCAATCAAGGAGACGCGCTTTACCGCGCTCAAGACGGATCATGAACGGGCCAAGAACCGCCTTAGCAAGCTCTACGATGCGAAATTCGACGGGACATTGCCCGAAGAGATGTTCCGGGCCAAGGAAGCGGAATACCAGGCGCAAATTGCGATGTTGCAAGGACAGATGAAAGCGTGCAACGACGGGATCAACCCCGACGGTGTGGAGAAGGGTTTTAGAACCCTCGAACTTTCAAAACGTTTGTATTCCCAATACTTTGAAGCAACCAATACGGACAAGGCTACAATTGCCCGGTTCGTGGCCTCGAACTTTACCCTCACCAATGAAAACCTTTCACCCACATACAAAAGGCCCTTCAGCTTTTTAGCTGAAGGGCCTTCTTGTCTAAAGACGCTCCCCGGGCTGGACTCGAACCAGCAACCCTTCGATTAACAGTCGAATGCTCCACCATTGAGCTACCGGGGAATAAAGTGGTTGGTCAAAACAAATAGCACCGGGAAAGATTCTCCCGGCGCGACCGGACGGCCTATTCTAACAAACCGACCGAGGGGTCGCAAGACGAAGGATTAGCGCTTTGGAACGCAAAAGGGAGGGGGCCGAAACCCCCTCCCTTCTTTTTGAAACGTGTCCGGACGGAGTTATTCGATGGCGTGCGTACCGCTGTCGTCGACATAGGTGCCGGCGCCGTCCGCGCCCACGTCGAAGGCCACGTTCTGGCCGTCCACCTTCATGGAACCGGTGGCCGCGCCCGTGGCGAGGAAGGTGATGATGAGCGCGGTGATGACCTGTCCCGCGGGCGTGAGGCCGCTCCCGCTGAGCGTGCCGCCCACGGGACGGCCCGTCCCGCTGACCGATCCGTCGATCTGCAGGTCGCTCGTGGTGAGCGTCAGGTTGCCGTCGTTGCCGCTGGTGGTGACGGTACCCGAGAAGACGTTGGCGGCGAACCGGCTGAAGGCGCCGGCGCGGGTGAGCTGGGCGATCACGCTGTTGCCGCGGGCGTCTGTGGCGGTCAGGATGAACACCGCCGTGGCGACCTGGGCCAGGAGCGCCGTATTGAGGGCCGTGAACGGGCTGGCGGTGCCCCAAAGGGCTAGCGCGAGGCCGCCGCTGTCAAGCAGCCGCATCCGGAACGCCAGGGTCGTGTAGAGCGCGCACGTCAGCGCCAATGCGTACCACCCGTTGACCGCGTCGTAGGTGGAGTTCGACGGCACGAGCTGCGGCGCGCCGGCCCCGTTGGGACGGGGGGCCAGCGTCCCTGTGTTGATGCCGACGCCGATCATCTGGACGGCCACGACCGCGTTCTGTACCGCGCTGGCCGGAGTGCCCGGCGCCGCGGTGTTGACGGTATTGGTCACCGTGGACCCCTGCATCAGCTTATCGGCCGTTTCCCGGCTCGAGCAGCCGGCGGTCATGGCCAGAGCTAAGGCCAGGGACATGAAGGAATTAAATTTATTTTTCATGGTAGTGCACTCCCTTGACTATATTTTGAGCCGGTACACGGCGGCCAGGAACACCCTGTAATCGCCGGCCCCGCGCACTAGGTCGAAGCTCTGTCCTTTTTCCTCGCCCACGCCGAAACCCAGTCCGCCCCGAAGGGTCAGTTGGTCGTTCAGCGCCTTGGCCGCGCCGGCCACCAGGTCGATGGCGGTGGCGTCGGAATTGGCGACGGTCGCGCCCGCGAACTTGCTCTTGCCGACGAGGTAGGCCTGCGCCTCGCCGGTCCAGTCCAGGCCCCAGCGCGTATGTTTGACCGCGCCGCCGATCTGGACCACGTCGCCCGGATTGATTTTGCCGTTGGCGGTGTATTCCTGTTTAAGGAGATATCCCAGGTTGCCGTAGGCGGTCACGGCGCCGATGACTTTTTCGCCGAGCAGGGAGATCCCCAGGTTCAGTCCTTCCCCAAGACCGTTGGATTGGTCGGCGGTGGGAAGTTCGGCCCGCAGGGCGACGCCCAGCATGGGGGAGAAAACGTATTTTCCGCCGACGATCACCTGGCCCAGTCCGGATTCGTCGGTCGCGGCGGGAGCGCCGGTCCCATCGGCTTCGAGCTCGGTTTTCAGGTAGGGAAGTTCCAGGTAGGCTTCGCAGCGTTCGGCGGGCACCCAGCGGGCGCGCGCGTCCGTGCGCAAGACGGTGGCGGTGTATTCGAGGGTGTTGGTCGTTTTGATTTTGAACTCATCGGAGCGGTAAGCGGGCCGGAGTTCCACGTCCAGCGTTCCAACGTCTCCGCGCGATACGGTCTCCGTGATGAACAGTTGGTCGGCCGCGGCGGTCCCGCATAAAGCCGCGGATAGAAAAAGGCTGCCAAGAATTCGTCGTCTCATAGATCGGCTGTCCCCCCTTGCGAATTGTTTGCTGGTCGAAACCGTGAAAACATTACTAAATTGTCCGGATTCGATCAACGGAAACACGCCGCCGTTGAAATTTTGCTATGTTATTGGGAGATTTTGAAGCTTCGACGAGGAGGGAACAATGAAAACATCCAAGCTGCTGCTTCTGGCGTTGGTCCTGATGAGCACCACGGGCTGCCTGCTGACCAAGATCGTGACCGTCCCCATGCGGGTCGCCGGCGCGGTCGTCTCGATCATCCCGGCGGTCGGCAACACCGCGGACGCGGCTGTCGACAAAGCGGCCGACGCCGTCGACGCCCTGCCGTTCTAGAAAGTTTTTAGGGGGCGGTCGTGAAAACCATACTGCTTCTGATCGGCAGCAATATTTTCATGACCGCCGCGTGGTACGGCCATCTCAAACACAAAAGCGCGGCGCTCTGGCAGGTGATCCTGATCAGCTGGCTGATCGCCCTGCCCGAATATTCGCTCCAGGTGCCCGCGAACCGCTGGGGGCACGGAACGTTCACCGCGCCGCAGCTGAAGATCATCCAAGAAGTCATCACTCTCGCGGTCTTCATCGGCTTCTGCGTCCTCTATCTCAAGGAACCCATCCGCTGGAACTATTTGGCTTCCTTTGTTCTTATCATCGGCGCCGTGGCGCTGGCATTCCTGCCCGGGACGCGATGACGTGGCCGCAACGCTCTTTCCCAGTGGCCGTTGCTCTGATATAATTCCCGAAGGAATCAGCCCGGAGGAACCGTCATGAAATCCGCTCAAGAACGCCGCACCGCCACCCGTTGGCCCGTCACCGTGCTGGTGACCTGCACCGTCTCGGAAAAAGACAAAACCTATATGTCCGAAATGTGGGCCCGGGACGTGACCGAGCACGGCATGCGCCTGGAATCCATCCCGGGGATCAAACCCATCGCCATGCGAAAACCCAAAACCGAGAAAGCCCGCCGCGGCGACGATTTGCATTTCCAACGCGGCCTCAAGATCGCGGTACAGGATTTGTTTTACGGCGACGAAGGCTCGCCCATGCTCAAGGGAAAGGTTTCCTGGGTGAAGGACCTGGGCGCCAAGGGTTGGTCCGTCGGGGTCCAGTTCACGGACCACAGCAAGCGCTCCCGCGACATCATCCACACCTTCCAGGATTTCATCAACATCATCCGCTCGTCCCACCACAAGCTGCCGCCGCGGAAGAAGCTCGCGCGACGCTAAAAACTCTCGCATAAAACAAAAACCCTCGGACCTGATCGTCCGGGGGTTTTTTCTTGGCGGGTATTCGGCCCTCTGGGCCGCGCCAGGCTCCCGTAGCGCTGCGAGGGAGTCGGAACTGTATCCGCTTATTTTAGGCTACGACCCTTCCAGCTCGCTGTTCCAGTAGATGTTGTCGATGAAGCGCTGCCAGGACTGGCGCGTCTTGAAATTGGCGCGCAGCACCAGCGACGCCGGCCCCTTCCAACGGGGCTTGGACGGCGGAAGCAGGAGCTTCATATGGGCTTCCTTGGGCGTGAGGTCGCTCTTCCTTAAATTGCAGGGAATGCAGGACGTGACGATGTTCGTCCAGTTGGTGGGGCCGCCGCGGCTGCGGGGCACGACGTGGTCCAGGTTCAGTTCGCTGGTGGGAAATTTCTTTCCGCAGTAGCAGCAATGGTAGCCGTAATGCTCGTAGATGTTGCGCCGCGTGAACTTGACCTCGGAGGTCGGCAGCCGGTCGTAGACTTTAAGGGCGATGACCTCGGGGATGGCGATGCGGATGGAGGGCGTAGCGACGAAGCCCGAGGAGTTTTCCGTCATGGCGCGGGACAGTTCGCACCAGTCCTGGAAAGTGTACGTGCGGTATTCGGGGTCCACCACGTGGGCATGGTCCAGATACAATAAAGTGAGGGCCCGCCGCCAGGTGGTGATTTGGATGGCGTAGAACTGCCGGTTGAGAACGAGAACGTCAGCGCTCATGGACACACCCTGTTTGACCGTCGGACTGAAAATTTTTGTCCCCCATGTGAAGATGCGCTACGCGGTCAGACCGGGGTTTTAAAGAACGTTTACGCTTTTATCCTTCGACGGCGTCGTGGATGACGGACTCCACGCGCACGTTTTTCTTCCGCAACCAGGAGATCGCGTCATCCAGGTCCGCTTCCGGACCCTCCAACTCCAGCACCATCTCGCCCACTTTTTCCGTGACCTTCGCCCGGCGGATGTTGAAGATCACCGCATCGAACTCTTTGGACATGAGGTGGATGACGGGCTCCCGGATCAATTCCCGGGGGAAAATGAGATCCAGCTGCTTCTTCATAGACGTCTAACTTCCGACCCTCTCGCAGAGCTCCGAGGACCGGAGGCGTCCCAGCGGGACGAAAACTCCTCCGGCGATGGCAGGAATGATGCTGACTTCCGCGCCCTCGTCGACGGACGTTTTGGCTCCCTGCTTAAAACGGATGTCTTCCCCGTTGACGAACACGTTGATGAAGCGCCGGATCTGGCCGGACTCGTCGCAGATCCGTTCTTTCAATCCCGGATAGGCCTTTTCCAAACTGGCGATGAGCTCTTCGACATTGGCTCCCTGGGCATCGACGATGGCCTGGTCTTTGGTGAGCTTACGGAGCGGGGCGGGAATGCGTACCTTGGCAGCCATGGGCTGGTCCTCCTTCAGAAATCCATCTTCACTGAACGTATATGATGCGAAAATCGGAGCGGCGGGTCAACGATGCCGCCGGGTATCGCACCAGTTTGCGGGATGGCGCGCTTGGGCTTCAGCGCGTCGCGAGCGGGGCGGCTTCCTTCGCCGACGACGGGGATGTCAATCGGTTGTAGAGGTCCTTGAACTCCTGGATGTTCGGCGTGATCAGGTGCGGCTTCGCCAGCTGCCCGCTCACGGCGTCCATGGTCTTGTATCCGTTCCCCGTGATGAAAGCCACCACCACCTCGTCCTCTTTAATTTTACCGGACAAGGCCAGCTTTTTCAACGCGGAAACAGTCACGCCGCCGGCGGTCTCGGCGAAAACGCCTTCGGTTCTGGCGAGCAATTTGATCCCCTCGACAATTTCCTGGTCCGAAGAGGAGGCGCCATAGCCGCCCGTCTGCTTCACGATCTTCCAGGCGTAGAACCCGTCCGCCGGGTTGCCGATGGCCAGGGACTTGGCGATAGTCTTCGGTTTCACAGGCTTGATGATGTCGGAGTTTTCCTGGATCGCGGTCACCACGGGGCTGCAGCCGTCGGCCTGGGCCGCGGACATGCGGGGTTCTTTTTCCGGGATCAATCCCAGCTTCTGGAACTCATGGAACCCTTTGTAAATCTTCGTGAGAAGCGACCCCGACGCCACGGGGACCACGCAATGGTCCGGCGTTTGCCAGTCCAGCTGCTCGGCCACCTCAAAACCCAGCGTCTTGGAGCCTTCGGCGTAATAGGGACGGATGTTCACGTTCACGAAGGCCCATTTGTAGGAGTCGGCGATCTCAGCGCAGAGCCGGTTCACATCGTCGTAATTCCCCTCCACGCCCACGATCGTCGGATTATAAATGCTGGCGCCCAGGACCTTGCCGGTTTCCAGGTCCGCGGGGATGAAGACGAAGGTCTTGAGCCCCGCCACAGCGCCGTAGGCGCCCACGGCGCCGGCCAGATTGCCCGTCGAGGCGCAGGCCAAGGTATCGAAGCCCAGCTCCCGCGCGCGCGAAATGGCGACGCTGACGACGCGGTCTTTGAAGGAGAAGGTCGGGTTGACGGTGTCGTTCTTGATGTAGAGTTTTTTCAGGCCGAGGAGCTTGCCGAGGTTCTTCGCGTGAAAGAACGGCGTGTAGCCTTCCTGGATGGATACGACGTTATGGGTCTCGACCGGCAGGAGGTCCCAATAGCGCCAGAGGCTGCGCGGGCCGGACTGGATCTTGGCGCGGGTGACGACTTTCTTCAAATAGTCGTAGTTATAGACGACTTCCAAGGGACCGAAACAGAACTCACAGACATGGATGGCCCTCGCCGGCACTTCATGCCCGCATTCTTTGCATTTCAAACCTTTGATTTTGGTTTCGTGAGACATTTTGGAACTCCTTACGATCTTATCCGTCATTCCGGCGTGCATCTGGCCGGAATCCATGACTCATTCTTTAAATCCAAAATACTGTATGGATCCCGGCCAACAACATGCCGGGATGACGCTATATAAATAAAAAACCCCGAGGAGTTTAGATCCACGGGGAACGAGGTCTAGCACTCCTCTTATCGTCCTCCGGCAGGCAGCGGGAAGCAAATTCGGTTTGGCCTGGTCTAGAGCGAGCATTAGCACCTATCCCAAAAATGCGGGACGGTTGCCGTGGGATCATCGGGCTCGAGCCCTCCTCCACTCTGGATAAGAGATGTTGATGAAAAACGGCTTAAAAAGAACTACGACGATTATAGTAAAGATAGAATGCCGCTGTCAAGCGGTCGACGGAGAACCCGGCGAAAAATGGTTTCAGGTCTCGCGACCTTAAACCACTTGCTCGTCATTCCGGACCCGGTCGTAAAACACCACCGAATGGTCCGTCAAAACCCCGTTCTTGTAACAAAATTTCCCCGAGAAAAACCGGTCTTGCTCCAGCCACGGAAGGAAGAGGCGGTCTCCTTCCCAGAGTGGAAGGGTCGGGACCTCGGCGTCATCGATCCAATGGAGATGGCCTTCGTCCGATTCGACCAACTCTCCCGTGAAATCCCGCGCCACGTAAACGTACACATACCAATCGTCCGCCCCGTCGAAGTCCGGAAACGTCAGGATCCCCTTCAACCGGGGATTGAGGAGGGTCAGGCCGCTTTCCTCGCGGATCTCACGGACCACGCATTCCTCCGGAGTTTCGCCGGGAATGAATTTCCCCCCGAGGCCGTTCCACTTGCCTTCGTGGATGTCGTCCTTTTTCTTGACGCGGTGCATCATGAGGGTTTTGCCGCCGCGTTTTATGTAGCAAAGAGTGGCGAGTAGCATAGAGGGGTCACTATATCTTAAGAGGAAAACGCGGGCAATAGGCCGCGGATGGAGTCATCCGAAGACGCGGAGAACGGTCAAGCGAAAGCCGTTTTATGGAACGGCTTTCCCCAGCAACCGCCGATCAGGAACTCCGATTTTTCGCCCTGGCGCGGATGGAGGGCGTGGTCCACGATGTCCAGCACTTCGGCGATGTCGAAGGGCTTCGTCACGAAACCGTCCGCCCCCGCCATACGCGCCAAGGAGTGGTCCTGCGGGAAGAGCTTCGCGCTCAGCATGATGACTTTCGTGTTTTTCAGCGCGGGGTCGGAGCGGATGCTTTGGCATATGGAGAACCCGGGAATTTCCGGAAGCATGATGTCCAGGAGGACGAGGTCGGGCTTCTCCCGGGTCAATTTTTCCATGGCCTCCAGGCCGTCCGACGCGACCAGCACCTCATATCCGCCGCCCCCCAGAAAAAAAGCCATCAACTTCAGGATCTGAGAATCGTCATCGACAATCAGGATTTTTTCTTTCATGCTCCCCTCCAAACACGCTTATCATGAACATTCCTATGGAGTTAGAATAGCCCCTGGGCAGTTAACGATTCATTACGGTATTGTAAATTTGATGTAACCCCGGCGTAAACGGCGAGGGAGCACGGAGGATCGGGATATTGAAAAGACGGCCGATTTATGGCGTGTTTTCGGTGGGATTATTCGTTGTATTGCGCGCAATGCCCAGGATCAACCGCGGGCGGCCGTCGGCCTCGCGTTTAATAATGGTTTCCTGGCATTGGAAATGGATCCAAGTCCCGTTCGAATGCTTCAATCTGTATTCATTATCGATAATCTCGCTTTTGCTTGCGACCGCGAATTTTTTGACACGCTCTTGATATAGCGCGGCGTCATCCGGGTGCATGACTTGTCTGATAAAACCCGGCCCCATGGACTGCAGGGCCTCGGGACTATAACCCAGGATCCCGGCGGCAGCCCGGTTCGTATAGACAGGTTTCCGCTCGATCAGGTCAAACACGTACACAATGGCCGGCAACAAATCGGCAAGCTTTTGGATGAGTTCCCGTTGGGTCCGCTCCGCCTCTTCCGCCGATTTTCGCGCGGTAATATCGCGGAACAAACCGTAAACGCGGCCGTCCGGCAACAGGCTGGCGTTCAACTCCACGTCAACCCACGTGCCATCCGGACGATGGATTCTGTATTCCTGTAATAGCCTTTCCCCGGCGAGGACCTTTTGAAATTGCGCCTCCGCGGTCTCTTGCGCCAATCCGGCCATTTCACCCACTTTCATGGACAGCAGTTCCTCGCGCGAACGCCCGAAAAGTTCGCACGCGCGCCCGTTTACATCGACATAGCGGCGGGTGACCGAATCCGACACGATGACCGCGTCCGCGGCGTGCTCCATCAGCATCCGATATTTGGCCTCGCTGCGCCGCAGGTCTTCCTCCGCCCGCTTGCGTTTCGTGATGTCGTGGTAGACGCCCAGGATGCGGCCGTCCGGCAGTTTCTTTCCGCTCACTTCGATGAGGAGCTGCGCGCCGTCCTTCCGCCGGAACTTCAGCTCGCTCACCCAGGATTGGCCGATCGGCAGGATCAGGAGGTAGGACAAGACCGACGGTTCCGTGGGATCCCGCATGTCCCCGATGCGTTTGGTCAGCAGCTCTTCCCTGGAGAAACCGAAAAGCTCGCAGGCGCTGGCGTTGGCGTCAATGTAATTCCCCTGGGCGTCCGCGACCAGGATGGCGTCCAGGGCTTGTTCCATCAAAATCCGGTAGTCGGTTTCCCGGCGCCGCAGTTCCTCCTCCGCCCGCTTGCGTTCTGTGGTGTCGTGATAGACGCCCTGGATGCGGCCGTCCGGCAGTTTCTTGCCGCTCACCTCGATGATGAGCAGCGTCCCGTCCTTGCGGCGGAATTTGCGCTCGGCCATGTGCGGTATTCCGACCGGAAGTTTCAGGAGCATGTCCAGGACCGGCGGCTCCGATGGATCGCTTAAATCGCCGAGGCGTTTGCGCAGAAGCTCGTCTTTCGTGTAGCCGAACAGTTCGCAGGCGCTGGCGTTGGCGTCGACGTAATGGCCGCGCGCGTCGGCGATCAGGATGGCGTCGGCCGCCTGTTCCATCAGCATCCGGTAATTCGTTTCGCTGCGCTGCAGCGCCATTTCGAACTTCTGGCGGTCGGTGATGTCGGTGATGAACCCCTCCAAGGCCAAGGGAGAGCCGTCTTCTCCGAGGACCGCGCGGCCCTGCTCCCAGAACCAGCGGACGTCGCCGTCGGCGGTTTTGATCCTGTACAGAATCTGGAAAGGCCGCCGCTCATCGATCGCCTTCTGGATATCATCCCACACTTTCTTCTGGTCCTCCGGGTGGATGATGGAGTTGTAGGTCACGCGCCGCGACAGGAAATCATCCGGAGCGTATCCGGTCAAGGCCAGCGTGCCTTCGCTCATGTATTCCATCGTCCAATCCGGATCGATCTTGCAGCGGTAAACGATCCCGGGCAGGTTGGAGACCAGAGTGGAGAGCATCCGCTCGCTTTCGCGCAACCGGAACTCGGCCAGCTTGCGCGCGGTGATGTCCTGGATCGTTCCGACCATGAAAACGATGTCGCCCCGCGCGTCCACGTCCAACTTCCCTAAACCGAATACCCATCGGGTCTGCCCATCGGACTTCCGGATGATCCGGTATTCCTTTTCGAACGGCCGGCGCTTCAATTGGACGTCTTCCTTGAAATAGCGCCCCATCATTTCCCGGTCCTCCGGATGCACGATGTTGAGCCACCCCTCCGCGTTGTGGGTATAGCCATGATCAATCCCGAATATCTGGTCAAGAACCTCGGAGGACTCCCAAACGTCTTTCTGAAAATCGTATTTGTACGAACCGATGAACGCCGCCATCTGGGATTCCCTGATGAAGAACTCGCTTTCGCGCAGGCGCCGCTCGGCTTCCTTCCGGAAAGTAATGTCGCGGACGAGCACCAGGATGGCGGGTTTGTCGAAATACCGGAAAGACGAACTCATGGTTTCCACGTCCACGAACCCGCCGTGCAGCCGGAGCAACTTCTGTTCCATGGGAGGGTTCCGTTCAATCTTCCCATGGAGCAAGTCATTGGTCCGTTGAATGATAATCTGCTTGAAGTCCGCGTGGATGAAATCCATCACCTGCCGGCCCTCAATCTCCCGCGTTGAGGTGGCGCCCAATATCTGGGCCCCCGCTCCGTTTATGAAAACGATTTCACCCTGACAAATAACGACGACCCCGTCCGGTGACAGTTCCACCAGCTGCCGGTAACGGGACTCGCTGCGTTCCAGCGCGTCGTTCTGCTCCTCCAGTTTCCGGATGAGCCACTCGCTGTAGGTTTTCTTGTCCTTATACACTTCCGGGAGTTTGAGTGGGTTGTAAACGGTTTGGCGGGACTGCGCCTCGCGGGCCATCCGGACAGATTCCAGGATTTGGGCGGCGGACGCCGGCTTATTCAGGAAGAGGTCGGCGCCGAACTCGCGGGAGATTTCTCCCATGTTCTCGTTCGCGAAATGGCTTGTGTAGATCACCACGGGAAGGCGGCGGTGGATGAGGGATTTGCGCAGCTCGTAGCAGAACTGGAAACCGTCCATGTTCGGCATGATCACGTCGCAGATGACGGCCTCCACGCGTTCGCGCTCCAGTATCGTGAGGGCTTCCACGCCGTCTTCAGCCTCAATGGTCTGGATGCCCTCGCGCTCGAGGATATTTCGAAGGACCTTGCGGTCCGTTTCGTTGTCGTCGACTATCAGGATGGTCATGGAGTGGACACCATTCTACCACATCGAGGGAAAAGCCGGAAATTCGAAGCTAAACGCGGTCCGGGATGGCGATATCGTCGTCCGCCGCGGGAACGGCTTCGGATTCGTGGAAGCGCCATTCGACATACCCCTTGGCGGCCAGGGTGAGGAGGGCCAACAGCGCCAGCAGCGACGCCACGGCGAAGGCGGCCTGGAAGTTGTATTCGTTGTAGAGTATCTCGACGTGGAGTGGGATCGTGTTGGTGCGCCCGCGGATGTGGCCGGACACGACGGAAACCGCGCCGAACTCGCCCATGGCGCGGGCGTTGCAGAGGATCACGCCGTAGAGCAGGCCCCATTTGATCTTCGGGAGCGTCACGCGCCAGAACATCTGCCAGGCGTTGGCGCCCAGCACGTAGGCCGCATGTTCCTCCTCGACGCCTTGGGCCTGCATCAGCGGGATCAATTCCCGCGCGACGAAGGGGAACGTGACGAAGACCGTCGCCAGCACGATCCCGGGAACGGCGAAGACTATTTTGAGATTGTGGTCGATGAGCCAGGACCCGAACCAACCCTGGGCCCCGAACATGAGGATGAAGATCATTCCGGAGATGACCGGCGAAACGGAGAAAGGCACGTCGATCAGCGTGATGAGGAAATTCTTTCCCCGGAACTCGAAGCGCGCGATGGCCCAGGCCGCGGCCAGGCCGAAGACCATGTTGAGCGACACCGATGAGAAAGCGGCGACCAGGGTGAGGCGGATGGAGGCGAGGGCCATGGGGTCGCGGACGGCGGCGAGATAGAGGCCGGCGCCTTTGGAGAAGGCGTTCACGAAGACGGTCAACACGGGAATGAAAAGGAAGAGCGTGAGGAACGCCAGGGAAACGCCGATGAGGATCCAGCGCACCCAGGCGGGTTCCGTCATCTTGTCCGCCGGGACCATTCCGCCCGAGCGGCGAAGCAGCGAAGCCGCAGAACCGGCCATCAGCCTCTCCTAACTTCCCGCATAACGTTTCCGGCTCCAGCCTTGGATGACGTTAATCGTGAGAAGCAGCGCGAATGAAACCACCAGCATCACCACGGCGATGGCCGTGGCGCCCGCGTAGTCGAACTGCTCCAGCTTCGTCATGATGAGCAGCGGCGCGATCTCCGTGCGCATGGGCATGTTCCCCGAGATGAAGACCACGGAGCCGTATTCCCCGACGGCGCGGGCGAAGGACAGCGCGAAGCCCGTGATCAGCGCCGGGCCGATGGGCGGAAAGATCACGCGCGAAACGGTCTGCCAGCGACTGGCCCCAAGGGTCATGGACGCTTCTTCCATGTCCCGGTCCATGTCTTCCAACACCGGTTGCAGGGTCCGCACCACGAAGGGGAGGCCGATGAAGGTCAGCGCGATGGTCACGCCGAGCGGCGTGAAGGCCGCGTTGATCCCGAAGGCCGCCAGCGGCCGGCCCAGCCAGCCGTTCGGGGAATAGACGTCGGTGAGCGCGATGCCGGCCACGGCCGTGGGGAGGGCGAAGGGCAGGTCCACCAGCCCGTCGATGAGGCGCTTCCCCGGAAAGGTGTAGCGCACCAGGACCCAGGCCACGACCAAGCCGAAGACCAGGTTGATGAGCGCGGCCGCGAAAGACGCGAGGAAGCTCAGCCGGAAGGCGGCCAGCACGCGCGGGTCGGTGATCGTGCCCCAGAATTGCGGCCAGGTCATGGTGAACGTCTTGAGGAAAATAGTGGAAAGCGGGATCATCACGATCAGACTCAGGTAGAGGACCGTGTATCCCAAGGACAGCCCGAACCCGGGCAGGATGTTCTTTTGCTTTCTCATGGGTTCCTATCTTACAAAAAACGCTCCGGGGAAAATTTTTCAGCGTCCAGGTTGATATATCTTGTCGAAGGTCCCGCCGTCGGCGAAATGGGCCCGCTGCGCCTTCTGCCAGCCGCCGAAGACCTCGTCGATGGTGAACAGGTTCACTTTGGGAAATTTTGCGGCATACTTCGAAACCACGGACTCCAGACGCGGGCGATAATAATGCTTCGCCGCGATCTCCTGGCCTTCCTCGGAGTAGAGATATTTCAAATACTCCTCGGCCACCGCCTGGGTGCCGTGGCGGCTTGCGATCTTGTCCACCACCGCCACCGGCGGTTCGGCCAGGATGCTGACCGATGGGAAAACGATCTCGAAACGCCCCGCGCCCAGTTCGTTCACCGCCAGGAACGCCTCATTCTCCCAGGAAATAAAAACGTCGCCGATGCCGCGCTCCACGAAGGTCACCGTGGCGCCGCGGGCGCCGGAGTCCAGGACGGGAACGTTTTTGAAGAGCTTGGAGATGAACTCCTTGGCCTTGGCTTCGTCGTTGTTGTTCTTCTTGAGCGCGTAGCCCCAGGCCGCGAGGTAGTTCCAACGCGCGCCGCCGGAGGTCTTCGGGTTGGGCGTGATGACGGAAACGCCCGGCCTCACGAGGTCGTCCCAATCCCTGATGTCCTTCGGGTTCCCCTTGCGCACCAGGAACACGATGGTCGAGGTGTAGGGCGTGCTGTTGTCGGGCAGTCGTTTCTGCCAGTCCTTCGGCAGCAAACCGCCCCGTTCGGCGATCGCGTCGATGTCGTAGGCGAGCGCCAGCGTGACCACGTCAGCGTCCAACCCGTCGATCACAGCGCGGGCCTGCTTGCCGGAACCGCCGTGGGACTGGTCGATGCGGACGCCGTCCCCCGTCTTGGCCTTCCAGTATTTCGCGAAGGCGGCGTTGTATTCCTGATAAAGCTCCCGTGTGGGATCGTAAGACACATTGAGCAACGTGATGTCCTGAGAAAATGCCGGAACAGCAAGTTGAAGCGCGAGCGCGAGACTCAAAACGACTTTATTGAATTGTTTTAGCATGGGATTCTCCATGAAATTTTTAGTTATGCGGGATCATTTGGTCATGGTTTCAAGCCTAGCGGCTTTCAACCATTTCCTCGCGCCCCGCGCTCGGTCAAAACGAGAACTGGAAACGGCTGAAGAGCGCCCGTTCCGTGTCGCGATCGCCGGACGCCGCGCCGCCGTCGAACCGGGTGCATGTGTAGTTCGACGCCACCTTCATGAAGGAATTCATATACCAGTTCAGGGCGCCGGTCCAGGCGCGGGCCGAACGCGGAGAGCGCGCGATGTCGGCGAACCGCGGGAACGCGTTTTTGTCCGCGTTGAACTGGCTGTAGCGGCCCGCGATCTCCCAGGCGCCCCAGGTCTTTTGCTTCGGATCGAAGGGGTTCCGCGGTTTGACGCCTTTATTGGAAGCCCGTTCTCCCGTGAGCACCCAGGAAACAGCCACCTGCCAGGCGCGGTTCTTCAGGTCCGCGGTCGCCATCGTGGAGGTCGACTTCACGTCCTGCGCGGAAACCACATACTCGGCCAACAGCCCAACGCGGCCGGGATACCAGGACAACTGCGGCGACCAGCGCGTGCGGATTCCGCTCGCGATGACGTTCGTCCGGTACGTGAAAAATGTGTTCAGCCCTTCGGTCTTATAGGAAGGGAGCCGCGTGGCGCTCGCGTTGGCGGTCCCCGAGTCCTTGCCTGTCATGGCGCCGAAACCGAAACCCAATTCGTTCAATAAGGGAGACGGGGACGATTTTAAGGGCGTGAAGAAAAGTCTCGCCCCGAAATCCTTACGATCGCCGTTGTCGGCGTCCGCGCTCGCACCGTCCAAAGCCCCATTCTGGACCGCGACGGCGTAATAGACCGCGCCGCCCCAAAGGTCGCCGTGGATTTGGACGCCTTCGTCATAGCTCGGCGCGAGGCCCGAGGGCAGTCCCCGTTCGATGAAGAGCAGCTTCGCGCTGGACTGCAGGACCTCGATGCCGACGGGCGCCTTAAAACGGCCCGCACGCACGCGGAACTGGGACCAGGGATGGATTTCCAAATAGGCGTCGTCCATTGTCGTCGATCCGCCGCCGAAGCTCGGCTGAATGCGCGCGGTGACCAATCCATAAACCGAAGCGTCAATGGTCGGCCGGACCCGGCGGAGCAAGAAAGTGTCCGTGAACGCTTCCCCCGTATCGTCCAGATAGAAACGCCCATCCGCTTGGAGGTCGCCTTGGAACTTGATCTGGAACGTGTTGTCCGCGGCCTTGAGCGCGAACCCGTCCTTGCCGGCGACGGGAACGATGCCCGCGCCTCCGCGCTTCTCCAAGGTTTCCTGCTTTTGCTCCAAGGCCTTCAGCCTGTCTTCAACCGAAACGGGAGCGGCTTCTTCCGCCGAAACCGGGCCCCGCGCCGCCAAGCCCGTCCCCATCAGAAGCGCGCCGATGATCACGTTCAGACGATTGCGTTTCATTAGTATTGCCTCCTGGAAAATAAAAAAGCCCGTGCGGCTGACGAAGCGGCACGGGACATTGGATGCTGGAAAGCATGTCTCACCGCTTTAGCGCCCTATTCACTCCCTCTTTCGAGTTCGTCGGTCGGGGCAAGTTGATGCTTAAAGCCTCACCGGGAAACACGGACAGAATAGCAAAGGCATGACCGGGGGGTCAACGTGTTTTTTGTCGACGAAAAAAAGCGCGCAGGGGGAGGATCACGCTCGAGCCCTGCGCGCGAAACCGATTACCGAGATTGTTTTAGGACGATTTGTTTTGCGGCCAGACGAAATGCTTTATCAACACCATCGCCAGCGCCGTCAACCCTCCCCAGATGATCGGGCGCATCGAAACGCCCATGACGAAGTGCAGGATGATCCCGACCACCGCGAAGCTGCCCAACCAGAAAAGAAGAACTTTTTTGAACTGCTTTGAGGTCTCGCTTGTCATTGTTTCCCCCATGATTGTCGCCCCTAGCGACGAATATTTGCTGAAAATAAAAAATCCTCCTTCGCAGAAACCAAAGGAGGACGTCCGTGTCCTGATCGACTGAAGGCACAACCGTGTGCCTGGGCACATTGTAACACGATTCCGGAATTTAAGCCATCGAAAAATGCCCCGGAGGTTATCCTCCTCCGGGGCAAGTGAAGGCTTTATCGTCGCCCCGGCGAAAGCCGGGGTCCAGGCAGAGAAGAACTTCTGGATTCCGGCTTTCGCCGGAATGACAGGAAATATTACTTAGTAAAGACCTCCGCCAGAAAATCCTCCAGCGCCCGCCAGGAACGTTTGTCCGCTTTTTCGTCGTAAGCCAACCCGGCGGACGGATCGCCGCCGTTCTCCTTCACCGTGAACCCGTGCACCGCGCCGCCGTAGATGTTCACCTGCCAGTCGGCCTTGGCGTTCCGCATCTCGTCCTGAAACGCCTGCAGCCCGTCCGAGGTGCCCTTGTCGTCCGCCCCGTGCAGAACAAGGACTTTGGGCTTGACCGCCGCGGTTTGCTCCGGGTGCGGGGTCCCGAGGTTCCCATGGAAGCTCGCCACCCCGGCGAGGTCCGCGCCGCCGCGGGCCAGCTCCAGCACCGTGGTCCCGCCGAAACAATACCCGATGGCCGCCACGCGCTTGGGGTCCGTCTCCGCGCGCTTCATCAAGACGTCCAGCCCCGCCGCGGCCCGGGAGCGCATCAGCTGCCGGTCGCCGCGGTAGACGCCGGAAAGCTTGGCCGCTTCCTCGTGGTCCTTGGCGTAGACACCCTTGCCGTACATGTCGAGCGCGAAAGCGACGTAACCCATCCGCGCCAGCTGATCCGCCCGGCGCTTCACGTAATCGTTGAAGCCGCGCCACTCATGGACCACCAGCACCGCCGGCCGGGGCCCCTGGACGGAATCGTCGTAGGCCAAATATCCCTGAAGCTTGGTTTTCCCGTCTTTGTAGTCGATCGTCTCCGTCTTGATCGCCGCCCTTGCCGCGACGCTGACGCCCAACAGCAGCAATGCCAACCCGATGCGTTTCATGAATCCCTCCCTCTGTTTTCCATCGTGCTCTTTATATTAGACAAAAATCAAAGAACGGCGAGGCGCCAATTCATGTTTGAACTTGATACGATCTTTCCCATGAAACGAGCCGCCCGCATTCTTGCCGCCGCCCTGTTCCTGTCGCCGTCCGCGGTCCATCCGGCGCAGCCGCCGGAAGAACGCTTGCCCGCCGTGGCGGGGCAATTCTATCCGGAGAACAAGGCCGCGCTGGCGGAGAAGGTCGACGGGCTCTTCCTGAAAGCACCCCGCCATTCCATCGATGGAAAACTGGTGGCCCTGCTGGCGCCGCACGCGGGTTACGAATATTCCGGGGCCGTGGCCGCCGAAGCCTACAAATCCATGAGCCCCGGATGGAAGACCTTCGTCCTCATCGGGCCGTCCCACCACGTGCCCGTCCGCACCGCCGCCGTCTACGCCCGCGGGTCCTTCGTCACGCCCCTCGGCAAGGTCCCGGTGGACGAAACCCTGGCGGCCCAACTTTTGAAAGAGCCTTCGCTCTTTGAGGAATCGCGCGAGGCCCACGCGCCGGAGCATTCCCTCGAGGTGCAGCTCCCGTTCCTGCAGCGCGTGTTCGGCGATTTCAAAATCCTTCCGATCCTGACGAACACGGAAGACCCGGACCTGGCGCGGCGCATCGGCGAGGCCGTGGCGAAAACCATCGAAGGCAAAAACGCGTTGATCATCCTCTCCTCGGACCTGTCCCATTATCCGCCGAAGGAAACGGCCCGCAAGGCGGACCTGACGTTCCTCCGCGCCCTGCGGAACCTCGATCCCCATTTTTTAAGCACGACCTACCAATGGCTGCTGCTCCGCAAGGAACCGGAGCTCAAGACCGCGGCCTGCGGGTTCTCCGCGCTCATGGCGGGCGTCGCCGCGGCGAAGGCCCTCGGCGCGAACAAAGCCTCGCTCTGGCGCTATGCCAACTCCGGCGAACTCGCCGCCGGCGCCGCCGGAAAAGACGCCGGTTCGGTGGGATACGCGGCCGTGGCCTTCACCCGCTCGGAAAACCCGGGCCCGGCGAACCCGCCGCTGAACGAGCGTCCCCGCCCGCTGTTGTTCGCCGCCGCGCGGGAGTCTCTCTCCGACGCCCTCGCCAAAAAGCCCTTCGCCTTCGCGCCGCTGTCCGGCGACCCCGCGTTCAACGTTCCCGCCGCGGTCTTCGTCACGGTCCGGAAGGACGGCGCGCTGCGCGGCTGCGTCGGCTCCGTCGAGCCGCGGCTGGGCCTGCTGGACGCCGTCCGCTATTACGCCCGCTCCGCCGCGTTCCAGGACCCGCGCTTCAAGCCCCTTGAGAAAACGGAGTTCGACCGCGCGCGGCTTGAAATTTCGATCCTCACGCCGCCCATGACGGTGCGCGACGCGGAAGGCATCGTTCCCAGGCTGGACGGCGTGACCGTGGAACTGGACGGGAAGTCGGGGTTGTTCTTGCCGGACGTGTGGATCCAATTGCCGGGGAAGGAAGATTTTCTGTCGGAGCTGTGTTCCCAGAAGGCGGGATTGCCGCCGGACTGCTGGAAGGACCCGCGGGCGAAACTGTCGGTGTTCCGGACGGATGTGTTTAGGGAAAGCGGCCCGGAATAACGGAAGCCGCTAGGCCGCGCGTTCGAGCTCGCGCACCGCGAAGGAAAGGCAGAGCAGGATGAAGGCGGCGAAGGCGACGGTCTCCACGATGAGCAGCCCCGGCGATCCCGCGCCAAGCAGGCTGAAGCGCAGCAGGTCCACCTGCCACGTCATCGGGTTCAGCCGCGCCACCCAGCGGAACCAGGCCGGGACGTCCGAGAGCGGATAGAACATCGAGCTCAGGAACATCAGGATGATGTAGGCCGCGCTCGTCAGGGTGTTGAAGGAATCCATCCGCCGAAGACGGACGGCGAAGATGCTGAGGAAGAAGAACCAGCAGGCGGTGCTGGCCACCATGGCCAGGATCGTGAGCGGCCACAGGTCCCACCGGATTTTGATCCCCATGAAAAGGACGCCCACGACCACGGCCAGGATCGACCCCGCCGCGGACTGCACCACGCTGAAGCAGACCCGTCCCACCAGGAACTGGCGGCGCGTGATGGGGTAGGTCAGCACCTCGTAAAAAATCCCCGAATCCTTGTCCATGAAAAAACTCCAGGAGCTGTTCATCGCCACGCTGAAGGCGGTCATGGCGATGATGCCCGGCAACAGGAAGGACGCGTAGTCCACGGAAATTCCGCCGATGGAGAACGCCTGCGCGATGGAACGGTCGAAGCCCGTGCCGAAGAGCGTCAGGTAGGCGATGGGGACGAAGATGTCCCAGAACATGAAGGCCCAGTTGGTGATGCGCTGCCGGTAGTCCCGGTAGAAGACCGCGCCGATGCCGCTCACGGTTTCCCCTTCACCAAGGCCACGAAGATCTCCTCCAGGTCCGCGCCGCGCACCTCGAACTGGGAGATCGGGACGACGCGGGCGATCTCCGCGAGCCTGCCGAGCAGAGACGCCTCCTCGCCGCGGAAAAGCATCTCCACGGTCCGGCCGTCGATCTTCAGCTGCTCGGGTTTCAGCGCCTCCAGATGTCCGGTCAGCGACGCGTTGGAATCCGCCGCGAAGGACAGGGTGACGCGGAACATCTGCCGGGCAAGCCGCCGCAGGTCCTGGAGCGTGCCGGACGCGAGCTTCTTTCCGTGGTCGATGATCGTGATGGTGTCGCAGAGCTGCTCCGCCTCGCTCAGCACCTGGGTGGTCAGCAGGACGGTGCGGCCCTTCCGCGCCTCGGCCCGCAGGCGGTCCAACACGCGGCGCTTCATGAGCGGGTCCATCCCGGTGGTGGCTTCGTCGAGGAAGATGATGGGCGAGTCCAGCATGAAGATCTTCGCGACCTGGACGCGGCGCTTGGTGCCGATGCTCAGGTCCTGCACCGTCTCGTTCAGCTTGTCGCCCAGGTCGAACTCCTCCACCACGGCGGGCAATCGCTTCAACGCCTCCGCCCGGTCCATCCCGTGCAGAAAAGCGTAGATCAAAAGATTGTCCCGCACGGTCAGGGAGACCTCCACCGCCGCCTGCTGGATGACCACGGTGATGTTGCGCCGCACGTCCAGGGCCCGGCGCGCCACGTCGAAACCCATGACCGAGGCGCGGCCCGACGTCGCCGACGTGATGGTGGTGAGGACCTTGACCAGCGTGGTTTTCCCCGCGCCGTTGGGGCCCAGCAGTCCGTAGATGCTTCCCTGGGGCACGGAGAAGGAAACGCCGTCCAGCGCCTTCACGGGCGCGTGCGCGTCCGGGCGATAGGTTTTATGGAGGTCTTCGACTTCGATGGCGTTGCTCATGGCGGAACATAATAACAAATCCACGGGAGGCGTTTCCCCGTGGATTCGTTTTACGGCTTGGAATTAATTTCGCGGATCGCTTACGGCAGCGCGGGTTCCTCCACGCGGATCTTGATCGACTCGAGCAGCGCATCGACTTCCGACGCGCCGTAGACCGTGCGCCGGACCTTCGGGTGCTGGAAGATCCCCAGCTTCAGGGTGATGTACGTCCATATCGCCGCCGGGAACGCGCCGACGGACATGAGCCGCTCGGAGAACGTGGCCGGCCCGAACTCCGCCTTCACGCGGCGCTCCAGGTCCGCGATCCATTGACGCACCGCGCGGTTGGGTCCGAACCATTTGCCCACGCCGAAGATCGGGTAGGCGTTCCGCACTTCGCGGGCGAAACGATCGGCGCGGCGGCGCAGCATGGGGTTCGGCGAATCCTTCAGTTTTTGGTATCCCAGCAGCCAGGACTCCACGGTGCGGAAGAGGCTCGGCCCGAGGCGCGCGAAGTCCTCGTCGTAGCACCAGCGCTGCAGGTCTTCGATCTCTTTCGGCGACATGGTCGGGTGCTTGACCATGGCGGCAAAGCCGTCGCACTTCCGGTAATAGGTCAGCTTGTCGGCGGCCAAGTCGTCGCGCAACAGGTTCTCCTTCATGATGCGGTCGTAGAAAGGCGTGCCGGGCGTGGGGCCGTAGATCAGGAACTGCGAGAACGACGGCTTCAGCGCCATCAGACCGGTCAGCTCCTCGGCCACGACTTCGCGGTTCTGGTAGTCGAAACCCAAAATCATCGACGCCAGGATGGTGATCCCGTGCTGGCGGAACTCCTTGAAGATGTCCGCCGTCGGCCGGCCCTGCTGCTTGGCGTAACCCGAGCGCGTGCCTTCATAGCCGATCCAGAAACCGTCGATGCCCATCTCCAAAATTTCTTCCACCGTGTACTGGCTGATGGCCTTCACGCTGGAGAACACGAATATGGAGAGGGCCTTGCCGCTCCGCAGGACGGCGTCGCGGAACGCCATGGCCCGCGGCTTGCTGAGAAGGAAGTCCTCGTCCAGGATCACGAAGGACATGTCCGGGTCGTCCTCGAGATAGCTCTCGATCACGTTGAAGATGTCCTTGCCCTCGGGGAGCAGGCGGACGTGCTTGCGTTTGAAGAAGTGGGACGTGCAGCAGAAGTCGCAGCCGTTGGGGCAGCCGAGGCCCGCGAAGATCATCCCGGTGCGCGACACTTCCATGGAGAAGACCTTCAGCGTGCTGAGGACCTTGGGGTGCTTGTAGGGCATGGGGATTTCGGGGCGCTCGAGGAGGCGGCGGAAGAACGCCACGCCTTCCTCGCGGCAGATGTGGTCGCCCCAGGGCGCGAGCACATCGTCCGGCAGGATGGTGCCGTAGCCGCCGAGCACGATCTGGCTTTTAGGCGCGTACTTCCGGATGATCTCCACGGTCTCCTTCAACCGGTGGAACAGCGCCATGATGAAGGAAATGCCGATGTAGTCGTAGGAATTCCGCTTGAGCTCGCGGATCAGGTCGTTCTTCATGGGGTATTGCAGGACCACGGCCGGGCCGCCGATGTTCTCCGCGATGTAGTTCAGGGAGAAATTGACGTGCACCGCGCGGGGGCTGAAGATGCCCTGGGCGCGGGTGATCTGGCCGTGCAGGAGCTCATAGCCCACGCTCGGGCCGTCTCCGTGGGCCGGGCCCAGGGGGCCGACCACGCTGGTCAATAAAACCGTTTTCGGGGATGTGATCGTTTCTTCGTCCATAGGACCTCGCTTTGGTTACAGTAATAGACCCTAAGGATAGTTTTTCCGTCATTCGGATAACATGACGAAGAACATGTTTGGCGGTTATTGTTGTTTCGGGGTTTTGGACGTTAAATTCACAAAGATGATGGGCGTCATACTTATGTTGGGGGTATCGGATAAGATGGAGCTGTCCTGGGAAGGGGACGCCTGGGCAACAATGCACCGAGGAGGGATTATGGCAGCGATAGTTTGGGAGGAGTCATTGACAACCGGTATCGACGCGATCGACAACCAACACAAAGAAATGTTCCGCCAAGCCAATATTCTATTTGAAACCCTTAGCAAAATACCCGACAAGAAAAAACTCAAAGAATCCATGCAGTTCCTCGTTGAATACGTGGAGAAACATTTCGAGGCGGAGAAGAAGGTCATGAAGTCCTTCGACTATCCCGGGCGGATGGCGCACGCCTTCGAGCACGATCAGCTCACAAAGTCGCTGCACGAACTTGTGGAAGAATTCATCAACGGCAACGACATGATGATTCCCAGCCGGCTGGGAGGTCTCGTGTCACAGTGGATGACGCAGCACATCAAAAAGTCCGACATGGAATTCATCCAATTCATCAGATCAAAGGTTCGCCGGGAGGACTTCAAAAATCTCGAGGTGTAACCTGCCAAGCGGGCGCCTTCGGCCGTGAAATAAACGGGGGGTCTAAAACTCACTTTTCAGGGTCCAGCCGGAATCCGATACCTTCCATCTGCGGCGATTGGTTCATGTCCTTGATGATTTGATAAAGATACTGCACATCAACGTCGTGTCCCGCCAACTTCCGCTCGATGGCGGCCAAACGCTTGGCCAAGGCACGGTTCAAAGAAACCAATTGCCTCAGCCGCGCAAAAGCCCGCATGATCATGATGTTGACATCAATGGCTCGTCCGCTTTTCAACACACTTGACAACATGGCAACACCTTGTTCCGTAAAAGCATAGGGCGGCCTCCGAACCGATTTTTTTAAGGCCGGTTTGGATATCACAATTTGTGATATCCAATTTTTCGTCTCCTCTTGGTTCAGTTGGAACATAAAGTCTTCCGGAAACCGCTTTCTGTTCCGTTTAACAGCTTGATTCAAATCACCTGTCTGTACACCGTAAAGCATGGCCAAATCCCGGTCCAGCATCACTTTCTGTCCCCGGATCAGGAAAATCAATTCTTGAAGATTGTCCTGTTGAATGACGGCTTTCATAAGGGAAGGATACTTTATGATTCTGAGTATCTCCTGAAGACTGTATGGAGATTTAGTAAATTTTCCGGACCGCGCCGCGGAGGGAGGCGCTGAAAGAGGGAAGAAGCGGTTTGGCATGAAGAGATCGCGCTTAGAGAGGGGGTTGGCGAAATGTCAAACTGTCAACTCCGGTACCGCCTCCTTTCGCGCCCAAGGCGTTTTTCGGAGGAACTTTAGGCTGGAGTTGATGCTCGGATCGTTGGCGAAACAGCGGATGTTCACCGCCTTCGCCATCGCGTCCCAGCCGCAGCGTTCCACCAACCGGGTGAGGATCATCTCCAACGTCACGCCGTGCAGGGGGTCTTTGGATGGCATGATTTTTCCTCCCTGCCGTGAGTCTTATATCCAGTCAGGCAAGTCTACTTTGGATTCCGTGACGCGAAAGAAGTCCCGTTCGATGGTGTTCAGATTTTTCACGTATTTCGGGAGATCCTCGGCGCGAGCGTCCGTGGAATAGGCGTCAACGGCGGACTTGAATCTTTCCAAAACCCTTCCATGTTTCGCGTGTCCCGAAGCTATCATGGCGGCGACGTCGCTGACATCGTTCGCGTTGAAACGCTTCAACTTGCTCACCACCACGTCCGCGATGTCCAGGACCTTCACGTCGAAATGCCGGAGCCGCCGACTCATCGAAGAGGCCTCGTGGAACAACGGCTTCTGCGGCAAAAAGGGCAGCCCATTGGCCACCACGTCGAGATGGAGGCGAAACCGCTTGCTGATGTCGGTTCCCTTCCCGGCCAGAGCCAAAAGACGCTCCTTGATTTCAAGCGTGATCTGCGCCGTCTCCAGGACATCGCTGTCCTTCGTTCCACGCTCGTAATCGGCTTGAAGCATCAAGGCCGCGGACCCGATGATCTTCAAATCGATCCGCCCGCCGTTCGACGGTCTCCATCGTTTATCCAACTCGATGAAGAATTCTTCAAGAATTTTCACGGGACGCCCTTAAAGCCTCGATAAAGTCCGCCGGCTGGATGCGCGTGACAATGTTCCATTTCCTGGAGATGGATGAGCGGGACTTCCGCACATCCTCGAGCGTCTTCTTACTCAGAAGGATATCTCCCTCAAGCACATCTTCGGAGGCCTTTGACCGCCGGATATGTTTCACCGGCGTAGAGCTCAAAAAATTCTCAAGACTTAGACATGCCTTCGCATATTCATGCTCCGGCTGTTTTGAGATGGGGCGTTTTCCAATGTCGTCTATTATGGCCTGGTCGATATTCTCCAGCAACCAACCCAGACGGTGAGCGAATCCCGCATCAAACAATTCAATCCATAACTTGCGCAAACTTAACTTAGTGATATATCGAACGATGATGGGGGCCAGCGCGGTGATGTGCCGGGGAGACTCTGCTGAAATCAAAACCTCTCGAATCACCTCCTGTGCGTTTGCCAATCTTTCGCTGGGAAGGGTCTCACGGTCCTCTTGAAGATGCCCCGCCCCCAACCGGGCCAAGGTGTTCTGCAACGTCTTCTGCGTGGACGATTCCTGTTCCACGAAGTCTCTCAGAGGCGCGTTAAAGATCTGGAGGAGGATCAAAAATTGTTCGGCCGTGAAAAAACCTGCGCCTCTCTCGATTTCAGATAGGTAGTTTTGCGAGATTCCGAGCCGGTGCGCCAGGGCCTCCTGGGTCCAACGGTTCTGGACCCTCAACCGGCGTGCCGTATCGGCGATCTTCTTCCTGAGTTTGATGTCGTGTTTTAGCATATCGGTATACCGATAATTCTATCGGAATACCGATATTATACTCGGGATGGCCGCGGTTTTCAAGGGGTGAATTGGCCCGGGGAAAAGAGTTATATGCGCCGCGCCGCGGAGGGAGGCGCTGAAAGAGGGAAGAAGCGGTTTGGCATGAAGAGATCGCGCTTAGAGAGGGGGTTGGCGAAATGTCAAACTGTCAACTCCGGTACCGCCTTACCGCCTCTTATTTAACAGCCTTCGCCATCGCGTCCCAGCCGCAGCGTTCCACCAACCGGGTCAGGATCATCTCCAGCGTCACGCCGTGCAGGGGGTCTTTGGATGGAGCCATAGTATTTTTCTTCTTTATTCTCCCTTTTTTTCCGACCGCGTACTATTTTCCGAATATAATGCCAATCGAGCATATCGCCCTTTCGACGGTGAATTACCCTGTGACAATTTGAACAAAGAACTACCAGTTCTTCAATAGAGGTTTCTCTTTCTATATCAGAATCTGCCAACGGCTTCGTATGGTGCACTTCCGCATAACCAAGAGAGATCTCTGCTCCATAAAATTTATCAAAGTTAAATCCGCAGGCCATACAACTCGTGCCATATTTTTCTATTGCGGCTTTTCTTGCATCCGGGTCTCTTTCGCGTCGAGTTTGAATATAAGTTGTAGTCGCTCCTTCTCTAAATACCTTTACTGATGAATTTTCCGTTTGGGACGGATATTCGATCTCGTCTTGGCCTAACACCTTCTTGAACAGATTGAATAACAACAAAGGAACTTTTGTCAGGTACTTTCCTTGAGTAAGTCTAATCTCTTCACGATAGGGGGCATAGAAAAGATGGTTTTTTACAATTTTTCGAATTGCTTCGAGTTCATCTCTGTAATTATTAAATAAAAGCTTAAGTCCAACTGGAGGTTCGAACTGCTTGTAATCAGTGAGAGGTACTCTATAGTAGGAGCTCATTTCTCCCCATTCTCCAGGCGAGGGAGGAGGTTTATTTAATTCTTCAAATGAGCTTTCAACTTTTGACAAACCTACAAGTTGCCCCCATGACCTTTTAGGACATGGAATACTAAATCTCCAGGCTTAACCTCACGCATCAACGAATAAACATCTCCGTTGGACCGGCTCTTAGAAGGTGACCACAGAGCCTTACCGAAAGCCCAATAATCAGCTCCCCCATGACTATGCTCGAGACTTGTCGTTTCTAACCAGGCGCTTTGATTCTTTTGAAGTTCAAAGGACACCATTTTGTAGGCTACCTTTTTGACTTTTTATATCTGATGTAAAACAAAAAAATAAAACGGAGAGGGAGGGATTCGAACCCCCGGTACCCTTTCAGGTACAGACGATTTCAAGTCGTCCGCGTTAGACCAGCTCCGCCACCTCTCCAAAAATCGTTTGCGACCAAGCATCTGGCGTACTCTTCGTAAATTATTGTCTCATTGGCGATGGTTATATCGCCACTCCACAAAAATGAGGTTTGGGATCCAGCATGCCCAGGCGATGACTGCGTAAGCCTTTTCGAATTCAATCCCGAACAAAAAAGAAGCCGGCACGTAAATTCGCAACATGACGGCGGCAAACGTAAGGGAAAAATTCCGTATCATCCACCGATGATGATCATCAATGTCCCCGCAACGCACGGCAAGATATGCGCGGACGCCAGTAAACAGCCAGAAAATCGAAAGCAGCGCGAACCCAAGCCGGGCCGCAGAACCGCCGAAAGCATATCTCGACATATAAAGACCGGACAGCCCTCCGGCCAAAACACCGACGGCTAAATAGAAACGCCCTGACCAGCGATGCGCATCAGGATATCTCTTTCTAAGGCGCCCTGAAAACTGGAACGGGCCCAACAACAAGGCGACAACTGAAGAAAAAACGTGGCAGTAAATACCAACCGGATGCGCCAGCAAGGACTCCCTTAATCCGGGATGGACCAGCGATCCCAGAGGGAAAAAGCAATAGGCATACAAGGCGTAACCGGCCACTCCCAAGCTCAGGAAATAAAGGAGTCCCTTGCCGATCAACTGGATGATCACCCGTCCCCCAATATCGCTCAACGGATTATATCTCGCCCATCCCTCCGCGGGAGCCCTCGGCGCTTTGCGCCGCGCTTTCGCAGGGCCCCCGGGTCGCCGGTCACGGTCTCTGCTGTGGAAAGGGACCAAGCGCAAAAAGTTTGTTTACCGCTTTCCCCCCCGCGCCGATTCCGAGCTGTTCGAACATCGTGGCTTTGTCCCAGTAGCCATGCTGGACATGGATCATTCCGTCAATGATCTCAAATATTTCACATCCGCGCATGCTGAAGGTCCGGTTATTGGGCGCATGGCCGGCGAACTCGCCGCGCATCGTGCCGCTGAAACGCCACGCGACAACGACCCACGGGCCCTCTTCCACCATGTTTTCAGCCTCGACGCGAATATCCGGGAAAGCCTGAAACACTTTGAGATAAGTAGCGCGCATGGCGTCCCGGCCCTGAACGGGCTTGCCCCAGGGGAGCTGCTCGTTGGTCGCGTTCCCATCGTAGAGCGCCGCCGCTGCCTCGGGATCGTGGCTGTTATAGGCGGCCACCCACTTCATCGCGATCTGTTTAGGCGTCTGGATCGAAATGATCGCCCCCCCTTATTGGTCCGGAATTTCGGGCTCCGCGAGCTTCGCCGGCTGAAAGATCTTTTTTAGAAATCCGCCTTTAGGCCCCAATAGTATTTCCCAAGGAGTTGGATCCCGGTGGACTGTATCTCCCACTCATCCTGGATAAAGGCCACCTCGTCCTGTTTCTGGGTCGCGTACCAGAGCGCCGTGGAAATTTCCCAATCATTCATGGAGTAGGACGCCCCCACGGAAAACCGGGAGAGATTCAGGTCCGCTTCGGGCGTTGTCCCCACCGGGTCCGAGGTGATGTTTTGATACAGGTAGCCGGCCCGGAGCTTCAGCGGGGCCGACAAGGAATATTCGCCGCCCAGGGAGAATTGGCTGCCGTCTTCGTCCCGGTTCAAAGCCGCGCTCGAAGGGAAGGTGTTGTTCTTCCTTTCGGCGCCCAAGAACCGGTACTCGAGACCCACCAGCCCCTTCGCGTTGAAATGATAGGCCGTGCCGAACCCGAGCGTCGAGCGTTCCGTCTGCGTCTCGGAGACCGTCGCGCCGGCGTTGTTCTTGTCGGTCAAGGTCCGGTCGACGTTCTCGTAGAGGGCACCGAAGGAGAACGGCTTTTCGGGGATTCGGTAGTAACCGCGGATCGTGTATTTGGTGCGCTCGAGGTCCTGGTCGCCCACGCCGGCGCCGTTGAGCGTCCGGTCGCCGGACAGTTCCCCGGTCTCGATGAAACCGGCGATCCGCAGCGTCCGCAGCCGCTGATAGAGGACTCCCGTTCCCCATTTGATGCCGTCGATGTCGCTCTCGGTGATCCCCTGGGAGTTGTCGTCTTCCATTTGAATGAACCGCGGCCCGCCGACCGCCGTCAATTCCTGGTCGTCCTTCAGCCGCCACGTGTACGCGATGGAAGGGCTGAATTCGATCGTGTACGTTTTCTCATCGTTGCTCGACGTTCCGATCGCGTCCTTTTCGCGGTCCAGTTTGTGCGCGAAATTAAGGCCCCCCAAAAAGCCGCAGGGAAATTTGTGCCCGTACCCCAAGTTGAAATCCCGGACGGAGGCTTCGGTCTCGTTCGGATTGGAAAAGGTGGCGCCGTTGTTGTAATCGAAGTTGTTCCAGCCCCATTGCTTGGAGAAAACCAGTCCGCCGTTGCCGAAACGGCCGGTGCTGAGCGGCACGTGCCCCATGAGGTTGATGCCGGAGGTATCGGAATCGGCTTTGCTGCCGGTATAAAAATCGACCTGGCGGGAATTATCGTCCACCTTTCCCCAGTCGGCGTAATAACCCAATTCCACTTTTCCCAGTTTGTAGTCGAGGGGAATCCCCGCGGCGAACCCGCCGAACTTGTAGATGCCGACGGTGTTGGATTCGTCTTCAACCGGAAGATCCAAGAATCCCATGCCGCGAAGGCGCACGTCCGAGTCGACCGTTTGCTGGGTCCCGGACGGCGCCCAACTGAAACCGACCTGGTCCATGCGGATATCGCGATAGTTGGCGAACGCGGCGCTGCCCAGCCCGAGCAAAAATCCCGCCAGTACGGTCATGCGTTTGATCATACATCCCTCCCCGTTTGTTTCAACCTCTCCGTAAACAGCCGCCATAACGCCGGTCATCGTTGTCCAAGTGCCGCCCGGCGAGCGTCTTCCATCGCTCGGCCCTGCGGGGCTTCAAATCTTTTCAAAAAAAATTACTCGATGCGGCGCTTGTTCTTGACGTGCTCGCGCATGGAGGAATGGATCGCCTTCCAGCGCCGCTTGGTGTTGGCCGCCTGGACCGGGTCCTGTTTCCGTTTCAGATAGGCCAGCTCCTTTTGGAGCTTCAGATATCCCACGTAACGGTCCGGCGGCAACGCTCCCGTTTCGATCGCCGCTTTGACGGCGCAGCCGGGTTCCGCTTTGTGCGCGCAGTCGGCGTAGCGGCAGGACTGGGCCAAAAGGGAAACTTCGGCGAAGACCTCCGAGAGGACCGACTCGTCGGCCCATAGCTGGATCTCCCGCAGGCCGGGCGTATCGATCACCAATCCGCCCCCGGGCAAAAAGAACATCTGGCTGACGGTCGTCGTGTGCCGCCCTTGTCCGTCGGAGAGCCGCACGGTCTGCGTCTTCTGCACCTCGCCGCCGAGCAGGGCGTTCAGCAGCGTGGACTTCCCGACGCCGGAGCTGCCCAGGAAAACGCCGGTCTTCCCTTCCCTCAAGTAGGTCCGCACGGAATCCAAACCGTCGCCCGTTTTCGCCGAAAGGCAAAGGACCGCGCCCTCCGGAGTCACGGCGCGGGCTTCCGCCAGGCGGGGGTCGTCCGCTCCCGCGAGGTCGCCCTTGTTGAGAAGGACCACCGGGGCCATTCCCGCCATCCGCGCCATCGCCACATAACGCTCGATCCGCCGGACGCTGAAGTCGTCATCGAACGCCGTCATGACGAAGAACGTATCGACGTTGGCGGCCAGGACCTGTTCCTGCATCGCCTCGCCCGCCGCCTTGCGCGACAGAACGGTCCGCCGCGGCAGGATTCCGTGGATGAGGGCGAGCTCGGGGCCGGCCGCTTCCGCGACCACCCAGTCACCGATGGCGGGAAATTCCGCCGGGGTCTTGGCCTCGTGGCGGAACCGTCCCGTCACCGCCCCCGTCCGCTCGCCGTCCGGCATGCGGAGCAAAAATCTTTCGCGGTAAACAGCCGTGACGCGGGCCGGGACCTGTCCCGGCGCAAGGAGATTCTCCCCGACATCGCTCCAGGCCGCGTCCCATCCCCATAACGTTAAATTCGATTGTCCGCCGGTGTCCATTTCCTGATTTTTGATTATATCAATTCCCGTGGGAATTACCGGCGCGGAAGGATTTGCCGAAGGACGGAAAAAAGGCCGATGGACACAACAGCGTCCACCGGCCTCTTCCGACATCGGATCCGATCGCGGCTTTTACTTATGATGGTCGCAGATGCATTCCGCCTTGCCGCAATGCTCGCACATGGCTCCTTTTTTGCCTTTTCCTTTGCCGCCCTTCTTCATGTCGCCGGCCTTCATGGCGTCCCACTTGGCCTTCTGCTCCGGCGTAAGGATGGCCGCGACTTTGTCGGACTTTTCCTTATGGAGGGCTTCCATCTGTTCCTTGTGCTGCTTCATGAGGTCTTCTTTTTTGGCCCAGGTCTCCTCGATGATGGGTTTCAATTGGGCTTTTTGGTCCGCGCTCAAACCCAGAGACTTGCCGAGCTTTTCCACCTTCTCATCCACACTCCCCCTCTTCATGTCGCTGGCCTTGGCGGGATGATCTCCGCCCACGCCGCAATGCCCGCAATGGGCCGACAAACGCGCCGCTCCGCCCATCGCCACGATCCCGGCGAACAACACCGCTAACGCAAGTTTCTTATTCATGGTATGTCTCCCTCCTGCTTGATGTGTTTGAACAAATCTCATCTCTTCTCGTGCTGAAGATGTTGCTCGCGCCTTTATCCGCCGGTTTTTTCATCGGCCTTCCGCCGGTACTCCGACGTCAGCATTCCGGAGAAACCCCAATTGTCCGCGTCCACTTCATCAATGATGATGTGCGTCTGATCGGGGCGCTTACCCAAGACGCGGACAAGCGTGCTGGTGATTTCTTTGACGATCTGGGATTTCTGCGCGGGAGTGACACCGTCTTTGGTGATGCGTACGTTCACGTAAGGCATGGGTTGGTCCTTTAGTCAGTCTTTTGGGTATTCCACCGCGATCACGGCGTATCGCGCACCGCCGTCGGGGCCAGCCCAGGAAAACTGTTCGCCCGCTTTGGCGCCCAACATGGCGTGGGCGAGCGGCGCGGACCAGGGCAAAAAATCCGGGGCGGCGCGGGCTTCGTCCTCTCCGACGATCCGGAAAGTCTTGCGCGCCCCCGATTCGTCCGCCAGCGTGACCCGCGCGCCGAAGCGGATTTCCGGCCCGCTGCCCGGCGGAACGACGATGGCGCCGTGGATCCGCGCTTCAAGGTAACGCAGATCGCGGTCGATGGGCTTCAGGTCCCCGCCCGCGGCCGCCGTTTTCTTCCGCCGCGAGATCAGCTCCTCGGCCGCGGCCTTCAAAAGGGCCAGTCCGCGCGGCGTCACATAATTCGGCCCTTGCGGGACCGGGCGCTCGGGCAGCTCTTCGCCGGCGTCGTCTTCTTTCGTGAAAGCGCGGCTCACCGGATCACCTCACGACCAACGAAAAACGCCGAGGAGGTTCGAAAAATCGTCGGTCCAGGGACGGTCCTCCGGATAAACCGCAAGCCCCTTCCAGCGCATGTGGCGGACATAGTCGGACAAGCGCGCCGGGTCGCGGGAGAATAGGATCCACTGCGACGGGAATTTCCCGAGCCGGAAGTCCTCCGGGCCCATGAAAGAGTCGCTCCGGAAAATACCCCTCACGCCCAGGCTTTGGGCCACACCGCTGAGAACCCGTTCCAAGTCCAGGAAACGGTTCGACACGTGGAAAGCCACGAGCCCGTCGCCCTTCGCTTTATGAAAATACATTTCGAGGGCCTCCCGCGTCAACAGGTGGATCGGCACGGCGTCCGAACCGAAGGCGTCCACCACCAGAAGGTCGAAGGTCCCGTCCGGCGCGTCCGCCAAAGAAAGCCGCGCGTCGCCGAGCACCACGCTGTAGGGCGCGCGGGCGGTCTTGAGGAACGTGAAGTAGCGCTCGTCTTCCGCGATCCGTTGGACCAGGGGATCGATCTCGTAAAAAATCCACCGCTGGTCCGGGCGGGCGTAGCTCGCCAAAGAACCGGCGCCCAACCCCACCACGGCCACGGTCGCCGCCGGGCGCGTGCGGAACAAATAAAAGATGTCGCCCGCCGGGCCCGACGGATGATAATAGGTGAGCGGCTCGCGGGAGCGGGCCGGATCGAGGCTTTGCCCGCCGTGGATCGCCTGCCCGTGGGTCAGTCCCCGATATTCCCCGTTCTTGTCCACCGTGACGCTGAGAGTACCGAAGAAGCTCCGGTCCTCAAACAGAACGCGCCCCTGCCCGTGCGGCAGGAACACGTCGATCACAAGGATGACCGCCAGAGCCGACCCGAACCGCCACCGTCGGGACGCGAACAGCCAGCATAAAACCAAAGGGGCCAGGAGCATGTTCCGGGGCGGCATGGACTCGGGGACAAAACCGAGCGGCGGCGCGAACTTCACGAGCGCCAAGGTCAACCCGCCGAGGACCGCCGGGAAAAGAAAATCGGCGCCGCGCGGACCGTCCTCTCCGGCGTTCTTCCAGGCGGGCATCAGGAACCCGGCGAGGACCAGCGTGATCGGATATTCCAGGATCGTTTTGAAAACGACGGGGCCGACCAGCGTGTTGAATATCCCTCCGAGCGCGCCGCCCACGGCCAGGCAGAAATAAAACTCCGTCAGGCGGGAATGGCCCGGGCGCAGCCGCGCCAACTCGCCGTGGAAGGAAAGCGACGCGGCGAAAAGCCCCGCGAGGTTGACGGCCACGGTCACCCAGGCGGGCCAATGCCCCTCGGTGAAAATCCCGTAAAGGACCAAGGGGACCAGGAAAGGGACCGCGCGGGCCGCGAGGGCGCGGGGAATGATCTGCCGCCGGGCGAACGCCAGGACGAAGGTCGCCAGATACAGCGCCAAGGGGACCACCCACAACAGGGGGACGGGCGCTATGTCGGTCGAGAGATAGGCCGTCGCTCCCATGAGAAGGCTGGAGGGGATGAAGGCGAGGACCGTCCATCTCCCCCGGTCTTTCCAGGAGGCGGGCTCAGCTTCCCCGGCGACGGCGTTTTGCGTGGCTGTTCTTTTCGATCCCAGCTTCCATCCTATGGCCAGAAAAACCAGGGCGAACACAATGAACCCTTCGCCCCAAAGCGCCTTCTGCATCGCCACCGGGTAGAACCTCTCCACCAACAGAGGATAGGACAGGAGTCCCAGCAGGCTCCCGGCGTTGCTGGCCGCGTAGAGGAAATAGGGATCGTCCGAGGAACGGACGCCCGTCCGCGAGAACCATTTTTGAAGGAGGGGGCTGGTGGCGCTGAGGGTGAAGATGGGAAGCCCCACGGAAACGGCGAGGACGGCCAGCAGCCAGAGCTGGGGATGGCCGTTCCGCCAGGAATCCGGCGCGCCGAAAAGCGACAGGGGAAGGAAGGCGATCGACGCGAGGAGGAGGAGCGCGTGGACCCGGGCTTGGGCGGCGAAGGAGAGGCGCGTCGTGGAGAAATGGGCGTAGGCGTAGGCCGCCAGCAGAACGCATTGGTAGAACACGAGGCAAACGTTCCACACCGACGGAACGCCGCCCAGGATCGGCAGGATCAGCTTGCCCACCATCGGCTGGATCCAAAACAACAGCAAGGCGCTCAGGGCCGACACGCCGGTGAAAATCGCGATCATCATGGCGACCTATTTTATACCTATAATATCCCTCCCTTGAGAAGGGCTTTCTTTCCGGGAAATTTGCTTTTGCCGATAAACCCCGTCTGTAATCAGTTAGAATGATGACCGGGAAGCGCCCGGCCGTGGACGGAAGATCGCGGGATTGAGCCGGACGGAAACCGCACGGGGGGGAGACCATGCCAGCCATTACTTGGGACGATTCGCTGAAGACCGGTATCGATGCCATCGACCGGCAGCACAGGGATTTGTTTGACCAGGCCAACAAATTGCTCGACACGCTGAACGGAAGCAAAGACCCGAAGAAGATCAAGGAAAGCATGCAGTTCCTCGTGAAGTACGTGGAGGTTCATTTCGAGGCCGAACAGCGCTCCATGAAAATCTTCGGCTACCCGAAACGCATGGCGCACGCCTTCGAACATGAATCTCTCACCAAGGAACTGCATCGGCTGGTGGAAGAGTTCATCAACGGCGGAAACATGCTGGTCCCCACCAAGCTCGGGAACCTCGTCTCGTCGTGGCTGCTGCAGCACATCCGGAAATCCGATATGGAGTTCGTGCAGTTCCTGAAGACCGAGAAAAAACTCCCGCTCGCCGACAAGCTCGCGCGCTGATCGCTTCGCCCGGCTGACCGCCCTCCTCCCATCCGACAAACCGGGACGATACCTAGCGGCATCGTGCCGTCCCCCTCCCAAAATTGGTAATATTGGTTTTCATCCATCCCTTTAAAAATCTTTTTCACACGAGGAGACTCCATGCCCACTCTCACCAAACGCGTTTATAATTTCAGCGCCGGCCCGGCCGCCCTTCCGCTCGAAGTCCTGGAGCAGATCAAGGCCGACCTCCCGGATTACCAGGGTTCCGGAATGTCCGTGATGGAGATGAGCCACCGCGGCAAGACTTACGAAGCCATCCACGCCGAAGCCCAGGCCAACCTCCGTAAACTCCTGAACGTCCCCGACGATTACGCGGTGCTGTTCCTGCAGGGCGGCGCGACGACGCAATTCTCCCTCGTGCCGATGAACCTGGCGGGCGCGGGACAAACGGCCGACTACGTCCACACCGGATCGTGGGCCAAGGCCGCCATGGAGGAAGCCAAATTCGTGACGAAGGTGAACATCGCGGCCGACAGCTCGAAGGCTTCGCCCGCGCGGATGCCGTCACCGTCGGAAATCAAAGCCACGCCCGGCGCGGCCTACCTGCACGTCACGTCGAACGAGACCATCGGCGGGACCCAGTGGAAGAGTTTCCCCAAATCCGAAGCCCCTCTCGTTTGCGACATGTCGTCGGACATCCTCTCGCGCCCGGTCAACGTGAAGGACTTCGGGCTGATCTACGCGGGCGCCCAGAAGAACATGGGGCCATCTGGCGTGACGGTCGTCATCCTGAAAAAAGACCTCGCGCAGCGCGCGCCGGCCACGCTCCCCAAGATGTTCCGCTACGCGACGCACATCGAGAACGACTCCATGCTCAACACGCCGCCCTGTTTCTCCATCTACGTGCTGATGCTGGTGACGCGGTGGGCGTTGAAGCTGGGCGGAGTCGCGGCCATGGAGAAGGCGAGCCGCGAGAGGGCCGCCAAGATCTACGCGCTGCTGGACGGCGGCTATTACCGCGGCACGGCGGACAAGGCCCATCGCTCCGACATGAACGTGACCTTCCGTCTGCCGTCGGAGGCGCTGGAAGAAAAATTCCTGAAGGAGTCCCAGTCGCAAGGGATGTCCGGGCTGAAGGGGCACCGTTCGGTGGGCGGCGTGCGCGCGTCCATCTACAACGCCTTCCCGGCGGAGGGCATCGACGCGCTGGTGGCGTTCATGAAGGACTTCCAAGCGAAGAACGGGTAAGAAATTCCAAACGATGACCCTCGCCAACAACGCGAGGGCGCCCCTATAAATAAAACGGACAAGGTGGGAAGGCACCTTGTCCGTTTTTTGCTTTCAGCACAACTGTTTCTTTAGGCTGATTTACTTTATGCTTCCCGACAGGGGAGGGATTGTCCCATCGGGAAATTTTTTTATGTCACCAGGACTTCCAGCCGCGCGAGTCCTCGCGCAGCGGGCACGCCAGGCACTTGTCGCTGAAAAACAAATGGTCCCTTAAAACCTGTTTCAGGGAGGCCGCCACGCCTTCCCGCCAGAGGGCCCTCCCGCAGGAAGGAACCTGTCCGGCCCGCGTGATGCACTTCCACGTCAGCGCGCAAATACCGTCGATGAACCGCTCGACGTCGCCGTGCACCGTCAGCAAATAAACGGCCGGAGGGATCTTCGCGATGCTGTTGTTCGTCCAAAGCACCTGGGCCGGCGACTTGCCGCACCAGGGCTTCGTTCCGCATTCCTCGAAACACACCAGCCGTTTCTCAAAGACCCTTCGCAGACTGAGATACAAATCGGACCAACGCAGCGGCTCCAGCTTCCGCATCTCTTCCGGCCGCGTGATGGTTTTCCACACCATGTGAGTCAGCGAGTAGATGACGTCCCACGGCGTCTCGTCGCGGTCCAACCGGACCTGATAAACGGTTGACTGCCCGACGGAATTCACGGACACGGCCCCCTCCCGGACATCCATATCCGCCGTTGGTCGACGTCGGCGCGGGGCCCCTCGTTTCCGCCCGCGCCAATATTGCTTCCGGGAGGACGCTCGGTCCTCTCATGGATAAGAATACCCGGCCGCGCGCGGCGGCGGAATGATGCAGATCAAACGGGAGGTTGATTTAGGTCAAGAACGGACGGGCGAGGAAAGGCGGGCGGCCTTGTGCAGGCCGTCGTGGTTCACCAAAACGATGGACTTTCCGACGAGGCGGATGAGGCCTTTCTTCTTGAACGCGCTCAGGATGCGGACCGCGGTCTCCGGGGTGGTGGCGATCATGTCCGCCATTTCCTGGCGGGACAGGTTGATGCCGATCCCCCCGCCGGAGGGTTTCTGGCCGTAGGTTTCCGCCAGCATAAGGAGCAGCCGCGCCATGCGCGCGTCCGCGGGCTTGTCCACCAACTCCATGAGCTTGTCCTCGAAAGAGATGACTTCCTGGGACAGCGCCTGGATGAGCTTCAGTGACAGCGGCGGGTTCCGGTGGACGAAATCGAAGAACGCGTCCTTGCCGATGAAGCAGACGGTGGTCTCCTCCATGGCCTCGGCGTTCAGCGGGTACGGCAGGTCCGCGAAGAGCGCCTGGTAGCCCAGCGTATCGCCCGCTTTCGCGATCACCTGGATGGGCTGGTTGCCCCTCATGCTGGACTTGTAGAGCTTCACCTGTCCGGCGAAGATGCAATGGACGCCGAGCGCGGGCGTCCCCTCGTAGAAGATGACCTGCCCCTTGGAATAGACGTGGACCGTCTTGATCGCGTCCAACTGTCCAAGCACTCCCGCGTTGAGCACGCAGAACACGCTGTTCCGCCGGGCGGAGCAGGCGGGGCAATGGACATCTCTACGCGGCGCGGGTCGGGAGAATGCGTTCATGGGCGGGCCATCCTTTCGGTCGTTACGCTTTCAGTCCGGCGCGGACGCGTTCCGGCGACGGAAAGTCCTTCAGGTATTCCCGCGAACGGGCGATCTCCGCGTCGGACAGTTCATGGTCCGCCAGCTCGCCGCTCAGGAATTTATTGTAGCCGGCCAAATCCAGGAAGCCGTTGCCGCTCAGGTTGAAGAGGATGGTCTTCTGCTTGCCCTCCTCCTTGGCCTTGTTCGCCTCGCGGATCGCGGCGGCGACGGCGTGGCTGCTCTCCGGCGCGGGGACGATGCCCTCGGTGCGGGCGAAGAGCACCGCGGCCCGGTAACACTCCAGCTGCGGGATGGCCATCGGCTCGAGCAGCTTGTCCTGGACGGCCTGGGACACCAGCGGCGCCATGCCGTGGTATCGCAGCCCGCCGGCGTGGATGGGCTCGGCGATGAAGGCGTGTCCCAGCGAATGCATGGGGAGCAGCGGCGTCATGCGGCCCGTGTCGCCGTGGTCGTAACTGAACGGGGACTTCGTCAGCGTCGGGCAGGACGCCGGCTCCACCGGGATGATGGTGATCTTCTTGCCGTGGATCTTGTCCAGCACGTAGGGGAACGACAACCCCGCGAAGTTGCTGCCGCCGCCCGCGCAGCCGATCACGACGTCGGGATAATCCCCGGCCATCTTCATCTGCTTCTGCGCTTCAAGGCCGATGATGGTCTGGTGCAGCATCACGTGGTTCAGGACCGATCCCAGGGAATAACGCGTTTTGCCGGTGGGGTCCGTCACCGCGGCCTCGATCGCCTCGGAGATGGCGATGCCCAGACTTCCCGGCGTGTCCGGCATCTCCGCCCGAACCTTCCGGCCGAAGGCGGTTTCCGTCGACGGGCTGGACACGCATTTACCGCCCCAGACCTCCATGATGAACTTCCGGTAGGGTTTCTGGTCGAAAGAGATCCGCACCATAAAGACCTTGCACTCCAGGCCAACCAGCGAACAGGCGAAGGAGAGGGCGCTCCCCCACTGGCCCGCGCCGGTCTCCGTGGTCAGGCGCTCGATGCCGAACTGCTTGTTGTACCAGGACTGCGCGACCGCGGTGTTGGGTTTGTGGCTGCCCGCGGGCGAGACGCTTTCGTTCTTGTAATAGATCTTCGACGACGTGCCGAGGGCCTTCTCCAGGGCCAGGGCGCGGTGCAGCGGCGAGGGGCGCCAGCGCGCCAGCATCCCCAGGATTTCCTCGGGGATGTCGATCCACCGCTTGGAGGACACTTCCTGTTCGATCAGGTTGTCCGGGAAAACCTTCGCCAGGTCGGACGGCTTGATGGGTTTTCCGTCGGGGCCGAGCGGCGGCAAAAGTCCGCCGGGCAGGTCCGCGGCCAGGTTGTACCACTGGCGCGGCATTTCGGATTCAGGGAGAAAATATTTTAGGGTCACGTTCGTCCTCTATTTGGGGAATTCGGCCGGCTCATCCACCGCCGCCGGGTCGCCGTTCAATGCGCCCAGGAAAGCCAACAGGTCCTGCTCTTCCGCGTCCGTCAAATTCAGGACCTTCACCTTCGTCGACAGCCAGGGATTCTTTTCGCCGCCCTGGTTGTAGAAGTCGACGACTTCCTGCAGCGTCTTCTGCGAACCGTCGTGCATGTAGGGGAACGTGGACGCCAGGTTGCGCAGCGTCGGCGTCTTGAAGGCGCCTTTGTCTGTTTCGTCCTTGGTGACGGCATAGCGTCCCAGGTCCGGTTCCTTGGCGTTCATGCCGACGCCGAGGTTGTGGAAATCCGAATCGGTGAAATTAAATCCGGTGTGGCACTCGCTGCAGCTCGCCTTGCCGAAGAAAAGGTCCTTGCCGCGGACTTCCGCCGCGGAGAGGGCTTTCTTGTCGCCCGCTTCGAAGCGGTCGTAGGGCGAGTTCCCAGTCAGGACCGTGCGCTCGAAGGTCGCGATGGCCTGGGCGACGCGGTCGATATTTATTTCCGAACCCGCTCCGAAGGCTTCATCAAAGAGCGGACGATAACCCTTGCTGTCTTTCAAACGTTTTACCACCACGGCGTGCGCGGCTTTTGACTCGGCGTCCGAAGCCATCTCCACCGAATTGGCGATGGGGCCCTTGGCTTGTTCCTCCAGCGTCGGCGCGCGGCCGTCCCAAAATTGGAAATCCAGATAGGCTGTGTTCAAAACGGTGGGCGCGTTGCGGTTGCCCTTCTGCCCCCTGATGCCGGTGGAGACGGGAGATTGGTCGGTCCAGCCTTTTTTCGGATCGTGGCAGGTGGCGCAGCTGATGGTGTTGTCAGCGGACAGCCTTTTGTCGAAATAGAGGAGCTTGCCCAGCTTCACTTTCGCGTCGGTCACCGGGTTGTCGGACGGGACCATGGGTTTTTGAAGTCCGAGCGGCACCTCGTAGGGATATTCCACGCTGTCCCAATCCGCCATCAACCACCCCGCGCACAAAGACACCATCAAAGCGACCATCCATGTTCTGCGTTTCATTGTTCCCCCTTGCCGCTAGGCTATGACGCTAGTTTTGGTCCCAGTTTGTGGAATGGGACATGGTCCTCTGTCAGTCGGAAGAGGACCGAATCATGCACTGGACTCCGGCTTTCGCCGGAATGGCGTCTTAACAAATCCGCGGAAGCTGCTCCCCGCTCAGCATGTCGAGCACGCGATGGGTGCCGATCTGGCTCCTCACCGTCACGAGCGGCCCCTTCTCCGAGGTCACCGTCCCGATGAGGGCCGCGCCCGCGCTCAAGGGATTGCCCCGCAATATTTCCAGGGCCTTGGCGCCTTGGCCTTTCTTCACGAAGGCCAAGAAGCGCCCCTCGTTCGCGACATACAACGGATCATAACCTAAAATCTCGCAGGCACCCCGGACCTGGGGGTGGACGGGGATCTTCGTTTCATCC
>CAYZXT010000012.1:0-66641 GCA_964482515.1 uncultured Elusimicrobia bacterium | reverse complement strand
CCATGAAATACGATATGGCGGGCTCGTCCATCGTGTTCGCCGTCTTCCGCGCCCTGGCCACGCTCCGGCCGGACGTGGAAGTTCACGGCATCGCCCCGATCACGGAGAACATGCCGGGGCAGGACGCCTACAAACCCGGCGACGTGCTCCGCGCCTATAACGGCAAAACCATTGAGGTCCTGAACACGGACGCCGAGGGCCGCATCGTTCTGGCCGACGCGCTTTCCTACGCGGTGAAGTTGAACGTGGACGAGATCATCGACGCGGCCACGCTCACCGGCGCGGCCACCATCGCCCTCGGACGGAGTTACGCGGCGCTCATGGCCAACGATCAATCCTTGGTGGAGAGAATCCAGGCGGCGTCGGACAAGTCCGGCGAAAAAGTCTGGCGCCTTCCGCTCGAACCCGCCTACAAGGACCACATCCGGAGCAAAGTGGCCGACCTGAAGAACATCGGGAACGCGGGCGAAGCCGGCACCATCATCGGCGGCCTGTTCCTGGAAGAATTTGTGGACGGAAAACCCTGGGCACACTTCGACATCGCCAGCTGCGGATGGAGCGCCGACGGCGCGGTGTGGGGCGCTCCCGGCGCCGTGGGCGTGATGGTGAGGACGTTCCTTCATCACATCCTGAATTAGACATGGTTCAATTCCATAAAGCCGCCAAGAAGGACGACGTTCCGTTCAACGGAGCGAAAGTGGTCAAAGTCCTGGACAAGGAAATCGCGCTGTTCCACGCGGGCGGCGATTTTTTCGCCCTCAACAACGCCTGCCCGCACCGCGGCGGGCCGCTGGGCGAAGGCGACCTGGAGAACGGCGTCGTGGTCTGTCCGTGGCACGGCTGGCAGTTCAAGGTGAACACCGGAGAATTCCTGATAAACCCTACGATCAAAGCGACCTGCTACCCGGTCAAGATCGAGGGAGACGACATCCTCGTGGGGATCTAAAATGACACCGGCCTTTTCCGCAAAAAAATCATCGGCGCGCTCGACGTTGAGCATCGCGCACAGCCCCGACCCGGACGACGCCTTCATGTTCTTCGGCCTCAGCCAGGGCCGCATTCCGCTGCCGGGTCTGAGGGTAAAACACGTTTTGAAGGACATCCAGTCCCTGAACCGCGACGCTCTCAAGGGGAAATACCACATCACCGCCATATCGACCGCGGCCTATCCCATGGTGGCGGACAAGTACTGGATCCTCTCCGTGGGTTCCTCCATCGGCCGGCGCTACGGCCCCATGATCGTCTGCAAGCCCAAGAACGCCGCGCGCCTCCGCAAAACCGACTGGCGCGGATTGAGGATCGCCACGCCCGGCCCGCAGACGACGGCGATGCTCCTGCTCCGGCTCTACCGGTCCTACTTCACGGCGATCGACACGCCCTTCGATAAGATTTTCGACGCGATCAAAAACGACCGCGTGGACGCCGGATTGATCATACACGAGGGCCAGCTGACTTACCCGGAATGGGGGTTCACGAAGATCGTGGACATGGGTCAATGGTGGGACAAGGAAACCGGCCTTCCGATCCCCTTGGGATTGGACGTCGTCCGCAAGGACCTGGGCCGCGCGACCGCGGTCAAACTGGCCGGCGCGTTGACGGAAAGCATCCGCCACGCCTACAAGCACCTCGACGAGGCCGTGGCCTACTCGCTGAAGTTCGGCCGCGGGATCGACGCCAAGGTGGGAGAGAAGTTCGTGAAGATGTACGTGAACAAGGACACTTTGGACATGGGCAAGCAGGGGGAAAAAGCCATCAGGGAACTCCTGCGGCGCGCGTGGAAAAAGGGTTTGATCGACAAAGAAATCACGCCGGAAATCATCCGACCGAAATAGTTTTCATTACTCCGTAATACCCCATTTACTAAAATTTGCAAGAGGGATTCGTCCCCTCCTGCGGACACCTACCCGCCCCCCAGCCCCCATCTTCGATGGGGGATAGTCCGGTGTCCTAAGGAGGAACGAATCCCTCTCAATTTATACGGGAACGTCCCCGGGCGAAATTCAGACATGGCCTAAATTGATTTATCGGGAAAAATGCTTCTCGAGAATGGCGGGAAGGTCGGATTCTGAAACGCGGGTATAGCAGTGGGAATTACCGTCGGCGTCGAAGACCATGACGTTGGGCCCCATCTCGCAGAGGTCCATGCAGCCGGAGGCGGAAACGCGGACGACGCCTTTCAAACCGCGCGCGGCGACCTGGTCCTTTAATTTATCGCGCAGCGAAGCGCCCGGCCGGCCATGGCCGGCGCAGGACACGCGTCCGGTCTCTTCACGAACGTTTGTGCAGACGAAAATGATGGATTTGTAGGGGAGAGGAATTTCGTTCAACGGAGCGATTCCGTCGCCGCGAGTTCTTTCTTCGGTGATTCATCCCACACTTTGATGGTTTCGTAGAGAGTGCTGCGCTGTACCGGAATGAAACCCGCTTCGCGGATGAGCGTGGCGACTTCCCGGCTGTCGGCTTTGTTCACGAAGTTGGCCGCGGCGTGCACGTTCTCGTCCAAAATGGTCCCGCCGAAATCGTCCGCCCCGAAATGCAGCGACACCTGCCCCGTCTTCTTTCCTTCGGAAAACCAGGACGCCTGGATGTGCTCGAAATTATCGAGATACAACCGCGAAGCCGCCAGCATCCGCAGATAGGGCACCGGCCCGGTCCGCTCCGGATGTTTTCGTTCCAAAACAGTATTTTCCGGCTTATAGCTCCACGGGATGAATGCGGTGAACCCGCCGGTTTCGTCCTGCAGCGCGCGGATGTGGTCCCAATGTTCGACGACGTCTTCCGGCGTCTCCACGTGTCCGTACATCATGGTGGCGGTACTTTTATACCCAAGCTTGTGGGCCGCGCGATGGACTTCCAGCCACTTCTCCGGCCCGCCCTTTTTGTGCGCGAGTATCTTGCGCACGCGCTCCGACAGAATCTCCGCGCCGCCGCCGGGCAACGTACGTTGGCCCGCGTCCCACAACTGTTTGAGGACCCACTCAATGGATTGCCCCGCCACCTGGGCCATGGTCTGGACTTCCGACGCCGTGAAGAAGTGGGGCGTGACGCCGGGGAAACGCTGTTTCAGAGTGCGGATCATATCCAGATAATACTCGAAGGGAATGGCGCGGTTGTGGCCGCCCTGCAGAAGGATCGTGGTGGCGCCCTGGTCCACGGCGTTCCGGACCTTTCCCATGACCTGGTCGACGGTCAGCGTGTAGGAGTCCTTGTCGCCGGGCCGCCGGTAAAAGGCGCAGAAGAGGCAGTCGGTGTCGCAGATGTTCGTATAGTTGGGATTGGAATCGACGACGAAAGACACTTCATTCCCCGGGACTATCCGGGACCGTTGCCATTGGGCGAGCTGCCCCAGGGAAACCAAGTCGCAAGCGTCGGAAAGGAGGAACAACCCATCCTCCGGTGAAAGCCGCTCGCCGCCCATGACTTTCTGTTCGATCCGTTGGAAATTCAGCAGAGGCATTTCGTGGCCTTTCCCGTGAGGTACTCCCGGAAGCGTTCCTCGGCCTCCGCTTCCCGCGGACCGAGGGTGAAATTAAAATTGGAAAGATAATCCAAAACCTCGACGGTCTTCAACTTCCAACGTTTCGCCGCCTCGTTTGCCGTGCCTTGAGGGCGGGACGCGAAAGCATCGAGAGATTTCTGCAACTGCTCCGCCAACTCCAGCTTTAAGTAGGTCGGCGCGCTGCGGCGGACCATCCAGCGGGCGAAGACGAATGGGCGGTTCTGCCAGTTCTGCCATTCCAACGCCAGATCGACCACGACGGGGAAACCCCTCCGGCCGCGCAAACAGGCCACCAGGGCATCGTCCCCGATTAAGAGCTGGGCATCGTTGGAATCGGACAGCGAACGATACTGCGCCTTCAATCCGTATCGGGCCGTCAATAAAAGCTTCAACAGCCTCACCGAAGTGGCGGTCTGCTCCGTGACCCCGATCGTGGCGCCGTCCAGTTCCTCCAGTGGCTTTTTCGAGAACAGCAGCACGCTCTTCACTTGGCCTTCGGTCGCGATGCCGTAGGGGCCGACCGGCTCGAACTCCGCCTCCAACTCCCATCCGTCCACGCGCGAAAGCAATCCCGCGTCGAGGCGCCCTGCGCGGGCCCACTCTCCGAGTTGGCGCGGCGTGGCCGACGTCCACGGAAGTTTTTCATCGTCCCAGTCCGCGAAGAACGGATCGGTGTTCAGATAGGGGATGCGGCAGACCCGGAGGGTTTGGACGGAAGAAGAATATTTCATTTGCTCGCGTCGTCACCCCGGCGGAAGCAGGGGTCCAGCCGATCTGGATTCCGGCTTTCGCCGGAATGACATGTACCTTTAATCATACCGCCACCGGTTCCGTCGTTTCGACCTTTGTTTCGTGGATTTTCACTTGGTTGTAGAGGGCGTCCCGTTCCACGGGAACACAGCCGGCTTCGCGGATCAGGTTGATCAGCCGCTCCCGTGCCATGCCCACGGGCGTTCCGGCCTTGGCCGCGTGCATGATTCGCTCCTCCAAAATCGTGCCGTCCACGTCGTCCGCGCCGAAGCGCAGCGCCATGGAGCATGTGGCTTCGCCCACGGTCACCCAGTAGGACTTGATGTGGTCGAAGTTGTCGAGCATCAAACGGGAGATGGCGATGGTCTTCAGGTCGTCCACCGCCGACGCTTGCCGTTCCACGATGCCGGTGTTTCCCGGCTGAAACGCGAGGGGAATGAAGGACAGAAAACCGCCCGTGTCGTCCTGGAGCGCGCGAAGCTTCAGCATATGGTCCAGCCGTTCCGCGACGGTTTCTATGTGGCCGTAGAGCATGGTGGCGTTGGACCGGAGTCCCATTTCATGGGCCGTGCGATGGACTTCGCCCCACTTGGACCAGCCGATCTTGAAGGGGAAAAGCGCCTTGCGCACGCGCTCGCTGAAAACCTCCGCGCCGCCGCCGGGCAGACAAACGAGGCCTTCATCTTTTAGTTTTTCCAGCACTTGCTTGATCGTGATGCCTTCTTTGCGCGCGAAGAAATCCACCTCCACGGCGGTGTAGGCTTTGATCTGGATCTCAGGGAAATGTTTCCGGACGATGCGGAGCGGTTTCAAGTAATCGTCAAAGCTCCATTTGCGGTAGAGCCCGCCCACGATGTGGACTTCCCTTAACTCGGAAGAAAGCCGCGAAAGGATATCCTGCTCGCTCAGGACGTAGGCGTTCTCCCAGCCTTCCTTGGACGCGTAATCGCAGAACTTGCAGGAAAGGATGCAGATGTTGGTGGGGTTGATCTGGCGGTTCAGGACGAAGGTCGCGCGGCGGCCGTGGCGTTGAACGCGGATCGTGTCGGCCATGCGGCCCAGGCCCATGAGGTCCGGGCTGCGGTACATCGTCAGCCCGTCTTCCAATGTCAGGCGTTCGCCGGCTTGGACTCTCTTCCAAACCGGCTCCAGGTTTTTATCCGCGAAATAAATGTTAATTGATTCCATAGTCCTTCCAACGTCCATCGACTATTTTGACGATCTCCGGCGGCATGGTCAGCGGCGTCGGGTAGCCCTTCTTCCAGGAAGCGTCGATCCCGAGCGGACCTTCGTAAACCGGCCAGGCGCCGCGCAGTGACGATTTTGCCGGGACCAGGTCCCGCGCGCAATCGAAGCGCGTGAAAATCCCCCAGATCAAAAGCTCCTCGTCTTCCAACGGCACGTCTTCGCTCACCGCCGCGATGAGAGCGAAACCCTGAAGGTCCGGGTCCTTCACCAAACGTTCGACGACGGGCCTTCCTTCGCCTTTCACGCGGACGATCAACATCGAATCGCGCCAATTCCGCTGCGACAGAACCTCGGGACCTAAATTCGGCAAACCACGCGGCGGCGCCGGACGTTGCGGCGACTGGCCCTGGGACGTCGCGTCCAAAATCATCTTGCTGCCCAGGTTCATCTTGAAGCTCGTGAAATCCAGAGTGTCCTGCGACGTGCCGGGCAGGAGGATGAAATCGTCCTTGGGGTCGAAATTCTTCCGGATTGCGTCCAAAACCTCGGCAAAGTTTCTCACGTTGACGCCCGGGTCCACCAGGATGACGCACTTCGAAAGGGACATTTGCCCCAGTCCCATCAGCCCGAGGGCCGTCTTGATCGCTTCCTTTTGGTACCGTTGCTTGGCCGACGCCACGGCCAGGTTGTGGAAGCCCGCTTCGAAATAGGTCCAAAGGTCCGTCAACTCCGGGTGCATCACCTTCAGAATGGGAAGGAACATCTCTTGCACCGCGTTGCCCATGTATTTGTCTTCCTGCGGGGGCTTGCCCACGACGGCCGCGGGATAGATCGCGCCGCGGCGGTGGTACATGGACTCGATTTCAAAGACGGGGAACATCGCCGCGTGGGAATAATGGCCGAAGTGATCGCCGAAAGGGCCTTCCATGCGCCGCTCCTGCGGTTTCACGAAACCCTGCAAGATGATGTCCGCGTCCGCCGGCACTTCGAGGCCGCCCACTTTCATCAAAGGCACCGGCTTGCCGCGCAGGAACCCCGCGAAGGCGAGCTCGTCCATGTCTTCGGGAAGCGGAAGGACGCCCGCCAGCATCGTGACCGGGTCCGCGCCGAGGACCACGGCCAAGGGCAGCGCGCGGTTCATCTTTTCCGCGGAATCGTAATGAAAACCTCCGCCGCGCTCGATTTGCCAATGCATGCCCGTGTGGCTCTTGTCGTAGACATGCATGCGGTAGATGCCGAGGTTCCGCTCGCCGCTCAGGGGGTTCTTCGTCAGGATCAAAGGGTAGGTGAGAAACTTTCCGCCGTCTTCCGGCCAGCACTTCAGGATCGGGAGCGCGTCCAAGTCCGGCGCCGTGACGACTTCGCGGACCGCGGCGCTGGCCACCATCTTCGGCTTCATGGCCAGCGCACGGCGGAAGACGCCGCGGTGCTTCCAGAGCGCGGAGAACTTCGGCGGCTTGAAGTCGTCCGCCAGCGACTTCAGCTCCTCGCCGACGGCGGCGGGCGTCCGGCCCAGGGCGTGCTCGATGCGGCTCTCGCTGCCGAACGGATTGAGGAGAAGGGGGAATTTCGATCCTTTGACGTTTTCAAAGAGCAGGGCCGGGCCCTGTTGCTTCACCAGGCGGCAGGCGATCTCCGTGATCTCCAGCTCCGGGTCCACTTCCACTTTGACGCGCCGCAGCTCGCCCTGCGCTTCCAGGAAACGGATGAAGGACGACTGATCGGGAAAAGGGAATGTCACGCGAAGGAAAAAAGGAGCGGGCTAAACCAACTCGGTGGAACGCCAGCCGCTTTCCACCGGCATTCCAAGGACGCCCCGCACTTTATCGACGAAGCCGCCCACCATCTCGGGGATCGTGGAAGGCTTTTGGTACAGCGGAGGCGACACGGGCATGATCACCGCGCCGAGCTGCGAAAGCTTGTGGGCGTTTTCGAGATCGATCGTCGACCAGGGCGTTTCGCGCACGCACAGGACCAACCGGCGGCGCTCTTTCAACGCCACTTCGGCGCAGCGCGTGATCAGGTTGTCTCCGATGCCGTGGGCGATCTTGCCCATGGTTGTAACGGTACAGGGAAGGATCACCAGCGCGTCGAAGGGGTTGGAACCGGAAGCGAAAGGCGCGTTCAAGTCGTCGTTGGCGTAGATCTTCTTGACGAAGGTGGAGAGGGATTCCACGGTCAAGCCGGTCTCCTGGTGCAGGACCGATTTGCCCCAGCGCGAAACGACCAAATAACTTTCTTCCTCCGCGCACTTGCGCAGAAACTCAACCCCGAAAATCGCTCCGGACGCGCCGGTGATGCCGATGATCAATCGCATAGTTCCTCCTAAAACTCCGCCTGGATGCCGATGACAATCATGAACAGCACCATGAAACCCGTGGCCACGTTCAATTTGAAGAAAGCCAAATCCATGTGGTCCACCAACAGATGCTCCAGCAAAAGCAGGAACCCGGCCATGATCATCAGGAACGCGGCGCTCACACCCGAGAGGCAGGTCGCGTAGAGGACGGCCAGGCCGAGGAACGCGCACCAATGGAGCGCGGCGGAAATCCGCAGGGCCCAGACCGTCCCGACGCGCGCGGGGAGGGAATACAATCCCTCCAGGCGATCGAACTCTTCGTCCATGGTCGCGTAGATGACGTCGAAACCGGAGAGCCAGAAGAAGCTGAAGATCCCGAGCAGGAAAGCCGGCCAGGCGCCCTCAAACCCGGGCTTCACCGCGAACCATCCGCCCAGCGGCGCCATGGCCCAGGTGATGCCCAAACCGAAATGGCAAAGCCAGGTGAACCGCTTCAAAGTCGGATAAAGGAAGAACAATAGGACCGGAACCCAGCTCCAGATGAAACAAAAATCGGACAGGGACATGGCGGCCCAAAGATACGCGAGCAGACTGGCCAATCCGACCAGGATCGCGTCCATCAGGCTCAAGCGGCCGCTGGGAAGTTCGCGCCCGGCCGTGCGGGGGTTCCGGGCGTCGATGCGCCAATCCATGATGCGGTTCAGGGTCATGGCCAGGGTGCGCGCGCCGGCGCCAGCGAGCAGGATCAATCCTGTGGTGCGCCAGGACGGCCATTGGCCGCCCGCCAGAACAGCCCCGGCGAACAAAAGCGGAAGGGAAAAAAGCGTGTGCTCAATCTTGATGAAGCGGGCGTAAGCCGCAAGCTTTTCCCGGCGGGGAATGCGTTCCAAAGGTGGCGCCATGACGTTTTCCATATCGGAGGATTAGTTTAGCAAATCAGATAAATTAGAGGGAGGGGGAACGAAAAAGCGGCGGGAAAATCAGAAGCTTTTTTTGGCGCTAGCTGTGTAGGGACCGTAATTCACATAGACCGTGATCTCGCCCTCGGCGGCGGTATTTCACGTAGACCAGGCTGTTCATCCGGTCCAGGATGTTCAGGAACACGCTGGTCAAATCCGACCCGTCGCTGGAACTGTAATAGATCCCGCCCGTGGCGGAAGCGATCCTCTGCAGGGCATCGACGCCCACGGCGTTCGTCGCGGGATCCAGACCCAGTCCCACGGTGTAGGCGCTCAAACCGCCGTTGTTGACTTTTTGGATGCATTGCTCCAGAGTGCTTGAGCTTGAGTTGTCCTCTCCGTCGGTCAAGACCAGCAGCAACCGCCGTCCCGGCTGTCCTGTCAACAATTGACCGCCGGTCACGGCCCCGTCATAGGCCGCCGTGGCGCCGTCCAACTGTCCCGCGTACCCGTTGACGGCGCTGATAAGGGCGCTTTTGTTGGTCGTAAAATTGACCGTCAAATTCACGGTGTGGTCGAACTCCACCAACGCCGCGGAATCCGTAGCGCCCAAGGCGTTGATCAAAGCCGTGGCCGCCGCGTTGGCCGCCAAAGTGCGCGACCCGGTCGGCCCGCCCATGCTGCCGCTGCGGTCTATGACCAGCGCCAAATACAGCGGGTCGTTGACTTTGCCGACCTCATAGGGAACGCCAGGGGCGCCGCCCTCCAGGATGCTGAAGTTCCCGAGCTGGAAATCCGTCAGGGGGCTGTTGGAATTGTCCCGCACCGAAAGGAAAATGCGGTCGTCCGGCGCGCCCGATCCGTCGATCTGCGGGATCGATATGGACAAACCGCTCACGCCCGAGGGCGGAGTGCTGAGGAGTGGATTGTTCTTCCGGCTGCAGCCGGTCGCCAACATCGCCGCGGCCAGCAAAACGGAGAGCGGTTTGATCGTCGCCAAAGTGGATCTCCCGTGTCTCTTCATATCGCCCTTCAAAACTGGAACGCCAATCCGGCCTGATAGGTCAGGTTCATGGACCAGGAATCGTCCGGGATCTTAAGCGTGTGAAACCGGATTTCGGGGATCAGGTGCAGGCGCCCAAAGAACACCGGCGTGAACAAGCCGAGCGAGGCGTTGGCCCCGAAATGGTTGTGCGTGCCCGCGATCTTTCCGGAAGCCGGCGTATCCAGCGTCACGCGGTCCAGATAATGGCCGACGCCTATTCCCAAAAAAGGGACCCATTGATCGGATTCCGGGCGGGACAGCGTAAAAGCTTTGAACAGGAGGGCCCCGGAAATCCCGTACATGTCTTCCGTCAGACCGTAAACGCCTTCGGGGACCTGGAGGGGGAAATAATCGGCGGACAACCGGAACATCAAATGTTCCTTCCATCCCGGCGCTTCAACGCGCAGCCGCCCGGGCCTCATATACAAGTCGATTCCGGCGTTGCCGAGATTGTCGTATCCCTTGTACCCCTTGAGCAGCTGATTGTATCCGCCGTTGACCGTGAGAAGGAACAGCCAGGGTATCCGGTCCTCGTCATTATAAAAACGGGAATAATCGGGATCCTCCTCCGTCGATGCGTTCTCATAGAAATAGACCGCATCATCCATGTCCTGGCTGTTTTTGGATGACCCGAATTCGTCGGCATGGAGGGGGGAGGGAATCAAAACGCACGTCCAGGAAAGACAGAACGCGGCCGTGATGAGAATTTTCTTAAAAGCGAACCGGGGCATGAAGAGTTTATATATTGAAATCAAAGGAATATCAATACCTCCCACAACTTTTCTTCCCATCCCGAAGCCGGGAATTTTTGAGAATCGGACCGAAAATTATAGAATCATGCCATGCGCGTCGCCTACCTTCAAACGAAACCGAAGTTCCTGTCCCCGCGGGAGAACCTGGATTCGGCGTTAAAATCCCTGGAGCGGACCAACGCGGACCTGATCGTCCTCCCCGAATTGTTCAACTCCGGATACAACTTCCGATCGAAAAAAGAGGTGGCGCGCGTCGCCGAGCCTTTCAAAGGGGGGGCGACCGTCCTGGCCCTTCAGGAATACGCGCGCCGGCGTAAAACCGGCGTGGCCGCGGGGTTCGCGGAACGGGACGGGAAACGTTTCTACAACTCCGCCGTCCTGGCGACGCCGACGCACACTTACCTTTATAGGAAGATCCATCTCTTCGCCGAGGAAAAAAAGTTCTTTTCGCCCGGAAACCTCGGCTTCCGCGTGTTCGACGTCGGCGGGGTGAAGGTCGGACTAATGGTTTGCTTCGATTGGTTCTTCCCCGAATCGGTCCGGACCCTGGCGCTCCGGGGCGCGGAAATCATCGCCCATCCGGCCAACCTGGTCCTGCCGTGGTGTCCGGAAGGCATGAAGATCCGCTGCCTGGAAAACCGGGTGTTCGCGGTCACGGCCGACAGGGTCGGAAGCGAACGCGGGCTGAGCTTCATCGGCCAGTCCCAGATCGTCTCGCCCCGCGGCGAAGTGCTGAGACGCGCGTCCGGCACGCGGCCCGAGACCGGAACGTTATTGATCGACCCGAAGAAGGCGCGAAACAAAAAGATGAACTCTTACAACGACCTGTTGCGGGACAGACGGCCCGAGTCGTATGCCTAAAATTCGTCAGGCATTTTTTCCGTCCGTCATTCCGGCATGCGGTTGGCCGGAATCCATGATTGGATATCTTTTCAATGATTTTGCTCTCTGGATCCCGGACAGAAGCATTCCGGGATGACGACCTAAGTACATATGAATCACAAAAAACCCCTCATTGTTTTTGATATCGGCAACGTCCTCCTGCGCTTCAGCCTCGAACGCGCCGCCCGTAATTTCGACCGCATCGAACCGGGGGTGGGCCGGAAGCTGATCAAGGACCTCTGGGGAACGCGCTTCGGGAATTCCTTTGAAGAAGGAAAAATTTCCGGACGCGCCGTCTACGACCACGTGAAGAAGAAGCACGGCCTCTCCATGAGCTTCCCGCAGTTCTGCGCCGCCTTCAACGACATCTTCTCGCCCGTGCAGGAACACCTTCGTCTTCTGAAGGATTTATCGCGCCGCTATCCGACCGCCATCCTCTCCAACACCAACGCGCTGCACTGGAAATACATGTTCAAGCGCTATCCGGCCATGCGGGCCGCGCGATGGCCCTACGGGTCCCACCTGGCGGGCGCCATGAAACCGTCCCGCCGGATCTTCCATTCGCTGGCCCGGCACACCAAGGTCCCGCTCCGCGAGATGATCTTCATCGACGACCGGCCCGAGCACGTGGCCGCCGCCCTCAAGCTCGGGATGCGCGCCATCCACTACCGCGGCCGCGGCTCCGTCAAAAAGTTGTTGTTGCGCTTCTTGAAGACGGTCTCCCTGCCGGCGCCGGCGGGTAAGGGCGCGAAACGAAAGCGCGTATTGCCGGTGCTTCCATGAGCCTCTATCTCAAACAGCTCGAGATCGGCCCGATGCAGAACTTCCAATACCTCGTGGGCGACGCCGCCGCGAAGAAGTGCTGGATCGTGGACCCGGCCTGGAACGTGGAAGACGTGCTGCGAACCGCCGAAGCCGACGGTTATTCCGTGGAAGGCGCGCTCATCACCCATTCCCATTACGACCACTGCAACGCCATCGACACGCTTTTGAAAACCAAGGACATGCCGGTCTATTTGAACAAGCGGGAAGTCGACATCAACAAAAAAGCCGTGCAAACCGGGATCTTCGGTTTCCTGCCGGAGGAGAACCTGAGGTTCGTCGTATCCGGAGACAAATTGACACTCGGGGAAACCACGCTCACGTTCCTCCATACGCCGGGGCACACGCCGGGGTCGCAATGTTTCCTGGTGGACAACAACCTCATCGCGGGCGACACGCTTTTCATCGGGACCTGCGGCCGCTGCGACCTGCCCGGGGGAAACCCCTACGAGCTTTTCGAAAGCCTCAACAACAAACTGTCCAAACTCCCGGACGACACCGTCCTTTACCCTGGACACAACTATTCGCCCGAGGGGATCACCAGTTCCCTCGGCGCCGAAAAACGAAAAAACCGCTTCTTCCACGCCCATTCCCTCGAGGAATTCCTGAGTAAACTCGGCCTATAGCCGCCGCCCGTCCGATCACCCCCTAGAATTGGTTGTTTTTTTGCATTTAGAACTCCCGTCCATGTAAATTTTTCGTTTGCTCATAATACTGATTTCGCTCATTATCCATAAGCGGATGAAATTCCGTCGAGTATTTACATTAAATTTACTTTTTGGTAAGGCGAAATTTCCCGACCCCGCTTATACTTACGTTGTCACTTATAGGTACGTTGGTCATGGTTTTTGAGATTAAAATCGAGGGAAAACGGGAATAAAGTGCTCACAAAACCAGCGACGAAATGCTCCTTCCTGCCGTCATTTAGAGACGCGAAGACCGTCACGGCCTTTCTCGTCTCGGCGGTCTTTTTTTACTCGAATGTCCTGACGGCCTATTCCGCGGAGAGCGCTTTCTGGGCGGAACGCCGGAACGCCGCCAACCGCATGAAGAAAAGCGCGGAGCTTGCCGACAACGTCGCCAACATCGGGTTGGCCGCCGAACGACAAAACCGCGGGCTCTCCGCCGAACAATACCAGCTCCTCGCCCAGCTTCCCAAAGCCACCAACCTGGAATTCGGCATGTCCGAATCCGTCACCAACGGCCTGCCATCGACGGGGAAAATGATCCGCGAAGACTTGAAAGCCGCCGTCCGCAACGACGGCAAAAACACGCCGACCTGGATCTCCAGCCTCATCCTGCCCTACGGCGCCATCCGCGACGTCTATCTCTCGAAATCCCCGGACGCGCCGATCATCATCCACATCCAGGACGCCCACGGCATCGAGGACGCGCAGAGAAACATGGCGTCCCTGATCCAGGGCCTGCGGGAGGAACGCGGCATCACCCTGGTGGGACTGGAGGGCGCGCAGGGGGAATTCGCCCTCGATCCCTACCGTTCGTTCCCCGACGCGGCGATCACCAAGGGGATCGCGGAATATTTCATGAAATCCGGGACCATCGGCGGGCCGGAGTTCGTGGGGATCACCGCGCCGCAGCCGCCGCTGCTGTGGGGCGTGGAGGACATGTCGAAATACGAGAGCAACATCCAGGCCTTCAAGGATTCGGTGAAATACAAACCCGGCATGTCGGCTTTCCTCAAGGAGTTGAAGGACGCGATGTTCCGTTTGAAAGCCGGTTCCTACTCGCCGAAACTCAAGGAGTTCGACCGGCATTACGGCGCCTACAAGAACCGCCAGGAGGGATTGGGATCCTACGTCCGCTACCTCATGGACGCCCAACGGAACAGCGAAATGCGTTTCCCGAACCTGCGGATCCTCCTGAACGCCCTGGATTGGGAGGAATCCCTGGATTTCAAGCGGGTGGAATCGGAGCGGCTGCAGCTGGTGGAAGCCATGGCCAAGAAACTCTCCGAGGACAGCCTCTCGTACCTGGTGCAGCAGAGCCTGCTCTACCGCCTCGGCCGCATGGGATACGGAGACTACCACCGCTTCCTTCGCAAGCTTTGCCATGAAAATAAAATCGACCTTGAACTCTATCCGCAGCTGAATTCCTACATCACCTACGTCCTGCTGGCCGAGCAGATCAACCGGAACGAGCTGCTGGTGGAGCTTTCCAACGCCGAAGAATCCGCCCAAGACGCGCTGGCCGTCACGCCCGAGCAGAAAAAGATGGTGGCCATCAACCGGAACCTCCTCCTGCTGGAAAAACTGACGCAGCATACCATGACCATGCCGGACTGGCTTTATTACGATCAGAACAAAAACGAACTCCTTAAAATCGCCGACAGGCTCAAGGACGTGGCCGGGCCCCTCGGCATGACGCTGGCGTTGACGCCCGCCGAAGCGGTTCCTTTGGCGCCGACATCCGCAGGCTCGGAACAGGGAGCAACGCCTTCGGATAATCAATCTGTCCGGACCCTGCCCTTCGCCACTATGCTCCAGCCCTACGAGGACTTTTGCCGCTATGCCATGGGCCGCAACAACGCCCTGCTCGAAAACCTCCTGGAAAAGATCGAAAAGGAAAACGCCAGTTCCGCGGTTCTCGTGGCCGGCGGGTTCCACACCGAGGGCCTCACGCAGCTCCTCCGGCAGAAGGACGTCTCCTATGTCGTGGTCACGCCCAAGATCAACGAAGTCCCCAAGGAGAACAACTACCTCGACGTCTTCGCCCACGACCCGCTCCCCATCGAGAAAATGTTCAACGGGGAACAGATCTATCTGGTTTCGCCGCGGGTGACATCGGACAAAATCAACCTGAACGAGCTCATGGAAGCGAAGAAGTTCAACGGCGTGTTCACCGGATTGCAATACGGCCTCAACCTGGGCGCGGAAAACCTGGAACTGGATGCGATCAAAGGCGCGGCCGATGAAAAAATCCTGCAAAAGGCGGCCGAGCATATCCCCGGGATATCCTCGCTGTCGGCCGGCAAAATCGAAAGCCGTCCGGGCCTCTATTTCTGGGCCCCCTTCGTCCTCCGGCAACTGGGCAAGAGCATCGAGTTCAACATTCTGATGACGGTCGAGGACAACGCGGAAGCAGGGGAAGCTTTGGCCGCCAAAGATCTTTCACCGCTTAAGACGGCCCCGGTGCTCGACGGCCAGGTGGACGTCAACGGCACCACCATCCATTTCGAAGTCCGACCCGCGCGCATGAACGGCCTTTCGCGCTGGGTGTTCGGGAAACTTTTGGGGACCGTCGTAAAGAATAAGAATGAACTTCCCGCTGCCGGTAAATCTAAAATGGGCGTGCTCTCATTTGACTCGATCCGTTCGGGCTTAGGGACATTGATGCAACAAGGCGCCTTAGCCGCCGTTTTGCCGATCGCTGACATTGGAGCCTTCGTCGCGCCAGCATCGGCCTCTCTTGCCGTCCATAGTCCCTTGCTTCCTGCGCTCGCAGCCTTTGCCGCAATCATCGCGGCGGTCGCCCTTCTGGCCCGAATCAATTTCCGGATTCGTTTGCGTACCGAGGTTGTCCTGCTTGCCACGCTCCTCGTGGTCGCCGTCCTTGCTTTGCCCATGTTCACCCGTAAGACGCAAGCAATTGATTTGACTCCGACGCCGATTGTCCTGAAGACCACGGCCGTTCCCGCCGATATTAAATCAGCCGCTGAGGCGACCCTCGCACCGACCGTCACGCGGAACCAAACCGCCGCTCCGACGGCCACGGCAACCAACCAGGAAGCCGCCCGGGAGATAGAGCGATACAAGGTCATGCTTGACCAGGCCCTGGAATCCTACCCCTCCGATGAGACCATTTTGACCCGTGACGAAATGCGCGACGTCCTGCTGAACGGGATGACCAACATCATGAACGCCTCGCCGGACTTGGGGACGCTTGTTTTCAGCCAGATTCGCGGCATCCAATTCACCACGAAGTTCCCCAACGGCCAGCCGCTGCAATCGGCCGGCATGACGGACGGCATCGAATTCATCAACCCCTATTTTTACGGGAGCTTGTCCCCGTCTTCAGACTACAACACCTGGAACATGCAGAATTTCTATCAGATGCTCAACGATGGGAATTTGCCGACGCGCGCCCAGTTTATTCAATTCGTCACTTTCGCGACCTCGGCCGACCAGTTCCACGAGGCCATTCATGCGTACCAGGGCAACTACGGCGTTTCCAGCGACCCCACCGCCCTGACCGCTCTCCTGGACTCCGGCAACGCCGACATGCCCATCAACGAAGCGATCCGATTGTTCTCCGCGGAATTGTCCGGGCCCAAGAAAACAACCAACATCACCGCGGCTGAGCGGGAGAGGCAGGCCTACATCGGCGAATGGCTGGCGGGCAGGATTCTCGGGTCGACGCCGAACGGGGCATTCTTCATGGCCCAACACTCCGGCGATCCGGGGGTGGACGGAACGGCATTCGGTGGCGTATTAGGTCAAATTCACAGCGGTCAATTTGAAGCGGACAAAGCCGGGGTATTGACCGCGCTGGGATGGATTGAGGACCAGATCAACCAATCCGGCCATCATGTGATTCATTTCACACAGCTCAACGAGGAAGTGGACGAAAACAGACAGCCGAAAGGGACCTTCGCGCTGCAGCTCACCATCGATGGAGAACCTTCAGACGGGGCTTACCCTTTTGTGCGGTTCAGATACGAATTCGTTGACGGAAATTTTATAACAATCATTGTTGACCAAACCAACATCAGCCCTAGCCTTCCCAATAGCTCCAACGCCGTGGCGCAATCGTCGTTCCTGCCGGGGCTCTTCCTCATGATCACCTCAGCTTTCGGCAGGTTGTTCGGCCGAACGCAACGGGGGAATGCGCTGGGGCGAAGGTATATTTATTATGAAAGCACTCTTGATGAAATGTCAGCGCCTCGAGATACTTACGCTTCCATGGCGGGAGAGGAAGCGAAATACAGCGCCCCGGTCACCGAACTACCTTACACCACGCCGTTCCTCGCCGCCTTTGCCTCCCAAGTCGGCGGGGTCGACATACCCTTTTCCACACGGGTACTGGCTTTCGCCTTATCTGTGGTCTTAGTTGCCGCCACTTTCATCGATCTCCATTTCCTTGGCGGCCTCCCTGCCGCCCGCCCGGTCGCCCTCGGTATCTGGGCCTACTTCGCGGGAAGCTTTTTTATGAAAGGCCATGCCCATCTTGGCTATGAACCGGCGCAAATGAAAAGTCTCGGCAAAGTCGGAATGACCCTAAGTTTCGTCACGGCCCTCTCCGCCGTGGCCCTGCCGGGGCTTGGAGGAATCGTCCTCGGCCTGATACTCAACGTCCTCGGCCACTTCGTCTACAACCTCGGCGTCGACAAGGGCAGGTGGGACGGGCCGATGGCAAGCATGATGAATCCCAAAGGATTGCCAGTATCCCCGCTTCCAGGGGCGTCCAATGGATTTGGTCTGGGTATCGGCACAGCTATTTCAGTTGCCGCACAACGCCTTGAACTTATGCATTTAGAAGACGAGCACATGGATAGAATTATTATCGCCAAAGATGATATCCGACAAAAAATATTCAACCGCATAACAGAGCGCGCATTGATTGAAGAACAACAGCAGGAAGCAATAAATACGTTAGAAACCGTGAAAAGAATAATCAATGAAAGAGCGATTATGCAGATACGTCCCCTTATCTACAGCTCAAACAATTTTTTAGTTTCTCTTGGATTTAGCGGCGACGAAGAAGGATTATTGTTACCTGATGATGTATTCATCATGTCCGAATTTCAACCCTTCCTTCCGCAATTGTTATTTCAAACAGCCTGGCATATTACATATTTGGGCGATTCCACTAAGAGCAATCCAGATTATGAAAAAGCATCGCGGATAGCACTTTTTGGGACAGAAGCTGTCGCTGATTTCGATAATTTCATTAACGGGTATGTGAACGATGGCTTAGCCCGCGTGATCGAAGGCCCATGGAGCGATTTTATCCGTATCGTCGAAACTGGGACCGTTGAGGAGATTCAAAAATTTGCGCGTTGGCTTAAAGAAGATGTGATCATGGTTACAAGAGAAAGGGGATTAACCCGTGATCTATTGACCATAGTGGACCTCATCATCATAAGCCTGGAAGAAGTAACCGATAATCCCTCTTCTTACCCTCAAGTTCGCAATCGACTGAGCCTTATGTGGATAGATTTTGCCGAGGAATATTTAGTGCCGCTTGGATTTTATGGTTCCCTGGACCTTGTGCATGATGAGGACAGCGGCCGGTATTATTTCGATGACACCATGTTTAGGGTTCTGGATAGGTATGACGAAAAACTTCCGGACAACAGCAGGCTCAGCGTCGTTACAGGAACAAGGATTGACCGAACCAATACCGAGAAATCATGGGGGGGCCATTCAACACCTGCTTGGTTCAACGGAATATTTATCGATATAGATGCTATTAACAAAGTAGTGGACGGATTACAAAACAATCCCATATTTGACGGATTATCGAGGGATGAGATATTCAGGCTGGTTTTCCATAACACATACACACATGAGCGAACCCACAAAACCCATCATCGTTCCGGAATAAACTATTCCTTGCAAGATAATCTTGGAATTCCTTCAGGCGTGTATTCAGAAAGATGGAAAGCGCACGTTATCAATGCGGTGAGCTCGGAATTAGTTGCCCACTTGGCTGAATTAGCATTCTCAGAATCGGTTCCTTATGCCATTTTTCACATTTCGAGTCAAATAAGCGACAAATTTTTAAAAACAAAACCCCAGTATTTCTGGACCTCACGCTGGATTATAACCTATCTTGCTCGAAAGCTTAACCTTATACCGCAAAATCAATGGCTGAACCCTGATGATACGACTACCCTCGCTCACGTTTATAAAGCCTTATTGCAAAGGCCTGATGAGGTCCGCGATGCGGCCAAGAAATTATTCGGATGGGCTTATCCGGGTTTACCCGGACCGTTTGACGCTCCGAAAGGGAAAAATGCCTCTAAGCCCGACTCATTTATATCGACACAACCAGGATATTCCTCCATGGCGGGGGAGGAAGCGAAGTATACCGCCCCGGTCACCGAACTACCTTACACCACGCCGTTCCTCGCCGCCTTTGCCTCCCAAGTCGGCGGGGTCGACATACCCTTTTCCACACGGGTACTGGCTTTCGCCTTATCTGTGGTCTTAGTTGCCGCCACTTTCATCGATCTCCATTTCCTTGGCGGCCTCCCTGCCGCCCGCCCGGTCGCCCTCGGTATCTGGGCCTACTTCGCGGGAAGCTTTTTTATGAAAGGCCATGCCCATCTTGGCTATGAACCGGCGCAAATGAAAAGTCTCGGCAAAGTCGGAATGACCCTAAGTTTCGTCACGGCCCTCTCCGCCGTGGCCCTGCCGGGGCTTGGAGGAATCGTCCTCGGCCTGATCATCAACGTCCTCGGCCACTTCGTCTACAACCTCGGCGTCGACAAGGGCAGGTGGGGCGGGCCCATTGCGAGCATGATTGCGGGAGGAGACAGCCCAATGGAAGTGGCTATGCAAGACATTTCAACCATATCCGAAATGTTAGCCAACGGCGTGATCCTTGATGAATGGACTCTCGAAAAGGCGAAAACAGCCCTTGACACAATAATCAAGGGAACTAGAGTCTTACCTGACGCGAGGATCGACAGAAGAGATATTATCATGAGGTTGGGTGATATATTCCTTCTCGTCGAAGGAGCTTTCGCTTCGGAACCCGATATTCCTTTAGTGGATTTATTGGCCGGATTGCTTAACAACGATGAATTTCTCACGATGGATCAAAAAACTGCCGGCCAAATTACCCACAGACTGCTGACTGTTTATAATGACAAAAATCTTGGCCGAGCAAGAGTTATGGAAGCCTCGGCGTTAATGGGCAACGCGCAGAACCCCGCACAAGTACTGGCGGAAATTATCGGAGTCGAAGAGATGCCGCCGGAACTGAATGTCGAATTCTCTCACAGGCATTCAACGTTGGTCATCCAAATGGAGCATGACCTCATCAATCAGATGGGTCTACTCCCGGCTTCCCCGGTGCAAGCTGGAGCTGTTACTCTTGACCCGGCCATTCAGGCCATCTGCAGAGAGTTCCCCGAGTATACCTTGATCTATTTCCAAGATGAGTTCATCGCGAGTTTGGCCGGTCATGAGTTCTACACGTCAAGCCCGTATAACTTTGTGAATTATTCCCAAGCCTACATGCTTGAATTGGTGGAGATTCTCGCGAAACGTTTTCCCGATAATACGCCGGAAATGAATTGGGCCTATGCAATGGACGCCTTTTCTGACGACAATGACACGTGGAAAGCGGTTCGAAAGTTCATCTGGGAACAACAGCTTTTCGTAAAAAACTTCATTGAAGTCCTGGCCGCTCAGGAAGTGACGATAAATCCCGATGTCTCATTTGAACGGGCGATTATGAATGCCTCAGATCAAATCAGGGCCATGCTTCAGTTCATTCCAATAACAGAGTTTGAAAGCCTGTTCTCCAGTTATGTCGCCTCATTGGAAGAGCAATACTTAACGGAAGATCTACAGGACGAATTATCATCCTCCGTCAGACGGACCAAGGATAAAGCAGGGATCCAGGGCTTTTTCGATAGCGTCAGGAACGTGGTCGTCACATCCAGCTTGCGAAACCTCGCCCACGAAATCCAACATGCGGTCAATCACCTTTACACCCTCCTGCCGATAATTCAAAATGCTTTACCTTCTACAGTCGCGTTTTCACGAAAGCTTCAATTGGTTGAAACAGCCCCCGCGGAAGGGCGCCATACCCCACAAAAACCTTTACTGGTCGCTGATGACAACAAGGGAACCCCGCTTGGTATGTCGCCATGGCAAGCCACCCAGCAGGCGACGAATGACCTGATCGACAAGAAAGCGCCGAAGTGGGTGGCGAACAACCGCATTCCGCGCCTCATCGCCGTCTCGCTCATTGAGGAGCTGGGCATCCAACGCGGCGTCGGGTCTTTGATTGAGGGCAGGGTTCCGGCCATCATCGCCTCGATCCTTTTCAAAGCGGCCTTGGCGACCTCCAACCCGTTCCTTTTCCTCGCGGTGGGCGTTGCCCTCCTGATCACCGCCTTCGGTCAATACCAGTTCGTTAAGAACCACGACAACCTGGCGGGGGAAGCTTTCGGCCGGACCGTCGCCACGGTCATGTTCAATTTAGTCGCGGTCTTGCCGGTCATGCTTCCTCAAGTTTTCGGGCCGATCTCCATGGCGACACCTTTCGTCGGAATTATCCTGTCCATGCTCGCGCACTTCGCGTGGAACCTGCTTTCTTCGCTGGAGATGACCCAAGGAAAAGTCCCGAGACGCACGTCTATCCGCAATGTTCGGGCCTATATCAATCGGATCAGTTATTCGCTGCCCAGCGTTCCGGGCGCCAAGGAGCGCTCCTTCGCCATATCAGAAGAAGCTCTGGCTCAAGCTTTTAAGGAAGTGGATTCTAGAATCATGGAGGCAAAAAGCGGGAGCGATATAGTGCTGCGCAAGAGGCTGCAGGAAATTCGCTCGAGCACGGCCATGATGGCGAAGCTGGCTATGGTGCGGCAACACAGCAAAACCGATGAGGCTCTTCGCAAAGAAATCGTCAAAATGAGCACGCCGGAACCATTCCTGCAACTGTTGCGGCAAAACCAAGACGCCCGGTTTAACCGGCTCTATGAAATCGCCTCGGATAATAAAGAGGTCTGGTCTTTCGTGGCACTCCAATATCTATCGGCCAAAGCCACGTCGCGCGACACCGCCGAACTGAACAAAGCGTTCCTCATAAAAATATCGGGCGCTTTGTCAGATCTGCCGGATCTACCGGATCCGGAGGATATGGAGAATACGTCCTTGGACAGAATAAACGAATGGGTCGCGAGGAGCGGTATACCGGCCAAGACCGAGGAAATCGCCGCATCCATAAGGTCCACTTACGGCAGGCCCGCCTATCCGCAGGCTATGGACGCGCCTATTTTCTCCTCTTTCTGGGACACTCCCGGCACGGACAAGGACCTCCGGATCCAATACGAGGATTCCTATTCGCTCTTCGCAGCCGTCGAATACGCCCTGGCCCGCGGCCTCAGCGGGGTGGAAGTGGCCATGGACTTCCTCGCGTGGGATTCTTCAAAGCGCTTGGGAGGAGAATACACGGATCGTGAACTGGACCGCATGAACGAAATGGCCACTCTCCTCAACGTCCAGATGCCGGAGCATACATCATTGATCGGGCCGGCGCTCATGCTGGAAGACGCGGCCGACAACGTTGAGTTGATCAAGGAGCAAATCCGGAAAGCCAGCCGGGTGCGGGGAGCCGACAACACCGCCGTCGTCCACATCGCCACGACCAAAGGCCCGGAGATGAAAAAAGCCTTTAGGCGCTACGCCGAACTCGTCTTGGAGGCGCACAACACCGGGACCGGCTTCCGAATCGTTTTTGAGAACTATTTTTCGAAGGGCAGCAACACGAAAGCGACCGAAGCGGACTTTCCCTCGGCTTCCGAATTCATGGACGCCTTCGAAGCCATCGCGGAAATCGTCGCGAAAAAAAATCCCGCCGCCGTGGCGAACATGGCCACGCTGGCGGATGTCGCCCACTTCAACCTCAACGGTGAAGATCCTGTGGTCTCGGTCTACACGATCCGGAAAAGGCTGAAGGCCTTCTCGATAAAATACGGAGTGCCCTATGAGCGGTTGTTGGGGGAAATCCACAACAACCAGAACGTCGGCAAGACGGCGCATTTCGCGGGGTGGAGCGACGACATCCACGCCCCCGTCAGTATGCTGGGCCCGATCGAAATATTTGCAACCAACGCGCTGGCCGCTCGCGAGATGCCAGACATTAAACACACCATCGAACAAATTGATCATCCCTCCAAAACCGATATTGAATTAATGTCGAGCTCAAAAAAGGCCGGCAAACTAATCAACAAGCATCATTTTGAGAAAGGGGCTCAGTTGTTTAATGAGGTCATCAAAAAACTCGTTAACGAAGACCCCGCTTTCTGGTACCTTTTAATTCGCACAACAGCCGAGGAAACCTCAATCATCGAGCGAGCCTACACGGAGTTGGCAGCCTACTACATCGCGCTTAAATCCAATCGGAATGACCCTGCGGCCCAGAAGCTACTCTCCTTTTATGAAGATTTCTACGGCGAAGGTGTGACCGCTGAGGATCTCCTGATAGCCCATTTCCGTTTGAGGATGGACCAATTCGTCATCGAGGGGAAAGTCGTTGAATTTTCGCATTACGAAAGCTTTCCAGGTAGAATAACCATCAAATCCGTCGGCGAATTGGATGAGCAGAAATTCCCTGAAATCACACCGGGCGTCAGAACGCTGATGAGTCAAGGTAATATCGTCACACCTGAGAATGATTTTGCGTTCATTATCCTGCCGGGCGAAGTTAAATCAGGCTCATTAGGGCGTTTCAGTTACACCGATACCCAGATTCACATTGGGGAACTTGAACACAGTATGATCTATGGCGAGGGTGCAGCCCTAGCCATGGCGCTTGCGACTAAGGAGAGTAAAAAACCAGTGGTGACACGCAACGCCACGATCACCGTGAGAGATGACGCCAAAGTCGTCGTTATACCCATCCAAACTTTAATCGATATGATTAAAAGAAATCCCGTTTTAAAACAACTTCTGCAGGACGTGGCGGCAAAGAGAGATTACACGAGCCGCAGCGCTGAAGAAACGGCAAAACAAATCCAAACCGCCGAGACGCCTGACCTAGCCGATAACGAACCCACCGCCTCCATCCTTGGCTCGGAATACCGGGGCATCGCCGTGCTGTGGGAAGCCGTCTACGCGCTGCCCTTCGCCTTTATGTTCGTCAAACCGCTGCTGCAGCGGATGGGAAGGGCGGACCTGGCCGACCGCATTGGTGAAACCAGGTATTCCACTCCCGTCGGCCTCGCCGGCTCGGTGACTTTCTCCTTGGGAGTCGTCGCCGCGATCGTCAGCCAAACCTGGATCGTGATGATTGCCTCCGTCGTCCTCTGGTCCCTCGCGAGCGCCTACGTCTTCAGCGGCGCGCACAAAGGAAAATCCACAACCGACCGGATCAAACTCGGAGTTCTTGGTTTCGTCATGGCGGGAGCGCTCTACACTCCCGCCCTTTTATTTGTTGCCGGATTGGGCTTGCAATCGCTCCCCTTGCTGCTGGCGGTGGGATTGCTCCTCAATATCGCCTTCCACGCTTTCAACAACTTCGTCCTCGCGCCGCGGGGGATAATGCCGGTGGGAAATGTGTTCGGAGCATTGTTTAACCATAGGTTCACGCTCTGGGCGATTAAAGGCGGAATACTTAACCCCGCCCTTGTCTTTCATGATTACATGATCAAACGCATCGTCAATTCGGACAACCGGCCCGGACTTAAAGTTCTTTATGGCGGCGCGGGCGCAGACATATCCAATGTCATTTTGTCAACAGATGCGGATGACTTTTATTTCGCGGCCCGCTATCCGGGAATTTCCGTAAAGACTCTTTCTGAATTGCCGCTGGCCTATCCCAATGAACGTTATAAGGATCATAAATTCTCGAAAGGATATGGAGTCAGCGGAGTGGGCGGGGACTTGGACAGGGCGCACGCCATCAACGGGACTTTGTACACCGAATTAAAAGCCCTCAATGTTGATATCAATAGCATCACCTATTTTGAGGATGACTATGGGATACCGTCTTTAAGCTTCATGTGGGATTACCCCAATCTCGACGGCTCACCGGGGCAACCACGCCTACGCACCATTCATTTAGTCAACATCGATGACATGACGAGGCTGGATGAAGTCACCGATGACAATAGGATACTTTTAAATGTGTTGAGCCAAGAACAGTTTGATATCTATTATCAAAGAGCTCCGTATTACATGCCACTATCCTATCTCCGTAAAGGCAGTCAAGAGGCGCGTCGTCTTAATATCTCAGATGAATATTTACAAGCAACGCCATTTTTAGAAGTGGTAGATAGAGCCATGAAACCAGGAAGCTATTATCTCACAGACGACACAGCCATTGACCCGATAAACGGCCGTTCATCAACCATCAATATGCGGGAAAATTTTCCGCTCCCCTACAATCAGATTGAGATCGATATGAATGAAGTTATTGAGCAATTCCATAAGTACCATTTAACGCCTGGCTACGGAATATCGATTCAAGTTCGACAGAAATTAACAGATGAAGAGGAACCACATAGTGAACCCACCGCCTCCATCCTTGGCTCGGAGTACCGGGGCATCGCCGTTCTGTGGGAAGCCGTCTACGCGCTGCCCTTCGTCTTCCTTTTCGTCAAGCCCGTCCTGCGGTTGATCAATCCGCAACTCGCCAACAGGGTCGGCGGAACCCGCGGGACAACTGCGGTCGGCCTCGCCGGCTCGGTGACTTTCTCCTTGGGAGTCGTCACCGCGATCGTCAGCCAAAGCTGGATCGTGATGATTGCCTCCGTCTTCCTCTGGTCCCTCGCGAGCGCCTACGTCTTCAGCGGCGCGCACAAAGGAAAATCCACAACCGACCGGATCAAACTCGGAGTTCTTGGTTTCGTCATGGCGGGAGCGCTCTACACTCCCGCCCTTTTATTTGTTGCCGGATTGGGCTTGCAATCGCTCCCCTTGCTGCTGGCGGTGGGATTGCTCCTCAATATCGCCTTCCACGCTTTCAACAACTTCGTCCTCGCACCGTTGGGAATGGGACCCATCGGCTCCCTTCTGGACACTTTCAAAACAAATGGAACTCCGGCAGAGGATGTGGGGAAAATTCTTTTCAAAAATGCGCAATCCTATTTGGAAGTCGGTTCCGGAGCGGATCTTTACCTCATTGCCGTCGGGGCACAATTGGGCTTAAGCTCCGTAACCTCGACGGACATGGACCCCACCCACGAGGATTTCACAGGAAAATTGGTATGGCAAGGATCGTTCATGAAAGCCAACGGACTGTCGAACGATCCCGTCACCTTCATTCAGGGAGACTTTACGAAACAGACGATCGACCATCGACTCCTCGAATCCTATGACGCGGTCGGCCTCCCGGCGATCATAGGAGCGCCAGGAGTGACCGATGATGCGGGCAGGCAAATCGCGGAAAAGATTATTTTACGTTTAAAGGACGGAGGACTACTCTTCGTTGCGAGTAAAAGCTCCAGAGAATTCGATTACGCGACCTCCGTAACGAAGGAAACCATCAAACGTCTCGGGTATTCGTGGGAAGAAATCGAACGAGGTTCCGGTTATTCGGCCGACGATAGATTTCCCTGGATGATCTTGAAGGTTTCTAAGTCCAACGAAACAGGAATCGAGCGATCCTCGCCTCTTACGGAAGAGCGTACTCCCGTCCCGGTCACTTCTAAAATCACCCACGATACCTGGGCCTTCGTTTTGAAAAGTATCCTGGATACTAACAACTCAGTGAGCGCGACCGCGCAAGTCGACGAATTCCTGCAGCTTGTCCGCAACGGCGCCGCCGGGAAACAGCCCTCGCCGAGCGATCACAAAAAAATGGAGGACCTGCTGGTTGAGCTCCGGGACGCGCTGAGCGAAGCCAACGTGGCGAACGCACAGGACATCATGGGCCAGTTGACCGCTTGGATCGCTCCACGCGACGAAGAGCTTCCGTCTAACACCGTGGACACCGTTTTCTCCGTTCGCGCCGAAGACTTGAAGGGAACGGTCAAACAAGAAATTCGGGACGCATATGCCGCGGTCCGTCATCGGGCCAATAAAGGAACAGTGATCGTCATCGTGAAAGGAAAGTCTTCCTTGACCGCCGATCAGATCACAAAAAAGCTCCAAGGAAAATCAGGCGAGACGTTCGCATCTAAACAAGTCATTCTCCCTGTCACGGACAGATTGATCAGCCTTCCTGATATCTCGGAGAATCCCGCTCTCAAGGGAATGACCCTCTCCCAAGAACCGGCCGTTGTGGGCAATAAAGATGACTTCGCTCTCGATCAAGGGCGATTCCAGCCGGAATACTACTCTTATTCCATCGCCGCGGTCCTCGACAAAGCCATCCAGCTGATGCAGCTCGTCGCCCAGTACGCGTAAAAACAATTCAGACAATTTTCATATAACCTTCGGACTCCCTTCAATCCTCTCATCTAAAATCTTCCCATACAGAATCATTTTAAGGGGGGATTTTTCATGAAATCGCTGAATATTGGCTCTATTGTTGTGGATGTTGAGCGCCGTATTTTTATGATCAGAGGAGCCCGCGTAATGCTGAGCTTTCATTTGGCAGAACTGTATGAGGTAGAACCGCGGGTCCTAATTCAGGCATTGAAACGACATCGTGACCGTTTTCCATCGGATTTCATGTTCCAATTATCAAAATCAGAATATTCCATTTTAAGATCACAAAATGTGATCTTAAAGAAAGGGCGCGGGCGGCACTTGAAATATTTGCCCTACGCATTCACTGAGCAAGGAGTCGCTATGTTGTCGGGCGTACTGAACAGTCCGCGCGCAGTTCGGGTGAATATCGCCGTGATGAGAGCTTTTGTGCGGATGAGAGCATTGATCGCATCAAATGCTGATTTATCCAATAGGCTGAATGAACTCGAGAAAAAATATGACGCGCAGTTTCATATCGTCTTCGATGCCATACGGAAAATAATCTGTCCGCAAGAACCCTCAAAAAGTAATATCGGTTTTAAACCTTAGAATCACTCGCACCCATAAGGAATGCATCGCCCGAACGCCCTTCGTCCAAATCTGATAAACTATCCGGCAGATAAGCGACGTTATCCCGCCGCCGGAGTGAATCTTGTCGAAACCCCGCCGTAAAAAACGCTATTCCATCGGATTCGGCCTGAGCCTGACCCTCGGGCTGGGATTTCTGGCCTTCGTCCTGTGGAGTTCCATCCTCTTCCACCAGCTGACCTACGTGACGGCCCAGAGGAGCCTGCTGCGCCCCGCCCAGTTCTTTTCCGACGTTTTCTCGGTGCATCCGGGGACCGTCCTGACGCCGGACGAACTCGTCCACAAATTGAAACAGCGGAATTACGGAGAGTTCGACACTCCGACGCCGCTAGGCACGAGTGTCGCGGGGGAGCGACCGCCCGAACCCGGGCAGTTCCGCCGCGACGGAACGGACGCGCTGGAAGTCCATTTCCGCCCGTTCACGGCGCCGGACGGACGCGGCACCGCCGGGCTGTTCCGATTCGCGTTCGGCGGGGGGAAACTGGAGCGGATCACCGGGGAGGGCGGGGAAGAATTCCTGGAAGTGCTGCTGGAACCCGTCCCGCTGGGCGACGCCTCCCGCGCCGGCGTGGAGAACCGCCCGTGGATCGCGCTTGACGACATCCCGTCGCTCCTCAAACAGGGCGTCATCGCCTCCGAAGACCGCCACTTCCACGAACACCACGGCATCAGCCTGCGCGCCGTGGGCCGCGCGATCCTGATCAACCTGCGCCGCGGCGGCGTGCGGCAGGGCGGCAGCACGCTCACCCAGCAGCTCATCAAGAACGCCTTCCTCACCCACAAGCGAACCTTCCGGCGGAAGTTCACCGAGGCCTCCCTCGCGCTCGCCATGGAAGCGCGCTACTCGAAGGACCAGATCCTGGAGATGTACCTCAACCAGATTTACCTGGGGCAGAGCCGCGGCCGGGGGCTCTACGGGGTGGAGGACGCGAGCCGCGCGTTCTTTGGCAAGCCCGTTGCGAATTTATCGATGGAAGAATGCGCCCTGCTGACGGGGCTCATACCCTCGCCCAACGCGAACAACCCGCGCCTCTACCCGGACAGGGCGCTGAAGCGCCGGAACATCGCGCTCGGCGTCTGGCGCAAAGCGGAGCTGATCACCGAGGACGAGTGGGAACGCGCCAAGGCCGCGCCGGTCAAGCTCGCGCCGCTGGCGTCCCTTGGCGGCGGGGATTATTACCTGACCTACGTCCAGGACCTGCTGGAGGCGAGCTACGGCGGGCCGGCGCTCGACAACCAGGGTTACCGGATATACACTTGCCTAGACCCCGATTTGCAGAAGGCGGCGGAACAGGCTCTTTCTCAGCAGAAGCTGGACGCGGCGCTGGTGGCCATGGACCCTTACCTCGGCTACGTGCGGGCGCTGGTGGGCGGGCGGGATTTCGCGTCCGCGCCCTTCAACCGCGCGGTCCTGGCGAGGCGGCAGCCCGGCTCCACCTTCAAGCCGGTCCTCTACGCGGCGGCGCTGGAAACCAAGGCCGTCACATTGGCCACGGTCCTCGAAGACAAACCCATCTCCCTCGCGGCGCCTCCGCCGCCGGGACACGTCCTTCCGGAGGGACAAACGGAATTCAAATGGGAGCCGCGCAACTACGACGGGATATTCCGCGGCACAACCACGGTGCGCGAGGCCCTGATCCATTCCATGAACATCCCCTCGATCCACGTCCTGGAAAAAGTCGGGACCGGGCCGGTGATCGACCTGGCGAAGAATTTGGGGATCCAAAGCGAGCTGATGCCCGTGCCGTCCCTCGCGCTGGGAACGTCGGAAACCACGCCGCTCGAAATGACGGCGGCCTACGCGGCCTTCGGCAACGGCGGCTTCGCGGTGAAACCGATCTTCATCCGCTGGGTCACGGACGCCGAGGGAAACATCCTCGAAACGGGCCTGCCGGAAACGCACCGCGCGCTTTCGCCTGAAACCGCTTCCCTGGTCACGAGCGTCCTGCAGGACGTGATCGACGCCGGCACCGGGCGCAGCGCCCGCCGGCTGGGGTTCTCGCCGCCGGCTGCGGGCAAGACGGGGACCACGGACAATTTCGTGGACGCCTGGTTCATCGGCTACACGCCGAAGATGCTCTGCGGCGTCTGGGTGGGACACGACAAACCGGCGCCCCTGGGCAAGGGCGCGGCGGCCCTGGCCCTGCCGCTCTGGGTCAAGTTCATGACCGCCGCCCAGGGCAGCGACATTTTCACCCCGTTCTCGCGGAACGCGGACGTCGTGGAAAGCGTGATCGACCCGACATCCGGGTTTCTGGCCAGGGCCGGGTGCATCGAACGGAAAAAGGAGCTCTTCCTCCGCGGCACGGAACCGAAAGAATTTTGCCCGCTGCACGACGCGGGCGTCAAAGGAATAATGAATCGTTTCATGAACTGGTTTCGAAAGGACAAAAATCCATGAAAGTTTTAGTGGTCAACAGCGGCAGTTCTTCCTTGAAATACCAACTCTTCAACATGGTGGATGAATCGGTCCTGGCGAAGGGGATCGCTGAGCGCATCGGCACGGCCAAGTCGCGATTCCGCCACACCCGCGGCGACGACACTTTCGACCTGGAATTTCCCATGCCGGACCACAAGGTCGCGGTGCAGAAGATGCTGGAGATCCTGACCGACGCCAAGACCGGCTGCCTGAAATCCGCCTCGGAGATCCAAACCGTGGGGCACCGGGTGGTGCACGGGGGCCCGAAATACACGCAGCCCGTGATCGTGGACGACGCCGTGGTGGCGGACATCGAAACCTACGCCATGTACGCGCCGTTGCACAACCCGCCCAACGCCATGGGCATACGCGTGATCCGCGAGGCCCTGCCCAACACGCCCCACGTGGCGGTCTTCGACACCGCCTTCCACCACACGCTCCCTTCCCACGCCTATCTCTACGGACTGAATTACGAGCTCTCCGGCAAGTACGGCATCCGCCGCTACGGCTTTCACGGGCCGTCGCACAAGTACGTCGCCGAACGGACTGCCATCCTGCTGGGCAAGCCGCTGCTCACGCTGAAGCTGGTCACCTGCCACATCGGCAACGGCACCAGCATCACGGCCATCGACCGCGGGCACTCGGTTGAAACCTCCATGGGCATGACGCCGCTGCAGGGCGTGATCATGGGAACCCGGTCCGGCAGTCTCGACCCCTCAATCGTCGAGCTTCTCATGGAAAAAGAGAAATTAAACTTCAAGCAGATCGTAGACCTGTTGAACCGCAAGAGCGGATTGCTCGGCCTGTCCGGATTATCGGGAGACGTTCGCGATCTGGAGAAGGCCGCCAAGGAAGGGAACCGCCGCGCCCAGGTGGCCCTGGACGTGCACACGCATCAGATCAAGAAATTCATCGGGTCCTACATTTACATCCTCGGCGGCGTGGACGCCATCATCTTCACGGCCGGCGTGGGGGAAAACTCCGTGCGTTGCCGCGAAGAAGTCTGCCGGCATCTGGAATTCCTCAACACGAAGCTCGACCCCGAAAAGAACCGCAACGCCAAGGGGGAATGCCTCATCAACACCGACGACTCAAAAGTGAAGATCGCCGTCATCCCGACCAACGAAGAACTCATGATCGCCCGCGACATCGTGGCGGGGGGATGAGTTTTTACTTCATCTGTATGAGGTAGAGCGGCGTTCCGTCCGGATCGGTGAACAAAGCCAGCTTGCCCACGTCGTTTTCCTGAAATTCAAGTTCGTCCAGCCCCTTTTTCCGCAGCTCCGCCATGGCTTTTTCCAGGTTTGTCACGCGGAACCCGATCATTATGTTTCCGTCCCGCGCGGCCCGCGTTCCCATATGCCGCTTCAGATGAAGTCCGATGATGACGCCTGAGGCTTTCACCTCCGCGTAGTCGTCGCCGTGCCGCGTTCCCGCCTGCAATCCCAGGACATTCGTGTAAAACTCCACGGACTTCTTGATGCTCGTCACCATCACCGTCGTATTGGCGGAATTGATCATTGGGCCTTCCTCCCTTTGACCTATCTATCCAGCCGTTCTATTTTACACCACCCAAAGCCGATGGAAACAGTCTGGATTATTTTTATCGATTGGAAATCTGATAAAATAGCCGCTCACGAATTCAGACCAAAACGATAAGGAAGCCCATGCTCAACAAGATCCCGCGCACGCTGTCCACCCAGCACCCGGACAACGTCACCATCCCTTTCTTCGCCAACCACTCCGTCATCCGCGGCGACGACGAGATCAAAGAGGCCTTCTACGCCTTCTCCAACCTCGGCGTGGAGGAGATCATGTGGGACGCGGAAGGCAAGGAAGCCGACGATTTCGTCATCCGCAAGCTGATCACCGAGTACAAGGATTTCTTCAAGGAAAAGCGCATCGGCAAAGACGTCCTGATCAACATCCGCGTGCCCAACCCCAAATACGAAAAGGCCGAAGCCAAGATCCTCCTCGAGACCCTGGAGAGCCTCCCGCGCTCCCACGACACGGCGAAGCTGTTCTACGGCGACAAGGCCTACCCGCCCATCTTCGAGATCGTCGTGCCCATGGCGGACGGCGACATCATCAAGCGGATCCGCGACTATTACAAGAACGTCGTCATCGGCAAGGAAAACATGCGGTTCGTGGACGGGGAAAAGGTCACGGTGGGGGAATGGATCGGCCGCTTCGAACCCAAGAAGATCAACGTGATCCCGCTGTTCGAGGACCTTTACTCCATGCTCAACGCGGACACGACGCTGAAAACCTTCCTCAAAGGGCAGAAGGTGGATTACCAGCGCGTCTTCCTGGCCCGCTCCGACCCCGCGATGAACTATTCCTCCGTCGCCGTGATCCTGGCCCTGCACCTGACCCTGGACAAGCTCTACAAGCTGCAAAACAAGATCGGCGTCCCCATCTATCCCATCCTGGGTTCCGGCAGCGCGCCCTTCCGCGGCTACCTTACGCCGAAGACCGCCGAGTACATCCTGGAAAAGTACCCGAGCGTGGCGACCTTCACCATCCAGTCCGCCTTCAAATACGACTTTCCGGTGAAAGACGTGCAGCGCGCCATCGACCTGATCAACAGGACGCCGATCAGGCCCCCGGTCCGGGTCGACGACCCGAAGGAAGTGCTGCGGATCATCAGGAAGGTTTCCCTGGAATACAACCGTCAGATCGAGATGTTGGCGCCGTTGATCAACGAGGTCGCCAAGTTCGTGCCCAGCCGGCGGATGCGGAAACTGCACAACGGGCTCTTCGGCTATTCGCGTGAACTGAAGGCCGGCGTTTCGCTGCCGCGCGTGATCTCCTTCTGCGCCGTGCTCTATTCCATGGGCCTGCCGCCCGACATCATCGGCCTGAACGTCCTGACGAAGGACGAGATCAACACGGTCCGGAGCGTCTATTCCCGGTTCGACGATGAAATCAAAGAGGCCCTCAAGCTTTGGAACCCGGACGTTTTGGACATCCTGCCGCCGAAGGTCCGCGACGCGATCAAAAAGGTGGCGGCCCGCTACGACATCGAGGCCAACGAGGCCCACCGAAGCGCTTCGCGGGAACTCATCGAGGCGATCCGGAAGAAAAATTACGGCGCCCACGTCACGGAGCTCATCACGCGCGCCGGCTCCGCCCGCGGTTTCCTCGGCTAAGCATCACCTTCCTTCCCTTCCGACGATCTGGTAAAATAGTCCGCTATGAAATTTTTCATTGAGTCCTTCGGCTGCCAGATGAACACGGCCGATTCCGAGGAAATGGGCCGCCAGCTCATAGCCCGGGGCATCACGCCCACCCTGGACCGGGAAGAAGCCGACTGGGTCCTGATCAACACCTGCACGGTGCGGGACCACGCCGAGCATAAGGCCCTGTCCTACATGGGCCGGCTGAGGGAGTGGAAGGACGAGAAGCCCGGGCGGCGGATCGTGGTGGCGGGATGCGCCGCGGAACGGCTAAAGGACACCCTCCAGAACCGTTTCGACCACGTGGACCTGGTGGTTGGCGCCAAATCCATCAACCAATTTGCCACCTTAGTGAATGAAACCGTAGGCGATCCATCTTTCGACGCCAAACAAGAATTCCTTGACCCTTGGGCCGCCGGGAACCAATACACCTCATTCCTAGACGGGACCGTCACGGGCAACGTCACGATCATGCGCGGCTGCAACTATTCCTGCACCTACTGCATCGTGCCGTCGGTGCGCGGGCGGGAAATCTATCGTCCGGCGGCCAGCATCCTGGACGAGGTGAAACAGAAAGCCGAAAAGGGCCTCAGCGAGATCCTGCTCCTTGGACAAACCGTAAACTCTTATAAACCAGTCGTGAATGGCGACGGTATTCATGACTTTGCCGATCTCATCACCGCCGTGGACAAGGTGCCCGGCGTGCGGCGCATCCGCTTCATGAGCCCCCATCCCTTTTACCTGACCGACAAGCTGGTCCGCGCCATGGCCGAAAACCCCAACGTCTGTAATCATATCCACCTGCCGGTCCAGTCCGGGTCCAGCGAAATGCTCAAGCGCATGCGGCGGAACTATTCCCGGGAGGACTTCCTGCGCCGCGTGGAGGCCCTCCGGAAGGCCGTGCCGGGGATAGCCATCACCACGGACATCATCGTGGGCTTCTGCGGGGAAACCGAGGCGGACTTCCAGCAGACCCTGTCCCTGATCCGCGAAGCCGACCTGGAAGGCGCCTACTGCTTCAAGTACTCCTCCCGGCCCGGGACCGAGTCCTCCCACTGGGAGGACGACGTCACCACCGAGGTTAAGGAGGAGCGATTGGCCCGGACCCTTGAAGCGACCCACGGCCTGGCGGAAAAGAAGATTTCTGCCCTCAAAGGAACAAAGCAAGAAATATTGATTGAAAACGTTTTTAAGGAAGAATCTCATCTTCTTTACGAGGGTAAGACCCGGACCAGCTGGAACGTGCAATTGACCTCGGACCGGACGCTGAAAGCGGGCGATACGGTCCGGGTGGACATCCGGGAAACCAGCGGAAGGACGCTGCGCGGGCATGAATCCGCCTGAGCGCCCGTCCCGCCGCGGTTGGAAGCTCCTTTGGATCCTGGCCCTCCTGTTCGTGGTCGCCATCCCCACGGGTTTTCTCTGGAACATCCTTCGGCCGGCGCTGCACAAGGACATCATCAACCACTACGCGGCCATCTATAAGATGGACCCGCTGTTCATCATGGCCCTGGTGAAGGTGGAGTCCCACTTCCAGGAGGACGCCACGTCCCACCGGGGCGCCATCGGGTTGATGCAATTGATGCCGGACACGGCCCAGGAAATGGCGGTGCGAACCGGGATGGGGAAGAACCTGGCCCGGAAGGACCTGGAGGACCCGGACCTGAACCTGCGGCTCGGGGTCCATTATCTCTCGCTGCTGCGGGAAGAGTTCAAAGGGGACAACATCGCGATCCTGGCCGCCTACAACGCGGGCCCGACCAACGTGCGGGCCTGGCTCAAGAACGGGCCGCTGACCCTGGAAAACATCCCGTTCCCGGAAACGCGCAAATTCGTGAAGAGTAATTTTGACACTTACAAGCACCTCAAAAAATTCCAAAAGGCCAAGAATGTCTTCAACTCCTGACGATAGGATTCCGCCGAACGTTTCTCTCCCTCTCCTTGAAAAGGAGAGGGCAGCCACCCTCTCCCTTGCAGGGCGAGGGAAGGAAACTTCAGCCCCCGCCGGAAACGCCGACACGCCGTTGATGCGGCAATACAGGACCCTCAAGGCCAAACACCCGGACGCGCTGCTCTTCTTCCGCCTCGGCGATTTCTACGAACTCTTCCTCGACGACGCGCGCAAAGCCTCGCCCCTGCTCGAAGTCGTCCTGACCCAGCGCCAGGGGATCCCGATGTGCGGCGTGCCGCACCACGCGCTCTCCGGCTATCTCGCCAAGCTCCTGAAGCTGGGCATTCGCGTGGCCATCGCGGAGCAGATGCAGGACCCGGCGACCACCAAGGGCATGGTGCAGCGCGACGTGGTCCGCGTCGTCACGCCCGGCACGGTCCTGGAGGATGAACTTCTCCAGGCGAAGCAGAACAATTTTCTCGTGGCCGCCTATCCGTCCTGGATGGACGGCACCCGCGGATGGGGACTGGCCGCGCTGGACCTGTCCACCGGGCAATTCCTGCTGACCTCCTTTTCGGACAGGGAAGACGCCAAAGCCCTGGCCGGCGAAATCAGCCGGCTGGCGCCCAAGGAAATCATCGCGCCGCAGTCCATCCACAAAACCTTTCGCCTCGAAAAACCCGTGACTTCCGTCGACGACACATTCTTCATTCCCGACCAGGCCGCTCGCAACCTCGCGCTGGCGTTCCACGCGACCGGACTGAACGGCTTCGGGCTGACCCCCAAACATCCCGCCGTTCCCGCGGCCGGGGCCATCCTCCGTTATGTGGAGGCGAACCATCCGGGCGCGCTGGAAGTCCTCCAGCCGCCGCGGCTCTACCACCTCAGCGATTATCTTCTGCTGGATGAAAACGCCATCCGCCATCTGGACCTGCTCCCCGCCCCGCCGACCGGGGCCGCGTTCGTGACCGAAGGCCCGCGGACGCTTTGGGAAGTCCTCGACAACACTTCCACGCCGGCGGGCGGACGGAAACTGAAGTGGTGGCTCCTGCACCCGCTCATGTCCGTCGACGGGATCCATGAACGCCAGAACCGGGTGGAGTTTTATCTGGAACATAAGCGCGAGCGCTCCGCCCAGGCGAAGATACTGAACGACGCGGCGGACGTGGAACGGATCCTGGGACGGCTGACCCTGGGCCGCGCCACGGGCCGCGACCTGAACGCCCTGCGCCGCACGCTGCGCCGCCTGCCGGAGTTCGCGAAAATTTTCGCCGAGCGGGCCTCGCTGACCGAACCCCATCCGCTCGCCGACCTGCTGGAATGCCTCGAAGTGCCGGGCGAACTCACAGCGCTCCTGGAAAAATCGCTGACGGACGATCCGCCCATGAAGCTGTCCGACGGCGGCGTGATCCGCGACGGTTATTCCGCCCAACTGGACGAGCTGCGCGCCCTCGCCAAGAACGGCCGCTCCTGGATCTCCGAGATGGAAAACGCCGAGCGCCAGCGCACGGGGATTTCGTCCCTCAAGGTCGGCTACACCTCGGTGTTCGGATATTACCTGGAAGTCTCCCGCGTGAATCTCTCCAAAGTGCCGCCGGAATGGGTCCGCAAGCAGACCCTCGCCAACGCGGAACGGTTCATCACCCAGGACCTAAAAACGCAGGAGGATAAAATCCTCGGCGCCGAGGACAAGTCCCGCGCCCTGGAAGTGGAGCTCTTCGCCGCCGTCCGGGCTCAGGTGCTCAAGCACCGCGATGCGCTGCGGCGGCTGGCCGAAGCGTTGGCGGAAATGGACGCGCTGGCTTCTTTGGCCGAGGCGGCGGAGCGCGGGCGCTACGTTCGCCCCAAGATCAACGAGGGCAACGTGCTCCGGCTGGACAAGGCCCGCCACCCGGTGGTGGAGCAGTCGCTCGCCCAGGGGGGAGGACGCACGCCCTTCGTTCCCAACGACACCTCGCTCAACGCCGACGACCAGCAAATCCTGATCATCACCGGCCCCAACATGGCCGGCAAGTCCACTTATCTGAGACAGGTGGCGCTGCTGGTCATCATGACGCAGATGGGTTCCTTCGTTCCGGCGGACAGCGCCGAGATCGGGCTGGTGGACCGGATCTTCACGCGCATCGGCGCGGGGGACAACCTCGCGGCCGGCGCTTCGACCTTCATGGTGGAAATGCAGGAAGTCTCCAACATCCTGCACAACGCCACGCCCGACAGCCTTCTGATCCTGGACGAGGTCGGCCGCGGCACTTCCACCTTCGACGGCGTGGCCGTGGCCTGGGCCGTCGTGGAATATCTCAACAAACAACCCGGCCCCAAGGTCCTGTTCGCGACTCACTATTTCGAACTGACGGAGTTGGCGCAGCAGCGGAGAGGGATCAAGAACTTCCACGCGTCCGTCAAGGAATGGACGCGGCCCGACGGCCACAACGAGCTGGTGTTCCTGCACCAGATCCAGCCCGGCCCGGCGGACCGTTCCTACGGCGTGCACGTGGCCCAGATGGCGGGGCTGCCCGCTTCCTGTATTGACCGGGCACGCACGATATTGCACACTCTAGAAACCTCGGGGGAACAACGCTCCGTCGCGCCGGCCAAAAAAAACGACGGCGCGCAGAAACTGCAAATGGATTTGTTCGGAACGCATCCGGCCGTTGAAGCGCTCAAAGGAATGGACACGGACGGCATGACGCCGCTGGAAGCGCTTCAAGCGCTGGACCAATTGGTACGGCAGGCCAGGGGAAAAGTGTAGCAACGACATCGCGATCTCGACCACATTGTCGCCAGGAGGAATGGGATGAAATCAGAACGCAGAAAACACAACCGATTGATCATCAAGGACATCGCGGAACCCATCGAGCTTTTCGTGATGGGGGAAAAGCACACGCCGCAGGAAGTCCCCGCCGTCATCACCAACCTTTCCGCGGGCGGCATGGCCCTGGTGGTCTTCGCCCACATCACCGGCGACACTAAGCTGAAGATGGACATGAAACTGCCGGGCATGGGAAACATGTCCTTCGAAGGGCGCGTCGCCTGGACCCAGCCCAAGGGCGACACCACCCAGGTGGGCGTCAAGTTCTCGCACGTGAGCCACGAAGACGCCAAGCGGATCAACAGCGTTGCGGAAGGCTATCAGGACTGCGAAACGAAACTGAGCTTCGGCGTGAAGGACGTTTGCTTCGAGAAGTGCTCCTACTGGCTTCTCTGCAGCAAACCGGTGAAGCTGAAGACGAAACAGAAGCATTAGCCGCCGCGCCGCTCCGATGACGGACGGCAAAACCGTTTTCATGGCCAGCGAACCCTCATCCCCCTTCCCATCTAAAATCCGTCTTCTTCCCGAAGACCTGATCCGACGCATCGCCGCCGGCGAAGTCGTCGAACGCCCCGCCTCCGTTTTAAAGGAACTCCTCGAAAATTCCCTGGACGCCGGCGCGCGCCACATCGTCGTGGAATGGCGGGAAGCCGGTCAGAAATTGTTGCGCGTCACCGACGACGGCCAAGGGATGGCCCCGGACGACGCGAAGCTCGCCCTGCAGCGCCACGCCACCTCGAAGATTTCGTCCCTGGACGACCTGGAGCGGATCTTCACGTTCGGCTTTCGCGGCGAAGCCCTGCCCTCCATCGCCGCGGTCTCGCGCTTCAAGCTGACCACCAAAACCACGGCCGCGCCCGAGGCCTGGAGCATCGAATGCGACGGCGGGGAAATCCTGCGGGAAGGCCCGGCGGGGGGACCCAAGGGCACCACGATCGTCGTGGAGGATTTGTTCTTCAACACGCCGGCGCGGAAGAAATTTCTGAAGGCCGACAGCACGGAGAAGGGGCAGTTATTGAGAACGGTGGAAGACGTGGCCCTCGCCGCGCTGTCCGTGGATTTCCAGGTCATCGCGGACGGGAAGGAAGTTTCCTCCATGCGCATGGCCTACGACGGCGAATCCCTGGAGGAATCCCTCCGCAACCGGATCGAGGAAGCCTGGGGCTCGGACGCGGTCGAATCCCTGAAGCTCGTCCGGCACAGCGGAAAGTTCCTCACGGTCTGGGGCTGGATCTCCGACATCCACGCGTCTCAGAGTACGGGCCGGCACCAACGCTTGTACGTGAACCGCCGCCCCATCCAGAACCGCCGCCTCAACCACGCGCTCTACGAAGCGTACAAAGGCAGCCTGCCGGTGGGCCGTCATCCCGCGGCCGTGCTGTTCTTCGACATCGACCCGGCATACGTCGACGTGAACGTCCATCCGTCCAAACGCGAAGTCCGTTTCTCCCACGAGAACGAGGTGTACGGATTCCTGTTGAGCGCCCTCCAGACCACGCTGTCGTCCAGCGCGGCCATGCCGAATGCTTTTAAAATCGAATCAACAACCTCGTCCGGAACGGCGCCGGAATTCCCGAACCGCCCGTCCTCCGCGGAAAGCCGGGCCGCCTACTACGTCCAGGCGCCGCCGGCGGCCGTGCCGCGTATGACCGACTCCGTCGCGCCGAACCCCGTGCCGGAGACCGAGGTCCCGCTCTTCGTGGACCAGGACGCTTTCCGCCAGGCCGTGCCCCAGGCGCTGCTCCAAATGGACATGACCTACATCCTGGCGCGGCTCGACGACAAACTTTTCATCTTCGACCAGCACGCCGCGGCGGAGCGCGTGCTTTACGAAAAACTTTCCGAAGCCTCCAAAAACTCCGCGCCGGAGCGGCAGGCGCTGCTGCTCCCCTGGGTCTGGGAACTCTCTCCGCAAGTCGCGGTCATCGTGAAGGACCACCTGGCGGACTTCACCCGGCTCGGGTTCACGCTGGAGCCCTTCGGCGGGATAGCGTTCCGCGTCGCCGCCGTGCCGGGCATACTCGGCGATTCGCCGAAGATCCGCGCGCTGCTCGAAGGGCTGGCCGAAGACCTGACGGCAGAGAGCAGCGTCCGCGGTTGGGAGTCTTTCCTGGTCCGCGCCGCCTGCCGCGGCTCCGTGAAGGCCAACGACCCGCTGAAAATCCCAGAGATGGAAAAGATCATCCGCGACCTGCAAAAGTGCGAACGGCCCTGGTCCTGCCCCCACGGGCGCCCCACGTTCCTGAGGCTGACTTCCGAAGAGCTCGCCAAACGCTTCAAGCGAACCTGACCACGCCCGTCCCCATCATCGTCGGGCCAACCGGCTCCGGCAAGACCGCCGTGGCGCTGGAACTGGCGCGGCGGTTGAACGCCGACGTCGTCTCCGCGGACTCCCGCCAAATCTACAAACATCTCCTGATCGGAACCTCCAAGCCCGCTGGCCAATGGAAGGAGGACGCGACCCATCCGCTGAAGCGTTATTACGCGGTGGAAAATATCCCGCACCACCTGATGGATTTTTTGGAGCCGACGGGACCCTACAACGCGGGGCTGTTCGCCAAACAGGCGGGACAACTTTTGGAGACGTTGCTGGCCGCGCAGCGTCCGGTAATTTTGGCGGGGGGGACCGGGCTTTATTTGAAGGCGCTGGTGGACGGGCTGGCGGAACTGCCGCCGAAGGATGACTCGCTCCGGAAACAACTGGCGGAACGCGCCGCGCGCGAAGGCCGGAAGGTCCTGCACGAAAACCTCGTCAAACTGGATCCGGAATCCGCGGCCAGGATCCCGCCGAACAATCTGGTCCGTGTCATCCGCGCCCTGGAAGTTTTCGAGCTGACGGGCAAGCCGCTGTCCTGGTGGCAGAAAGAAAAGACGACGCCCTCGGCCCGGCCCTTCCGCTGGTTCGGCCTGCGCTGGCCCAAGGAGCGGATGGAAAAACATTTGGCGGAACGCTGCCGCCGCATGTCGGACGGGTTGATCGAGGAAACGCGCCGGCTTTTGGACCAGGGCGTTCCCGCGACGGCGCCGGCCTTCGAGTCCCTGGGCTACCGGACGGCCGTCGATCTTTTGGCGGGAAAACTGTCGCTCGCGGAGTTTGAGAAAGATTTTTTCCTGCAGACCCGGCAATACGTCAAGCGCCAGATGACCTGGTTCCGCGCCAATATCCGCATCCATTGGCTGGACGTCGGAGAACCGTTCGACGCGGGCAAACTGGCGGAGGAAATTCTCTCGGGCTGACCGTTATCAGCGAACCCGTTCCCAGTCGCGGACCCTTCCGGAAACAATCCGGAACAGCGGATGCGGACCGGGTTTTTCTCCAAGAGGATCAGCTTAAACACCGTCCTTCCCTGCAAAACAATCTGGGCGAGAGGCGCTTCCCGTCAATGCGCCGCCAATAACTACAAAATAACATTTGACATCGCCGGGCGAGCCGTGGTATAAAATAGCCAGATACGTTGAAGTATCGTTTTTTACGACGATGACGTCCTCTCCCGAAGCGGGAGTGGACTTTTTATTTACAGACAATTTACAAACTCTTAAGAACTTCTTCGGCGGGTTCGGGTTATACTGGTTGTGTAGGAAATAGATTTCAGCATCAAGTTGTGACGGACAATGACGTCCCGGTTCTCCACGATGGAGATGACCGGGACTTTTTATTTGCGGGGAACATGGAAGTCCCCATAAGCGCGGACGGTGACCGTCCTTGAGAGAACCTAAAGCCTAGGTTCTTCGGGCAAGACCGATTTGCGGACGATGACGTCTCGATTCTTGGATTGATCCAAGGGTTGGGACGTTTTTTTTCGGTCTGCCACACAAGGAAAGAGAGGTATCCCGTGATGGAAATGTACACGCACTTCGTGATGGCGATGTGGATAGAGTGGAGCGATGAAACGATGTTTGCGTCCCCGGGTGAATTCCCGGCAAAGGCGGGTGAATAAACCAATCATGAGCCTCTCCTCGATCGAACAACGGGTCAATAATCGCTTACGTAGGATCTTCTCTCTAAAAACCGCGTCCGCGCTGACGTCCGCGGTGTTCCTGGGCAGCACCCTCTGCGCGCCGGTCGTTGAAGCCAACTTCTGGCAGGACAGGAAATTGGCCGCGGCCGCCAGGCAGCATGCCGGCGAGGAAACCGTGTCCCGTCCGGGCGGGAAAATCTTCGCGCAGCTGCCGCTGCCCGTGCCGGAACAGATCGGACGCGCTTTGCCCATGCCCGTCGAGTTCAGTCCCGTTCAAGGCCTGGCGTCCGCCGCCGCGCCCAAAACGCCGTCGCTCTGGCCCGCCTGGCTGCCGCCGCTCCCGTCGGCCTACGGCGACATCCGCTCGGTCAACATTTTGCCCGGCTCCCAAAAACCGCTGGTCATCCTGATCCAGGACGCCCACGACATCCATTCGGCCCAGCTCAACATCTCCCGCATGCTGTCCCACATAGCCCACGCCGCCCCAAAACCGTTCACGGTCGGCGTGGAAGGGTCCGCGGGTCGCTTTGATTTATCGCCCATCCGCGACCCGTCCGATGCGACGCGGCAGGAAGCCGTCGCGAACTTTTTGTTGGAACAGGGCCTGATCCTGGGCACGGAACACTTCGCGATTCTCGCCGCTACCGTCGGCGACAGCCGTGGTCCCAGTTTGTCGGATGGGAGGCGTGATCCCGGTCTGTCGGACGGGACCGAGACTAAAGAACCAATTCTTTGGGGCGTGGAAGAGCCGTCGCTCTACGCACGCAATGTGCAGGCCTACCGCGACAGTCTGCCGGTGAAATCCGCCTTGGGCGAAAGGATCCGCTCCCTGGAAGAATCCCTCAAACCCCTGAAGGAACGGGTGTTCTCGTTGAAGCTCTGGGCCCTCGACCAACACCTTTCGGCCTACCATAAAGGGGAAGAGGATCTGCTCGCCTATATTAATTTTCTCGTTGGCGCTAGCCATGACACCGGTTTGTCGGACGGTGTGTCCGGCGCGGGAAAAAACGTCTCTCTGGCGTCTTTCGGCGAAGTGGAGAAACTTTCGCGCGCCCTGGCGATGGAGAAATCCCTGGACTTCGCGCGCGTGGGAACGGAACGGCTCGCCTTCATCGAAGAACTCTCCGGCCGCGTGTCCGACCGCGATCTCGACGGCCTGCTGCGCCTGAGCCTGGATTTCCGCGCCGGGAAAATGAATTACAAAACTTATTACGAATCCCTGCGGCGCCTGGCCGAAGACAACGATCTGTCTCTCGGACGGTACCCGTCCCTGGACGCCTACATCCGCTACGGGCTGCTGGCCGAATCCATCGACCGGTATAAGCTCTTCGACCAAGTGGACCGTTTCAGGAACGCGGTCGCCGAGAGCCTGTCGTCAACCGCAGAACAAAAAGAATTGATCCGGATGGGAGACGACCTGAGGCTGCTGGACCGATTGATGCGCCAGGAGTTCGGGCCCGCGGAATGGAAAGTTTATTCCCGGCGGAAGACCGAGATCGCGTCGCTTCCGGAGCGCGCGGCGGAGTTGTCGGCGAAGGTGGGCGTTCACCGGCCGGCGCACGCGGCGTTGGGGGACCTTCTGCCGGCCTTTGAGAATTTCTACTCCGCGGCGGAAGAACGGAACAATGTGCTTGTGGAAAACCTGCTGAAAAAGATGTCTGGAACTCCTTCTATTCGTCACCCCGGCGAAAACCGGGGTCCAGTCAATGAATCACTTCTGTATTCCGGCTTTCGCCGGAATGACAGCCAAGTGGCCGTTCTTGTGGCGGGCGGGTTCCACACGGAATCCCTCGAGAAGATATTCGCGTCGAAGGGGCTGTCCACCCTCACGTTCACGCCCAGGATGGAAATCGTCAACGCGAAGAACGGTTCCAAATACCTGGACGCCTTCGCCATGAACCGCACGCCGCTGGAGAAGTTGCTGCTGGGGGAGAAACTGGACTTGAACACGCCCGGCGCGGCCTGCGTGGCCACGCGGACCGGAGAGTTCAGCGCGCTTTCCACAAAGGCCGAGCATGCGGCCGCGGTCGCCGCCACCGCCTACGTCGCCGCCCAGGGCGATTCGCGGCAAGTGGCGGAGCTGGCCCGGGAAAAGAACGCCGTCGTGTCGCAATTCGAGCTGAAGGGCCCCTTCGCCGGCTTCAACCTGAAGTTCTCCGACGGGACCAGCGTGACAGTCGGGACCGCGCTCGTGAGGACCGGTCAAATACTCGACGAGGTGAGGAACGCCGCGGAGCATTTCCTGCTGATGAATTTTTCGGGCCTGTTCTCGCGGCTCACCATCGTTTTGAACGCGGTGATGTCGAACGGAGAGAACGACATCGTGCTTGTGGCGGGCGGGACCTCGGGCGGATTCTCCGGACTGTCGTTCAACCGGGGCGAAACGCATCCGGTGTCGGACGCTTCGCGTCCCGGCATATTGTCGCGCCTTGTTGCCGATTTTAAATGGGAAATCATTTCGCTGCCGCTCCTGCTGATCGCATCGGCGGGAGGCATCCTCGCCCCGCCCGCGGCGCTGGCCATCCTCCTGGTCCGGCCGATCCTTTATCTTTCCGTGGCGGGCCACGGCCTCGGCCACGCGCTCACCATGGCTTTCTTTGACACATCCGTCCCCTTCCTCTCATCCGTGAAAAAATCCATGTCTTCCTATATCGGCGGGTTCCGCATTCAAAACATCCTTGCCGGAAAACCGCCGTCCATGCAGAACCCGTTGACGAATAAAAACTCCGTACGCGTGACGGCCCTCATGGGGCCGGTCATGACATTTCTGTTCGCTTTCGTGCTCGCCCCGGCGGTCGGGGCATGGCTCGGGCCGACCTTCAGCATTGCGGTTGAAGTGCTCAAAACTGTCAACATCGCGCTGCTGGTCCTGTCCCTCAGCGATCTCGCGGCGTTGTTCGCCGGCGTGGCCTTTCAGTTCAACTGCGGGAACTTCGGCATCCTGGCGAAACGCATCGCTTCGGACGAGGGGCTGTTTCCCATGCGCTTCGAATCCATGTGGCTCGCCATGGGAGGCCAAACGGACGTGCGCGGACAGCAAGCCGGCGGGACGGCGCTTCTGACGCGGCATAAGAGCGGCAGCGTGTTCATCGCGCGGAAGATCGTCAACCGCAAACGCGACAATCTGACGGCCAGCCTGATCGATAAATTCAAAAGCGACGTAAAGAGCGCGCGGAGAACGTCCAAACCCTTCGAGAAGTTCTTCCACCTGATCGCCCATTACCGCTACGGCACCAGCAGCGCGCCCGCCGTCATCGAAACGCATTGGCACCGCTGGACCCAGCCGCACGCGGCCCCGGTGTGGGTTCTCAGCGGCGGACGCTTGGTTAAGGAAAAGAAGAACATTGACAACCTGATCACCCATAACGGTGATTTTGATTATTGGGATTTTCCGTGGGGACGCGAGGAGAACAACGATCCCAGGGGCGGCCCGCATAAGACAAAAAAGCAAATACGCCAAGCTATGAAAAATCCGCCCAAAAACAGCCTGGTGGGTTTTTTGACGCGCATCCTCGGCGTGACGAACGAAGCCCTCGGCGATTCGCCGAAGATCGCGGGGATGATGGACCTGCTTTTGACCCAAGGCCAGGCGGAAGCTTCCCTGCGGTTGGCCTACGTTCTCCATAGGGCGACGTCCCTGGAAGACATTCCCGACCCGAAATTCTTAAAAGACCTCTCGGCGATTTTCGAGGAAGAACTGACCGGGCGGATGACCGGGGTGTCGATCGATGGGGCGACGTCCCTGAGCGATATCCCGCGTTCGCGTCCGGACGACGTGGAGCGTTTGTCAAACGACATCTTGGCGGCGATAGAACCTCAAACTCTCAACTGGACGGACGCTCAGAGAAAAGCCTTCGTGTACGGAGCGGTGGATTATTTTTTCCGCAACGATCTTTTCCAGGCGTCCAAGATGTTCATGTCAAGGGCGGTCGGCTCCTTCGGCCTGATCACCACATCGTCCCTGGCGCCTGGACAAATCGTGATGAACTGCTACAAACAACCCCTGTCCATCGGCGCTTCGCCGAAAGCGGGCCTGATGATGTACGCTTCCGAACCCACGGCCATCAAAGCCGCGGCCTCCTCGCTCGGCGGGATTTCCGAAATTCCGTACCGGTACGATCTACGCGACGACGAATTGGCGCTCCTTGAAGTGTCGGAAGACGAAGCGCCGAACCGGGTGACGGTCTATGACCAGAAAAGGCTCGAAACAACGGTTTACGACCTCACGGAAGAGCGATTAAGCCCGGAGGAACGCTGGATCGATACGCGCGATAACCCCTACATCAGCGATTTTACCTACACGACGCCGGAGGACCGCGTGAAGGAAGAAATGAACGACATCCCGTTGGTCTTGGAGAAGATCAAGCGGGATTGGAAGAACAAGGATTCCTTCAACCGTCAAACCGCGGACGATTTCGCGCGCATCATCCTTCAAAAGGCGGAAAAGTACGGGCGGGAAAGAAACGGCGAGGCCATAGACCTGTTGATCATCGGGCAGGAGAACAGCCTCTACCTCAGCAGCGATTTCGAAAGGATGTTGAAACAGACATTCCCGTTTCTCAACATAGTCGTGGAGGATTCGGCGGCGTTCGCGGCGTCCCCGCAGAATTTCGCCATCGGCCCGGAGACGGTCGTCCTGGGCGTCAGCCAATCCGGCCAGACCTTCAACACGTTGGATTCCATTAAATTCCTGCAGGAGCTGCACGACGCCGGCAAGTGCGGCGATGTGTTCGTGTTGACCGGCCAACTGGAAACTCTCATGGGTGCGGCCACGGGACAAAGCCTGCGCGCGAACGCCCCTTTCAAGAAACGCATCTTCACGAACCTGAGCGGCTGGCGCGTGGCCGAACCGTCGACCGTCACGTCGGCGGCGACCTTCGCCACCATGAACCAAATCCTGATCCACACCGCGGAAACCCTACGCAAGGCGTTTCCCAAATCCGAAGAACACCCCTTCGGCCTGAGGCTTAGCATGGACGAGATCGATAAACTTCGCTTGATGAGCGACGGGTTCATCGAGCGTTCCGAATCCATCATCGGCGTTACGAAAAACGGCGGGGAACTTAAAACCCAAGAGCACACGGAATTGGTGGCGACGGGCCGGCGTATTTCCCAATTCGTGACCGAGGCCACCATCGTCTCGCTTTTATCGCTGGCGAACATATTCATCACCCTGGGATTGGGAATGACGCCCGTGACGCTGCTTATGGGTCCTCTGTCGCACTTGCCTTTGATGGGCTTCGTCATCCTGATCCTGCAAACAGCCTATTACTACTTCCTGGCACCTTTGTCTTTCTTTTTGCTTGTGCGGGCCATTCAACGACGTCCCATAACGGACCGGCTCGGTCCGAGGAGCATCGTGATCAAGGACACGTACGCCATCAACAAGCTCGCGGAGGCCTATTTAAGCAAGCTCTTCTCGCTGTCATACGGCGTGGCGACCTTTGCGGGTATCCACGCGGCCGATAACCACAAGTCCCAGTCCCTGCACGAGTACGGACACCGCGTGGTCCGCGGGACTCTTATCCTACACGGTCTTCCCGACGGGCGGGTGAATTCCATATCCAGGGCCCAGGCCGGGGCGGCCATGACGTCCAAGCAAGCACAGGGCGTTCAAAATCTTGGCACAGGGGCCTATGTCATGGGGATCGGAAAGAACCCGGGAGTGGCGCCGAAGTTCAACCATTTCGTCCAGCTGGGACAAACGGCGGGAAAAACATTGCCGCCCGATCCTGCGCTCGGCTCTCCAGACATTTGGTCAGAGGACCTTCAATTGCTCGCGGAAGAGGGGTTCGGCGCTTTCGAACGACTATTGGCTTTCTATGTGACGTTCCATGCCACCGCTGAAAGCACGGCCCGCTTCATCAACATCCTTCCCATCTTCGTCCATTTTTTGGGCGGCCCGATTTTTTGGCTGTTAAAAATAATCACGCGCGGCCGCATCGACATTTATGTCGGAAAATGGGATTTCTCCCGGACACAAAGCGGCACGCGCATCGCCACCACGGCTGACCCGGTTCCCGCCATCCTTTTGTCGGCCGAGGATTACGTATCGCTCCCACTCTCCGCCGCGGGGGGCAAGACAGACGCACCCGCGATCGTTGTTCCCGCCGACGATTCCATAATCCAGCCCGCGCTCAACGAACTCATGGCCGAAGCGATCGACCTGGGCGCGCCGGACGAAGACATCGACGCGCTGCACAGATCGGCGATGGAAACGGTCCGGACGGGCGGCGGTTATCAAACGGCCTACGCCGCGCTGCTTGCCGAATATGTCCAAAACCGCCGCGGCCTCCTAGCGCGGACCGAAGCGTTGAACATGCCGATTGAGGAAGCCCTTTCCTTGACGGCATTGCAGGAAAGGGTCGCGGAACGGGAACGGCTGCTCGCCGAACCGCAACCCGGCCTGGCGAAGAAATCAGCGAACGACCTCATCCGCGAGGCCATGCTCGACCTGCACGCGCCGGCCGGCGACATCGAGCCCATCCAATCCGACGAAGCGGCCCTGCGGCAATACGTGATCGACCGGATGGAGCTTCTCTCGCTGGCGGAAGGGCTCGACGTACGTCCGACGGATTACGCGTTTTTCTCCAATGAAGGCCTGAGGCGCCTTTTGGAAGCCTCTGTCGAAATCGAACCGGTGCCCGTGGACTGGTCGTCCCATATCGAAAGCTTCCTGTTGAACGGCGGGGTACCGCTGGACGCTCTCGCCGCCGTTTACAGAGACCTCCGCGAAATGAGCAGCGGGACACCCGTCTTCAGTCTCAACGGCTATCACGAACACATCGAGCCCGACCTGGCGAAGGAGCTCATGGCCCATCCGGAGATCATGGACCTTATCTTGGGCGAATTCGGCATCACGCTGGATGACGAACGGCTACGCGCGGCCGCTATTGATATATTCGTCCAAACGCTCATGCGCAGGCCGGACGTCATCCTCCCGCGCATGCAAGAAGAGTTTCCGGACTTGCCGACGGAATTTTCCGGGGACGACATCATCACTCCGTTCGTCGAAGCCGTGCTGATCAAGGAAGGGCTCATGGAATCCTTCCAAACCGCCTGGATAGAATTCATCAAGCTGACGGAAAAAACCGCCGCGCTGGGACTCGCATTGTCAGACAATGACCTGACCCCGGCTAACCTTCATAAAATCCTTTATGACGAATGGCATCGCCGGCTCGTCGACCTGGCCAAGGCCATGGGAATCGACTGGTTCAAGGACACGATCGGCAACGACCGGCTCCTGGAAATCATCGATGTGGAACTCCGTAAACCCGCCGATCAAACCTGGATCGTTTCCCCGGAGCAGTTGGAAACGTTTCTCCGCATCTTGAACGATGCGGCGATCCTGCAAGAAAAAGACGGCGCGCCGATGTCGGTCAACGAGTTCATCCACCGGAAGCAAGGCTTCGTCATGAAGCCGCCGGAGGGCGCGACCCGATTCCGGCTCGATTGGAACCCGCGGGAAAACATTCGGGGAGAAAAAGCCGCGCTTCGGTATTCGCTCCGGGAAAACGCCGCCGTCCTGGACCCCCGCTACGCGATCCCCGACGCCGAAGCGGAAGCCGTCACGGTCGGTTCTCCGGCCAATCTTTCGGATATCGCCACGCAGCCTGAAGAAGCCGTGGGGACGCCCGCGCCCATGGACGGCGGAGAATGGCCGTTGTTCCGACCGTTTTACAACGCCGCGGCCGCGGTCAGTCGGTCCTTTGGCCACGTCTTTCTGCCGACGCTGTTTGAGAACCTACTGCCCGCGGCCGGATTGATGGCGCTGACCTTGAACGCGTTCACGGCGCTGTCGACCGCGCTGCCGGCCTTCGCGTCGCCGCTCGTCCTCATCGCGGTCTATCCCGCGGCGTATTTCTTCATCGGGCTCTGGTCAAGGTTGCACGGGGCTGAGACATCCGAACGCGTGAAGCTCATCGCGACGCGGACGAGGCTTTCTCTGATTCAAGCCGTCGCCTTGACGTCGATGGTGGCGGTCCTGAATCCGGCGATGCTTCCGATCATCGCGCCCGCGGCGCTCCTGATCGCGCTGTCGCTGCCGCACATCAACGCCAACTTTGCGGCGCTTGCCGCGGCGCCCGAGGCGAGCTTTGAAACAGCCTTGAACAAGGAATTCAATTCGCCCCGGCAGTCGGTCCAACTCCAAATCCTGAAAGCGCTGTCCGGCGAACGGCTGGGAAGCCTGCTGCAATTCTCACGCCGCTACGACGCCTTCGACAAGGATTCCCTGCGGTCGCGAGTGTTGTCCGGTTCCGACGCGCCCGAGGCGCTCTTCGGCGAACGCTTCAAGCGCGCCTACGCGCTCGCCGACGACGGCGTCCGGTTCCGCACCGCGGCGGGGGAATTCATCCTCGCCGCCTTCGGCGGAGCGCTGCCCGCGCGGAACACGGCTGAGTCGGATCGGGCCGAAAGAATCGAAATGGCGGCCGCGCTGGTGAAAGTGGGGACGCGCGGCCCCGCCAATCCCGCCCGGACCGCCGGCCTCATCCGCGCGGCGGAGAAGTTCCGATCCTTCGACCCCGCGGCGCCTTTCGAATCGGGGACCGTCCTGATCGTAAATCTACACGAGCCCGACGCGGACGTCCTGAAGAACCTCTCCGCGATACTGGCGGCGAACGGGGACGACCTTCGGGTCATCCTCGCCACGGGAGGAAATTCCCTCGCCCAGGTGGCGGCGTCCCATCCGGAACTGGACTTGTCTCCGCTCCGCGATCCGCGCGTGGTCCCCGTGACGATCGAATCCGTCCGCTTGCTGGATCTGCTCAATGACGCCGGTGTTCCGCTCGATACGGTCCAACGCCTGCGCATCCTTGAAACCGTCAACGCGGGCACGCCCTGGGACACGACGGACCTGCCTGAAGCCGTGGCCAACGCCATCGAGGTCATCCTGTCGATCATGGAAGGAATGGCGCTGACCGCGCCGCTCCGCGACACGACGAACTTCGCCATCCAAATGAGGGCCTTCGCTACCGCCGCGTAATTTCACTCCCCGTCCCCTTCGAGGCGCCGCCATTCCGTCCCCCTTGGCGGCGTCTCTATTTCCGGGGCCAACGATTGACACTCTCCGCATCGCCGATTTGATATCATAACGCCCATGGAACAAGCCGTTGTCGTGGGTCTGACGCTTTCTTCAGGCAAATCAAACCACACTAACGAGTCTCTGGAAGAACTTAAACGTCTTTTGGAAACTGCCGGCGGACAAACCCGGGAAACCGTTTTGCAGAAACGTCCGACCCGCGACCCCGCCACATTGGTCGGGCGCGGGAAAGCCCAGGAGATCGGCGAGTTGGTCCGGCGGGAAGCGTTGGATTTGGTGGTCGTCGACCACGACCTCACGCCCGCCCAACAAAAAAACCTGCAGGAAATCATTCCGGCCAAGGTCATCGACCGCACGCGGCTGATCCTGGACATCTTCGCCCGGCGCGCCCGGACGCGGGAAGGCAAGCTGCAGGTTGAGTTGGCGCAGCTGAATTATCTCCTGCCGCGAGTGACGGAAAAATTCGGACGCTTTGAGCAGCAGACCGGCGGCATCGGCACCCGCGGTCCCGGCGAACGGAAGCTGGAAGTGGACCAGCGCCACATACGCGAGCGCATCACACGCATCAAGAAGGAAATCGACCGGCTGCGGGGACACCGCGACCTGCGCCGCGAGAACCGCGAGCGTGTGCCGCTGCCGACCGTGGCCCTGGTGGGTTACACCAACGTCGGCAAGTCCACCTTGCTCAACGCGCTGACGAAGGCCCATCGCGTGAACCAGGTCTACGCCGACGACAAACTTTTCGCCACGCTGGACCCGACCACCCGTCGCGTGAAGCTGCCGGGCGGGCGCATCGCCCTTTTCGTGGACACGGTCGGGTTCATCCAAAAGCTGCCGCACCATCTCGTGGCCGCGTTCCACGCCACGCTGGAAGAAGCCTCCGACGCGGACCTGCTGGTCCATGTCATCGACGCGGCGGAGACGGACTGGGACGCGCAGGCCGGCGTCGTCCGCGACGTCCTGAAAGAACTGCAAGCCGACGGCGTGCCGCGGATCGACGTTTTCAATAAGGCGGACCGGCTGACCGAGGACCAAAAGCTTTGGCTCCGCGGCCAGGGACGCCTGACGGTGTCCGCCAGGACCGGGCTGGGACTCAACGACCTTTTGGAGGAAGTGGAGTCGCGGCTCGATAAGACTCTGATGGAAAAGGAATTCGTTTTGCCGCACCGCCGTCGCGATCTTTTGCCGCTCCTCTTTGGGGCGGGACGGATCATCTCACAAAAAGCTTTGGCGCGGGGGACTCGTTACCGCGTCCGCATCGACCCGAAAAATTGGGGGAAAGTCCAAAAAATTCTGGGGGGATCGCCCGACTTATGACATTGGCAAACCGCATCACCGTCCTACGCATCGTTTTAATTCCGATCATCGTCATCGGCCTTCTGCAGGGCGCACTGGTCTGGCCCCTGGTCGTGTTCATTTTCTGCGCGGCCACGGACGTGCTGGACGGCGTCGCGGCCCGGTTGCGCGGGGAAAAGACACTCCTGGGCAGCTACCTCGATCCTCTCGCCGACAAACTGCTCCTCATCGCCATGTTCCTGACCATGGCCCATCTGAATATCGTTCCGATGTGGGTTTTCGTCATTACATTTTCCCGGGACCTCTTCATCCTGCTCGGATGGAACGTCATCTTCCTCCTGACGCGGGATTCCAAACCCGCGCCCCGCTGGCTGGGGAAGATCACCACGTTCCTCCAGATCGCCACGGTGATCGCGCTGCTCTCCGACACGCTTTTTCCCTGGCACGACAAATTCATTTGGGTGATGGTGACCGTCACCATCCTGTCGACGCTCGACTATATATGGGTCGGCGTCAAACGCCTGGGTGAAATCGGATGAAAAAAACCAAGGCCGGAACAAAACCTTCCGCCGTACCTTCCGTCGTCATCGTGGGCCGCCCGAACGTGGGAAAATCCACGCTCTTCAACCGGCTCACGCAAAGCCGGCGCGCCCTCATGTCCGAAGTCCCGGGAACCACGCGGGACTGGATTGAAGGATATTGCCATTGGGGGAAGCATTCCTTCCGGATGATCGACACCGGCGGGTACGCGCCCGGGAACGACCAGATCATGAGCTCCGTGCGCTCCCAGGTGGAACGCTGGGTGAAATCCGCGGACGCCGTGCTCTGGATCGTGGATGGCCAGCAGGGCTTGATGGCCGCGGACCGCGAGATCAGCCGCTGGCTGCGCGGTCTGGCCGACCGGGTGGTGATCGTGGCCAACAAGATCGACGACGCCAAAAGCGAGGACGCCATCGCCGAGTTCCATCAATTGGGGTTCGACGACGTCTGGGGCGTTTCCGCCTCCCACGGGCGCAGCGTCAACAAGCTGCTAGACCATTTGGAAGAACTTCTCCAGCCGCAGGACGCCCCCGCGGAAGACGCGCTGCCCGCCCATGAGGCCCGCGTCGCCATCATCGGCCGGCCCAATGTGGGGAAGTCCTCTCTCCTCAACCATATCCTCGGCGAGGACCGCGCCATCGTCTCGGACATTCCAGGCACCACGCGCGACACCATCGACACGCTCGTCGAATGGGAAGGGAAGCGTTTCCTGTTCACGGACACCGCGGGGCTCCGGGCCAATAAGTCCAATGCCTCTGAAGGGCTGGAAGGGCTCACGCGGATCATGGCCGAGAAGGCGCTGGAGCGCAGCAACGTGGGGCTGCTGATCCTGGACGCGAAAGAAGGCATGACCGAGGGCGACGTCGCCGTCGCGCGGCTGATCGAGAACAAGAACCGCGCCTGCATCGTCGGCGTCAACAAATGGGACCTGGTCGACGACAAATCAAAATTCATGCAGTGGTATAAAGAACACCAATCCGCGGACATGCCGTTCCTGAGCTGGGCGCCGCAGGTTTTCATTTCCGCGAAGACGGGGTTGCACGTGCCGGACCTGCTTCAGCTTATTTGGAACGCGCACACCCAGTTCCACCGCGCCTTCGACAACGCGGAGCTGGAGGCCTTCTTCTGGTCGGAAATCCAGGAACGTCCCTACTCATACCACGGACGCAAACTGATGTTCAAGACCGCCCAGCAGATCGCGGGCGCGCCGCCCGTCATCGCGGTGCGCGGCAACATGCTCGACCAGGACGTGCACTTTTCCTATCACCGCCATCTGGAAAACCGTTTCCGCGAACGCTACGGCGTGATCGGGACGCCCATCAAGTTTCGCTTCCAGAGAAAATGAAAAAAAGTACAATGGGTTCAGCATGGCGTTGATGATTTTTCTGATCCTGTTCTCCTACGTTCTGGGCTCGATCCCCACCGGATACATGATGGGGAAAGCGCTCAAGGGCGTGGACATCCGGCGCGTCGGTTCCGGAAACCCCGGCGCCACGAACGTCTTCCGCAGCGTGGGCAAAACCGCCGGGATCGTCACGCTGGTCATCGACATGGTCAAGGGGTGGGCGCCCGTATTCTTGGCCCTTCACTTCACCCAAGGCGATACGGTTCCGCTGCTTTGCGGATTGATGGCGGTGGTCGGCCACACTTGGTCCGTGTTCCTGAATTTCAACGGCGGGAAAGGGGTCGCCACGTCGGCCGGGGTCTTTTGGGCGCTTTTGCCGCTGCCGACTGCCGCGGCGTTCGCGGCCTTCGGCCTCGGCGTGGCCATCTCGAAACATATCTCCATCGGCTCCCTGGCCGGCGCCGTGGTCTTAGGTCCCGTGGCGTTATTGACGAACGCCCCCTCGGACCGTTCCATTTTGGCTTTGGGCTTGGGTTTGTTGATCGTCATCCGGCATATTCCGAACATCAAGCGGCTTTGGCGCGGGGAAGAAATTTCCTTCATGGCGCGGCCGCCGGAACCGCCGGCTTCTTGAAATTCCAGATTTGTTCCAATAAGGAGGACTGTGCGTGAAACAACGAATCGCCGTATTGGGAGCGGGAACCTGGGGCGCCACTTTGGCCGATCATTTGGCCCGGAACGGACACCAAGTGTCCGCCTGGGAATTTATTCCAAAAGCTATGGATGCGCTGAAAAAGACCCGGACATTGGCCGTGATGCCTCAATTGAAGCTTCACGAATCCGTGCTGGTGACCAGCGACCTGGCGGAAGCGCTCGCCGGCGCGCAGGTGGTGGTCAGCGCCACGCCGTCGGAATTCGTCCGGGGAACGTGGAAAGCCGTTCGTGAAAAGAAAGCCTTCCCCAAAAACGCCTGGGTCGTCAGCGTCACCAAGGGAATCGAGAACGAGACTTTAAAAAGGATGAGCGAAGTGGTCGAAGACGAGCTGCCGGAAACCAAAGGCCGGGTCGCCATTCTGTCGGGCCCTTCCCACGCCGAAGAAGTCGCGGTACACACGCCGACGGCCGTCGTGTCATCGGGCCCCGGCGACCTGGGGGAAAAAGTCCAGGAACTCTTCAACACGGACCACTTCCGCGTGTACACGACCAAGGATTTCGTCGGCGTCGAGCTGGCCGGCGCGCTGAAGAACATCTACGCCATCGCCACCGGCGCCTGCGACGGCCTGGGGTTGGGCGACAACACCAAGGCCGCGCTCATGACGCGCGCGCTGAACGAAATGACGCGCGTGGGCCTGGCTTCGGGCGCCCAGGCATTGACGTTCTTCGGGCTCTCCGGCATGGGGGATTTGATCGTCACCTGCAGTTCGCGCCATTCCCGTAACCGCCTTCTGGGGGAAAAGATCGGCCAGGGCAGGACCCTGAAGGAAGCGCTCGCGGAGATGACCATGGTCGCCGAAGGCGTTCGAACGACCAAGAGCGTTTACGACCTGGCCAAAAAACTGAAGCAGGAATTGCCCATCGTGAACGAAATCTATCGTTGTTTGTACGAAGGAAAATCGGCCAAGGATTCGCTGCATGACCTCATGCTGCGCCCGGTCCACGCCGAGATGGTCCATGTCGAGCATCTATTCACTCATCCTTGAAAGGAACTTGTTATGAACAAAGCCGATATCGTCACGAACGTTTCGAAAGTGGTCAGCACGCAAACCGAAGCCAAGGCCGCGGTGGACCGCGTTTTTGAAAGCATGCGCAAGGCTCTTCAGGACGGAGACAAAGTGGTGGTCCAAGGCTTCGGCAGTTTCCATGTGGTGATGCGGAAGGGGAAGCCCGCCCGCAACCCGCGCACCGGCCAAGCTGTGATGATCCCTCCCCGTCGCAGGGTGAAATACCGGATGTCCAAGGACCTGACGCTTTAATATGGGTTTTGACTTAGTACCATCCCAAATGATTGAATAGACCGGAAATGGATCTATCCCTCCTCGCCGAAAAAGAATACTTTTCCATCGGAGAAGTCGGCCGGATCGCCGGCGTCCCGCCCTACGTCCTTCGCTATTGGGAATCCCGCATAGGGGCGCTCAAACCCGCCAGGCGCAACTCAGGCCAACGGAAATTCACGCGCCGCGACGTTGAAACGATCCTTCGCATCAAGGAACTGCTCTACGACCGGGGATTCACTGTCGAAGGGGCAAAAAAACATCTCCGTCATGTGGATAAGCGTGGACCGGTGCAACGCAACCTTGAGCTGGCCGATTCCGGCGCCGCGGTTGGGACCTTGCGCGAAGTCAAAAAGGAAGTACTTGATCTCATTCGGATTCTTAAGAAGCGGGATTACTTGCCGGCGGAACCCATTTAGCCATTTGGGCGGGATCGACATAAAATTTTGTAGGGGTTGAATTATCGCCAAAATTGACTAAAACTTATTAATTCCTGAATCAATTTTCGTAACACCAGCGTTTTGGTCTATATGTTGCATAGATAAAGACGTGGAAAAGGTAATACCTGGGAGAGATCTCATGAATACAAACCGCCAGTTTAATGAACAGTCCTGGAGATTACTCCTCGCGGTAATTTTCACTTTCTCATTGATTTATCCGTCAGTTCTGTTCGCTGACTCTCCCAGCGCCATCAATTATCAGGGGAAACTGGCAGATAATGCTGGAAATCCCCTCACCGGTACCTACCAGATGTTATTTGAAATCTATGCCAACCCCAGTGGCGGCGCGGCCCTCTTCTCCGATGACCGCCGATCCACCAATTTGGTTCCTGTCAACAACGGCATCTTTAACGTTTTAATAGGTACCGGCTCCACGCTCAGCGGCAACCTGCGTACTGTCATTCAGGGGCAAGGAGCCTCGTCCGCTTATCTACAGGTGACCGTGGGTAACCCTGGCACGGCTCTTCTTCCAAGGCAGAGACTGGTGGCGTCGCCTTACGCTCTTTCCGTGGCGGCGGACGCGATTACAAACACCGAAGTCGCCAGCGGAGCCAACATCACCGTATCTAAATTGGCGGCGGGGACCTTCACGGCCGGGTCTTATTCCTTTTCCGGATCCAGCGTCACTTTTTCGGGTTCAGGCATGTGGGGAACAACCGGAAAACTGGGCATCGGCACCACTCTACCCACCCAGGAGCTTCACGTCGTCGGCGACACCATAATTACCGGACTGGGTGGCAGTGGAAACAGGATGGTTACCGTCGACAATAACGGGTTGTTGAGCCAGACGGCGCTTCCCGGCGGCGGAACGGTGGGCGGGACCGGCGCGGCGAACCGCGTGGCTTTCTGGTCGGACGCTTCGAACATATCGTCCGATTCCGTTTTCGTCTGGGACACCGGACGCCTCGGTATCGGCTTGTCGAACCCGACTTTTAATTTGGATGTGACGGGCACCACGCGCATGACGAACACTCTGACCTTCAGCGGGGCGACCACCGACATCACCACGGTTTCCGGACAGGATTTCGCCATCATGCCCAACGGCGTCGGGCAAGTGGGGATCGGCACCACGAGCCCGGGGTACATGCTTGAAATCGCCGGCAACCTCGGATTGAGGTCAGATGGTTCAAATACCGGTGAGTTGAAAGTCGCCTATGAGGATTCGACACCCGGCCCAGCCGGCTATTACGCGACTTACGCCCCTTGAATTGGGCTGTTTCCAATCGGAATTTCCCGCCTGGTTTTTTTGCTTCCACCTCGTAAAAAAGATATAAACCCCTTAATGAATCCAAGTTTGCTTGCGCTTCCGGGTGGTCCGTGGCGGATATCGCGCATGCGCAGGTCGTTGGAGAACGCAAAACATGAAACAAACCCTTAAGTTTTTTGTCCTTTTTTTTATAATTTCGGTCATTCTGTACGGAACCGCCCACGCCGCCCCTGCTGAAGAAAAACCTTCCGCCAAAGTCACCGTCAACCTATATTCCATGAGCCATTGCCCCTACAGCGTTGACACCGAGAGCACGCTCATTTCGGTCGTGAGATCGCTGGAGGGTTTTGCAGGACTCAATATCCATTTCATCTCCAGTGGTACCGTCAACAACAAGGGGGAAGTGACCGCATTTCGTTCTTTGCATGGCCCGGCCGAAGCCGAAGAGAATTTCCGCCGGGTCTGCATCAGAAACGATTATCCGGATAAATTTTTGGACTATATTTGGGAACGCAACAAAGATTACCGCAGCCCCGACTGGCAAACAGTCGCAAGAAAAGTCGGGATTCCCCTGAAATCGATAGAATCCTGCCTAACGAGCCACGAAGGCGTCCGACTTTTTTTTGAGGACACGAAAGCTCACATTCTGCGCAGGGCATACAAGGCCCCGACTATCGACATCAACGGCGTCGTGTACAAAGGCAATCGCGATACGCGCTCCTTGACCGCGGCCATCTGCGACGCTTTTCCCCAGAGGACAAACCCCCTTCCCTCCGTCTGTTCCAAATTGGTCACTTTACCGGGAAAACCGGTCGATATACATACCTGCATGGAAAACGTTCCTACCCAACCGCCCTTCGACATTCACATTGTAAAGGACGATGCGTGCGCTGTCTGCACTGAAACGCTCCAGGATTCGCTCAAAAAACAGCACCCCAACGCGCATATTCATTTTGTTGACAGGAATTCAAACTTGGGGCAAAGCATCATTCAAACACACAACGCCACAATTCTCCCCTTCTATCTTTTGGACAAAGAAGTTGAAGCGGACCCCAATTTCAGCGCACTTATAAAATCTGCTTACAAAAAGTCGGTCGAAGACTACATCATCGTTCCTGGCCCGAACACCTACAGCGCCGAGGTGCAACTCAAAAGGCCCAGGATACCGCGCCACCTTGATTTATTTGTGCAAGCATTGTCGCCAGCCGCGCACAAAGTTGAAACTGAGCTGCTACACCATTTAAAAAACTCCGAGCGCAAGGACCTGACGTTCAGCATTCATTTTATTTCCCACGATGACGCCGAAACGATTGAAAACCAGCGGGTTCCCGCCTCGTCCCGATCGAGGGCCCGAATGGCCTCGATTCGGGAAGTCGCGGGCATCGACCTGAAGGCCGTTTCCGAGGGGCTGGGACCTTACGAACACACGGAAAGCCTTCGGCAGGCATGCATTTTTCAAAAAGCCCCCTTAGAGGATTTCTTTTCTTACGTGTCCTGCCGCAATCGGAATCTGCAGGATCCCACCCGAGGACAACTCTGCTTTGTTCCCAATGAAAAAGTGACGTCCTGCATCGAAAAGGGCGAGGGGGAGGCGATTTTACGCCATGACGCCGCGTTGCTTCGCGATATCCTTACCCCGCAAGGGTACAACCTCTTCCTAGAAGACGCGGTCTTCCTTTGGGAAAACCACTACGGACCGTTCAAATGGTCGAGCGTTGACTGGCGATGGCTCATAGAGCATTCGGACGGTGAGAAGAAATAATGCCGTGAACCGGCTCCCCCGCCCAGACCACCTGATCAACCGTCCATGATCTCCCCCGCCCAGAGCAAGTCATCCCCGCACAAACACCTGTTGGATTCCGTCTCAAAGATATTTGTCCTTCCGGCCATCATCGCCCTTTCCTACGGACTCATGTGGAAATTGTCCCGTGTCAGGGATTTCGATCCGGATGAATTTGAGCATCTGCACGCCGCCTGGTGCGTTGCGCGGGGCATGGTTCCTTACCGGGATTTTTTCGAACATCATACGCCTTGGTTCTACTACTTCCTTGCCCCGTTCATTCAAGCGTTCAATGCCGACTCAAACCCCGACAGCGTCATCCAGTTCCTTTTTTTCTCCAGAACATTAATGTGGCTTTTGACGGGGGGGATCATAGTCCTGGTCTACGCCTTGGGTCGTTCATGGCGCGACAGTATGACAGGCCTTGTGGCCGCCGCTTTCTTCATGAACACGCTGTTGGTCGTGGAAAAATCCCTGGAAACCCGCCCCGATCTGTTTTCCACCATTTTCTGGCTGGGCTGCTTGTGGTTCGCCCTACGAGCCTGCCAAGCCACGGCGGCGGGGGACGAACGCACGGCGAGCCAAAGTTGGGCCTGGAGCGGAATATTGTGGGGCGCAGCCCTTATGTTTTCTCAGAAACTATTGATGGCTGCGCCAGGACTCCTTCTGACCGCTCTTTGGAATCTTGCCGACGGCCGGATTGTGGGAACCCTACGCCGCAAACTCGGAAATATCGCGCTCTTCACGGCCGGTGCCGCAGGACCGGTGCTTCTTTCGGTGCTCTACTTCGCTTGGCATGGGGCATTCTCATCGTTTATCCACCATAATTTTTTATTGAATTTCGGCTGGCTGTCCCACATTCCGCCCGATGAACATATCCGAAGGCTCGTCGGGCAAAACCCCGTGTTTGTGACGCTCGCACTTGCCGGTTGCCTCCGGCTCACGGCGCGTCTTTTCCGGAGCAAAGACCGCGAGCGGGGGGATTTCATCCTGGTTCTCAATTTTATCGGACTGCTCGCCGGATTGTTCCTGCTCCCCGTCGCCCAGCGGCAGTATTTTCTCACCTTCCTTCCCCTGGGAGCGCTGTTCGCGTCGATGATTTTGATGGAGCTCTTCGCCGGCATCGCCCGACGGGACAGGGCATCCTTGCCGGAAGCATCGGCCGTTCTCGTCGCCGGAGCGGTCATTTGGGCGGCGATCAACGTGGCCGATATCCCGATCATGGCCCCAAGGCACTTGATGTACGCCTGGGCGGCCTTTCCGTTTGCCGCAGCGCTGCTGTTGTTTCTGCGTTCGCCGAACGGAGCCGCAGCCGTTTTCCTCACCGCCCTTTCCATCCACAGCATCAAGCAAGTCTCGGACGCGTTTCTCTGGCGGAATGACATCACCTTGAGGAGTGTGCGGTATCTCCATGAACACACGTCGCCCGCTGATACCATCATGGACGGGTGGAAAGGGTTCGGAGTCTTTCGTCCCCATGCCTATTTTTATTATTTCCTGCATGAGGAGATTCGGACGATGCTGTCCGAGGAACAGCGCTCCGCGTTATTGGACGACCTGGAAGGAGGACGCATCCGTCCGAAATTCATCATCCTCGATGAACACCTCAGAGGATTCTTCCCTCGATTGTCGCGGTTCTTCTTTGATCATTACGCGCCCTCCGCAGACCCTTTAATCTGGGAACGAAAAATAGCGTCGCCGACGAGGAGCGAATGACGGCCTGTTGTGTTTTCCCTCGGACTTTTTGTAGGATTTATTCGCAATGACGCTTCGGAAAAAAACATCATGAGACGAAAGATGACGTCGCTTTTGGCTGTCTCGTTGTTTGCGGCGGCAATGTCCTCGGCGGCTCCAGCCGACGCTAAGGCGGCCAAAGCCAAAACCATCACCATGGATCTCTACGTCATGAGCCTGTGCCCTTTCGGGGTGCAGGCCGAAAACGCGATCATTCCCGCCGTAAAGTCCTTGGCCGGGCGTGTCGATCTGAAAATCCATTTTATCGCCGCCGAAGTCTCCCCTTCCACCCATACGCAAAACGCCAAGCCGGCGGCCGCGTTTCAATCGCTCCACGGTCAACCCGAGGTGGATGAAAACATCCGCCAGCTTTGCGCCCGTCAATATTATCCCAAACTCTATCTGGACTATATTTTGGAGCGGAACAAGGATTATAAAAGCGCGGCCTGGCGGGGCGCCGCGCACCAAGCCGGATTGGACGCGGACAAAATCGACGTCTGCGCGAACGGAGAGGAGGGCGCGGCCCTTTTGCGTGAAAACATAAAAGCCGCCGTGAAACGGAACACCACCCGGTCGCCCACCATTGATATCGATGGCAAGCCGTACAAAGGACCTCGCGGCTTGAAATCTGTGACCCTGGCCGCCTGCCAGGCTTTGAAGGAAAATGGGATCGCCTTGCCGAAGGGCTGCAAAAAAGCGGAAGCCATGCCGCCCGAGCCGGCGCCCGGAGGCCCCGCCTCCGACACGTGCGGCGATAACGCCGGCCATCCCGCGGCCCCACCCTTCGACATCCGCGTCGTGGCGGATAATTCATGCCCGGTCTGTTCTCCTACGCTGTTCGATACCCTGAAAAATCTTCACCCGAATGCCGTCATCAAAATCATCGACATGGGCAGTGAGGAAGGCAAAGCTTTGATACTAGAACATCAAGTCCGCTCTTTACCTCTGTACGTGTTGGATAATAAAGTTCAAAATGACCCGAATTTCCTGATTCTCATCGACTCGTTCTACGCCAAGTCCGGCGATTCCTACATCGTGAGGCCGGGAACGAACACGTACGTCCCCAGCGTCCAATTGTCAAGAGAGAGAGTGCCACGGCATTTGGACATTTTCGTTGAGGCGACCTCTCCGGCCGCAGTGCAGGCGGAAGCGGAGTTCGTGAACTTCCTCGAACAAACGAAAGCGAAGGATTTCACGTTCAGCTTTCACTATGTCGTTCAAGAGGGGGTAAAGGCAGAAACGACGTCTTCTACTATCTCAACTTCTTCTCGAAAAATACGCGCGGCATCGGGCGAAGAATTATCGTCCACGCTTCCGGGACCCATCGTCAGCCGCCTGGGAGAAAATGACGTTCACGAAAGCATACGTCAAATCTGTCTTTTTCAAAAAGCGTCGATCGGCGCTTTTTTTTCATACCTCGCTTGCCGCAGCCAAAGCCCGGCGGACCAGGCCCTGACGGATAAATGCCTGGTTTTGGACGAATCGATTAAAACCTGCATAGACGGTGGGGAAGGGGAAAAGCTGCTGCGGCAGGACGCAGCTCTCGTCCGGGAACTAGGAATCCCCACCGGAGTGTCGATCCTTTGGGAAAATCGATTTGGGCCTTTTGAATGGACCGAAATTGACTGGCGAAAACTCTTCGAGAATTAGAAGTTGATTATAGACAACACAAAATGGTTGACCCGTTGCAGTAGATGTGATTGAATTTGTTTGACCAAATGGAGACCCTAATGATCAAAAAACGACTTCTCAGATGCTCCATTCCACTGGCTGTTGCCGCCATGGCCGTAATGGGTTTTTCCCGCGAACTATCCGCCTGGGTCAACGACCCCACCATCACCGCAGGTACCACTAAAATCCGCAAGGCCCACATCGACGAAATGCGCGCCGTCATCGACGCGAAGCGCAGCGACTACGGGTTTACCGCTTTCTCCTGGAACGACGGCACCATAACGGCCGCCACGACCAAAATCCGCGCCATCCACATCACCGACATGCGAACGGCCATCGATAATATTCGCTCCGTTTATAATGCGATTTGCGCGAGCACAGTGACAACGGGATCCGGCGGTTGGACCGATACCATCACGGCCGGAACCACCAAGATCCGGGCGACCCACATCACGGAACTTAGGTCCGCCATCGACAGCGTAGGCAGCTGTCTCTCTTGCTGTTCGCCAACCGGTTCCTATCCATCCTGCAGAACCGGCACGTGCAACGGGGCGAGCGGTTGTGTCACCAATGCCGCCCTCACGTGCTACACGAACGCGGATAACGATGGCCAGGGAACGGGCTCGGGCACCGGCCGATGCGGATCCTGTATCGGAACGGAAGTCACAAACAACAACGACTGCTGCGACTCAGATGCCAATGTCAAGCTCGGCCAAACCCTGTATTTCGAGAGTGCCAATGACGCCGGATGCGGCAGTGATTACGACTACGACTGCGGCGGCACAGGTTCCATCCAGGTTGATCCCGCGGATACAGCCACGCTTGTCAGCAACACCGCCTGGGGATGCGACACCACCTTTAACGACTGCAACTTCCACGCCAGCTACTCCATACCGACCTCCCAATGCGGCGCGACGATCGGGTACGGCACGACGAAGAACGCCGGCAGCACCTGCGCCCCCGGAACCACGCAGTGCCTTCGGACCAACGGATCCACCCTCGTCGTTGGATGCAAGTGATCAAATAGGCTTCTTTTAATAACGAATTTCGTCCATTCTTAATAAAGCCGCCCTTGTATAATTTTGTAAAAGCCCGTCTGGATATTTCAGGAAAGGCCGCCTTCATCTTGGCGGCTTTTTTCTTGGCGCTCGCCTTTTCCCTGAACATCCAGGCACGTAACTTTGACCAGTTCACCTATCTCGCTCAAGCCTTCCTCCAGGGTCACCTCCATTTCGTCGATCCGTCTCACCTCACGAAAGACGCCATCCGAATCAACGGCGTCTATTACTGGCAGCTTGGGCCCTTTCCCTCTGTCCTCCTGATGCCCCTCGTTTTTCTCGCGGGCCTGTTTCGATTCACCATCTATCAGGGGTACGCTCAGTTCGTCATCACCTGCGCCATCATGGCCTCCTGTTACCAGATAGCCCGCCGGTTGCGATATTCCGAAAGTGACGCGCTGCTTTTGGCGTTCGGGTTTTGTTTCGCCTCGGTCTATCAGTTCACGGCCTTCGTCCCATGGTGTCCTTTTTTTGCGCACGCGGTCACCGTGCTGTTGTTGCTGCTTATTATTGGGGAGTATTTGGCAAAAAAAAGGACATGGCTTCTCGGGATCCTGTTCGCCATGGTTTTCGCCACGCGGTTCAGCGCGGGATTTGCGGTGATCTTCCTGGCGGCCGATATCATGACCGACAGAAACATCGAGCGAAGAAAAAAGTGGGGGGATTTTCTGCTGTTGTTCGCGCCGATCGTAGCGACCGGCCTTGTCCTGTTGCTTTACAATTGGGTCCGTTTCGGCGACGCCCTTGAGAACGGCTACCGCCTGGTGAGCAACCATTCGTCCTTGAGTTCGCTGGTCGACGAAAGGGCCCACATCCGTACCTTCGGGCTGTTCCAGCTCAGGAATATCCCCAGTAATTTTTATTACTATTTCATCAAGACGCTTGATCCGGTTCTAATGGAGCTGCCCTGGAGAAAGATCAGCGTCGATCCCTATGTATTGAAACCTCCTTATGTCAAAGTAGGTTATCCGGGAACCAGCTTTTTCGTCACATCGCCGATTTTTCTGTATGCCTTCCGGACGCGGCTGAAGGAAAAGACCGCTGCGCTCGCTCTCTTGGCCGTGGTCACCGTCCTGCTCGTTACGCTTTCATATTATTGGACCGGGGCCTATCAAATGGGCCCCCGATACTCCCAGGATTTCCTGCCCTTCGCTTTTCTCTTGCTGTTGTTCTCATTTCCGGGATACCGTTTGACGGGAGTCGCACGGGGAGTCATCATCGCCAGCGCCCTGTTTAATCTTTTCCTGTTCTATCCGATGTGGAAGAGTTTCCGCCTTAACTTTTAGTCGGACTTTCATGCGCCGACGTAACCACCATGCCCTTGGGAATTCCCGTATAGTGTTTTAGTTCCGGCGGCCGTTTGTCCGCTTCCAACACCCAAATCTCTCGTTTGTTAAAATAGGCGAAAAGCTTATTCAAGCGCGCCAAATCTTCGCCTTCCCGCGCCCAGACGATTTTCGCCTTGTCGATGTCCGCTTCGTTGTAAACCCACTCCGCGTTTGGATTATGGTCAGGCTCATAGCGTACAACCACCAATTGTAAATTATCCTTTTTATTTAATTGATCCACGATGGCCTGCCTGTCTTCGGCAAAGGACCAGTCGGGAATCTTGCTGTACATGCCGTGGGTCAGAGGAAAGGCCACGGATATGATCGACGCGACCGATGCAAGATAAACGGCGGTCCTCCCCAGCTTGCCGTTATTGTACGGCAAATCATAGAGAGTCCTCATGCCCGTCGTCACCAGGAGGAAGATCAAACACATGATGGGCGCGGAATAATGCGGAAGCGGCATATGGGTAATGGGGAACATGCCGGCGACGACGAAACAACAGGACGCGAACGCCCATCGCGCCCAGCGCTCCTTCCTGATCGCTCGAATCGATAGGAGCAGAGGGACGAGGAGCAGCGGGCCCAAATAAAAGACCCATATTTCCTTGATCTTCATGGCCCCGGCGCGGATGAAGTTACCGACGGACCTCTGATCGAGATAATATTTCTTCCACCATCCGACCTGGAAGTCGCGTATCACCTTATGGCGGTAAACGGGTTCCGCGGGCAGGGGCATCCAATGGAAGTAGGGAGCGGCGGCGTAGGTCCTTTCATGCACCTGGTACGGCATGGTGAACGGATCGCCCGTGACGCGCCAGTTGTAGAATCCCATCCAAGCTCCGGTGATCGTCATAAGCACGGCGACGGGGATTATGACCCGGCACACCTTCATTTTCAGGGGAACCTCCCGCTTTTTAAGGAGCCAGTACGTCAGCGCGACGGCGACCGGGATTGCGGTGAGGAACCCCTCATAGGGGCGCGAATTGGCCAGAACCGCCAGGCCCGCTCCGAACACGAGCGAAAGGGGAACGGACGGCTTGTCCCAGAGCCT
>CAYZXT010000011.1:38658-67814 GCA_964482515.1 uncultured Elusimicrobia bacterium | reverse complement strand
CTCTGGACGGTTTCCTTGCCGAGGTAATGATCGATGCGGTAGGTCTGCTCCTCGGAAAAGACCTTCAGGACTTCGGTATTGAGGGCCTGCGCCGTGGCGAGGTCCCGGCCGAAGGGTTTTTCGATCACGAGCCGGGACCAACCGTGGTGCTCGCAATGCTGTTTCGCCAGGCCAGACTCGCCCAGGTTTTTGACAACGGGAACGTAGACGCTCGGCGGCAGGGACAAATAGAAGATGCGGTTGTTGCGGGTGTTGTGTTTCTTGTCCAGGTTGCACAACCGGGTAGAGAGCGTTTTGAAGTCGTCGACGCTGGCATAGTCCGCCCCCTGATAATAAAACCCGGACAGGAATTCCTTCAGATCGACTCCTTCCAGCGACGAGGGCCCGTACTTCTTCAGGGAGGCCCGCACGTTTTCGCGGAAAGCGTCATCGGACATGGGCTTGCGGCCGGAGCCGACGGCGTAGAAGTTCTTGGGGAGCAGGCCGGTGCGGCGGAGGTGGAACAACGAGGGGAAGAGTTTTCGCTGCGCCAGATCGCCCGTGGCGCCGAAGATCACCAGCCCGCAGGGGTCGGGCCGCGTTTCAATGCAGAATTTTTCCTGGACCTTGGTTTGGAGCGAAGCGAGTTTCATAGGGGATGACCATATTTCTCAGAACGGATGCCGGAGTCACTCCTTGCCCCCGCACCCACGGGGAACCATTCCGGTTCCCCCTTGCCTTCGGCCGGAGCCCCCTCCCAACGGGGGACGGAGTGACGTCCGTCATCCGCCAGGTTGAATCTGATTATGACTTTTTGACCGCGTGTCCGCCGAACTCGTTGCGCAGCGCGGCCAGGACTTTATTGCCGAAGGAATCCGGCAGGCGGGAAGCGAAGCGCGCGAACAGGGAAGCGGTGATCACCGGCGCCGGCACGCTCGTCTCTATGGCCTGCTCGACGGTCCAGCGCCCCTCGCCGGAATCCTCCACGTAGCCCTTGATCGAATCCAAACCCGGGTCTTTCATGAAAGCGGACTCGGCCAGTTCCAGGAGCCAGGAACGGACCACGCTGCCCTGGTTCCAGAGATGGGAGATTTCCGCCATGTTGTTCAATTTGAAGGGCGAAGCCTTCATGATCTCGAAGCCCTCGGCGTAGGCCTGCATCATGCCGTACTCGATGCCGTTGTGCACCATCTTCACGAAATGGCCGCTGCCCACGGGCCCGCAATGCAGATAGCCTTCCGCGTTGGGCGCCAGGGTTTTCAGCGCGGGCTCCAGCCGCTGAAAATCTTCCTTGTCTCCGCCCACCATCATGCAATAGCCGACCTTCAGACCCCAGATCCCGCCGGAGGTCCCGGCGTCCATGAAGTGGATTTTTTTCGCCTTGAGGAATTCGGCGCGACGGATGGAATCCGTGTATTTGGAATTCCCTCCGTCTACGACGAGGTCGCCGGGAGAAAGGAGCGTGGAAAGTTGCTGGATCGTGCCTTCGGTGGGTTCGCCGGATGGGACCATGACCCAGACCGTGCGAGGGGCTTTCAGTTTGGAAACCAAATCCTGAAGGGAGCTTGCGCCTTCCGCGCCTTTCTTGACGGCGTCCTGGACCTTGTCCGGCGTGCGGTTGAAGGCGACGACGCGGTGCTTCTCCCGCAGAAGGCGTTCGACCATGTTCCCGCCCATGCGGCCGAGACCGACGAAACCAAGCTCCATGAGGACCTCCGAGGAAAAAACCGATTAACTCGCGCGCGACTTCGCCGTCGGTTTGGACGAGCCGTCCAACGCGGCGGCGATGCGGTCCAAATCCTTGGCTGGCTGCGCCGACAGCTGAACGCTGACCACGCGGCATTGATGGTCCTTGAGAGAAATCAAATCGCCCAGGGCCTGGGCCTGCTTCAGCGTCGAGAAACCGTATTTGGATTCCGGGATCATCGGATCGATCTCGTCCTGGTGGGTCACCTGGACGAACACGCCGATGTTGGCGCCTCCCTTGTGGAGCTGTCCCGTGGAATGGAGAAAGCGCGGGCCGTAGCCGATGGTCGTCGCCAGATGGAACTGGTCGCGGACCTTCAGCCGCAGCTTCTGCAGCGCCTTGCCGTTCGCCGCCGACGGGTTCATGTAGGCCATGAACGCCACGTAATCGCCGGCCTTTGCCTTTGAAAGGTGCGTCGCGAGGGCCTGGGGAACGGCCTTGGCTTTGCTGATTTTCTCCGCGGTCGCTTCGTCGGCCCAGAGCGCAAGCCCGCCCTCTTCCATCAAGGGGGCGTCCTGCGGCAACTTTCCGTTGGACTGGAATTCCTCCAGCACGCGCCCGCTGTTGGTCTTGCTTTCGGTCACGTTGGGCTCGTCGAAGGGGTTGATCCCCATGGCGACCGCGCACGCGGCCGTGGCCACTTCCCAGCGGAAGAATTCCTGGGCGATGTCCAGCTTGTCGTTGAGGACGATGCGGATCACCGGGTGGCCGGCTTCTTCCAGGGCCTGCAGCTTGGCCTCGTCGGCAGCATTCTTATCGTCCGCCAGGCGGAGGGAAACGAAAAACCGGTCCTTGCCGTAGACTTCAGGCTCGCCGAGGTCTTCGCCGTCCACGGGAAGGACGCCTTTGCCTTCCTTGCCCGTGCTTTCGGCGATGAGCTGTTCCGCCCACATGCCGAAGGATGAAATCTCCGGTGACAGGACGAAGGTCAGCTTGTCGCGGCCGGCTTTATTGAGCGCGCCCATGGCGGCGCCCAATTCCAGGCCCGGATTGTCCTTGGGCGGCACGCAGGAGGCGCAGCCCGTGGCCATGCGCTCCGCGCGGTCGAGGAACGCCTTCACGTCGATGCCGATCAGCGCGGCGGGGACCAATCCGAAATACGTGAGCGCGGAATAACGGCCGCCCACATCGGCCGGCGCCAGAAATACTTTACGGAAACGCTTATCGTGCGCCAGTTTTTCCAGCGAGGTATTGGGGTCGGTGATGGCGACGAAGTGTTCCCCCGCTTTGTCCTTCTTGAGAGCCTGCACTTTGGCGAAGAAATAGCGGAAGAGGGACATCACTTCGATCGTGCCGCCGGACTTGCTGGACACCAGGAACAGGGTCTTTTCCAGGTCCACGGCCTTCTCCACGGAAAGGATCCAATCCGGGTCCGTGCTGTCGAGCACGTGGAGGTTGAGGGCGTCCTTCTTGACGCCGAAGGTCTGCCGCAGGACCTCGGAGCAAAGGCTGGAACCGCCCATGCCCAGAAGGACGACATCCTTGAAACCCGCCTTGCGGACGTCCGCCGCGAAGGCCGACAGGCTCGACGCGTGCTCGAACATCGACGAAACCAGGTTCAGCCAACCCAGGCGGTTGCGGATGGCGGCCTGAACTTTCTCGTCCGTCTTCCAGAGAGTGGCGTCCTTTTCCCAAAGGCGCTCCTGCACCCGGTCCTTCTCGAACTTCTCCAGGACCGTATTCACCTGGGATTGGTACTTGCCCAGCGAGAGGGACTGCCGGGCCAGCGCGCCGGCCAGGATCATTTCCTTTTTGGCCGTGAGGCACTGGATGAGCTTCTCATAGGAATCGGAGAAACTCTTCACGCCTTCCTGCTCCAGCTGCGCGGTGATTTTCTTCAGGTCGATCCCGACGGCCTTCAGGCTCTCCATGGTCTGCCTGGCGGCATCGATGTTTTCTTCGATCGACGCGCGGACTTTGCCGTGGTCCTTGAAAGCGGAGATGGTCGCGGGCGGCATGGTGTCCACCGTGTCGGGCCCGATGAGCTCTTCCACATACAGGACGTCGGAATAGTTCGGGTTCTTCGTCCCGGTGCTGGCCCAAAGGGGGCGCTGCACCTGGGCGCCCTTCTTCTTCAGGGCTTCGAAGCGGGATGAGGTGAAAATGTTTTTATACGCCTGGTAGGCCATCTTCGCGTTGGCGATGGCGACCTTGCCCAACAGCTCCAGCAACTGGTCCTTTTCCTTGGCGCCGGGCGCCGCCTGGATCTTTTCTTGGAGCAGCTTGTCCACGGATGTGTCGATGCGGCTGACGAAGAAACTGGCGACGGACGCCACCTTGTCGATGGGTTTTCCTTCCTTGGCCAGCTTCTCCAGGGCGTTGAGGTACACGTTCATCACCTGCTCGTGGCGCTCGATGGAGAAGATCAGGGTGATGTTGATGTTGATTCCCTCGGAAAGGCATTTCTCGATGGCGGGAAGTCCTTCCTTCGTCGCCGGGATCTTGACCATGACGTTGGGCCGGTTCACCAGCCTCCAGAGGCGCCGCGCTTCGGCGATGGTCTTCTCCGTGTCGCGGGCGAACTGCGGCGCCACTTCGATGGAGACGTAGCCGTCCGCGCCTTCGGTCTTCTTGTAGAGCGGGGCGAAAAGGTCCGCGGCCAGCTGGATGTCCTCGATCGACAGCTGGTCGAAGATCTCCTGGACGGACTGCTTCTTGCCGACCAGTTCGCGGATCGCTTCGTCGTAATCCGTGCTGGAGGAAATGGCCTTCTCGAAAATGGTGGGGTTGGACGTGACGCCGCGCAGGCCGTCCTGGTCGATCATCTTCTTGAGCTCGCCGGAATTGATCAGCCCGCGGCGGATGTTGTCGTACCAAAAGCTTTGCCCGAATTTCTGCAGTTCAACCAATGAGTTCATCGAAACTCTCCTCATATCTTTTTAAGTCGTCACCCCGGCGAAGGCCGGGGTCACTTGCCGCTAGGCATGGCCCTCTTCTTGTAGGAAGAGGGCATGTGCCATTCCACAAACTGGCACCTGGCTTAGCAGCCAGGGATTCCGGCTTCCGCCGGAATGACGGCATTGTTATCGACTCAGAATAGCTAAAGTCTTCGAAACGACGTTGTCCACGTTGAATCCGAACTTCTCGAACAGGACTTCGGCCGGCGCGGAGGCGCCGAAACGGTCGATCGTGACCATGTCGCCCTGGGGCCCGGCGTATTTGTGCCAGCCCATGGATGACCCCGCTTCGATCACCACGCGGGCGCGCAAAGCGTTTGGCAGCACTTCTTCCTTGTACGCCGGTGGCTGCGCCTCGAACAACTCCCAGCTGGGCATGCTCACCACGCGGGCGGCCACGCCGCGCTCCGCCAGTTTCGCCTGCGCCGACAGGGCCAGCGAAACTTCGGACCCAGTGGCGATGAGGACCGCCTGGGGCTTCTTCTCACCGGTGCTCGACAAAACATAGGCGCCCTTGGCGGCGCCATCGGCGGCGCCCAAAACAGACCGGTCCAGGACCGGGAGTTTTTGGCGGGACAGGGCGATCAGCGTCGGCCCGTTGCGCCGCTCCAGCGCCACGCGCCAGGCGACGGCGGTTTCCGCCGCGTCCGCGGGACGGATCACCGTCAGGTTCGGGATCGCGCGAAGGGAGGCCAGCTGCTCGATCGGCTGGTGCGTGGGGCCGTCTTCACCCAGACCGATGCTGTCGTGGGTCATGATGTAAATCACGCCGAGCTCCATCAACGCCGCCAACCGGATCGCGGGCCGCATGTAGTCCGTGAAAATGAGGAACGTCCCGCCGAAGGGAATGACGCCGCCGTAGAGGGCCATGCCGTTCATGGTGGACCCCATGGCGTGTTCGCGTATGCCGTAAAAGAAGTTCCGTCCGGAAGGATTGCCCGCGCCGAAGTTGCCGCCGCCCTTGATCGTCGTGTCGTTGGACCCGGCCAAGTCGGCGGAGCCGCCCAACAGGGTCGGGATCGCCGGGGCCAGGGCGTTGATCACTTTTCCGGAAGCGGAGCGCGTGGCCATGCTCTCTCCGGCTTTAAAAACGGGCAGATTTTTTTGCCAGCCGTCGTGCAACGGGCCGCCCTGAAGGCGGTCCCATTCCGCGGCCAGGTCCGGGTGTGCGTCGCGGTATTTCTTCATCATCGACAGCCATTCGTTCTCGGCCTTGTCGCCTTTGTCCACGCAGCGGCGGAAAACTTCCAGCGCTTCCGGCGGGACGTGGAAGGCGGGCTCGGCGGGCCAGCCGAGGTTCTTCTTGGTCAGCTCGACCTCCTCGGCGCCCAGGGGCGCGCCGTGGGCGTCGGACTTGTCCTGTTTGTTGGGGCTGCCGAAACCGATGTGGGTGCGCAGGATCAAAAGGGTCGGGCGTTCGGTCTGGGCGCGCATGGCCTCGAAATTTTTCTTCAGCGCGGACAAGTCGTTGGCGTCCTCCAGCTGGAGGACTTCCCAACCGTAGGACTCGAAACGCTTCTTCATGTCCTCCGAAAAGGACAGGGACGTGTCGCCGTCGATGGTGATGCGGTTGTCGAGATAGACGTACTTGAGGCGGCCCAACTTCAAATGTCCAGCCATGGATCCGGCCTCGCTGGAAATCCCTTCCATGATGTCGCCGTCGCTGACGAAGGCCCAGATCAAATGGTCGATGACGGGAAAACCGGGGCGGTTGAACTTGGCGGACAAAAATTTCTGCGCCATGGCCATGCCGACGCCGTTGGCGAAACCCTGCCCCAGAGGGCCGGTGGTGGTTTCCGCCCCGGGAGTGAAACCGTACTCCGGGTGGCCCGGCGTTTTGCTGTCCCATTGGCGGAAATTCTTGATGTCGTCCAAGGAAACGTCATAGCCCGTGAGGTGGAGCAGGCTGTAAAGCAGCATGGAGGCGTGTCCGCAGGAAAGGATGAAACGGTCGCGGTTGGGCCAACGCGTGTTCTTGGGGTTGTGCTTCAGGAGCTGGGTCCAAAGCACGAAGGCGGCGGGGGCGGCCTCCATGGGCGTTCCGGGATGGCCGGACTTGGCCTTCTCCACCGCGTCGACGGAGAGGAAGCGGATCGTGTTGACGCAGAGGTCGTCCAGGTTCTTGGGGGCGACCGCGGAAGTTTGTTTCGTGGTATCGAGGGAACTCATGTTCACCGTCCGTAAATGATCAAAATGGATTTATTTAACCGGCGAAGGAATCAACCATGGGCAGAATCGGTTCGAATTTTGATCCGGACTGCGAGAGGAATCCGTGCCAGGGCAATAGGATACAAAATTTCGAGGTTCCGTCCAAAGTCCCCGGGAGGAAGTACGGGTTAGTTCGTGAGAACGGTCGCGGCGGAGGGCAGGACGGCGGGAACGGGATCCGGTGGCGCTTTCAGCAAAGGAATGCGTACGAAGAACTCGCTGCCCCGGCCGACTTCGGATTTGACCCAGATGTGGCCGCCGTGGGCTTCCGCCGCCAGCTTGCAAAAGGTCAAACCGAGGCCGCTGCCCATGCGGAAACGCTTCTTGTTGGCGTCGGCCTGCTCGAATTTCTCGAAAATCTTGTCCAGGAACTCCGGCGGAATTCCCTCGCCGCTGTCCTTCACGCTGAGGACCACCGCCGCCCCGTCTTCTTCGTGGAGCCGGGCGCGGATGGAAATCTCGCCGCCGGCGCTCGTGTGCTTGATGGCGTTGCTCAGCAGGTTCTGCAGCACCCGGTAGATCAGGTCGCGGTCCGCGTAGACCGGCGGCATGTCCCGGCCGATGTCGACGCTCACGATCTTTTGCTCGCGCCGCATGTTGGCGTCCATGTCGTCCAGGCATTCCGCCGCCAGGTCCAGTAGGGAGAAGCTTTCCCGCTTGATCTCGAGCCGGCCCTCTTCCATCTTGGCGATGTCCAGCAGGTTCTGGATGAGCCGCAGCAGGTCCCGCCCGGACTTGGAGCCCAGCGACAAAATCTTTTTCTGCTCCGGGGTGAGCGGACCGATGGAACCGGACGCGACGTAGTCGATGCAGCCGAGGACGCCGGACAGCGGGCTCTTCAGATCGTGCACGACCATGTGCGTCAGGTCCCGCTTGGCCTGTTCAAACGCGTTCAGGGACTCCGCCATGCTGTTGAACGCCTCGGCCAGATGCTGGATCTCGTCGCCGGTGCGGATGTCCAGGCGGTGCTTCAAGTCGCCCTGGCCGATTTTTTCGGCGCCGCCCTGCAGTTTGCGAAGCGGCTCCAAGATGCGATTGACCAGAGACAGCCCCACAAGCAGGAAAAGAGCGGCGAAGCCCAAAACTATGAACAGAACGCGGCGGCGCATGTCGCGCACGGAAATCAGGGCCTCGCGCATCGGCGTCTGCACGATCACGCCCCAGTCCAATCCATGCACGCGGTTGTGCACGGCCAGGGTCTCTTCCCCGGAACCGCTCAAATGGGAATGGAACGAACCGCCGGGCGTCCCCAGGTCCTCGTTCTCCCCGTTCAGAAACTCGCGCACGACGCTCCTGTTGGCGAAGTTCTCATGGGCCAGAACGCGCTGCTTCTCGGGATGGGCGATGAGGTTACCCTTGTTGTCGACGACGTAGGCGTAACCGGTTTTCCCCACGGCGACTTCGCTGATCAGGTCCCAGATGCCGTCCAGCGAAAGGCGCGCCAGCAGGATCTGCCCGGTTCTCCCCATCGGCACGGAGACGAACATCTGCGGGATGCGGTCCCGCTGGGTGAAGAAAACGGGCCCCACGTAATTGAACCCGCCCCGCGGCAGGCGGAACTCGTCCCGGTTGGCGCGGTTGGCGAGCATCGATGACGGAAAAATCTGATCCCCCTGCCGAACGGCCTTCACAACTTCGCGCCCGTCGGAATTGAGGACCGCGCAATCCATTAGGTAGGGATAATTCTCGAGGATTTGGTGGAGGGTGGCGTATTGCCCCTGGGATGAATTATTGTTGAACTCCTCGCGCGAGGCTTCGTTCAGGAGGACGGTCTTCACATGGCCCACGTGGACGGAGACGCGGTCCGATATCCGGCGGGCCAGCTCGCGCTGCTCGCGCAGGATCGAGTCCAACAGGGAGCGCCGGGCGGTCATCGTCGCAACGACGCTGGTGACCACCGTTGGAATGACCAGGCTCAGGACGAAAAAACCCAGGAGCCTCGCCCTGAGTCCGCGCATCCAAAGGAATGGCATGTTAGCCGCGCACCGCTTTCGCTTCCGGGTCGGTCACGGTCAGAGAATCGTCCAGGGTCCGGAGCGCCCTCCCGAGCGCCTCCCCCATGCGCCAAACGTGGCGGTAGGTTTCGCGGCGCTTGATCGCTTCCACCGCGTCCCCCTGGTCCGCCAAATGCCGCAGGGCCGCCTGGTTGTCCTCGTCCAATTGTTTCAGGGCCTCCCGGGCGAGCTCCAGATTTTTCCGCGCTTCATCCTTCCGTCCCTGGGCCTGCACCGCCTGACCTAAACGGCCGGAGGCCTCGAGCACCGTGCCGGCCAGCCGCAAAAGCATGGCGTCCGGCGGCAACGGAAACAGCTCCAAATCTTCGAGCAGCGCGGAGGAGGCCAACGAAATATCGCGCGCGGCCTGCGCCAGCTTGAACGTATGTTCGGGGGATTGAAGGGATTCCAGATATCGGGCCTGCACGTCGGGACGGCGGGCGCGCAAACGGTCCAGGGCTTCGGGCACGTGGCCCTGCAGACCCCACATCAGGTCGGAAAGATCGGATGAAAGAAATCGAAGGAGAACGCTGACTTCTGTCGGGGGATGTGATGAAAAACGGGAAAGGAAGGAGGCGAGGCGTCCGGGATTCGGAGCTGAACCCAAGGATCAGCCCATCCTTCGGAGGAAAATTTCAGGGCTAAGCCTTACCCCGGCGCTGGTGGAGGCCACCGCGCTCCGTGCTTCCGGGGATGAGTTTCGTGTTAAAACGGTCCGGAATCTCAAGGCGGTTTCATTCTAACAAGCGGCCCCTTCGACGTCAAGGTATCATTCCGCGGGCATTGAACAATGAAGGGGCATAGCCTATACTTTTCCTATGGAAGAACTGGACGACCTCATCCGTCACCACGACAACTATCAGTTTGAAATCAAACTGGGCTACGACCTGAACCGGGAAGAAAAAAAGGACACATACCGCGTCGAAACGTTTTTTTTCCTCCCCAATAACCTGGACGTCAACGAATCCACCTACTCGAAAAACCAATTCTACCGGGACCTGCTGCTCTACATCCGGTTCAAGACGCCGGACCTCTCGCTCAACGCCCTGGCGGACCCGGAGAACACGAAGTCCCCCCTTTACAAGATCACGGCGCGCCTCTCGAACCTCAACGATCCGCTGAAACCGTCGGACGCCGCCAGCGTGGACTACGAGATCCGGCTGGCGGGCTGCATCGTCAAGAGCGCGCTGCGGGACCAGACGAAGCTCATCGAACGCCTGCTGCGCGAGCGGGAAGCCGAACCCATGGCGGAAGCGATCTGCCGGAAGCGCGTGGAGGAGTTCATCCAGGGCGCGCGCCTCGCCGCGACGGCTTTCCGCGCCTTGAAAGAAAAGATAACCGGCCCCTTCATTCCGCCGAGTTTATCATCCGCTTTCGTGCACACGGATGAATACATCAGCCTCCTCATCGAGGGCCGCGGCCATGAACTGCTGCGCAGCCTCTCGAGCGAAGGGGCCGCGAACTCGCCGCGGGAATCCCGGGCAGGGCTGATCGCGCTGATCAAAGAGGAGATCGACTACCGGAAGGCGAGGAAATACCCGTCCGTGGTCGACGAGAAAGGGGACAACGAGGTTTTCCTGTACCGGTTGAGCGTGCTGAAGAAGTTCGTTTCGAGCGTCTTGCATTTGAAGGTAAACACCGAGGAGGAAGGCAAAGGCCTGAAGCAATTCGCCATGGCCGTGTGTGCGGGCATCGCCATGCTCTTCGCCGCGGGCGTGGCGTTCTACTACCAGCAGAAGAGCGGCGCGTTCTCTATGACGTTTTTCATGGCCCTGGTCATCAGCTACATGTTCAAGGACCGGATCAAGGCCTTCTTTCAAAACTACTTCCAAAAAATCCTGGCCCGCCGCCTCTTCGACCAACAGACCGACATCATCGACCCGTTCCTGGGCGCGAAGATCGGCGTCTGCCGCGAGATCGTCCAGTTCCGGGAAGAAAAGAACATCGACGCCCGCATCGTGCAGCTGCGCAACCGCGACCATATCACGGAGGTCGAGAACGACTGGCGCAGCGAGCGCGTGATCTACTACGTCAAGGAAATCGTCCTGAAGCCCGAGGAACTGTTCAGGCACCAGTCCCGCAAAACCGCCGTGACGGACATCATGCGGTTCAACATCCGGAATTTCCTCTGGAAGATGGACGAGCCTCAATCCAAACTTTTTTACCTGAAGGGCGACCGGAGCGAAATCATCCAAGGCCGCCGCGTATATCACGTGAACATCATCGTGAAGTTCACGTCCTCGGCCTCGGTCCGCTACGAACGGATCCGGCTGGTGCTGACGCGGAACGGCATAAAAAACATCGAGCCCGTCCTCTCCGAAACGCTTCCGCCCGACCAGCCTTAATTCTTCATTGCGCCCCGCGCGGCATTCACCGCCGCCAAAGCGCACAGCGCGATCCCGAAGACGCAGATCACTGTCGCCCCCGTCGGCGTGTCCAGCCGGTAGGACGCGTACATCCCCGCCAGGCTGACCAGCGTCCCCATCACCCAGCCGATCGTCAATCGCACGCCCACCTTCTCGGAAAACAACATGGCCGCCACGGAGGGAACGATCAGGAACGAAAATACCAGCAGCACGCCGGCGATGGCCACCGACGAAGTGACCACCAGGCCAAAGGTTCCATAGAACAGGAAGTCCCACAGGCGCACGCGGTATCCTTGCCGGAGCGCCTCTTCCGGATCGGTGGAGATGGCGAGGAATGGTTTCCTCCAAATCCAATGGAGCAGGCCGATCAGGGAATAGAGTACGGCCATCTTGACGACTTCCGCGGGGCTCACCGCCAGGAGGTTTCCCACCAGGATGTGCTTGATGTGCTCGGCCCCTTCGGGCAAACGGTCCATGATCAGGATGGCCGCGGCCGCGCTCACGGCGTAGACGATGCCGATGACGGCCTCCTGCGGGATCCGGCTCCTCCGGGACCTGGTGAGGGCGAACAGGGCCGCCCCGATCAAAGTGAACCCGAGAGAGAACAGGTAGGCCACCTCGCCGTGCAGATCGAAACCCGCCAGGAACGCGATCGTCGTTCCGAGGGCCGCCACCTGCGCCAAGGAAAGGTCCACGAAGATCACGCCGCGTTCGACCACGTGCAGGCCCAGATAGGCGTGGATGCCCGTCAACACCAGGCAGGCCAGCGCCGGCCACAACAGGAGCTGAAGTATATCGTGCATAGCTACTTCCCCACCGCGAGCGCTTCCCGGAGCAACGCCAGATCGTGGTCGAACAAGTCGAAATAGGTGTGGATTTCCTTCGCCGCACCCACCGACGGCGGGAACACCACCATCTTGGCTCCCGTTTTGCGGGCGATCTTCTCCGGCAGCTTCGTGTCGAAGTACGGTTCCACCAGGAGGAGCGGGATCTTCTCCGCCTCGATCTGTTTCATCAGGGCTTGGACATGGGCCGGCGAGGGAGGGATGCCGGGCTTCGGTTCCACGAAGTTCGCCACCTCGATGCCGAACCGCTTGGCGAAGCTGGGCCAGGAGTTATGATAGGTCACCACCCGGATGCCCTTGAGGGGCGCGGCCAGCCCGTCCCACTCCTTCTCCTTTTCCGTCAGACGCGACTCGAAGCGCGCCAAGTTATCCTGATACTCCTTGACGTGGGCCGCGTCCAGCAGCGACAGCTTTCGCGCGATGCTCCGCGCGATGACGCGTCCGTTCGACGGGTCCAGCCAGAAGTGGGGATTGCCCAGCGGATGGACGTCGCCCTCGGAACGGTCCACGCGGCCCGAAGGCTTTTGCAGGATGTCGCAGCCTTCGGAAGCGTCCATGAAACCGGGATTCCCCGGAAGGATCTTCGGGTTCCGGGCGTTGTTCAACAACGGCGGCGCCCATCCCACCTCCAATTCCAATCCCACCTGGATGAACAGGTCCGCCTGTTTGAGCTTCAGCAGGTAACTCGGCTTGGCCTCCACGAAGTGGGGGTCCTGATAGCCCTTAGCGATGGCGGATACCTCGGCGGATTCCCCTCCGACCTCCCGGGCGAGGGCGGCCAGGTCTTCCGTGGTCGTGACGACGCGGACCTTCGCCAGCGCCAGGGACGGCGCGGCGAACAACAACGCGGCGGAAATAAACATTCGAATCGTTCGCATGGCAGAACTCCTCTGTGGAAATATTTAGAACGGATGCGCGCCGTGGGGCCCGAGGAGCACGGTCCACTGCAGGAACCCGCGGTGCTCGCTCTCCCCGTCCGGAAGCCGGTTGAGGGAATACTGGGTCCTGATGCGGTTGAACTCGCTGAGCGTGAACGTGACATAGGGCGACACGCCGCGGGTGATGGACTTCTCCACCTGGCGGACAGACCCGTCCGCGAGCGTGAACACCTCGTCCTTCGCCTCGGGGTCCTCCACGTAGTCGCCCCGCACGCCGAAACGCCACCGCCGGGCGGCCTGGTATTCCACGTAGCTGTAGGCGCCGCGCCGGTCCAGCTTCCGTTCGGGCGACGTCGCCGCGCCGGTGATGTCCGTACGCTCTTCCAACACGCGGCTGGAGTAAAGCCCCTCGCTCCGCCAGATGAACGAGCGGTAGAGTCCTTCCCGTAGCGGTTTCCAGCGGAAAGTCAGGTCCACGCCGCCCAGTTTTCTCTGCTCATGTCCCTCGGGCTGATGCAACGCGCCGGAAACGCCCAACTCGATGTTGGACGCTTCGGTGAGGTCCGCGTAGAACCGGACCTTGGCCACGTGGGCGAAGTTCCGGATGGTGCGCGGGGCGTCCGCCTCTTCTTCGTTCAACGCCACCTCCTTATAGATGGGATTCCCGTTGACGTCAGTGAGCGGCACGCCGTTTTCATCCAGGGCCTGAACGAAGACCGTATCTCCGGAGCCTTCGCCGTGTTGGTGCTCGCCGCCCAGTCCGTTCAGCATCCCGTAGGTAAGCTCGGTGAACACGCCCAACGGCGCGAAGAGCCGGCTGATTTCGAAACCCGTGTCGTTAAGCCCCTCCTCGCCCAGAAAACCGTCCAGGACCTTGGGCGCGTCGACCTGGGGCCGCTCGTGCGAATGGATCATGTTCAAACGGCCGAAGTTGGCCAGGAACTTCCCCCCCCGCGCCAGGAACCCTCCGGGCAGGGAAAGGAGCGTGATGTACCCTTCTTCCAGTTCCGGCGATTCCCCCTCGTGGATGCCGAGGAAGAAATCGGCCCGGGCGTAGGGATCCACCGCCGCCTGGAGGCCGATTTCGGTTTCCCGCAACGCGAACCGGTTGACGGTCGCGTCCCGCCGCGGGCCCGTCAGGCCCACGACGTCCGCGATGACGCTGATGTTCGGATTAAGGTTGTTGGCTGTTTGCGTACGCAACCAGCCGGCGCCGATGTCCTCGGCGCGCGCCGCCGCGGCCGCGGATAAAAACAATACCGCCGCAAAGAAAAATGCTCGTTTTAAACGCATGGTTCCCTCCTGCTGAAAAATCATTCCGCGCGGAACAGTTCCGCGCCGACCAAACCCAAAATGAATGATCAAACGGCCGAAGAACGGCCGGGAACGCTAAGCGAGAGGAGGAGCTCGGGAGAGAGAAGCGCTGAGAAGTGTGTGCGGAAAGAGGCGGTCCGACCCCTGGGAGAGGCACAACGCCGCGACCCCGGACTTGACGGAATTATCCGCCGCGGAAAGATAGGAAACGTGCGACCCCTGGGCCCAAGCGCACACCACGCAGTCGATGTGCGGCTCGAACACGCCGGCTTCATGGACATGGTGGCGATGGAACGCCTGGACCCAAAGGGCCGCGATGAAAACAGCTGTGAAAAATACCTTTGAAACTTTTTTCATATCTCCCTGATTATTTCACCTTAACGATCTTGAGCGTCTTGATCGAGATGGCCTCGGTGGGACGGTCCATGGCGCCGCGGGGGGCGTTGCTGATGGCGTCCGCCACGTCCTGGCCCTGGATCACTTCGCCGAAGATCGTGTGGTGGTTATTCAGCCACGGTGTCGCCGCCACGGTGATGAAGAACTGCGAACCATTGGTGTTCGGGCCGGAGTTCGCCATGGCGAGCTTGCCCGGCTTGTCGAACTGGAGTTCCGAGCGGAACTCGTCCTCGAAACGGTACCCGGGGCCGCCGGTGCCGGTGCCGAGCGGATCGCCGCCCTGTATCATGAAATTCGGGATGACGCGGTGGAAGACGAGGCCGTCGTAGAACGGCCGCTTCGCCTGGGCGCCGGTCTTGGGATCGGTGAAGGCTTTGGTTCCCTCGGCGAGTCCAACGAAATTCTCAATGGTCTTCGGCGTCTTATCCGCAAAGAGGCGGCAGACGATCTCCCCTTTGGTCGTATCGAACACAGCGTAGGTGCCCTTTTCCTTCTTCCAGCTGTCTTTCTCCACAGTGTACCCCTCTCGGGCGATGCAGAAAAGCAAAGCCGTCGACAAACCCAACACCCACAAGCCCCGTTTCATCTGAACCTCCCTGTTCTATTTTTAGTGCCCCGGGATACGCGCCGGGGCCGCGCAAGGACATTATTGTAGGAAGTCGCGACATCCTTGTCTATTTTTTCACGTCCGAAAAATCCACCACGCGGTTCCGCCCCGTGTCCTTGGCGGCGTAGAGGGCCCTGTCCGCCGCGGCGATGATCTCTTCCACGGTCCGGCCGTCCCGCGGAAAATGGGCCAGGCCGATGCTGATGGTCAGGTAGATGTTCTGCAGTCCGCTGGAGAACGCTTCCGCCTCCACGCGGCGGCGCAGCCCCTCGGCTTTCCGCCGGACGCCCTCCGGTTCCGCGCGCGGCAGCAGGATGCCGAACTCCTCGCCGCCGTAGCGGCCCACGGAGTCCGTCTCGTAAATCCCCTCTTTCAAAACGGCTCCCAGGCGCGACAGGACCATATCGCCCGCCTGATGGCCGTAGGTGTCGTTGATCCGTTTGAAATGGTCCACGTCCACGATCATGAAGCAAAAGGACGTTTTGAAGGTGCTGGCGCGGTTCCATTCCGCCTGGATGTGGTCCATCAGCGGCTGGCGGCGCATCACGCCCGTCAGGCCGTCCAACAACGACATGGATTCCATCCGCGCGAAGAGCTGGGCCTTCTGGAACCCGATGATCAGGTGCTCCAGCATGCGCTCGATGTCCTCCACGGCCGGGTGTCCCTTTTCTTTCCAGCGCACCCACAGCAGGCCGATCAAGTCCTCCGACTGCCACAAGGGCACCTGCAGCAGCGCGCCCTCGCCGGCCGGCAGAAGCTGCGAATGCCTGGTCGGTTGATTCCTGGGAAGAGATTCGAGGTTCCAGGGACCGTTTTTCACCCTCAGTTCCATTTCCTCCCCGGGGCGAGGCGCCAGGTAGAGCAGAAAATCGGACGAGCCCGTTATTTTGTTCAGGACGTGGGTGAAGCGGCCGATCAGGCTGTCCATGGAGATGGACTCCGTCAGCGATTTCGCGAGGCTGTAGACCTGGAAAGCGCTGTTTTCCTCACGCTCGAATTTGTCCACGGCGTTCTTCAAACGCGCGTGCTCGCGCTGGATGGAAATGTTTTGTTCCTTGAGCCGGGCGAGGGCCGTCATCGCCTCCTTCTGTCCCAGCCGCACGGCGCGCCCGACATGGAGGACGTATCCCGACGCCAACCCCCAGGCCGCCGCAGCCGCGAGCCCCACTTCCCAGGGAGCGACCGCGCGGAAGATGCTGGACATCAACCCCAAGCCGCCGACGCCCACGCCGACCCAGGCCGCGGTCTCCGGCAGCCAGATCCCGATGAAGGGAAGCAGCGCCCACAGGAGGAGTTCGATGCTCACGCAGCCCCTCCCACGGTCCGGTTCCGCCCGCCGGTCTTAGCCGCGTAGAGCCGCTGGTCCGCGGTGCGGACGAGCTGCTGGGGCGTCGCGGCCTCCGCCGGATAGGTGGCCACGCCGACGCTCATGGTGACGCGGAATCTCTTTCCGGCGGACGAAAACTCCTCCGCCGATAGGGCGAGCCGGAGCTGTTCGGCGACGGCGACCGCGGACGCGTTGTCGACGTCCACCAGGAGAAGACAGAACTCCTCGCCGCCGTACCGCGCCGCCAGGTCCACGGGTCGCACCGCTCCGGCCAGCAGCGTCGACAGCCGGCGGAGCACGTCGTCCCCGGCCGCGTGGCCGTAGCTGTCGTTCACCTTCTTGAAATGGTCCACGTCCACCATCGCGAGGCTGACGGGATAGTGATAGCGCCCGGCGCGGAGGATTTCCTCCTCCAGACGCTCCTCGAAGGCTTTATGCGTCAGAAGGTTCGTCAGTCCGTCGCGCACGGCCAGCTGCTCGATGCGCTGGTAGAGGAGCGCGTTGTCCAGGGCCAGGGAACCCATCGTGGTGAGCGCCTCCAGCAACCGCAGGTCGTCCTTCCCGAACCGCTTGGGGACGGGGCTTTCCACCCGCAGCGCTCCGACGATCTTGTTCTCCACCCAAACGGGCGCGACCAAAAAAGAGCGCGTGCTGATCTCCACGTGTGTGCCGCGAAAACGGGGATCGTCGAACAGGTCCTCGCACAGGACGGGCTGTCCGCGCTGCAGGACGCGCGCGTCCGCGGGGTCGGTGTCCAAAAGCCCGGTGAGCTGGATTTTTTCGTCGGGGAACGTCTGCTGCGCGGACTCGACCAACCGCGCTTGAACCTGGTCCGCCTTCAGGACGGCGCCCAGGTTCCGCGCGCATTGGGACATTTGCTCGCGGCGCGCGGACTTCACTTTATTATGCTCCAGCCAATTGTTGAAAAAATTGATGTCTTGGGTGAGGTCGCGGTTGCTTTTCTCCAGGTCCGATTTCGCCGCGGCGTGGTCCAGCCGCCATTGGAAATTTTTCTTATCAAACGCATGCAGGAACGAATAGATCAGCCACATCTGCGGCACGGACAAAACCAGGAACAGCTTCTGGTCCGCCGGCCACTGGAACCACAGACCCAGCAAGACGAGGGACGCCACCAGGATGAGGAGCGCGGCCACGTCCGCGCCCAGCGTCCAGGCCACGGCCACAAGCAAGGTTTCCAAAAGGAAGAAGAAAAGCGCGCCGCGCTCCGGTTGGCTGAGCAGCGCGAAACAGAGGAAGAGATAGGCGAAGAACAGCAGGAAGAACGACCAGCGCTCCTTCGTGGATTTTATCGCCACGAGGATTTCCCCTCCGCGGCCCAGACCTCCGCGATCGATTCTTCGACGGCGCGCAGCATTTTGGACAGGTCCGCCTCCGAAACGGCCAAGGGCGGCATCAGCACGATGACGTCGCCGAGCGGGCGGATCCAAAGGCCGCGCCTGCGCGCCGCGGCGCAAACCTTCTGGCCGATCTTGCGCGCCGGCGGAAAAGGCTTCTGCGTCCGCCTGTCGCCCACCAGTTCGATCCCCGCCATCATGCCGATCTGCCGGACGTCGCCCACCATGGGGTGAGAGCGCAGGCGCAGGAGCGTCTCCGCGATCGAATTCACCTTGCGCGGCAGGGACGCCAGCAGCCGTTCCTTGCGATAGACGTTCAAATTCTCCAGGGCCACGGCGCAGGCCAGCGGATTGGCGGTGTAGGTGTGTCCGTGAAAAAACGTTTTGAACTCCTCGAACTTGCCGAGGAAGGCGCCGTAGATCTTTTCCGTCGTCAGCGTCGCGGCCAGCGGGAGGTAGCCCCCGGTGACGGACTTCGCGACGCAGAGGAAATCCGGCGCCACTTTCTCGCGGTCCGCCGCGAACATCGTCCCCGTTCGGCCGAAACCCGTGGCCACCTCGTCGGCGATCAGGAGGACGCCGTATTTCCGGCAGAGGCGCTCCACGCCCTTCAGATATCCCGGCGGCGTCACGATCATGCCGGACGCGCCCTGCACCAAGGGCTCCACCACCATGGCCGCCAAACGATTTTTTCCTTCGCGCAATTTAGTTTCAACGCTCCCAAGACATTCCCACTTGCACCCGGTCCCTTCCCGCCGGTCGCCGGGCTTCGGCGCGGCGGCGGGCGCGTCGCCCGCGTTCGTGCGGCAGCGTCCCGCGTAGGACGCGTCTTTTTTCCGGAAGGGGCAGCGGTAGCAATAGGGGCTCATGGCGAAGCGCGCCTTGAACAGGAGCGGACGGAATTTGGAATGGAACAGGCGGATGCCGCCGACGGAGACGGAACCCAACGTGTCGCCGTGGTAGGAATTTTCCAGGGCGAGGAATTCGGTCCGAGATGTCTTGCCATTCTTCTGGACCCAGTATTGGTAGGCCATCTTGAGCGCGACTTCCACGGACGTGGAGCCGTTGTCGGAATAGAACACGCGGGAGAGACCCTTCGGCGCGATATCGACCAACTCTTTCGCAAGGAGGATCGCCGGCTCGTGGGTCAACCCCAAAAAGGTCGTGTGCGCCATGCGCTTCATCTGTTGGACAAGGGCGCGGTTCAGCGCCGGATGGTTATGCCCGTGGACCGTGACCCAGAGGGATGAAACGCCGTCGAGATAGCGGCGGCCCTTGGCGTCCGTGAGATAACTGCCTTTGGCGGAACGGATGATCGTCGGTTCCTGCGCGTTCCAATCCGCCTGCTGGGTGAAGGGATGCCAGACGTGCTTCTTGTCCAGGCGGGCGAGCGCGTCGGGGGACAGGGCCATCATCTTAAAAAAGCCGGGCCAGTTGACGGCCGGCGCGCGCGCGGTTTGAGGCGGTGACGGGAGGAAGCAGAGTGACGGGCAATCCGGTGAGTCGTCTGAGTATGGGTGGGTTTGTTTTTTCCGCCACGTTATTCCCTCGATATCGGTTCAGGATGATCCGTTCCACGGAGACTTTGCGCCGCCGAAACGCTTCCAGGGTCAGCAACGTATGGTTGATGGTCCCAAGCCCGGCGCGGGCCACGATCCACACCGGCAGGCCAAAAACCTTGGCCATGTCGGCGACGGAGAAATCATTTTCCAAGGGGACCAACGCGCCGCCGATGCCTTCCACGATCAGCCGATCGTGCCGCCGGCTCAATTGCCGGTACGCGTTGAAAACTTTCTTGAATGGCGCCACGCGTTTTCCGCGAAGGGACGACGCCGCGGGAGCCAAAGGTTCCGCATAAAACGCCGGGGAAATCACTTCGAGTTTGTCCGCCGAGTTCGCCGCTTTTTTCAACGCGCGGGCATCGCTCCAACCGCCGCTGAGATAGGGTTTCATCACGCCCACTATGATGCCTTGCCGGACCAAACTTTCGGCCAGCAAACTGGAGACGATCGTCTTCCCCACCCCGGTGTCGGTTCCTGTCACAAATATGCCACGAATCATCGGTTTAGGCAATTGATTTTTCAAGAAGGCAGCCGACCACGCGGTCGACGTCGGCTTCGGTATGCCCGGCCGTGAGGGAGAACCGTAACCTCGAGGTTCCCTTAGGGACTGTGGGAGGGCGGATGGCCGGCGCGAAGATGCCTTCGTCCCATAACAACCGGGACAGCCGAAGGGTCTCCTTTTCGCTTCCGACCAAAAACGGGACGATGGGGCTGTTGAGTGATTCGGGCTGACGCAACCCGGCGCGGAGGCGCGCCGTGAGATCGAATAATTTTTTCCGCCGCCATGGTTCTTGCTGAACGAGCTCCAATGATTTCAGCGCCGCGGCCAGGGACGGCGGCGGCAAAGCCGTCGAATAGATGAAGGAGCGGGACCGGTTGCGGATCCATTCGATCAAGCTCCGGCCGCCGCAGACAAAACCGCCCGCGCTGCCCAGCGCCTTGGACAGGGTGCCCATGCAGACATCGACGTCTTTCTCCAAGCCGCATTCGTTCACAACGCCGCGGCCTTCCGGGCCCCAAACGCCGGTGCCATGGGCTTCGTCAACATAGGTATGGGCTCCGTACCGTCGGGCCAGGCCGACGATTTCAGCCAAAGGAGCGACGTCGCCGTCCATGGAAAAAACGCTTTCCGTGATGATCCACACCCGCCCCCTCCTCCCGCGGCCCCGCAGCTTCTTCTCCAAGTCCGACGGATCATTGTGCCGGAAGACGCGCAGCGTCGCGCGGGAGAGCCGGACGCCGTCGATCAACGAGGCGTGTGCCAGCCGGTCCACCAGGGCGGTATCGTCGGAAGACAACAAGCATTGCAACGTTCCGAGGTTGGCGTGATAACCGGAAGGAAATACCGCGCAGGCCTCCGTGCGCTTGAACGCCGCGAGGGATCGCTCGAGTTCATCGTGCAATTCCAGCGTCCCGCCGAGGAGCCGCGACGCCGTGGCGCCCGCGCCCCATTCCCGCGCCGCTTCGGCCGCCGCGGATTTCACACGTTCGTCCGCGGAGAGCCCCAAATAATTGTTGGACGCGAAATTGATGAACGACCGACCGCCCAGGGTCACATGGGCTTCCGGCGCGGAGCTTAAGGTTTTAAGTTCGCGATAGAGGTCGGCGTCTTTCAGCCCTTGAAGCGCCTCTTCGAGGAATTTCACGATTTGCTCACGACCAGCGAGGCGATGGAACCGCCGAAGCCGAAGGAAAGAGTGGCCGCGGCGTTGACGGATTCCCGGCGGGCCGACGGGCCGATGAAGTCCAGGGCGTCGCTCTCAGGGTTTTCCAGATTCAACGTGGGAGGAAGCACATTGTCGCGTAGAGCCAGGAGGCAGAACGCCAACTCGACGGCGCCCGTCGCCCCGAGCAGATGGCCGGTCGCGCCCTTGGTAGAAGAAATCGCTGGGGAAGCTTTCCCGAAAACGCTCCGCAGCGCCAGGCTTTCCAGGCGATCGTTCAGTTGCGTCGCCGTGCCGTGGGCGTTCACGTAACCGATCTCCGACGGAGCAAGACCGGCGCGGCCGAGCGCGCGGGAGAGCGAAGAGGCGATCTTTTGTCCGTTGGAATTGAAGCGCGTGGGATGATGGGGGTCGCAGGCGAAGTCCCAGCCGCGTAGGACGCCGTAGGTTTGCGCTCCGCGGCGTCGGGCGGAAGATTCGCTTTCCAAAACGAACACGCCCGCGCCTTCGCCGACCACGAACCCGTCCCGGTTCCGGTCAAAGGGCCGGATGAGCCGGTCGCGCGAAATGACGCCCATCCGCTCGAACCCCGACAAATAGAGCGGGTGAAGGGACGATTCGGCGGCGCCCGCGAGGGCGAAGTCGCAGACGCCGTCCCGGATCCAGGACGCGGCGGTCATGACGGACTGCAAACCCGTCGCGCAGGCCGACGCCAAATTGATCACGGGACCGCCGACGCCGAAGTCCCGCGCTACCGCCTGGGGAACGACTCCAGGCTCCAAAACCCCGTCGCCATGAAGGATGGGCTTGCTGTTGCTCACGACGCAGCCCCAGCGCTCGCCGAGATAACGTTCCGTCGGCCGCTCCCCCGCGGCACTCCCGGCTAACGCCGTCAAAAATTTCGCGTCCGCCAGCGCTTCCCGCGCGGACGTTAAAGCCAGTTGGATCGTGCGGGGCCGATCATCAGAGAGAAGCGGAACCGCGGCTCCATCTTCTCCAACGGAACATTGCCCGCCGATCAAAGCAGACCATGAAGCCTCGCGGCTGTCCGCCAGCGGCGACGTCAGGCCGATGCCGGTGACGACAACGTTCACACGATCCTCGATTCGAAAGCGAATATTTGCCCGGAGACGGATTTTTTATTCGACAATTCCACCACGAAAGCGGCCAGCTCGTCCATGTCCACGAGGCGCCCCAGGACATGTTGCGCCAGGATTCCCTCCTGTTGTTTTTCCCAAACAGCCCGGCCGATCCCCGTCGGATGAAAACCCGGCAGCACGGCGTTGACGCAGACCTGGAAGCGGCCGAACTCCCGGGCGGCGGCCTTCGTCAGCGCCATGAGGCCGGCCTTGGACGCCGCGTAGTTCGCGTTCCCCACGCCCGCGCGGCGGCCGACGATGGAAGAGATGTTGATGATGTGTCCGCGTTTCTGTTTCGTCATGTGACGGGCCGCGGCCTGCAAGCACCAGAAAGCGCCGCTCAGATTCACGTCGAGAACCGTCCGCCATTCTTCCGCGGACATCTTGAGGATCGTGCGGTCCCGGGCGACGCCCGCGTTGTTGACCAAAACGTCCAAGGGACCGAAGGCCTCGACGGTCCGCTCCACCAAAGCCTGGGCCTGCGCGGGATCGGACACATCCGCCTGCAGCGCAACCGATTTTACGCCGAGCGCGTCCAATTCGCCGGCCAGGCGCTCCGCTTCGGCGCGGCCGTTTTGATAGTTCACGGCGACGCTGTGCCCGGCCTTTGCAAAACCAAGGGCCAAAGAACGGCCGATGCCGCGGCTGGCTCCGGTGATTAAGACGTTCATAGGATTTCGGATTTGCGATTTCGGATCGCGGATCCCAACAGCGGACACTCCCACCAATTCAGACACATTGATTTTCTAATCCGCATTCCGCAACCTGAAATCCGCAATTTATTTTCTTGAAAGAACGGTCACGCGATCGGAGAGATCCACCGGCGGTTGTTCGGGAACGTCGCCGACGATTTCGAAGCCCAGGTCGCGGATCATCTCCAAGTCCGCCAGGGGCTCCTGTCCCGTCGTGGTCAAATAATCCCCGATGAAGATGGAGTTGGCGATGAACAGCCCCAGCGGCTGCAGGCTCCGGAGATGGACTTCCCGTCCGCCCGCGATCCGCAGTTCCGACGCCGGGCTGAGCAGGCGGAAAAGGCAGAGGATGCGGAGGCATTGGGTGGGCGTGAGGTCGTTTTTACCGGAGAGAGGCGTCCCTTTGATCGGGATCAGGAAGTTGACGGGGATGGATTCCGCCTTCAGTTCGCGGAGGCGGTAGGCCACGTCCAGGATGTCGTCCTGGCTCTCGCCCATGCCGAAGAGCGCGCCCGAACAGGCGGACAACCCGGCGGACTGGGCCTTGTGGACGGTGTCCACGCGGTCGGCGTGGGTGTGGGTGGAACAGATGTCGTCGTAGAAACGCTCGCTGGTGTTCAGGTTGTGGTTGTAGGCGTCCACGCCGGATTGTTTGAGCGATTCGGCCTGGCCTTCCTTCAGCAACCCCATGCAGACGCAGATCTCCAGTTTGGGAAAACGCTCCCGCACGTGTTCGACGGCCTTGGAGACCTGGTCCACGTCCTTGTCGGACGGCCCGCGCCCCGAAGCCACCAGGCAGAGCCGCGCCGCCTTGTTGGCCGAGGCGCGCTCCGCCATCTTCAGGATCTCGTCTTCGGACAAGAGGCGGTATTTGTCGATGGGCGCCTTTGAATCCTTCGACTGCGAACAATAGGAGCAATCTTCCGGACAAAGCCCGCTTTTGATGTTCGCGAGGAAGTTCAGCCGGATCTTCTTCCCGAAATATTTCCGCCTGACTTTATGGGTTTCGGAAATCAGTCCGAGCATGTCCTCTTCCGGCCAGTTCAACACGGCCTGCGCTTCCTCCCGGCTCAACATTTCCCCGCTTAAACTCTTGTTGGACAAATCCCTGGCGTTCATTGTGCCTCCGATGTCAAGCGCTTCGAATGTCAACTGATAAACCTCAAATATAGTTGACATTATAGCGAATGGGACGTTGTCGATACAAAGAAAAAACCGCGGGCGACCTTCGAGCCCGCGGCATGTCGTGCGCGCAAACGGATCCTACGCTTTCGGGTCCATCTCCTCCATCAGGGCCCGCATCCGGCCGTGGCCGTCCTTCTTGAGCTTGTCCTCCTCCACCACCACGAACTCCACCCCCGTAAGGAAATGGCCGGTGCTGTCGGCGGGCTGAGTCCAAATGACGCGCCCGATGGCCGAAAAGGTTTCCTTCTTCTCCATGACGTGGATCGTCAGCGCCAGGACCGTCCCGTTCTCGAACTTCTCCGCGAGGGTGAAGCAAAGGCCGATGGGGCTGATGTTGGTGCTTTGCGCCAGAAGATAGGGGCGCACATGGGTGGGAATGCGGCTGGCGTTATGGCCCAGGACTTTATAAAGGATGGGGAGCTTCAAGTCGAGGCGCGGAAAACGCCGTTGGTCCTCCGGCCGCGGCGCCGGGTTGGCTTCCGGCGCGAGCTGGGAAGGGTTCTCCACGGAATCCTTATGGATCTGCTCGATTCCGCCCCCGGACCAGACATAAACGGTTTCCCGGACGGAAACGGGTTTGTCCTTCCTCATCAAGCCCCCTGGCATTCCCTGGAACCGTCGTTTCGGAGGCCTCTCGGCGGTCGGCCTCATCAACGGCATTTCATGTATCGCGTTCCGGGAAAATCGAATATGCGGTGTTCAATAGATATATCTCCGTTTCCGACGGAAATCAAGGTCTTTATCGCCCCATATATCGTACAGTTGCCTCTGAGGCGCGCCGTTGCCGGCCGCGTCGAACCGTCAAAAACAAGCTGCAAAATCGTCCTCAATGCGAGGCTTCTCAGAGACGGAAATAAATGCAAACGACTTGTATCAATTGATTGAGTTACATTTGAGCAAATATTGAGCTGCTGATTACCCTGGTCCGGTAAACTGACAGTGGGAAGACAAACATGAAAAAACCACTGCTCTTCATAGTCCTTCTACTTACGCCGCTCCGGGCCGCCCAAGCGGGCGGGGCCGGCGCGGATTTCCTGCAAGTCCCTGCGGGAGCCCGTCCGGCGGCCATGGGAGGCGCCTACGCGGCGGTGGGGACCGACGCCTATTCCCCCGTTTGGAATCCCGCCGGCATCGGATTTCTCGCACAAAAACAAATCGCCCTTCAGCACCTTTCCTATTTGGATTCCGTCCGCTACGAGTTTTCTTCCCTCGCCCTGCCTGTTTTCGGCGCCGCCGGCGTGGCTTTCTCCGTCAGGGACATGGCGTCCGGATCCATTCCCGGCACGGACATCGCCGGCAACACGACATCGGATTTCTCAACACGCTATTCCGCCTATTCTCTTTCCTATGGCCAAGCCGTGACTTCATCGTTATCCTTGGGGGTAACCGGCGCGCTGATTTCCGCGAAATTGGCCGACATTTCCGCTTCCGCCTATTCCTTTGATATGGGAATGATTTACAGGCCGACCGACAAGGTCTCCCTCGCCCTCGTCGGCGTTAATTTCGGAAACAAGCTGACCTTCATCAAGGAAGGCGATGCTCTTCCGTCAGGGATCAAGCTGGAGGCGGCGTACAAACCATTCCATTCATTGACGCTCGCGGCGGGAGGTACCTATCGTTTGGAAGGACCGACCGCAGGACGCGCCGGGCTTGAATTCCAACCTCTTCACGGATTTCTGCTACGGGCGGGATATAAAACGGACGGCGCGTCCCAATTGTCCGGCGTCACAGGTATGACGGCTGGAGCCGGCTTTCAAATCATGGGGCATGAGGTATCCTACGCCTGGGTTCCGTTCGGCGATTTGGGAGATACGCATTACGTGTCCATGGTCCTTAAATTCGGCAGCGTCCGCAAAGACACCGGCGAAACATCGTGGGTTCCAGTGAAAAACCCGCGAAAAACCTCGTTCAAATTCAACAACGGGTACCGACCATGAAAAATGTCCTGGCACTTACGTTCGCGCTGATTGCTTTGCCCTGGAGCATCGTCCGGGCGGTTCCTATCACCCTGGACTGGAACGCCAATGGGGAAGCCGATCTCTCCGGATATCGCCTCTTCCAAGCCACCGTCTCGCTGGCCGGCATGACCACTGCCCAGGCCCTCGCCAATACCTCGGTCACCAAGACCTCGGTCGCCGCCCCGGCGGTCAGCACCACGGTCTCGGTCAGCGCGGGCGCCACCTATTACTTCCGTCTGACGGCCTACAACTCCAGTGGGTTTGAATCCGGCTTCAGCAATCAAATTTCGAGTTTTGTTCCGGTCTCCAACGACCTCACCCCACCGGTGATCAGCGCGGTGACCGCCGCCTCCATTCATGTTTCGAGCGCCACCATCACCTGGATGACGAACGAATCCGCCGATACCCGGATCAACTACGGCACGACCACTCTTGTCACATCAAGCACCACGTTGAACGCGGCCCTGGTGACCTCCCACAGCCAGGGCGTCACCGGCCTGTTAAGCAATACAACTTACTATTATAGGGTCCGTTCCAGGGACGCCGCGGGCAATCTTTCCATTTCCAGCACCGGAACATTCAAAACCAACGTTGCGCCCAATGTCCCCCCAACCGTATCGATCACCGGCCCGTCCGACGGGACCGGCTTCATCGCTCCGGCCACGATTCCCCTGACCGCCTCGGCGTCCGATTCGGACGGCACCATCAACCGTGTCGAGTTTTACCAGGGGGGCACGCTGCTCAACTCAGACGCCACCAGCCCCTATTCCTACTCCTGGACCAGCGTCCCCGTCGGTAATTACACGCTCACCGCCCGCGCCTACGACAACGCCGGCGCAACCACCACATCCGCGGGCATCAATGTTTCCGTTACGGCTGCGGGCGGCGGCGCGTCCTACTACGTGTCCACAACCGGAAACAACGCCAACCCCGGCAGCTTGGCCCAACCCTGGCGCACCATCTCCCAGGCCGCCAGCGCGGCGCAACCCGGCGATACCGTCTACATCCGCGGCGGCGTTTATCAGGAGACCCTCACCCCGGCCCGAAACGGCACCGCGGGCAATCCCATCACCTTCCGCAACTATCCCGGGGAAACGCCCATCATCAGCGGCAACAACGCCGGCGGTTCGCCCCCCAACGTCACGGGACTCGCCGACGGGATCAACCTGACCAATCGCAGCCACATCGTCATCGACGGACTCACCGTCCGCGACGTCTACAACCGGTGGGCCAACATGACCGGTACGACCCGCGTCACGCTTCAAAACATGAACTTCACTTTCTCCACGACCTACGGCACCGGCAATTGGGAGGGCATCCTGATGAGCAATGCCAGCTTCAACAGGATTTTGAATTCCACCATTGAAAAATGGGGCTGCCCGGAAGACAACTATAACTGCGGCGGCGACGCCGTACATGTCAACGGCGGCAGCCACCACAATCTCTTCGAAAACAACTACTTCGGCAGCGCCATGCATGCCAGCCTCCAAATTCAGACCGCCCATGAAAACATCGTCCGCAACAACACCTTCGCCAACGACATCGAAAAGGGACTCGAACTGACGGATCGCACTCAGAACACGACCTACCGCAACCTGGTCGAAGGGAACACATTTCGCCAAGCCGGATACAATATCGAGAACCACGGTGGCATGCACCTCCACCTCGCCTCCTACCAAAACATCATCCGCCGCAATATCATGACCGACGCCAGCCTCCAGGCCGTGGACTGCGTCGTCTGGGACGTCTCCGGAGATACGGTTTATACCTGCAGCGACAACCGTTTCTATAACAACGTCTTCGCACACAACAAGATCGATCCCAACGGCTTTCCGAACGGTTCCGGCGGCAACCTCGTGGACTGGGGCCCCTCAGCCATCATGATGGACAACTTCGGTTACAGCTACCTGCCGGTAAACGGGAACATGTTCAAAAACAATATCTTCTTCGATAACCAACCCAATAACGCCCCGGCAGGCAATACCCGCATCCACGCCGTGGAAATTTATATCCCGCTGGGAACAAACAGTTTTCGCGGGAATGCATTCTTCTATCAGAACGCGTCGGATAACATCCTGGCGGTCAACGGCAGCGGAGAACATCCCGTCACCTGGTTTAACACGAACGTTTCCGCAAACTTCGGCGGGAATATCCAGCAGTCGCCGTCGTTCACCACCTACAGCCCGGGAACGCTGTTGAACGCCCTGGATGGGACCTATGATTTTCACCTTCAAGCCGGAAGCCCCGGCATCGATCAAGGCGTTAATTTGACCAACACGACCTCCGCGGGATCGGGCACGGTGATCCCCGTCACCGACGCCAGCTACTTCCACGACGGGTATCAAGGCATGATCGCTCCGGACGAAATTCAAGTGGGAAGTGAAGTCGTCACCATCCAGTCCATCAACTACACATCCAACCAGATTACTGTCAATCGCTCGATCAGCTGGGCCAACGGAGCCGGTGTCAATCTTCCCTTCAACGGCTCCGGCCCAGACATGGGGGCCTATGAATCCGCATTCGGCGGAAGCAACTCGCCTCCTTCCGTGTCCATGACGGCGCCCGTGAACAATTCCTCCTTTGTCCTTGGATCCACCGTAACGCTAAATGCCACTGCATCGGATTCGGATGGCTCAGTCTCCCAAGTGGCTTTCTACGCCGCGGGGGTCATGATCGGAACAGACATCAGCAGCCCCTATTCCATAAACTGGGTCCCCTCCTCAACGGGGACCTACACCGTCACAGCAGTAGCCACCGATAATAACAACACCCAAACGACATCCGCTGGAATCACGGTTAACATCTCGGCCGACACGACCCCGCCCGTCATCGGCGCGGTGAGCGCCTCCGCCGTCCATGTTTCCAGCGCCACCATTTCGTGGACCACCAATGAACTTTCCGACACCCAGGTGGATTACGGTACAACCTTGGCGCTCACCTTATCCAGCGCGCTCAACAGCTCCACCGCCACCGCACACTCCGTCCTCCTCACCGGTCTCGCCGCCAACACCACCTATTACTACCGCGTCCGTTCCCGCGACGC
>CAYZXT010000011.1:0-38558 GCA_964482515.1 uncultured Elusimicrobia bacterium | reverse complement strand
GTCCGTTCCCGCGACGCTGCCGGCAACCTCGCACTGTCCAGCACCTCCACCTTCAAAACCCAGGCGTTGCCCGACACAACGCCGCCCGTCATCAGCTTCATAGCTTACGGAGTTGGGTTCTCCAGCGCCACCATTACCTGGATTACCGATGAACTCGCCGACACCCAGATCAATTACGGCACCACCACCGCCATGTCCCTCTCTTCGACATTGAACACCGACTTGGCCCTGTCCCACCAAACCACCCTCTCAGGGCTCTCCAATGGCGCCACCTATTATTTCCGCGTCCGCTCCCGCGACGCCGCCGGCAACCTCGCCCAATCAGGAGGCACGCCGCAGTTCGTCACACTTTCTCACCCCGCAGGAACCAATCACCCGCCCACCGTGTCGATGATGATAACGCAGAGCACGCCTTACGTACTCGGTTCCACCCTCACGCTCTTCGCCACGGCGTCGGACCTCGACGGCTCCGTCGCCTCGGTCAGATTTTACCAGGGAGGAGCCCAAATCGGCATCAAAACCGCCGAACCCTACGCGCTCGACTATTCTCCGCCGTTCAGCGGCTCCTACGTCTTCACCGCCATCGCCCTCGATGATCAAGGACAGCCGTCGGCGTCCGCGATCATCCAGATCACCGTACAACGCCCGCTGCCGGCCCCGGTATTGCGTCTGCCGCGCTTCATCAAACCCGGGGACCTGATCAAAGTCGATTATCCGGAGGGGTACAACATCCACCATTTTGAATGGCGCCTGCGCCGGCTTAACATTGCCGCGCCTTCGACCGCACCTAGCGCCGTATCCGCCGCCAAAGCCATAAACACGACCCAGGCGAGCATAGATCTCTCGCCCCTCGATTTAGATGCCGGCGATTACGAAATCTCACTGCGCGCCGTCGACAAAATCGGCGTGGCCTCCCCCGAAGCCAGCGCCGTCATCACCCTGGCCCCGGGAACATTCGATAGCGTAAAAATTCATCCCAATCCCTGGCGTATGGACAAACACGCTGGACAGCCCATCACATTCACCAACATGCCGCTGACCGCCACCGTCAAGATATTCACAACCTCCGGCCAATGGGTCAAAACGCTGACCGCGGTGAACGGCAGCGCCGCGTGGGACCTGAAAGATGACTCCGGCGACTTTGCCGCCTCCGGTCTCTACTTCTACCTTGCGTTGAACGACCAAAACAAGCCAACGAAGGGAAAGTTCGTCATCATTCGGTAATTGGACAATTAAATTTAGTTTAATGGAGACTCTATCATGATCCAAAAGCATTCCCATCGGTTCTCCATTCTTTTCGCCGCAATTTTCGCGGTCGCCGTCGCCCCGGCTTGGACGGCGTCCTATTACGTATCCACCAGCGGCAACGATGCCAACCCCGGCAACTTGGCCCAACCCTGGCGGAATATCGCCCACGCCGCCAACACGGCCATGCCGGGCGACACGGTTTACATCCGAGCGGGAAGCTACACCGCCACCGGCGGAAACAACGCCGTTCTCCGCCCCGCCCGTTCCGGCGCCGCGGGCAACCCCATCACCTTTCGCAATTATCTCGGCGAAGTGGCCATCCTGGAAGACGCCTACAGCATTGTCGACCTCACGGACCGGAACTATATCCACATCGATGGACTCATCATTCGAGACGTCCTCCCCAACTGGGGAAGCTGGCTTTTACTGATAAACAGCACCTACTGCGAAATCCGTAATTCCAGCTTCACATTCACCGGCCCCTCCACCGGGGTGGGATGGAACGGTATCGAGCTCCAGGCCGCCAGCTACAACAAGATTTTGAATTGCTTCATCAGCGGGTGGGGCATCTACGGCGACCCTTACAATAACGGCGGCGACGCCGTCCAGTTGAACGGCGGCGCGCACCACAACCTGGTTGAAAACTGCTTCATCGGTTCCGCCGGGCACGCGGGCCTCCAAATTGACGGGGGTTATTCCAACATGATCCGAAACAACACTTTTTCAAACCCCATCGAAAAGGGCCTGGAGATGACCAACCGGCCCAACACGCCCACCAGCAACTTCCGTTGGAACCTGGCCGAAGGGAACACCTTCATCCAGGCCGGCTACAATTCGGAGTTGCACGGCGGCATGCACATTCATTGCAACTCCAACTACAACATCATCCGACGCAACGTCATGCGGGACGCCGGCGGCTGGGGCATCGACATGCAAACTTGGGGGACGGACACGGTCAGCACCGTCGGAAACCACTTTTTTCATAACACGGTCGTGCACAACGGCATATGGCAAAACCTCTTGGCCACCCAATCCGGGACAGGCTTGGAAATCACGGACTTTGGATACACCGGCGCGCCACAGGGCAGCCACCAGGTGAAAAACAACATCTTCTACGACAACCTCGCCGTGCAGGGACAGGCCGGGGGCGCCGGACAAAATGTCATCCTTTGGCTGGGCCTGGAAACGGCGGCCAACCGCCCCCCAGCGCCCTGGTTCGGCGTTGTGGTCGCGGGGAACATCCTATATAAACAAGCGGCCAATGAACTCGTCTTGGCCAACACCCGTACAGGGAACCCCAACACCGTGGCTTGGTTCCAAACCAATCACGCGGCCAATGTATTCGGCAACATTCAAACGGCTCCCACTTTCACCGCCTACAACACCGGGAATGCGTCCGATCCTTTTGATGGCTCTTTTGACTTCAACCTCCAAGCCGGCAGCCAGGGAATTGACGACGGCGTGAACCTCACCAACACCACCTCTGCCGGATCAGGCACCGTGGTCCCCGTGGCCGACGCCCTTTATTTCCACGCCGGCTATAACGGGATGATCGCGCCGGACCAGATCATGGTCGGAAACGAGCTGGTAACTGTCACGGCCATCGATTACACCAGCAACACCGTCACGGTGAACCGGTCCATCTCCTGGGCCAACGGCGCCGGCGTCAACCTGCCCTATAGCGGTTCCGCTCCCGATATCGGCGCCTATGAATACGGGAGCGGAGGAGGCAGCCCCACCCCCCCCGCCGCGCCCGTTAATCTCAGGCTCCGATAACTGCCCCCCTTATAAAGAAACGCGCCCGAACCGCGGCAAGCGGCACGAGCGCGTTTATGTTTTTTTGGGATGGGTTTCGTTAGGGTTTTTGGAATTTATAACCGGCGCCATGAATCGTTTCAAGATACGAAGCGCATGGGCCAAGCTTTTCGCGGAGGTTGTCGATGTGGACCTCCAGGGTATGGGGCGTGACGACATGTTCGCCCCAGACGGACTCAAAAATCATTTTTCGGGGAACAACGCGCCCTTCTTTTTCGAGCAGCAGCTTCAAAATCTGAAATTCCTTGGGCCGCAGCTTGACGGGCGTTCCCTTCACCAGCACCTCGTATCGCTCCACGTCCAGACGTACGTCCCCCTCCTCGAAAACCCTATCGGGCGTAGAGGAATATTTTGAGCGGCGGAGGAGCGCCTCAACGCGGGCGACGAACTCGGCGGTATCCGGCGATTTCACCAGGTAATCGTCCGCGCCGATGCGCAGCGCGTCCAGCTTGGAAAGCCTGTCGTCCTGTCCCGTCAACATCAACACGGGGATGCGAGACGTGGCCGGGCTCTGCTTGATCAGCTGGCACGTCTTCATGCCTGAAAGGCCGGGAAGGTTCAAATCCAAAACCACCAAATCGTAAGGCGCCAGGCGAACTTCCTCCAAGGCGTTCTCCGCGCTTTGGACGGAAACCGTCAGGTAGCCCTTCTCCTTCAGGAGCACGGAAATCAGAAGCGCGAAATCCGCGTTATCGTCGACAATCAGGATTTTATCCGGCATATGTTGGCTTGATCAGTATGGACCGAATTCGGACGGTTTGCAAGCGGCAACAAATCAAAGATGGAGCGGCTTGGTCACATTTCCTGAGGAGAGGAGACACCTAGCAAATCGAGGCCGCCGGCGATCAAGGTGCGGACGGCGTCCACCAAAGCGAGCCTGAACGCCGTGATCTCCGCCGGCTGGTCCAGCACCTGGCAGTTTTCATAAAAACGATGATATTCCCCGGCCAGGGACATGAGGTAGGCCGTCAAGTGGTGGGGCGACAGGTCCTGGCCGCATTGTCGTATCGCGTCCGGATAGGACGCCAGCTTGATCAGAAGCGCGCGTTCGGCGGGCTCCAGCCGCGCCGGCATTGAAAAACCGTCCAGATTGCCGACGGCTATGCCGCGCTTGTCCGCTTCGCGAAACAGGGAGCAGCAGCGCGCGTGGACGTACTGAACGTAGAACACCGGGTTCTCCGGCGCGTGGCGTTTCGCCAGGTCGAGGTCGAACTCCAAATGGCTGTTGGGGCCGCGCATGGCGAAAAAGAACCGCGCGGCGTCCGTCCCCACCTCTTCCACGACCTCCTGCAGCGTGACGAACTCCCCGGTGCGCGTGGACATGGCCACGGGTTTTCCGTCGCGCAAAAGCGTGACGAGCTGATAGAGCAGGATCGTCAGTGAATCCGGGTCACGCCCCAGGGCCTGGACGACGGCCTTGATGCGCTGGACGTAGCCGTGGTGGTCCGTGCCCCAGACGTCAATCATCCACTGGAAACCGCGGTCGTATTTCTGCGCGTGGTAGGCGATGTCAGCGGCGAAATAGGTGGGGCGCTCATCGGCACGCTTGATCACGCGGTCCTTGTCGTCGCCGAACTTCGTCGACAAGAACCAAAGCGCGCCCTCTTCTTCCTTCAAATATCCGTTCTGTCTCAGCGCATCCAACGCTTTGTCGACCGCGCCGCCCGCGTGAAGCTGCGATTCGAGAAACCAATTGTCCATCCGCACGTTGAAGCGCTTCAAGTCGTCGCCGATCACGCGCAGCATGTGGCTGATCCCTTTTTCTTTGAAAAATTGTATGCCGCGGGGGCGTTTCGCCGGGTCGGGAAATTCCGCCAAAACGTCGCGGGCGATGTCCTTGATGTATTCCCCTTTATAGAGGTCTTCGGGCTTTTTGGAATCGAGGAGGGCTTTTTCCTCCGGGTCGGCGTAATCGGGCCGGATCTCCAGGCAGCGCCACAACACCGAGGCCCCCAGGTTCTCCATCTGGTTGCCCATGTTGTTGACGTAATATTCCGTCGACACTTCGTGGCCCAGGTGGCGCAGGATCCGCGCCAGGGAATCGCCCAGGGCCGCGCCGCGGCCGTGCCCCACGTGGAGCGGGCCATTGGGATTGGCGGAGACGAACTCCAAAAGGACCTTGCTCTGGCCCGCAGGGATCTGGCGCGCGTAGGCCTGGCGCTTTTTCAGGATGGCCCGCAGTTCCTCCACCAGCCAAGAGGAGCGAAGGAAAATATTCAGGAAACCCGGTCCGGCGATCTCCACTTTCTCGATGACGGACTGCTCCGGCAGTTGGGCGATCAGATCCTGGGCGACGGCGCGGGGGGCTTTCTTCAGTTGCTTCGCCAGCGCCATCGGCAGGTTGGACGCCAGGTCGCCGGGGATGTTGGATGGAGGTATTTCCACGGAAACGGCGGCGCTGCCGCCGGGAAAGGCGGGGGTTTGGGCGGTTTTCCAGGCGTCCAGCGCCCGCGAAAGGATCTGTTCAACTTCCGACTTCATCGCGCGCGGACTTTCTTGCCGGTTTTCTTGGGCGCGGCCTTGGACTTCGGTTTGACCGAATCGCTCTCCACGAGCTTGGCGCCTTCCCACAGACGCTCCAAATCATAGAAGCCTCGTGAGTTTTGATGGAAGAGGTGCACCACAAGTCCGCCGTAATCCAGAACGGTCCAATGGGCGCTCCCGACCCCTTCACGGTGGAGGAGGTGCTGCCCGAACTCTTTTTTGATCTCGTCGGCGATATGGTCGTAGACCGCTTGTAGCTGTGTTTGGGAAAGGGCGGAGGCGAGGAGAAAATAATCCGCGACGCTGGTCAGACGCCGCACGTCCAGCAGGCGGACGTCGATCGCTTTTTTATCGTCGGCACATCGGGCGGCCAAACGCCCCAGCGCCAAAAAGTCCTTGGGGCGGAGCGTCATCGTGGATGAATGCCGGGGAACGGCGTTTGAGCGGTGATCATCGGAAGGGGATTTTAGCTTTTTTGACGAAAGAAGGGAAAGCCGCGGGACCTAGTACCTAAACTGCTTGGCGCTTTCGAGGCGCTGGCGGGCAGCGGCGTCCTGGCGGTAGGAAGCGTTCTCCAGACTCACCGTCACGAGATTGGAAATGCCGGCCACCATCTGGCGATGAGCCGCGGCGAAAACGTTGGTTTTTTCACCGTGGCCGACCACAATGAAACCCAGCAAACCGGTGGTGCCCACGAGAGGAACGACCAAAAGCGAGCAGACCCCCGGCCATTCCTCCCGGGCCTTCGGTTGAAAACGGTCGTCCTCCGCCCAGTCCGCTGAAAGCAGGCATTCCCTTTTTTGCGACAGCCATTGCACCAGGGGATCCACCTTCAGTCGGTTGGCACGCAGCGCCGGGGGAAAGGCCCCCTCAGCGGCCAGCAGTTCATACTCCACGGAGAATTCATTCCAGTGGAAAAACCCTCCGAACACGCTCTCATCAAAGGACCCGCAAATCTGGTTCAATATTTTCTCGGCCAAGGGCTTGATGTCGTGCTGCTGGGCGATGGCGCGCCCCACCTCAAAAATGGCCACCATCTCGCGTGTGGTCTGGCGGAGCCGCAGGCTCAAGGTACCGACCAAGCCGCGGAAGAGCTCCAGCGCCACCTTGGCGTCGGAGTCCAACAGCCGGTCGAACTCCTGTTTCGACAGGCGGAAAAGCGTCACGGGCCCGTGGGCCACCGCGGCGGCGGAACGCGGCACGCTTTCCAACAGCGCCATCTCGCCGAAGAATTCCCCCGGCCCCAGGACCGCCACCACTTTGGAAAGGTTCTGCCCCGCGTCGATGATCTTCTTGATGATCACCTCGCCGGAAACGACGAAATAGATCGCGTCGCCGGGCTTCCCTTCCGGAAAGACGACCCCGTCGCCGGCGAAAGTCTCCTGCTCCATGTTCTTGGCGAGCCGGGCGACGACGTCATCGGGCAAGTGGACGAAGACTGGAAATTGCTTGAGCGTTTTGGCTGGAACCATTTGTTTTCCTTTCCTGATTTATTGCAGTCCTGACGGGATGTCCGCCCGGGATTCCATGATGCCTTCCGATTGCAGCCGGATCTTCAAATCGTTGGGGTTGTTGGAGAATGCCAGGGCCTCTTCCGTGCTGATCAGCTTCGCCTTGATGTTGGCCAGAAGCGCCTGGTTGAAGGACTGCATCTTATAGAAGGCAGCCGAATCCTCGATGGCCTTGCCGATGGCGCCGATCTTGTTCTCCTCGATCATCTTCTGCACCGTGGGCGTGTTGATCATGATCTCCTGCACGGCCACGCGCCCCTTGCCGTCGCGCCGTTTGAGCAGGCGCTGGGAGACGATCGCGTTCAGGCACTTCGCCAACTGCATCCGCATCTGGTGTTGCGCCTCCGGCGGAAAGGTGTCGATGATCCGGTCGATGGTCTGCTTGGAATCATTGGTATGAACGGTCCCGAACACCAGGTGTCCGGTTTCGGCCGCGGTGAGCGCCGTGGTGATGGTGACGGGATCGCGCAGTTCTCCGATCAGGATGACGTCGGGGTCCTGCCGCAGCGCCCGGCGGAGGGCTTCCGGGAAGCTCGCCGTGTCCGAACCGATCTCCCGCTGGTTCACCTCGGCCATCTTGTCCTGGTAGACGAACTCGATGGGGTCCTCGATGGTGATGATGTGCACCGGCATGGTGGAGTTGAGATAATCGATGAGCGCCGCGAGGGTGGTGGTTTTGCCGGAACCCGTGGGCCCCGTGACCAGGAACAGTCCCTGCCGCTTGTTGGCGAGTTCTTTGAGGACGTCCGGAAAACCCATTTCTTCCAGCGTGGGGATTTTCGCCGGTATCAGGCGGAACACGGCGCCCAGAACGCCTTTCTGAAAGAAGGCGTTGCCGCGGAAACGGGCCATCCCGCGCACGAAGAACGAGAAATCCAGCTCTTTCTCCTCTTCCAGCCTTTTTTGCTGGTCGGAGTTGATGACCGAATAGATGTAGCGCTGAGTGTCCTGGGGCGAGAGGGCGGGCAGGCCTTCCATGGGGACCAAATCGCCGCGGAGCCTCATGAGCGGCGGCCGGCCCACTTTCAGATGCAGGTCACTGGCGCCTTTTTCATAGATCGTCCGTAGAAATTCTTCAACGCTCGCTGTTCCGCCGACGTTTTCCATGTTCGTCTCCTTTGCCGACTAATACCCTCCGGCGAAACTGCCGCCGGAGCCGGAAGGCGAGGATTTCCCAACGGAGCCGGACAATTCCCTGAACTTGTCCGGGTTCGAGGATTTTGCCAGGGCCTCTTCAAACTTGATGGCCCCTTGGCTTACCAAGTCCGCCAGGCTTTTGTCCAGGGACACCATACCGAACTTGGACCCGGTTTCGATCGCGTTATAAATCATGTGGGTCTTGCCCTCACGGATGAGGTTCCCGATGGCGGGCGTGACGACCATCACCTCCCGCGCGGCCACGCGCCCCTCGCCCTCGCGCCGGGGGATCAGGGTTTGGCAGACGACGCCCTTGAGCACCGTCGATAATTGAACGCGGACCTGCTGCTGCTGGTGCGGCGGAAAGACGTCGATGATGCGATCGACCGTCTGGGCCGCGTCAGTCGTGTGGAGCGTGGCGAAGCAAAGATGTCCGGTTTCGGCCGCCGTGATGGCCAGGGAGATGGTTTCCAGGTCGCGCATTTCACCGATCAGGATCACGTCCGGGTCCTGGCGCAGGGCGTGCTTCAGCGCGTCGGCGAAGCTGCGGGTCGACTGGCCGACTTCCCGCTGGCGAACCACGCACTTCTTATGTTCGTAGACGAATTCGATGGGATCCTCGATGGTGAGGATATGCTGGCGCCGGGAAGAGTTGATGATGTCGATCAGGCAGGCGAGGGTGGTCGTTTTACCCGAACCCGTCGGGCCCGTCACCAAGACGAGGCCGCGGGGCAGGTTGGCGAAATCCAATATGGAAGGAAGCAGGTGGAGGGACTCGGGGTCCGGAATCCTGGAGGATATGACCCGGAGCACCGCTTCGACGCCGGCGCGCTGCATCAGGACGTTCACCCGGAACCGCGCCAGGCTTGCCACGGCGAAGGAGCAATCCAGCTCCAGATGTTCTTCGAACCGCTGCTTCTGCTCCTCGTAGAGGATGGAATAGATGAGCCGTTTGGATTCTTCGGCGTTGATGGGTTCGAACCCGGGAAGTTCAAGCAACTCGCCCAGGATGCGCGCCATGGGCGGCTTCCCCACAACGATATGGACGTCCGATGCGCCCTGTTTCACCGCCAAACGAAGTATGTCGATGAATTCCATAAAAGCCAACCTCCTGGGTCGCGTCCTTCGAAAAGTCCGTTTTATGGATGAATCGGTCCGGATTCACCTCCGTCAATTCTTACCGAAAAAGCTTATTTTGTCGAGGGTTTTTCCATTATGGTCGAATAGGCGTCGTCCCCCAAAATGACTTCCACGTCCACCCTCAATTTCGGGTTCACGTCGCTGAAAACGGATTGCGTTCCCAGCGCCCGCGCCACGCGCTGGGCTTTCTCAAAATCGCCCGCGCGGTCCAATACGCGGGTCTTCTTCTGCCGGCCTCTGTAGGTTCCCCATTCCAGGACGTCGAACCCGGCGGCGCGCAACCGCCGCGTCACGGAAAGCGCCAACCCGGATTTCTTGGTCGAGTTCCACACTTTCACGGTGGTGGAACCGGCCTCGGCCTTGACTTCCGACGAGACGAAAGCCCGGCGGACGCCGGTCATCTGCTGGACGACCAGGGCCGTGCGGTCCTGGTCCATCACCCAATAGGCCCCCTTGGGCTGGCCGGGCAGCAACCGGGGATTCAGCCTTTCCGGCCGCAGGTGCCGCGCTTCCAGCGCCAGGAAAACCACGTCCCAGGGGTGAAAGTTGGTATGCAGGCTGCTGAACACCGTCGCGACGAGCCGCGGCCCGCGGATGAAGAGCATGGGCGAAGCCAGTTTACCGACCATAGCGCGCAGGAATTCCATCTGGCGCAGGATGCGCCCCCGGTCGCCGCTCTGCCCCCGGAAGCGGACATATTCCAGGGCCTGCTGACCGTCCAAGTGATGGTCGCCCGGATCCAGATGGATGTGAAGGTTGCCCGCGTTGTCGTCGTAATGCATGGGCTCGTCCACGTGCACGTCCACCCCGCCCAGCAGATCGACGATTTCGCGGAACGCGTTGTAATCCACGTGCAGATAAAAGCTCAGATTGAAGTCCATCCCGTGGGCGTTCAGAAGATACCGCACGGCGGTCAGGACCTCCTCCGCCGCCCGGCCCGCGCTGCGCGTCACGCCGTAGTGGTAGGCGAAGACCTCGTTGATGCGGCGGAACTTGTACCCCGGAAGATGGATGCGCGTGTCGCGAGGGACCGAGAGCAAATCGAGCCGCTCATGCATCGGATCGTAGGACCATACCATGAGCGTGTCGGAATGCCGGGCGTAATCCACCTTGTCGGTGCCCATAACGGCGCCCGAGATCGGACGGCCGGCGCGCAGCGACGCGGCCACTTCGGAGAAGGACGCGAAAACGCAGGAGATCAGGACCGCCGCGGCGCCCGCGAGCGCGACCAGCCGCATCCATTCGGATTCGGAGCGCTGACGGAGCGCCGGGAAGTTCGGCCTCACCGGTTGTTCCCCCGCGCGCAGATTTCGTTCCAGATCGCGGCCGTCTGCGGGTGGAGCGCGTGGCCGGTCCGCAGGACGTGGACCATCTTCCAGCGCAGCGCCTCGCGGAACGCGCCTTCCAGATCTCTCTTGGCGCGGCGCCTGACCTCGAACGCCGGATTGAAATTGCGCTCCGGCGCGGCGAAATCGGCCACGTAGAGGATCTTATCCAGCGTGCTCATGCGCGGGGCGCCGAGCGTGTGCGCGGCGATGGCGGAAAGCACGGCGCGGTCCTTCACGCCGAAATCGCGGCGCGCGCGATAAGCGGAAACGTAGGCGTGGAAGAGGTTCAGGTTTTTTTGCGCCCGGATGAATTTCCTGGCCGGCGCCCAGATGTTCCGGCGCCGCATGATCTGGTCCAGCTTCGCGGCGGAGAGTTCCTTGGCGCAATCGTGGAGCAGCCCAGCGAGGTAGGCTTTCCGCGGGTCTTCGCCATGGTATTTCGCCAACCTCCGCGCCAGGCGCGCGACGCTCAGGGTATGCCGGAGGCGGGGCGGAGAGAGGAGCGCTTTGACGAGCGCGAGGATCTCTTTCTCAGTCACGGTAAAGCCCGTTGCGGCGGATGTATTTTTCCACGGCTGGCGGCACGAGGCCGCGCAGCGAAAGCCCCTTCGACGCCTTCCGCCGGATCTCGGTGGACGATATTTTCGGCAATCGCTTTTTCAGGAAGACCACCCACGGCTTCAAATCCCGTGAAATCGCTTTCTTCGGCACGCCCTTCCGTTCGCCCACGACTATGCGGCTGTTGTCCAACAGCCAGCGCCAGTTCTTCCACTTCTTGAAGCTCGCCAGAGAATCGCCGCCGATCAACAGGTGCCATTCCGCCGGAGTATGGAGCCTCTTGAACGCGCGAAGCGACCTCTCGGTGTAGGAAATCCCTTTTTGCCGGATCTCCCACAGGCTCACGCGGCACCCTTTCCGATCGGAACAGGCGGCGCGGAGCATCGCCACGCGGTGACGCGCATCGGTCAAGACCCTATCGGATTTATGGGGCGGACGGAAAGCGGGAACGAAGTAAACGCGGTCGAGATGGAGTTCCTGCAGGGCGGCCTGGGCCAGGGCCAGATGGGAATTGTGGACGGGGTCGAAGGACCCGCCGAAGAAACCAAAGCGCATTTCGGATTTCGGAATTCGGATTTCAGACTGAATAAAAGGACCGTGAAGATTCTTCAATTCCAACACTTTCTCATTCCGCAATCCGAAATCTGCAATCCGCAATCATTCTCTGATTTGCCCGGTGCCGTGGATCACGTATTTCGTGGTGGTGAGCTCTTTCAAGCCCATGGTGCCTCGGGCGTGGATCTTCTGGGTGGAGATCCCCATCTCCGCGCCGAAACCGAAGGCCCCGCCGTCGTGCAGCCGCGTCGAGGCGTTGTGGAACACCGCCGCCGAGTCCACCTCGCGCAAGAACCTTTCCGCGTTCGACGGATCGTTGGTGACGATGGAGTCCGAATGATGGCTGCCGTGGCGATTGATGTGGCGGATGGCTTCGTCCACGGAAGAAACGACCTTCACGGCCACGATCAAATCCAAAAACTCCGTGTCCCAATCCGCCTCGGTCGCGGGCTTCACGCCCTTCTTCGCTACCCGGCGGACTTCCGCGTCGCCGCGCACTTCCACCTTCGCCGCGCGGTATCTTTCCACCAGTCCGGGCAGCAACCTCGCCGCCGCGTCCTTGTGGACCAACAGCGTTTCCATGGCGTTGCAGACGCCGGGCCGCTGGACCTTGGCGTTGAAGGCGATCCGCTCGGCCATGGCCAAGTCGGAATCCTTATCAATGTAGACTGAGCACAATCCCTTGCCGTGGCTCAGGACCGGGACGGTCGCCATGTCGCGGATGGCGCGGACCATTTCTTCGCCGCCGCGCGGGATCGCCAGGTCCACGAACTGGTCCATGCGGACCAAGTCCCGGATGGCGGCGCGGTCGGTCGTTTCGATCATCTGCAGGCTGCCGACGGGAATCCCCGCCGAATAGGCCGCGGCCGCGATCGTGTGGAGCAGCGCCGTGTTGGAATTGATGGCTTCCTTGCCGCCGCGCAGCACCACCGCGTTGCCGGACTTCAGGCAGAGTCCCGCGGAATCCACAGTCACGTTGGGGCGCGATTCATAGATCATGGCAATGACGCCGAGGGGAACGCGGACCTGGGCGACTTTCATTCCGTTGGGACGCACCCAGGATTGGACGACCTCGCCGAGCGGGTCGACCAGCTTGGCCATGTCCCGCAGTCCCTGGGCCATGTCCAATATCCGCTTCGGCGTCAGCGTAAGGCGATCGAGAAGGGCCTCGCTCAAACCGGATTTCCGGCCCGCCTCCACGTCAATCTCGTTCTTGAAAAGGATGTCGTCCCGCTTGGCTTCCAGCGCCTTGGCCATGGCTTCCAGGGCGCGGTTGCGCAGCTCCTCGGAAGCGAGGGCCAGCGTGCGGCTGGCGTCCTTGGCCGCGGCACAAGCTTTCGCCACGACGTCACGGAACTCCGCGGCGGGAGCGGGCTTTTGCTTGGGGATTGTTTTTCGGGGTTTGGATTTGGCCATGGGATTGATGGAGCAATTCTACAAAAAACGGCGTTTGTTGGCTCGACATTCCCGCCGGACAATTTTCAGTCCTGGAAATCCCCATCGCGCGGGGATAGATTTATCCTGATATTTCCGTCGAAAAACAACGGCCCCCTGGGCCCAACATTTACATCAAAGTTACAGCTCCTTAAGGCCGCCGAAAGACGGCTCCGGTAGAATAAAGACAGGGGACAATGGGGATCACATTCGACTTCAATTCTAGGCGTTTCACGAAGACCCTGGCCACGACTATGGCCGGGGTCATGTTGTATTCCACGGTCGCTTCGCCATGGGCGGAAGCCGCTGTCGCCAGACGCAGCGCCGGTTTTTGGCAGGAACGGCAGAAATCCGTTCCGGCCCGGCGCGCGCCCTCCGGGTCGCCCTCCACGCAAGTCGCCCAACTATCCCCGGCGAACCCCGGCCTGGCCCAGGCCCTGCCCTCCGTCACCGAATCCGCCCCGCTGGCCCGCCTGACGAATTTCTCCGGGATTCCGGATCGACACCCGCGGCTCAAAAACCTTCCCGATTGGCTGCAAAAAATCCCCTCGGCCTACGGCGACGTGCAAAAAGCGCGGATCGCGACGGCCGGACCCGATGCCCCCCTGGTCATCCTGATCCAGGACGTGCACGACGCGGCCGCCGCCCAGCTCAACATCGCGGGTATCCTGCGGCACCTTCACAAACAAATCCCCCTCGCGCGGATCGGCCTTGAGGGAGCGGCCGGCGCCTTTGACCTGTCTTCCTACCGCGCGCCGGAAAGCGCGGAGCACAGGGAAATCCTCGCCAAGTTCCTGCTGGAACATAAATTTTTCACGGGACCGGAATATTTCGCCGCCGTCTCCGAGGAAGAGCCGAGGCTTTGGGGCGTGGAAACCGAAGCCAGCTACGCGGCGAACGTCGAAGCCTACCGCGACGGGGCCCGCCAAAAAGCCGCCCTGGACAACATCATCGCCGCGCACCGCCGATCGCTCAACGCCCTGCGGGAAAAAATCCTCACGCCGCCGCTCCGGGAACTCGATGACGACATCGCGTCCTATCAAAGAGGCACCGTCGATCTGGCGAAGCACCTTCAAACTCTGCTGAAACAGGGCCAGGGCCTTCTTCCCCGGTTCCCCCAAACGCGCCGCCTGGCGGATTTGCTTCGCATGGAAAACGCCCTGGACTTCAAGCAGGTCGAAGCCGAACGGGGACGGTTGATCCACGTTCTCTCCGCCCGCCTGAGCGAAGCCGCTGTCCAAAAATTGCTCGAGGCCAGCCTGGCATTCCGCTCCGGGCAAATGGGCCGGGGCGCCTACTACGATTTCTTCCGGACGTTCACGGAAAGCCAGGGGCTGAAGCTCTCGGCCTATCCGCAGTTCGCCGCCTATGTACGCTATGCGCTGTCGGCGGAGGAGATCGACCGGCACAAACTCTTCGACGAAGTGGCGGATTTCCAGCAGGCCGTCGTCGCCCGGGCCACCGCGACGCCGGAACAGAAAGAGTGGATGGCCCTCTCGGAGGATTTGCGGCTCCTGGAACGCTTGAAGGAAAACGAGTTCGGTCCGGCGGAATGGGAACGATACGCCGCCCAGCGCGAAAACATCTTATCGATGGACCATCGACTCACCGCCCTCGGCGCGTTCAAAGCTCAAAAGGCGGAAGACAGTTCCCCGTTGGCGCCTATCCTCGCGCCCTATGAAAATTTCTACCGCGCCGCGGATCAACGGAACGCGGACATGGTTCAGAACCTGTTGCGCTCGCCGGGCAAGGAGGCATCGCCGTCCGTCGCCGTACTCGTCGCCGGAGGGTTCCATACGCCCGGACTCGAACGGATACTGCTGGACAAAAACGTGTCGGTCGTGACCGTCACGCCGAAATTGGGAGAGGTCCCAGCGGACGGAAACAAATATCTCGGCCTCTTCGCCATGGACCGCATCCCGGTGGAAAAAATGCTCCTCGGGGAAAAACTTTACCTGGCCATGCAGAGGGCCTCCGCGGCCCGCCCCCTGGCGCCGCAATTCGCCGATTTCATCGCCAAAGTGCGCGGCATCGCGGAAGCGGCCACCAAAGCGCTGTCGAACCCCGGGTCGGTACATCCCGTTGGAAGATCCATGCCCGGCTTCGTCGTCTCCTTCGCCCGGGGAGGCTTATTTTTCCGCCAACGCCCCTCGTTCTTGCCGTTCGATGTCCAGCCGATGGAAATTCTCGCCTTCTTCGCGACTGTATGGACGGCCCTGGCAACCGCAGTATCGCCGCAACTCTCATTCACGGCCGCCTCCGGATTGATCTCGAGAACCGCGCCTCTCACCGCGGTTCTCTTGTTTTGGGCCGCTTACTTCTGGCTGCGCTCGCAGCAAACGCCGCCCGCCGCGCCGCAACCGGCCGGGCTGGGCTCCCGAACGGGACAGAGGACTTCCGCCCCGCCGTCGAACGTGCTGCAGATGAAAGCAAGTCCCACATCCGCCGATTCGGACCGGGAAAGGAAAATCCTGGAAGCGGAGGTCCGCTATTTCGTTAAGCGCATCAAGGAAATGGATTCCGATTTTTACGTCCTCACCGAATATCGCCAACTTCTGAGCAAACTGGCGCCGAAGGGTTATCTCCCCCTGGACAACGCCGCCGATCACGCGCACCGGGCGGAACTTTGCTCGGAGGCTTTCGTCGCGGCCATGTCCAGGCTTAAAATCCTTATTCAAAACAGCTACGAAGAAACCGCGATGACCGGCGAAGAATTGAGGGACTGGCGCCTATCGCACCTGGACAAACGGCCGGTCCAGATACACGATCTCGTCGCGTCCACGCGGAAGGCCTTCGAAGGATTCGAGGAAGACGTACTCGCCGTCACCAAAGCCGTCGCGCGGAGGACACTCCAGGGACCGGGCCAGATTCCGCCCGCGGACGCCCTTTCATTGACGCCCGCCCAACGGCCGGACAGCCCGGCATCCCAGGGAGAGTCGGAATTGCGGGCCATCCTTTCGGACCCCGCCCGCCTCTCGACGCTCCTGGAGACGATGTCACTGCTCCGGCTTTTCTATCCCCAGGAAATGGAAAGTGATCTTTCCCCTCTCGATCAAATCAACGCTCTGGGGACCGTCTTCCCTCTCGCCGAAAACCTGTTCTTCAGCCCGCAGGTGGACTCCTTCCGCCGCCAGCTCGTCTTCATCAAACAGAACGACGGGTCCTACGCCACCCTGGAACTGAAGATGCCCGGAGAGGACTTCGACCGCCTCGTGATGTCCCGGACGGCCTTCGACATCGCCCAAACGCTCACGGACCGGTTCGGCCCCAACGAAGTGGTCGCCGCCCCGCGGTTCCTCGTGGAAGCGCGCGGGATATTCTGGCTCTACGGACGCCCCGTCCGTTTCGATAAAGACGCGCTCACGGTGACGGCCTTCGATTATCTGGACGGCACGCGGATTTCGTACATGGGCACGCCCAACTCCCCGGAAACAAAAAAGAGAGTCGTGGTCGACTGCCTGAAAGCCATGCTGGCGATCCACGAGATCGGCTACGCCATCAATCTGGGCGGTCACCTGGGAAACTATCGCCTCATTCCCCCGAACAAAGTCGTGATGGTCGGAGACCTACTGAGCGCCGAGCCGCTGGGCCCGGGCAACGAGTTCGGCCAAATCGATCTCATCTTTTTGAGGGAACTCCTGTCCGGAAAAGGCTACGTAAATAAACCGTTAGACGTCCTTCGATACATCACGGAGGCACAAAGGGCCCTGGACGCGCTGAGGCGTTCCCCCTCCGCCACCTGGGGATCGACGGTGAAGGTCGCCGAGAGCATCGACCGGTTTGCCGCCCGCCTCCAGAAACGCGCCCCGCGTTCCCCCGAAGAGATCATCCGCTTCGCCGCCACGCGCGTCGCCTGGTGGTGGGAACCGCTGCAAACGGCGGGAGTCGCCCTGCTCGTCTGGGGATTGCCCGCGCTGCTGGGAAACGCCCCGTTCGGCGCCCTCGCTGCCGCCATTGCCAGTTCGCTGTTGTTCGCCTACAGACACGACTATTATTATTTCCCTGACGGCAGTTCAGTTCAACTCGCCCCCCCACTGACTCTGAAAGGCATAGGCCAGCGCGCTCCCTTTTTTTTCCTCAGCCTTATTTTCCACGGCCCCCTCTATCTCGTACTTGGCGGATTCACGGGCACCACTTTTTCCCTCCTGGGCCTCACCGTCAACAGTCTCATCGGATCCTTCGTCTATTCGGCCGCCACCCATGCTATTTATAATTTGTCGGTGTATGCGGGTCTTCCGCTGCCTTCTGCGGTGCAATCATCCGATGACGATATTCCCGCAGCGCTGAAGCGCCTCGCATCCAAACCCGTCAAAATCTCGTTGGAGAACGGGAAAACCGTCCTCCGGGAGTTCCCCGGCGTTCCAGGTTGGGGCAGTGATCCCGTGGCGAATCTTCAACTCCAGCGGCCGTTCATCCTGGAAACCGATACCGATGACGAAATAGAATCCCTAATGAAAACGCGCATGAGGACGCTCAACGCCCTGGCCGACAAGGACCTCGCGCGCCTGCAGGAGATCGTCGTCATCGGGCCGGGAACGTCTTTGGTGGAAGCCCTGATGTTCCTTCAGCTTGATCAGTATGGAACCTCCCGCGTGACCCTCGTCGAATGGTTCCCCGGAAATTTTCAAAAACTTTACGCCAACTGGTCCCAACTCGATCCGAGAATCCGAGCGCGAATCGTCCTGGTGCAGGGTGACGCCAAACGGTTGGACTCGCTGCTCGGCTTAGAGAGCGCTGACCTCATCCATACCCGCAGCACCTTCGGGGTCGAAGTTCTGGGGCCGAGCGGTCAACGGGAAGCCTTGAACGCCGCCGCACGCGTGCTGAAACCCGGCGGTTACCTCCTCCCCAGCCTTGCCATGGAAGTCGGCAACCACAAGGCCCGGGATCCGCTGTTCAACTATTTCGATGATCCTCAATGGGAGAAGAAGACAAAGCCAGCTTCGCCCGAAGATATGATCACCCATGTCCTTCGCCAAAGGAACAAACGACCCGCCACCGCCCGCGTCTGGGCCCCGGAAGAAATCCTGGCCCACTTCAAAGGGAAGGAAATTCCTCCCATTGTCACCGGGGGGACGGGTTTCGTCGGATCGACCCTTTTGGATAAACTGATCGTCGAGGGCCGGCCCACCATCGCCCTGGTGCGTTCCGACGACCTCAAGAAAATGGCGGGCGTCCTGGGTCGGCCTGGAAGCGAAAACATTTTCATCGTGAACGTGGACGATTATCTTCATCCGGGGAACCGGGCCGCGATGGAAGCGCTTATCCAGAGGTCCCCACTCATTTACCATCTGGCGGCCCAGGCGATCGCCGGCATGACAACCGACCCCACTCAGCCCAACACGCGCGAGAACACGTTCCTCTCCAACGCGCTGCTCACCGGCTATCTGGCGGCGCTGGCGAAAAAAAACGGCAAAAAGATGGTCTACACCTCCAGCGTCCATATCTACACGCTCCTGCCAGGGCTCAAGGACGAAACCGTGGACGAGAGCGTTCCCATCGAAGATCATTTTTCACCCGACACAAAAAGATTCCTCGAGATATTCCACGAAAAGTTCGCCGCCTACATCCGATTATTGACGGAAGAAGACCCGGCCAGAATCGGCCAGGAGCCTAAGGACTTCATCGACGGATTCCTGGCCCTGCCGGAAATCGCCGCGCTCCTCGAATCGCCCAACATCTCCTCGGACCTTAAAAACGGCTTCTACTCTCTTTCCAAAGTGGCCGCCGAGCGGTTCGTCATGGACCTGCCTCCCGGCAATGCCATCGTCGTCCGCTTCGCCAACGTGGTGGGCCCCCGCCAGGGGCGAAACGTCATCACTATTTTCATGGAAAAGATTTTCAACCGCGAGCCAGTCACCGTGACGCCGGACACGCGCTCTTTCCAATACGTCGGGGACGCCGCGCGGGCCGTGCGGTTGGCGGGAGAGGCATTGCTGGATAACCGGACGGACGAAAACCACGTCATATTGATCGGGCCTGAGGGGGAGCCTCTGAAAATGGCGCAGGTGTTCGACGCGGTCAGGAGCGCATTCGGGCAAGAGCGCTATCCTTTCGCAATCAATCAAACCGCCAATCCTTTTTATATGCCAAGGCTCAACACATCTCTCGCGCGGACCATCCTGGGATGGACGCCCGCATACACCGCCTGGGAAGCCATTGAAACCACCGCCCATTATCTCCGGAATTTGGCCGGCGACAAAGAACATGACGAATCGGGAAATATACCTCCCCCCACCGCCACGTGGGATTCAACGGTAACGCTGGCCTTTCGCTTGAATCAGCTCTGGCCCGGCCGTTTCGGCATCGAGGGGAAACGGTTTGATGCAAAGGCGCTGGACCCGTCCGATCCCGGTCATGCCGCGCTCGTCCAGCTCGCCGCCACGCGCGTCGCCTGGTGGTGGGAGCCGCTGCAAACGGCGGGAGTCGCCCTGCTCGTCTGGGGATTGCCCGCGCTGTTGGGAAGCGCGCCGTTCGGCGCCCTCGCGGCCGCCATTGCCAGTTCGCTGTTCTTCGCCTACCGACACGACTTTTATTATTTCCCGGACGGCACATCAGTGCAACTTGCCTCTCCCGGGACGCCGAAAGGCCTCTTCCAACGCCTTCCGTTTTTCTTCCTCAGCCTTATTTTTCACGGCCCCCTCTATCTCGTGCTTGGCGGATTCACGGGCACCACTTTTTCCCTCCTGGGCCTCACCATCAACAGTCTCATTGGATCCTTCGTTGCCGCCGCGGCCAGCCACGCCGCCTACAATTTGGCGGTGCTGGCCGGCCTGCCTCTTCCCTCAGCTACGCAATCGCGGGCGGACTCGTCCTCCCAAGCCGACGCGGAAGACATTTCATTGGGAGACGTCTTCGTCTGGACAAAAGGCCGTTTCCTTCCGAAAACGAAAGGAAGCGTTCCCATTTTCTTCCAGGGGGAAAAAGTCGGGTATATTGAAATAACAGAGGACGATTCCTCCCGCCCCCTCTTTCATGAAATCGATCCCTACGAAGAACCCGAAGAGCCTCAAACCCGATATGTCTGCATGGTCAACGTCGCTCCCGCCTTTCGCGGGCGGGGCATCGGCTCCCTGGCACGGTGGCAGCTTGAGATGGCGTTCCAGGAAGAAGGGGTCACGCTCATCCGGAAACCCGTAAGCAGCGCCGGGATGCGCATGATGAGAAAGTTCGATTCCCTTATGCGGACGCCGCCCGCCGTTTCAGGTCTGGCCCTGGCGATCGCGACTGGGATCACCCGTTTGTTCCCTTCCCTCTTGAACGTCCCCGCCCAAGAGAACACGCCGTCGCCGGTCGAACCACTGGCAGATGCTTCCCTGAAAGAGCCGGGCCCAGTTTCTCAAAGGATTCCCTGGAGAGTTACCGATGACACACACATCGCGCAAAGCATAGCGGGCAAAGGGAGATATCCCTCCATCGACTACAACATCATCTTGCGCAAGCGCCCCGACCAAATCAAAACCTTCGATGATATTTTCGAGGATCTCTTCGAACGCATCGAAAGCCTCCCCCCGCCGGAAGACGGCGTGTCCGTGGAACTGCAGATTTGGATCGACATGATCGACCGGCTGATCGAGGTTGATTACATTTATAAAGATCCTTCGGTGAATCTTTCGCTGTATCCCGAAATTATTTCGATTTTTAAAACCCACTTTCCCGGTTACAAGGTCCGCTCGGACATAAACGGATTCATGGCGGCCGTCGGCAATCTGAGATATCTCCGCGGCACAGTTCTGCGCGCGTTCAACGAGAATGCGAGCGAGAAGCGGATCCCCATAGATCTTAAGGGACGGGACCTGGCCGCGCTCGTGCGGCAGTCACTGGCTGAAGCGTTAGTCGACAAAGGCATTCCCGTCCCGGTGACGGATACGGACGGGTGGCAGGAGCTGTTCGACATCGTCCGCGCCCGCGGGCTTTTAACGCTCGACGAATTAAGGGACATAAACTTCCCGGACGAAATCTCTGTATTGGAGGTGTCAAGCGTCGTCCCTGGGCCGGCGCAGGCCCTTCCCGCTCCCGACCAGGCCGACGATGAAGCGTTTTCCCCACCGAATGCTGCGCACGATGCGGCGCTGGTCAACTTCGCCGCCAAGTGGGTGGCGCCGTGGTTCGAGCCTCTGATCGTCCTGGGGATTCCGTTCCTCATCCGCGTCGCTTTCGGGCCGCTCAGCCCGCTGGCGACGCTGATCGTGGCGGCGGCCTCTGCGGTGGCCTTCGGCTATCTGCACGATGGCGCCTACTATCCGGTCAAGGACGAGAACGGTGGCATCACGTTGGAATATAGAACCTTCAACTCACGTCGAACGTGGAAGGGATTCACCGACCGCCTGCCGCTGATCGGCATCGGCCTCGTCTTCCATCTCCCCTTCTATCTCGTCTTCGGCGGCGCGATCAACCTCGCGTCCATCCTCCTGTCGTCCCTCTGGGCGATCGTGTCCCACGGCGGATACAACCGCCTCGCCATCGCCGGCCGCATCACCGGTCCGGTGGCTCTGCTGGCAGATGACGATAACATACCGCGAATCAAGGAAGATGTCTCCGGAATAAGGCGCAACGCCGCCGACTTCAGCGGCAATCCCCCCTTCTCCGCCATCCGCTACAAAATCGACCTTTGGACGGACGGCGGATCAACACTGACGATCGAAGATCTCTACGGAGATATGTTCCGAAAAATCCAGAAAGCCGCCGACGCCATGCCGCCACAGCCCGATAGGAAGACGCCCAAGGTTTCCATTGAGCGTAGAATCGACATGCGGAGGAGGACGATCCACCTCTTCCTCATCGAAAAAACGCCCGGGCTCCCGGTTAAACTCCATGAGGAGGAAGCCGCAGTTTTCTCGCGCTATTTTCCGGGATATAAAATCATCTCGGGCGATTCCGACAGCGACGGCGTCATCGGGTTCGGCGCGGCCGCCAGCCTGGAACGCTTCTACGGTGCCCGGATCGTCGGTGCGTTCACGAAGGACCACCGCCACGTTCCACACGATGTTTGGCGCGGGCTTTCCCTGCGAGAGCTCCTGGACGAAACCATCCGGGCGCGACAGGACGGCGAAATGCCACCGGGGAACAATTACTTCGCGAGGGGGATCGGCTACCTTTATCTGGAAGGGGAAGTTCCACAGGTCCCCATCAAAGGGAATGGGGTGAAACCGGAAACCCCCACTCCCGCCGCAACCGCGGGATGGAGCATAAAAGCCGCAGAGTGGATGTTGAACGTCACACCCTCCACGGCCGCGGAAAAAGCAGCCATCGTCCGCTTCGCCGCCAAGTGGGTGGCGCCGTGGTTCGAGCCTTTGATCGTCCTGGGAATTCCGTTCCTCATCCGCGTCGCTTTCGGGCCGCTCAGCCCGCTGGCGACGCTGATCGTGGCGGCGGCCTCTGCGGTGGCCTTCGGCTATCTGCACGATGGCGCCTACTATCCGGTCAAGGACGAGAACGGTGGCATCACGTTGGAATATAGAACCTTCAACTCACGTCGAACGTGGAAGGGATTCACCGACCGCCTGCCGCTGATCGGCATCGGCCTCGTCTTCCATCTCCCCTTCTATCTCGTCTTCGGCGGCGCGATCAACCTCGCGTCTATCCTCCTGTCGTCCCTCTGGGCGATCGTCTCCCACGGCGGATACAACCGCCTCGCCATCGCCGGCCGCGTCACCGGGCCGATGGCGATGGCCGCGGAACCCATTCCTGGGACGGTACGCAGGGCGCAAACCCGTATCGAGCGAGACCTCGCGAAGAAACAGATCGCGGGGCTGTTGGAGTTGAATAAGGACCTGCGGCTTTGGGTCGGCCCACGAATGCAGAACGGCGGGTTCTCCATCCGGGCCGAGAAGGGCATCAACGTTTCCACCTTCCGCGTAGACGCTGACGGCATCATCACGGGCCCCATCGAAATGAAAAATCAAGTCCCCCGCTTTGACCTCCGCTGGTCCCGTGAGGGCGTTGACATCTTGGCGGAGGGCGCTCCCGTGGCCCGCATCGAAGCCGACGAGCCATGGAAAGGGCTCAAGCCCGTCACCCTCATAGTCCTTAACATCGGCCAATTTACGACGATCCAACTGACGTCGGACCCCGACTATGAACCGGAAAAGGGCGCGGTGGAAATATATTGGGATGTTCTGCCTGACAGACGCTTCGAAATGTCCATCCACCACGTATACTTCAACCATCTTGATCTCAGCGGCGAATACGGCAACCAGAACCTCGCCAACATGGGGATCATGTCCACCATCATCGGGGCCATCGAGGACTCCTGGGGACGCCTGCCGGAGGTCATGCGGTACCACAACACGTTCAATGTCGAGACCCGGGAACCGATCTTCCAGGCGGTCAAGCTCTGGCTCGAAGGAAAACACGACAGAGTCCGGCAGAACTATCCCGGCAACAAAAGCCATTTGGCGTTGGATCAATTCTATCTTGACGTCCAGAAGCACAACCCTGAACTGCTGCCTGAATTCATCGCGGCCGCCGAAAGCGCCCTCCCGGAAACCCTCTTCGGCCGTGATCTGATCCGCCGGGGATACCGCGTCCGCATCGAATGGAAACATACCTTGGACAAATGGACCGCGTTCGACGTCGTCGGCGAATGGCCCGGAACGTCCTCGCATACCGGGACCGCCACCTGGGGATCTACGGTGAAAGTGGCGGAGCTGTTCGCCCGAGGACTGGAACGCGACGATCTGGTCCGCTTCGTCGCCAAGTGGGTGGCGCCGTGGTTCGAGCCTTTGATCGTCCTGGGAATTCCGTTCCTCATCCGCGTCGCTTTCGGGCCGCTCAGCCCGCTGGCGACGCTGATCGTGGCGGCGGCCTCTGCGGTGGCCTTCGGCTATCTGCACGATGGCGCCTACTATCCGGTCAAGGACGAGAACGGTGGCATCACGTTGGAATATAGAACCTTCAACTCACGTCGAACGTGGAAGGGATTCACCGACCGCCTGCCGCTGATCGGCATCGGCCTCGTCTTCCATCTCCCCTTCTATCTCGTCTTCGGCGGTGCCCTCAACCTCGCGTCCATCCTCTTGCCGTCCCTCTGGGCTATCGTGTCCCACGGCGGATACAACCGCCTCGCCATCGCCGGCCGCGTCAAGGGACCGATGGCTCTGATGGATGACGACAATAATACGGATGAACCGCTTATTAAACGAATCAACACTGTCGACGACCAGCTTGGCAAGATGCGGGACGTCATCGCCGCGTTTGCGCTCCTCTTCAAATCCTTCGTTAAACCGGGCGACCGAATATTGGAGATCGGCCAAGGATCTTCACCCATAACTGGGGTAGTTCTGAGTTTGCTGGGTGGAAAATACGAAGGCGTCGACATCGCGGAATCACGGGTGGCCGGGGCGATACAGGGTTCCTTGAAAATCTTCCAGACCCTTAAACCGACCCGCTCGATCCCGCCGCGATACCATCATGGCGACGCGACGGCGATTACCGCCTCGAAAGAATATGACCACGTCATCATGTTCAGCGTTATGAGCGACCCCAGCATTGATCCGGACGTGAAACGCAAAATCCTTAAACAGGCGTTGTTGGCCGTCAAACCGGGAGGCCATCTATTCCTGCGCGTTTATCAATTCGAGTCCTTGGACATCGAAGAAATCGCGGAGACCGCGGAAGCGCTCGGATTGCGGGCGGAAAGGATGAAAGTCTCAAAACCCAGCAACGGACACCTCGACAAAACCTTTTGTTTCCGAATCACCTCAGGAGAGCGGAAAGACGGCGGATACGGAATCCCCGTCATGAGCGTCGTCCTTCCTATCGGCGCGGAAAATCCCTCACCTATGACGGCGGTGATAATCATCGCCGCCGCTTCGGTCGTCTTGGGCGCGAGCTTGTTGCGAAAAAACCTTCGGTCGGCCGACAGACTGGCAACGATGCAGGCGGAAGGGAACGACCCCGCCGCCGAGATGTCCCGCTCCGCCGAGATCCTCCGCCTGATGCCCGACATCGCCACGGCGGTACCGGAAGCCCATGTGCGGATGGACGATGTGAAAACCCAAGTTCTGGGCCAAGGGCTGGACGTACCACGGACCGCGCCGCGCATCACGATTGCTTCTGCGCTTTGGAACATCGCCCGCAGGCCGGTTCTTTTCCTCAAGGGGATGATCGGATTATGGAAATCCGCCGGGCATTTCATTCTGGCGCGGGCCGCGGACCTGGACCGGCTGACCACGCCGCTCATCGACGGCACCGGGATCGATTCCATGTCCGACGACGAATTGCTGCGCTTCTTGCAGCGCCTCGGCCGCGCGCCCATCGCGAAAGGCATGCTGATCGTGAACGACGAACGGAGAACGCGGCAAAGGCTGGAGCAAATGGCCGCCGCCGATCCGCAGGCGTCCGCTTTCCTGGAAAAGATCAGGTCGGATGAACTCATCGTGACGGCGCTGTCGCGACTCAGTCCCGCGCGGGTGCACGGAAGAATCCAGATCGACGTGTCGGACATCGCGAAGCAATTTAACCTCCGGTTTACCGGCCTGATCACCTACAAAGACACGCCGCTGGACATCCCCGCCCTCGCCGATCAACTGGGGATCACGGCTGTCCTCGTCTGGGCCCTCGACGCCCTCTTCGTTTACTCTCCGGAAAAGGGCCTGATCGGCGACTTCTTCCGCGCCCAGGACGCCGTCCGCCAGGCCATTTCCGCCAGCGCGTAATTCCCCAAAACAAAAGCATCTTTGGCCCTGTCTGAATTTCGCCCGGGGACGTTCCCCCACGGGTCACTCCTCGGAGAGCCTTTCCCCTAAGTCTCTCCGAGGCCACCGGATCGAAATTCATCCATGGCCATAATAATGAGAAGGATTCGTCTCTCGTGAGGACAAGGACTATCCCCCGTCGCAGACGGGGGCTGGGGGGAGGGGAGTGTCCGAGCGAGAGGGCGAATCCTTCTCTGTAATTTTATAGAATGATCTTTCGCTAATCCCCCACGAAAGAGGAACACCATGTCCGCATCCAAGATCCTGAACACCTTCGGTACCAAGTCCGTCCTTAAAACCGGAGGCGCCTCCCACACCATTTACAGCCTGCCGCATTTGGAGAAAACCGGCGTCGCCGCGGTCTCGAAACTGCCGTTCTCCATCCGCGTGCTTTTGGAAAACCTCCTGCGACAGGAAGACAACCGCCTGGTTTTTACCGATGACGTGCGCGCCATCGCCGGATGGACGAACAAGAACCTGCCCGAGCGGGAGATCCCCTTCATCCCCGGGCGCGTCCTTCTCCAGGACTTCACCGGCGTGCCGGTGGTCGTGGACATGGCCGCCATGCGCCAGGCCGCGAAACGTTTGGGCGCGGACCCGAAGCGCATCAACCCACTTTTCCCCGTGGACCTGGTCATCGACCACTCGGTGCAGGTGGATTCCTTCGGCGCCGAAGACTCCTTCGACAAGAACGCGACGCTGGAATACCAGCGCAACCGCGAGCGCTATGTTTTCCTCCGCTGGGGACAGAAATCCCTCTCCAACTTCCGCGTGGTGCCGCCGGACATGGGCATCGTCCACCAGGTCAACCTGGAATACCTCGCGCCGGGCGTGATCACGCGCAGCGCGAACGGCGAAACCGTCACTTTTCCGGACACGCTCATCGGCACGGATTCGCACACCACCATGATCAACGGGCTCGGCGTGGTGGGCTGGGGCGTGGGCGGCATCGAAGCCGAAGCCGCCATGCTGGGCCAGCCGCTCTACATGCTGATGCCCGAAGTGGTGGGATTCAAGATCAGCGGGAAGCTTCCGGAGGGCGCCACGGCCACGGACGCGGTGCTCATGGTCACGCAGATGCTGCGCAAGAAAGGCGTGGTCGGGAAGTTCGTGGAGTTTTACGGTGCCGGCCTTTCGGCGTTGAGCCTGCCGGACCGCGCCACCATCGCCAACATGGCGCCGGAGTACGGCGCGACCATCGGATTCTTCCCCGTGGACGACGAGACGCTGACCTATATGAGGCTCTCGGGCCGTACGGAAGAAGCCGTCGCGCTGACGGAAGCCTATCACAAAGAGCAAAATCTTTTCCGCACCGACGCCACGCCGGACCCGGTCTTCACCGATACGTTGGAATTGGATCTCGCGAGCGTGGTCCCCTCCCTCGCCGGGCCGAAGCGCCCCCACGACCGCGTGCCGCTGAAGGAAGCCAAGTCCTCCTTCCAAAAATCCCTCGTCGCGCCCGTGAAAGAGCGCGGCTTTGAACTGCCCGCCGACGCGGTGAAGAAGCGCGTGGTGGTGCCGGGCGACGGACAGGAGATCGGCCACGGCGCGGTCGTGATCGCCGCGATCACCAGCTGCACCAACACCTCCAACCCGTCGGTGCTCATGGCCGCCGGGCTTCTGGCGAAGAAAGCCGTGGAGAAGGGGCTGAAGGTGCCCGCCTACGTGAAAACCAGTCTGGCGCCCGGCTCCCGCGTGGTCACGGATTACCTGAACGCAGCGGGCCTGACAAAGTATCTCGACCTTTTGAATTTCCATCTCGTCGGCTACGGCTGCACCACCTGCATCGGCAACAGCGGCCCGCTGCCCGACAACACCTCCGCCGCCGTGAAGGAAGGAAACCTCGTGGCCGCGGCGGTCCTCTCCGGCAACCGGAACTTCGAAGGCCGCATCAATCCCCAGGTGAAGGCGAATTACCTCGCGTCGCCGCCACTGGTCGTCGCCTACGCACTGGCCGGACGCATGGACATCGACCTCACCACGGAGCCGATCGGCACGGGGAAGGACGGCCAGCCGGTTTTCTTGAAGGACATCTGGCCCACGCCCCAGGAGATCCGCGAGACCATCAAGCAGTTCGTGAAACCGGAGATGTTCCGCGGCATTTACGGGAAGATCGCCAAGGGCGACAAGAATTGGAACGAGCTGCCGGTGCCCGAGGGCGATCTCTATCAGTGGGACCCCAAGTCCACTTACATCAAGAATCCGCCCTATTTGGAAAAGATGACCATGGACGCGCCGCCGATCACGGATATCAAGGGCGCGCGGGTGCTGGCGCTGCTGGGCGATTCCGTCACCACGGACCACATTTCCCCCGCCGGCTCCATTTCCAAGGACGGCCCCGCCGGAAAATACCTGATCGGCCTCGGCGTCCAGCCCAAGGACTTCAACTCCTACGGCGCGCGCCGCGGAAACGACGAAGTCATGGTGCGCGGCACCTTCGCCAACATCCGGCTGAAAAACCTGCTGCTGCCCGGCACCGAAGGCGGCATCACCATCCATCTGCCGACGGACCAGCAAATGTCGATCTACGACGCCGCGCAAAAGTACCAGCAGGACGGCACGCCGCTGATCGTCATCGCGGGCAAGGAATACGGCTCGGGAAGCTCCCGCGACTGGGCCGCCAAGGGCACGCGGCTCCTCGGCGTGTCCGCGGTGATCGCGGAAAGCTACGAGCGCATCCACCGCAGCAACCTCGTCGGGATGGGCGTGCTGCCGCTGCAGTTCAAAGCGGGCGAGAACCGCGAGACCCTCAGCCTCACCGGCAAGGAAATCTATTTTATCGAAGGAATCGCCAAAGACCTCACGCCGAAGAAAGAAGTCACAGTGCGCGTCAAACGCGAGGACGGCGCGGAGTTCCATTTCCACGCCATCGTCCGCATCGACACGCCGGTGGAAGTCGAATACTACCAACAGGGCGGGATCCTGCAGACGGTGCTGAGGGAAATCGTGCGGGGGTAGCGACATGTGGTTGCCCACGTTCCCGGAAATATGATAATTTTTGTCCGGATTCAATTTGCCTAGGTAATTTAGATCACAATTCAGGAGGATCACATTGGCGCTGAGCGATCTCTACAGTAACTTTCATCTTCTATTCCGGTGGCTGCACGTTCTCGCGGGCATCCTCTGGATCGGCCATCTCTACTTTTTCAACTTCGTCAACGTCCCCCTCCAGGGCGCGCTGGACGACAACGGCAAGAAGATCGTGAACCCGCTGCTGCAGCCCCGGGCGTTGTTCTGGTTCCGCTGGGGCGCCATGATCACCTTCCTCGCCGGCCTCGTGCTCTTCACCATGGTCTACATGTACACGCCGGGCGTGGGCTTCGGCCCCACCAGCCTCTGGAGCAGCTACGAAGGGCTGACCGGCCGCGCCATCTGGATCTCCGTCGGCATGCTGCTGGGGACCATCATGTGGTTCAACGTCTGGTTCATCATCTGGCCCGCGCAGAAGAAGATCCTGGGCATCCCCGCCGAAGCGAAAGCCGCGCCGGAAGAGCTTCCCGCCCTCCGCAAACGCGCGCTGATGGCCTCCAAAACCAACACATACCTCTCCGGCCCCATGCTCTTCGGCATGCTGGCCACCAGCCACTACGGCGCCTTCAACGTGGTGACCCTGTTGGTCGTGGTGCTCGTCTCGGTTGCGGCGATCTGGCACCTGTACAAAGTGTCTCCCAACGTCGGCAAAATCTAAGCAGACTGCTTTAAAATAAAAAATGCCGGGCCCAAAAGGCCCGGCATTTTTATTGGCAAGAATTTTTGATGGGCGGTCCTAATTGACTGGAACGTCCTCGTAACGCATGTAGACTTTTTTACCCGCGGACTTCGCCAGCGCCACCATTTCGTCAGCGCCTTGGGACGGGCCGCCGATGCGGAGGCAGGCGTCGCACTTAGCGACCAAAGCGCGGGAGATGGGGTGGAAGATCTCGTTGAACGGGGCGTCACCGATCTTTTTCGACCCGGCCAGTTCGATCAACGGCAGGGCGAACCATTCCCCCATCACCGGCAGATGTCCGGCGCGAAACAGTTTGAGGGCGACTTCCGTCATGGCGCGGACGTTGGCGGCGATAAGTTCCGGATCGTCGTTGGTGCCGGAGCGGTAGGGCCCGGCGACAAGGATCATGAGCGGTTTTTTGTTCATCTTCCCTCCACGCTTTCCTATGCGGTTTTGTAGATGACGATGTAGTCATCCTGATAAACCGGTATTCCCAACTCATCGAACGCACTCTCCAGCCAATTCATCCAATCGTCGGTGCGGAATTCGGGAAGGACCGACAGGGGCAACAAAGGCCGGTTGACCAGAACATAGCGGAAACCGTCGCGGCGAAGAGCGTCCGCCGCCGCTTCGGCGCGCGGATCGGCCCTCCGCCAGCGGACATAAAGCGGCACGTCGTAGAGCGAGTTGGCGAAGGCGTCGCCCGGACAGCGGTAGGTCCGCGTTTCCCCGATCAAATAGATTTTATCCTTGGATGTGACGCCCTGCCGCGCGAGGAAATCGTAGGCGTCCTGCGGCGGATGGATGTTGGAGGACCCGAAGGGCGTGCGGACGTAATCCGACGCCGTCCATCTTCCGGACAGGATTTCCCCACCTTTCAAGAAAAGATGGAAAGCCAGGGCCAGGCAAAGGAACTGGACGAGCAGCACCGCCGCCCCCGCCGCCTTGAACCAGTTCCGGCCCGCGGAAGAATCCTCCGTCAACCGCGCCATGACGCCGCCCGCCAACGCGAAAGCCACGCCCAGGGCGGGCATCAGGTAGCGCAGCTTCCCCGCGGCCAGGGCGAAGCAAAGCCAGGTCGTCCCCAGGAAAAGCAGCGCCGGCGTTTTCCAACCCTTCTCTTTTCCTCCCGCGAATCCCGCCAACGGCAGAAGCATCAACAGAGCCGGGCCCAAGAAACCGTCACGGGAAAACCAGATCCCCTTCACGCTGAGATTAATGGGCAGCACAAACCGCTCCCAAAAACCGGGGATGTGGCGGAAGTCGTCCCGCATGTAGGAAAATAGTTTCTGCTGTAGGGGATCGACATTGCCCACGCCGGAAAAATAGGGGTAGAGCGGGTTCCCTGTCCAGACACCATTGAGCGCCCACCAGGGGAGCAGCGGCAGAAGCGCGCCGCAGGCGAACAACAGGGACGCGCGGACGGAAATCCTTTCGCCTCGAAAAAAACGCCGGGCGGCGTCCACGGCGAAGAACGGGAAGGCGAAGAAGGCCACGTATTTCGACGCGCCGCCCGCGCCGGCCATCAGCCCGGCCAGAAGGAAATAGAGTGAACGCGCGCGCGCATCGTCCGAAGACCAAGCAGACATCCACAACACAAAGGCCAGAAGCACGAACAAAGCGCAGAAAATATCGTTGGTGGCGGACCACATATATCCCGCGACGATCGGGCATCCGAGGAGAAAGGCCGCCGCCCAAAGCCCCGCCCGCCGGCCCCACAACCGCGCGGCCCACGCACCCGCGGCCCCGGCCCAAAGGCACCCCGCGCCGACGTTGATCAGCTTGCAGAACCGGTCGTCCCCCCACGCCAATCCCCAGAGATAAATCATGGAAGGCAGACGCGGAAACCGCGTGAAGGCCTGGCCCGCCATGTCGACGAAATGTCCGGCGCGGAGATAGGCCTGGGGAACGGGAAGGACGTAGTGGAGCGTGTCGGAAAAAACCTCCGGGGTCAGGGAGGCGAACCAAGCGAGGATGATGGAAAATGCGATCGCGGCAGAAGGGATCGATATCGGACGAAAGAAATCTTTGATCGACGACCATCCGCGCGACCAATCGCCGCGCAACGACGTTCTCTCGGAATAAACCAGCGCGGCCAGGATCAAGAACGACGCGGCGCGGAGTTTGATCGGGTCCGCCAATCCGAGCGCGGTCAGCGCGAACCCGATGAAGGACCAAAGCGCGAGACCGAGCCCGGCTCGGGCCGGCGCGGATAGATTTTGTCGAGGGAAGAAGCGTTTCCCCAGGGCGTAACAGCTCCAGAAAAATGCCGCGGCGCCCAGGGCGCGGAGACCATGGACGGCCCAGACCGCCGCGAACCGGAGGTTCCAAGCGGCGGGCGGATAGAAGGCGGAAAGATTTAGGTAGGGCTGGAAGAAGCGGAAGCTTTCACGCAGGGAAAGGAGCGCCGCGGCGCAGACCCAAACCAGCGCGGGCGTTCCGGTTTTCGTCATCGGATAAAACTATTCTTCGGTCGCTTCTTCCTCTGATTCATCTTCCGAGGATTTTCGCTTCGCCGTCTTCTGGAAGCTGTCCACCACGCGCTTCACCTCCAGCTCCGTTTCCTTCAGGCGCTGCTGGCAGAACTGGATCAGCTCCGCGGCGCGCTTCACTTTGGTCGAGAGTTCGTCGATGTCCACTTCCCCCTGCTCCAGGGCGTCCAGGGTCAGGCGGAGTTCCTCGTAAGCTTCCGAGTAATTCACTGTGGGTCCGGCTTTTTTCATAGGGATCCTTTCTGGGATGTCACCCCGGCGCAAGCCGGGGTCCATTTTCGAAATTGTCCTCATCCGACAAACAGAGGATCATGCCTAGCGGCAAGAGATTCCGGCTTTCGCCGGAATGACCATTAACTTTTGCTCTTACTCAAAACCTTCGTCTTCAAAATTCCGTCGCGCAATTGCGCTTCTACTTCCCGGCCCGGCTCGACTTGCTCCACGCTCTTCACGATCTTTCCGCCCATGCTCAGGATCGAATAGCCCCGCTCCAACAATTTCCGCGGGTCCTTCAGCTGCGCTTCCCTTTGAAAACCTTCCAGCCGCTCGCGATGCCGGCGAAATATATCCTGCATGACTCTCCGCAGTTGTTCCGGCGCCTGGGACAACCGCGCCTCTTCCAGTTGGACGTGGCTCCGTACGCCGGACAATATCCCGTTGGCCGTCTCGTTGAGCGCGGCCCGGAAGATGTCCGTCATGCGCGTCGCCGCGTACTGCCAGATCTTCACGGCCTCGCCGAGCCGCCGGTTTTCATCGGACAGCATTTCCCGCGTCAGCGCCGCGATCCGCGAACCTTCCTCCTCCAGCGACGACTCAAAGACCCGGACCTTCTCCAGCAAGAACTGCGCCACGGCCGTGGGCGTCTTTTGAAAATGATAAGCGACCAAGTCCGCCACGGACAGGTCGATCTCGTGGCCGATGCCCGTGACCACGGGCTTGGGGCAATCCGCCACGGCGAGGGCGATCTTTTCCTTGTCGAACCAGATGAGGTCCGAGCGCGAACCACCGCCGCGCACGATCACGATAACGTCCACGTCGTCATGCGCCGACAGCACGTCGATCCCGCGGCAAACGCTGGCTTCGGTCTCGTCGCCCTGCATGCGCGCGTCCCACAGGTGGACCTGGAAAGAATAGCCGGAGCGGCGGAGTTCATCGGTGAAATCGTGGTAGGCGGCGCTTCCGTCGGAAGTGATCAGGCCGATGCGCAGAGGGACCAGGGGAAACGGCAGGGATTTGTTCTTGTCGAGCAGGCCCTTGTCCTGGAGCATCCTCAGTAATTCCTGCCGCGCCCGCTCCATGTCGCCCAAAGTGAAATTCGGGTCCACGTCCACCACTTTGAGCTGCAGACTGGCCCGCGGCCACCAGAAATCCACCTCGCAGAGGAACCGGACCTTCAGTCCGTCCTGGAGCGCGAGCTTGGCCGAGGTCTCCCGCAGTTTTTCCTGCACGGCCTGCCGCGCGTCGCCCCACAGGATGGCCTTGATGCCGGCCTTGACGCTGTCCGCGCCGGATTCTTTTTCCACCAATTCAAAATAGGTCTGTCCCCAGCGGCGCGTCGACGCCTTGGACGCGTCGCGGTCGTAGCCCTGGATTTCCCCCGTCACCCAGAAGGCGTTGGGGAACCCGGCCTTGAGGGCCGCGGCGATCCCCTGGTTCACCTGGCTTATGGTGTAGGTAGTGTCCGCGTCGACGGACTCGGCGGCGATGTTTACGCGGTTTTTTGGCATAACGCTAAGAGCCAGCGGCATTCTTTTTCGTAATCGCCCCGCGTCTCGTAACCCATGGAAGCGTAGGGCTGGCTCGCCAGGATCATGCGAGCGGCGCGGTTCTTCAGCGCGGCCGGCGCGCGGGTGGCGAGGTCTTGAAGGAGGGTCTTGAAGTTTCCCATGGCGTTGGGGAGCATCCGTTCCTGGAGGTCGAGGAAGTTGAACTGCTGCGCGTCGACGTGGAGGCGCGTCGATAAATCCTTTGAAAACAAATCAATGTATAGATAGAACTCGGCCGACTTGACGGTCTTTTTGACCTCTTGCTTCTTTCCAAGGGATATGGGAATCCCGGTCACCATGGAAAGCCCCAGGCCGACGGCCCGCTGTTGGGCCGAGGGTCCCCGCTGGATGGTCTTCACGAAAGACGTTTCTTCCCGCAGGCCCACGGCGCAGGCCAAGGCGAGGTCCGAACAGGCGATGGAATGTTCCTTCGGCGACGAACCCGTCGTGTAATACAACCGGTACTCGTCAAACCAAGCGCGGTGCAGGTTCAGCGCCGGCGGGAGCGCGGGGATATCTTTTTCCTCTTTGATATGGACCGGCAGCCCCGCGGCGTCCGCCAGGGCCTTCAACTTCTCCGCGCCGGATTCGGACAGTTTCTCGCCGAGAAATCCCCAGGCGTGGTTGGCCAACCGCTTGCCGTCGAAAGCCGTGACCCCGTGGAATTCGGCGAAGATCCGCGCCAGCGCGTCGGCGGGCGGGTCCTCCGGTTTGGCCAGGATGACGGCGAGGGGGTTGGGCATCAAGACTCCTTCGAGTCTTCGATCCCCTTCTTCAATTTCTTGACGGCCTCTTCCGCCATGCGCTTCAGGCGACCGTCCCAGTCGCCCTTGGTCAGTTTCTCCAGCGCGGGGACGGAGCGCTCGTCGCCGATCTGCGTGAGCGCGCGCACCGCCGCGATCTGGACGAGGAGATACTTGTCCCGCGTCAGCGCCTCCATGGTTTTGCGGACGTCGTCCCGGCCCGCGCCCAACTGGGTCAGGCAGCGGACGGCGGCCATGCGGGTTGTCTGCGCGTTCCCCCACGCCGTGTGCTTCAGCAGGAGCGCCACGGCTTCCGGCGTGCGCAGCGCGGTGATGGCGTCCAACGCGCCGGAGCGGACGATGTCGTTCCAGGATTCCCGCGTCAGCGCGTCCTTGAACAACTCCATCAGCGACGCGTCGCCGGTCCGGCCGAGGGTTTTCAGGGACTGTGTCTCGGCGAAATAGCTTTCTTCCTTCGGCCCGGTTTCCTTGAGGCGGGCGAGTACGCGGTGGTCGCGGACCTCGCCGAGGGCCGCGATGAGCATCCGCCGCGCCTTGGGATTGTCCAGGCGGTCCAGCGCTTCCAGCAGCGTGTCCACGGCTTCCGGCGTGCGGATGGAGGCCAGCGCCTGGGCGATCTCGCCCTGGACGGCCCAAAACCTCTCCTTAAACAGCGCGGACTGCAGCGCGCGAACCGCTTGGCGGCTGGCGATCCTTCCCAACGCCTGGGCGGCGGAGATCCGGCCAACGACATGTTTGTCGTCGGTCAACTGGCGGACCCAGAAGGACTCGGGTTTGACGAAATCCACTTTTTTCAGGATCGCGTTATCGGGATCGAACAAGACGAGCGTCGGCTCCGACGGCAGCTTGAACTTGAAGAGGTGGGATTTTTTCTCCACGTTCTCCGTGAAGCGCTTTTCGCCGCGCGCGGTCTGGAAGGCGAAGACGATCGGCATGGCGAACAGGGTGTTCTCGCCGTCCGTGTTTTGCGTCTGGATCACGCGGACGTTGGCTTCCCTGGTCCGAGCGTTCCACCAGTACCGGACCTTATATTCCGGGTGGCCGGCGTGGAACACCCACTGGTCGAAGAACTGGCCCAGGCCGCGGCCCGTCGCTTTCTCGACGGCGTCCATCAGGTCCACGGTCTCCACCACTTTGGCGCGGTTGTCCCGCACGTAGGTGTTGATCGATTTCCAGAAGTCCTTGTCGCCCAGGATGTAGCGCAGCATGTGGAGGACGACGGAGCCCTTTTCGTAGAGATGGCGGTCGAACAGGTCCGACGGCTGTTTGTAGACCTTCGTGACGATGGGCCGGCGGTAGTGGTCCTTGTCCTCGTCGAAATAGGAATGGGCGTTCTCGTTCATTTCGTAGGCGAACTCGTCGGCGCCCTTGTCGAACTCCTTGAAGAGCGCCTCGAAGTAGGTGGCGAAGCTTTCGTTCAGCCAGGCGTGGGACCACTCCTTGCAGGTGAGCAGGTCGCCGAACCACTGGTGGGCGAGTTCGTGGGCCACGAGAGGATCGCTGGAAAAATCCAGGTGCGCGCGTTCGTCGTGCAGCGTGAGCGACGTCTGGGTCGTGGCGCTGGTGTTCTCCATGCCGCCGTAGATGAAATCGTAGGCCGCCACCTGGGCGTACTTCGGGTAAGCGTAGGGCACGCCGATCTTCTTCGAGAAAAACTCCATCATGCGCGGCGTGTTGCCGAAGGCGCGCTTGGCGTCCTCCTCCGCGCCCGGCGGGCAGTAATAGGTCACGGGCACGCGGCGCCATTTGTCCCTGATCTCGCTGAACTTCCCCGCGGCGAGGGTGACCAAATAGGTGGCGTGGGGGATTTCCTGCTTCCAATGGAAGACCGCGTTGCGGCCGCTGACGCCCTTGCGGACGAGCCTGCCGTTGGAGATCGCCGTCATGCCGCGCGGGACCTTTGCGACGACTTCGGTGGTGGTGCGGTCGTTGGGCGCGTCGTGGCACGGAAACCAGTAACGGGCGTATTCGTCTTCGCCCTGGGTCCAGACCTGGAGGGGCTTGCCGGGATATTTTTTGTCCGGCCCGATGAAGTGCATCCCCAGCTTGGGGCGCACGACCCGGTAGGACACCGCGACGACGGCGCGGAACCCGCGCCGGACGTTTGAGCCGAAATGCACCGTCAGTTTTTGATCGTCGTAATCGAACTTGGCCTTGCGGCCGTTCAGCCGGACGGAGCGGACCTTGAAATGGACCGCGTCGAAGGACATGGAGGAAACGCCGTCGCGGAGGGCGCGGAGCGTGGTGGTGCAAAGGCCTTCCACGGACTTTCTACCGAAATCCAGCGCGACTTCGATCTTAATGTGTTCGGTGTCGAAGGAACGGTCGGGCGCGTACTGGGGTTTCGATCCGCTCAACGTAAATCGGGAATCCATAACGTTCCACAAGCCGTTACGGTCGCTAGCGGCGACCATCGCCGCGCTGGCGATACGCTTGCACTCCATCATTTCTTCCAAATGATTCAATTTTCCCTCCAAAGGTGAGATAAAAGAAACTGGCTGATATCATGTTCGTCATCCCGGCATGTTGTTAGCCGGAATGACGACCTCATTTTAGAACTCTACGAGGAGAAACAAAAGGGAAACTAGCGGGGTTGGGGTGCGGGAGCGCTTGTGGCGGGCGTTGTCGCCGTTGAAGGCGGCTCGGACTTCGGCGCCTCGAGGCGCATGAGCGCCTCATCGATGTAGTTGTTGATCTCGGGCCGCATGGCCGTGAAATGGGCGACCACGTTGTGCTCGTCGTCCATCAGGACCCGCCGGGTCGGCACGCCGATGGCGCTGGTCCCCGCGTACCGGTCCAGCAGCAGCGTGAGTTTCCTTCCGTCCGGAGACGGGAAGGATGCGCCGTCGAGCTGATGGGTGGACGTGTCGAAGTAAAGCGTGAAGCTGGCCAGTTGCGGAAGCGGGTAGGAAGGCGTGAGGCGGACGTGGACCCGGCGATCCAGTTTGCCTTCAATGTAGCCCAGCCCGGCGTAATCAAGGGCGGCCGTTCCGCTGGAAAGATGGAACGGCGCCGCGAGCCAAAAGGCCTTCTGCAAAATGTCTTCCTTGATCAGGGCGAGGAGCTCCGAGTCCTTCACCTCGCGTCCGTTGTCCCAGTGCCAAACGCCGCTGGAGTTGAAGACCGTCAGGGTTTGCCCCTGGGGCGAGCTTGTCTCGACGCGGGCGCGAAAACCGAGCGGAGCGTCCATTTTGAAATAGTGCCGTCCGCTGACCGTGACGGGCCCGCCGGGCGTCTGCTGGGTCTCCATGAAGTCGTAGCGGATGTTCTCGAGCCGGCGGAACTTGTTCTCCCCGCCCAACGCCTGCTTGGACTTGGAGAGGATTTCCGCGCCGGTAGGGACTTCGTCCTTGGCGGACAAGGCGGAGGCGATCAGAACGGCGGTGAATAGAAATACCGGCCAGGATTTTTTTAGTGCCATGGCCGGTATTCTATATTATTTCGCCGCCGCTTTGACCTTGGCGGGCTTCCGTTCGAAGGCAAACCCGCCTTTTTTGTCCGTGTCCACAACGATGACGTCGCCATCGTGGAATTCCCCCGCCAGCAATTTCCGCGCCAGGACGTCCACGACCGCCCTTTGAATGACGCGTTTCAGCGGCCGCGCGCCGTAGGCCGGATCGTAACCGTCCCGGGCCAGCAGGGCCTTCGCGTCGTCGGAGAGCGTCAGCGCGATCTTGCGCTCGTTCAACCGGCGGCGCAAACCGTCCAACTGGATGTCCACGATCTGGGCGATCTGGGCCTGGGCCAAGCGCTTGAAGATGAGGATCTCGTCAACCCGGTTGAGGAACTCCGGGCGGAACTGGGCGCGCAGCGCTTCCATCACCTGCGGCCGGGCGATTTCCTCGTGCTGGGCGTCGATGAGGAATTGACCTCCCACGTTGGAAGTCATGATGACCACCGTGTTCTTGAAGTCCACGGT
>CAYZXT010000010.1:89424-91013 GCA_964482515.1 uncultured Elusimicrobia bacterium | reverse complement strand
AATCAATCTGGCGACGCTGCAAATCACCAAGACGGAGACGGGGGCCAGCGAATTGCGCGTGGTGGGGACGGACCGGGACGGCAACACACGCGTGGTCGGCTTCTCGGATGGGGAGCAGGTCACCGAGATCATCAAGTCGCCGAACGGCAGCCTCCGGCACGGCGCCCGGTTGGGCGGTGAAAACATAACGGACGGGGCCATCGATACCATCAACCAGGCCGCGCGCGCCGCGGGCAACATGGACATTGATATGACCAAGATTCATTTCGCGCATGGCGAGGCCGGCGTCAAGGAACTCCGGGTGGTGGGCATGAACGCCGCCGGTGAGACCTGGATGTTGGGCTCCTCCCTGGACGGAGGACTGGTCCGCACGCGGGTGGGAATCGGCAAGAACGGCTATCTAATGTACGGCGGAGTCTTGGGCGGCAAGGATATTTCATTCCTGCAAACGTCCCGCATGAACATGGAAATCGGCAGCCGCCAGTTGCGCGTGGACGCTATCAGCCTCATGGGGCTGCATTTCTCGCAGGGCCAGGGCCATGCCTTGACCGTCATGGCGCAGGATTTTGAAGGGAACAACTGGATGGTGGGCGTGGGCGAATTCGGCGGGGTGTTGACAGAGGTCGGTCAGGATTCGCAGGGATTCTTGATAGGCGTTCAAGCGAAAGTGGATGGATTGGTAATTGATACCATCACGATTAACCAATTGTTGCGTTCGGAAAATCGGCAACTCGACTTATCCTCCCTTTACGCGGCGAACGATGGCGCGGGCGGTGCTCTCCAGCTTCACTTCTCCGCCAAGGGCGCGGACGGGGAAACATATAACTATCGGACTAACGGCCAGTCTAATGTCGCCCCCATTTTGGTTTCCCACACCGAGCACAATCCCACCGCCACGCAGTTGGGGGGAATTCCCTCCTACATCTTTAGCGGCGTGGATTATGTGGTTATTTCTGACGATCCGACATCGAGCACATTGGGGCAAGTGGTTTCCGTTAGTTATACAAATGGCGTTTCAGCATCGAGGGGGAATGACCAAATTTGGTCTTTCCGCGGCAACCCAGAACAATTGTTGGGACTGGATGGCGAATTGAACAGAGATGCCCTACGATTAGCCACATCCCTTGGGATGACGACAACTCAGATCGATACGATTGTGGCGGGGTACCAGGGACTGGCAACCAGCGAGATGGCTGTTAGTTTGGGAGATCCAACGACGGTGACCTTTGGCGGGGACGGGAGCGTGACGATCCAGTTTGCGAACGGGGCGAGCCTGAGCCGGGACGGGAACACGCGAGTGGTGAGGGCGTACGTGCCTGCGTATCTGACGGGGATCACGGCGGCGCAGATCAACCTGTATATCGGGCGGACGGACAGCGCGGAGAACCGAGCGGCGACGCTGGCGGGCAATGACGAAGGGGCGCTGGGTGGATCGCTGGGCGACATATCGGGGACGAGTTACGGGTCTGACGGGAGCGTGACGATCCAGTTTGCGAACGGGGCGAGCCTGAGCCGGGACGGGAACACGCGAGTGGTGAGGGCGTACGTGCCTGCGTATCTGACGGGGATCACGGCGGCGCAGATCAACC
>CAYZXT010000010.1:83264-89324 GCA_964482515.1 uncultured Elusimicrobia bacterium | reverse complement strand
CGCTGGGCGACATATCGGGGACGAGTTACGGGTCTGACGGGAGCGTGACGATCCAATTTGCGAACGGGGCGAGCCTGAGCCGGGACGTTCAGGGGACCGTGAGGGCGTACGTTCCTGAATATTTACGGATAGCAAACGGCGGGATGGTGACCTACGCGATGATTGCTGATTATCTGGGGAACGGGATGACGGCGACTCGTCTGGAGGCGATGTACCAGGCACATGTACAGGATGGAGCGTTGCAGCATGAGGGGACCAGGTTTGAGGTCACAGGAGTAACGTTTGGAACGAACAGTTTAACCATCCAAACCGTGGGCGGTGGGTATGTGACCTATGGGATAAAGGGCGAGCAGGCCGGTGAGATCTTGTCGGCAAGCCTCCCCGGCATGATTCAGAACGGCGAGTTGACGGCCGAAGGTCGGGCGTTCCTGTTGGCCGCGGGAATGCAGGGCGATGAAATTACGACGGCCATGCAGGAAGTCGGGGCGCGCATCCGCGAGTCCGGACTGCGGACGGTGAGCAGCGTCGTCTTCGGAACGGTCAATGGGCACGCGACGGCGTACATTGAAGGCGTGAATGCGGAGGGCCACCAGATCGTGGTCCAGCGGTTCTGGAACGAGAAGGCCGGCCAGATGATGACCCGTGCCGCCAGGTTTTATTTTGACGGCCAAACGTGGCACGTTCAAGCGTACGGCGGAACGCCGGAGGAAAACCGCGCCATGCAGCAAGGACTTGTCAACCAAATAGGCTGGTCCGGAGCAAGGACGAACCTGAACATTTCCTTCCTGGCCGATGCCAGCGGCAAGGTCCTTTTCTCCTTCTCGGCGCAGGACGGGAGCGGCAATCTTATCGCCGGGCATTCATTTGTAACTGAGCGGGGCGAGATAAGATATGAGGCCGCCCGGGTGGGCCGGAACGGCGAATTGCTCTGGACCACAATAACCGATTCCAGGAAAGTCGCCGCGCTGCAGCAGGAACTTTCCGGTTATGTGAGCATCAGCTCCTTCGCCATGGCGGGGGACTTGATCAGCATCGCCGGGACAGAGAGGATAGATGGAAACCTCTATTACGCGGAGACCACCATCCAAAACACCTCCGCGGTGCGCTACTCGGAAATCGTTGCCGCGGTCAGGGCGCAGATCTACGCGGTGGCCGGGGAAACAGGGGATACGGGCCGGTGGCATTCCGCCTCCGATAGGGAAGTTCTTGCCGAGTTTCATCGGTTGACGGGCACAGATGAAACTCAGGTCCTTCTGAATTCCTACGTGGGTCAAATCCTCGCGCTGAGCGATTCCGGAATGGCCGCGTGGACCGGCGGCGGCGAGCTTATCACCCGGCACACAACATTCAACGTTACGTATGTGGATAGTGACACCAACATCAGTTATGTCGGAACGCGGACCAGTGTCTATAGTACCACCGACCGGCATACTCATTCCTTGCTGTCCTCCGAGTTCCATGGGAAGGATGCGAATAACAACCGTATTACCACGACATTGATCCTGTCCCCGGCGGGAGGAGAGACTGCCTATCCCATTTATTTCAAAATCCTCAACGGCGAAATCCAATCGTTCAAGGTAAGGGGAGAGGAAGTGAGCCTCGAGGCCCGCGCCGTCCTTCAAAACAAGATCAACGATCTGATGGATACCAAAGGGACCGCCATCAACGGATACGTCGGCGATCCCAGGAATCTGGATTTCTCCTTCACCGCGGATTACCGCACGGGCATGGTGCAGTTGACGGCCGTGGACACGGTCAACGGCAACATCATGTATATCAACGCGACCTATGGGCAAAACTTCAGAGGGGTCCATGTGGGGGGTGAGGCCGGAACGCTTCTCCCGGCCCAGATTTCCCTGGCCCTCGTCACCGACAGGGACGGAAGGGCCCTCCTCTACTTTGAGTCGGGCGGGAACCCCATGACGATCGACGCGGTTGCCAATTTAAACCAAGATATTGCCCGTCATCTCGGAATTCCCGGCAACGTCACCAGCTTCAGGGTGATGCTCACCTCGGACGGCCGGATCATTTGCCGCAGTGGCGACAGGGTCCTCACCATGACAGCCCCCAGCGTGTTGGGCGCCAACGCCGAGAGCGCCGGGGATAGAGGCACCATCGGAAACTTTAATTATCTCCTGACGGACACCGGCGGCCGGTTGCTTGAGTACGGCGAGTTTCATGCGGAGAATAGGTCGTTCTCGGCCATGATCACCTCCCGCGGATATAACTTCAGCGCCGATGGGCTGAATTCCCGCATCGGAGAATTCGCGGCGGACGGGACGTGGACCATGCAGGCTGACGGGCGCCTCATCGCCACCCGCGTAGACGCGGACGGCGACAAATTGGAACTGACGCTCCAGGTCCAGATTGGCGCGGATAACAACTTCAAGGCGAATGCGATGGTCTTTGAGAACGGCCGTCTGACCTATTGGGTACAGGACAATAACAGGCGCTCGGACGACGAGGTAAACCTGGCCAATCTCTCCGTAGATGTTGCCCTATCGGATGCGGGATACGGCGGTATGCCCCGCTCTGGATTGTCCGAATTCCTTTCCATTTCCATGGGATCTGGAGGCAGTTTGGCCGTTTCCATTCAGAACGTGGATGGCTCCCACACAAACCTTTCCATTAATCCTGACCCAGGAAACACACAGCGTACATCCCCCTCCAGCGTTGCCCAGATTGGTGTGTTGCAATGGCGCACCCTGCCCGGCGGGGACATGGATATGAGCGATGAGTCTCTCCATTTCATCGTTATGGTGGATGGCCGATCCATGGACAGCGAGAGTTTTCGCGATTTCATTGAAATTGAAGAACAGGAGCTGTCTGCGTTTGACGGTTTTGGAGTTCGGGAGCACGGCAACCAGGTGGTTTCGATCGATAATGTCCCGATGGCCCATGGGATTCTTGATCTTCGGGATAAACACAGGCTTGCAGCCATCACGGGGTATTCTTTGGAAGACGGCTTGTTTGTCCTGAGTGGATCAACGGCTTATGGGGAGTCTGTCAGCCTTTATTTACGCATGGCGACTGATTCGTATTATTTAGGATGGGGATCGACATACTTATACGATTTCCAGAATTTTGATGACAATTGGGTCCCGCGGGAGGAAAGACGCGTTATTTCGTCCGTAAACGCTGATGGGGGCCAGGTAACCAGGACGTTCACGGAAAGCAGCAATTGGACCGGCATCGGCGGCACGGGTCGGATCGATCATGAAACGATCTCCGTTCGCTATCAGGTGGGGGCCGATCTTTTCAGCGTATCGACGCGCGAAGGCCACGGCGAGGCCCAGGAGTCCCACGTCAACTCCCGCGGCGAGGGCATGGAGCAAGATAGGGACGGTAACTGGCACAAGATCGATACTTCGTTCTGGGGTTTCATCAAGGCCCACCCCTGGGAAGCCGCGTTCGTCGTATTGGCCACTGTTGTCATCACAGCCTTGACGTGGGGCGCGGCCACGCCGCTGATGGGATCAATGGTTGCCGGATATGTCGGGACGGTCTTCACCGCCTTCACCACGGCTTTCGGGGTGATGTCGTCTGTCCAAAGCTTCAGGGATGGAAAATTTTTGGAAGGGATGCTTCAATTGGTCGTTACGGTGGGGACCTTTGGGCTCGGAGGAGGTCTGAAGGCTATAAGACTGAGCGCGGCGGCCCGAACCTTGCGCATTGGGGACACGGTATGGGGATCGGCGCGGTTCGCCACCGCCTTGAGGGCGCTGAATTCGGGTATTTTCCGTCTTACCACATTCGGGATGAACAGTGCCAATAAGTTGAAATTGGTGGACGAGGCCATCGCATTGGCCAAGTTCACTGACACAATGGGCGATGGCGTGCAAGCCGCCGCGCTATTCAAACTTGGCTATGGGGCGGATGATGTCGTCAATATTATTACTGGAGCGTCCGCCGCTCGAAATGTGGCCCAGGCGGCTAATTTGGCGAGCTATGCCGCGCAGCTTCGCGCCCTTGATACGGGAGTCAACGTTTCCATTTCGTTAAAAGACGTTGTTATGATTGTGCCCCGGATGTTCGGCGCGGTGATTGCCTCGATTTGGAAGAGCATCGCCACGTCTTCATACGCGATTAATATCGCGAAAGGTTGGTCCGGTTTTGTTTCGCATGTCCCGAAAATTTTGATCAATGTCGTAAAAGGGGCTGCGCAGATTGGTCAGAATACCGTCCGCGGAGCCCTGTTTTACGGTGCTTTGTCGCTGACGGCCGGGATAGGCCACCGGTTCATGTCCGTCGTGCTCGGTGAGAAAGGTGCGTCGATGGACAAGGTCTTTAATCTGGGCTCAATGGTGAGAGATTTTTCGGCTGGCGCGATCCTGGGCGGCATCTTCGGAATGTTCAAGCCCGCGGCGATGAATGCCTGGATCTCGGGCGGGACAAACACCCTCGGCACTTACTTTACGCGGCAAGGCGTGGGCACTCTTTTCAAATCCATGATCATGGGCGGGCACCATTTGGGTTGGGCCAATTTCTTCGGCCTGGGCGATGTTATGACTATTCTGGGTCCGGGCGGGTTCCACTTCATGACTTGGCGGGAACGAACGGATAGTTTGAAATCCGGAATGGCCATGGGTTTCATCATGGGGCCCCTCTTTAATCTAGCGCATTCAGCCCCGGCGGAGGGAACGGCCACCGGGTTGGTAGGGAGGGCCGAGCAGGCCTACACCAGCCGCGGCATTTCGGGAATGATCGGAAAGGGGATCGACAAGGCCCTCGGATTGGACAAAGTATTCTCCGTGGGCTTCAAAGGCGCCATGGAGACCATGGGGGCCTCTTTGAACTACACCGGCTTCAAGTTCTTTGAAGCCATGCACATGGTCGAAGGGCTGTTCGTTTTCAGCTTGGCCGACAAGGTCGCGGTGATTATCGGGAAGGCATTCGGCGGGCTGATTTATGATGGCGCCATGTTCTTTGCGGGTCGGGAGGGCGATGAGGAGGATCGGACCGCATTCATGGAGGAGATGGGACACGCCTTCACCAGCGTTTCCTTGTTCCTTGTCCCCATCGAGGCCGGGCAGTTTGAAAAGCAGGTGATACGGGATATGGCGGCGTCACACCCTCGGGAAACCATCGGGGAGCTCTTCCGCGAGAACGCCGAAGGCGGCGAATATATATCTCTTAGAAAATTGTCCGGCGGGGAGCGCCAGGTAAAAGTCACTGATTCGATCCGCGGGGCTGTGTTGAGCGGCGTGATACAGGGGCTTATGGAAGAAAAGGCCCGCGACACCGGGACCGCCATCGAATTCAGTTTTCCCCTTGATAAATTGCCCACGGAGACCCGAAGGGCGTTTGAAGCCGCAGGGCAGAGGGGAGAGGTCACACTAAGCATCGATAAGGCCACCAAGGAAATACACGCGAAATTCGAAATCGACGGGAAGGAGAGGGTTTCCGCGTTCCTGGATGCCATCAAATCCAGCCCAGCGGAAAAGGACGAGGCGTTCAAGAGCTTAGAGAAGAATTTGAAGTTCAACGCCGACGTCGTCCTGAGCTCCAACGGAAAGATCCTGGGCGGTACATTGACGGCGCGGGTGGAGTTCGGGGAGGCGATAAAACCCGATAGCGCGATCGCGAAGGGTGCCACGGGGAGACTCGCCGAAGTCGCGAGGAAAAACGGCCTGGCCCTTGAGGTGGAGGTGACCATCCGCTTCAAGGCCGGAGAGGCGGCCCGAACCGAAATCCTGGCCGTCGCCAATGATGCCCTTCTGGAGGCGGCCGTCACCAACACTCAGATTGCCTCCGCTTTGGATGAGGCGTTGACGGTTCGCCGGGCGGATGGGACCGAAGTGCGCATGCTCGATGATGTCCTGCTCCTTTTGGGGGGCAAGGACGGATTGAAATCATTGGATGCCCTCAAAAACGCGAAAGAGGTGTCGTGGAAGCTGGACGCCGCCACGGGCCAGGCCATCGAGAATTCTCTGAGGGTGAAAGTGAGCAAGGAATTCGCCGCCAACCTTTATAATCTAAGCCGCGACAGCCTGGATACCGGCGCGCTGGCGATGTTGCGCTTGGCCGGAATAGAAAGGGGTATAGAGATCACCGGAGATG
>CAYZXT010000010.1:17377-83254 GCA_964482515.1 uncultured Elusimicrobia bacterium | reverse complement strand
CTGGGCCAAAATGAAAGTAGTGTTTTCGGCCTGCAGGAGATCCAATTCAAAATTAAGGAAGGAAGCCTGCAGAACGTCATTAACGCCCTTTTGGGCAAAAACCAGGATAAGCGGCTGACTGGAGAAGACAAGGAACTCGGGCTTCTCCTGAGAGAATTGGAAAAGCTGGGCGTAAAGCTTGAAGGCGCTGAGATGAACCTCTCCTTTAAGGAAAATTACGCCGGGCAAATGGAGAGGAAGCTGGTCATTAAGTTCAGCGACGGCAGCATGATGGAGGCGTTTTCGTCACAAGTCGGTCGGGTGGCCGCTCATAAGTTTCAACTTCTGAATAACGCGGAGAGGGAGCTCTCTCGCAGCAATGAGGCATTGGAAAAGGGCAAGTCGCCAGATGCAGGAGTTAATAGATATGAAATTCAGGCCGCACAAGCGAATAAGCTTCGCTTGGAATTACTCACAGAGGCTCTATACGAAGGGAAATCGATTGATTCCCGGGAAATAAGAGCAGCGGAAATGAAATATCTGGTTTATGAGGCCCGCGTCGAGGCGAACAGCCGACTCGAGTCATTGGAACGCAGGAGTAAATCAGATGGATTGTTGTCTCTTTCCGGATCGGCAGAAAAAACGTTTTATGAAAAATTCATCGAGTTTACAGAAAGAGGGGAAACCGGATGGTCAGAGACGCGCCAGTTGAGGGATCTGGCCGGGTACGTGTTGGATAGACAAATGAAGTCGGAGTTTGATGCGATCGAGGGGTTGTATAAGGGTGCATCAAAGTATGAGAGAAATCAGATTTCCAGGTTTAAAAGGGACCGGGCAGCCCAGGTGAAAGAGTTGCGGGGTGGGAAACTGCACGAGTTGGTGAGCAATGTAAACCAAAAATCCTTCTTTGTTGAGCGCGTGGAAAGCGGAATGGCTTTCGCCATAAAGATTCGGGAAGCAGTCGGAAAAGCCGGGGCGACCGAGATAGATAGATTAGCCGAAAGCGTTTTGAACGACCTGTTTTCGGAGGCTTACCTCTCTGGCGACCGCTCGGGGATCACAAATTCAATGCGACGCTTGTTTGATGCCCTTGAACCGCTTAGGAATAAACTTGAAAAAACACTGACCGAACCAATTGATGGGAAAGAGACCGTAGCCGATCGCTTAGCCGGTCTCGACCCGAAGATAGAATCGTCCGCTAGGGAGTCCGCGCGTATTCGGGATGAAGTTTCAAAGAAGGTCTTCGGTGTTGAAGAAGCGAGACTGGGCATCATGGAAAAACTTGCTTTGGACATGTCAATCGCGACGGAGATGCTTAAACGCGCTGGCGTGACTCCGGACCTGGGTAAGTCCATAAACCAGATGGAGATGATTTTCAATAACCTCCTGGGACGAATCAACGCTCTCGAAACAGCGGGCGGTAAAACCTTTGCCTTCATGCTTTCGACTAGTTTGGGTTTCCATCTGTTTCCTGAAGGAAGCGGCGTGGCCGAGTATCTGGCTGCGAAAAAGACGGACGGCCAGCAACTGTTGTCCGGTCAGACACTCAAACTGGCTAACGCCCTGGGCATAGAACTGTACAGTGGGACTAATCTCTACGAAAATGGACAATATGAATCCATCGCAACATTGTACAAGGGCGAGCCTCAAGTCGGTGCCCGCGGCCGTTTGATCGTCTTCGATTTACAGTCCCGCGGATTTTTGGAGTTGAATGCCCGGATGGACAAAGGGAACGTGGCGCTCCATGAGGCGTTGGATAACGTCAAATTCAGGATGGTGGACGAGGCAGATGTTGCAGCCCTGAGTAGGGAGGCCTTTGTTTTGGGAACCGGCAATTCCTACGCTCCCAAGGAATTTGTTGACCACATTGAACGATTGATCAATGAGCTGGGCATTGGGGAGTCGACTGTTATTGAGAAAGGACGGCAAGTCGAGGGGGAAAATGCTTTCCGCATGCGGGATGGCAGTGTTGAATATTCCTCCCGATTGGAGGCCCGCATTAACGAAGTTGCCAATAGGATTGCAGGGAAATCAGACTATTCGGTTGCTGAAATAAAAGCACAAATTGACAACATTTACAGGGCCAAATTCAATTTATGGGAGAGCAGCGCCGGTAAGGAGTCAATCAGCTTTGTGGATGGACAGCCTACCTCGGTTCAGAGCGGAACACAGCGTTCCAATACTACTGACCAAAGCGCGTCATACAACGTTGCTGCTGTGATCCTGAGAATTAGTGAAGTAGGTGGGGAGATGTTGGGGCTCAATAAGTACAGAGTTAAGCTTTCGGAAAGCATGGGTGAGTCGACCTTGTCGCAAATTTTCAGTCGCGTTCGGCACTCGTCGGCTGGCGAAGCGATCGCCACTATTACTTCAGGTGGATCCGCTACGATCGATATAGCCAAGGAAATCGCTCATGCCATCTACGGATCGACCGCTGTTGAGGTTCAGGGGTCGAAATTACGGAGCGTTTCTGAACGTACCTTTGAATCGCAGCGTGGCCAGCAACACCATTTGAATGTTGAATTTGCTGAGGGAAGGGCCGCCATCATTGAAGTCGCTGTTAAGCGCGCAAAAGAGTTTTTACTCGGTGATGTCAAAGAGGCGACCTATAGAAGCGCGGAAACGGGCAAAATGGTGACGGATAGAATCGGAGAAGTTTTTGGCGCTAAAGACGCGTCATACCTGAAGGATATATTAGTAGGTTCTCTTCGTGAGCTTGGCGTTGAATCCATCAGGGCTAATCTCAAGGGGCAAGCCCTTGAAAACGGCCTCAGACAATTTAATGAAATGTTTGATTCGGTCATTCGTGAAACGAATGGTAGATCGTTGACGGAGCTAAAGACGAGATTAGCGGAGGTCTTTGCGGAGGGCTCCATCGCAAATTTGTCTACATACCTTGACAAGATTCAAATTATCGATGCCCGCTTGGCCGAGATCTCTCCAGATACGGCAACGCAGTTTGCGAGGAACGCAAAGGGTAAATTGACACTAACGAATGAAAGCGGCTTGCGCGGTATGGATTTTCAAAGCATCGATATACGCATACTGGATGGGCATAATTTTTCCGAAGGGGAACTCTTGCAGGCGATTGGTCGTGCCGGTAGAAACAGAAATGATTATACAGATTACAAGCAGATTGTTTATATGGACGTCGCTTCACTACGAATGACTCTTGAACGTGCGGCCGCTATCAATGATTTCATGTCATCGGAAACGGGTCGGGGTATCTTTGATAATTCCCCCAGCATTGAGGCCGCCCTGAACGCCATCCGTGAAAATGGATACGCGTTCTCAACGCAGGATGCCTATATGGCCAAGATTCAGATTTTGGAGGTTAGCAGCCGTTTTAGGTCATTGCAGATGAAATCAGAGTCTATTCTGTTTAAGGCGATGGTGGAGGCTTCGTACATATTGGTTAAGGAACCTGTTTCCATATTGATGACTAAGGCCCGGCGAGCAGGGAATGAGCTGGACGCGCAGTTCCTAGAGAGATCCTATTTAAAAATAATCGAGCACACAGAATCCTCCCTCAGGCGGGGGGCCGAGGGTAATGAGCTTCGGGATCCCGCTGATATTTTGAAGAATACATTTGAGGGAATTATTAATACTGCCAGAACGGAACTGACTAAGGTGGCCGAGGGGCTGTCCGACCCTGGGCTCCGGTCCGAAATGCGGCTACGTTTGCTAGATATTGAACGAAATGGGACTACTCATAGTTTTGATCAGCTAGTCGAATCCTATCGGATGGGTGCCAGTGGGTTCGATTCGGCCACATTTGCGGGCGCGAGTCGTCGGGTGGCTCTCGACACGAGCCCTGTCTTGGATGTAGCCAAGGTGCTGGTGCGCCTGAGCGATTTTGTCCTGCCTTCCGAGGGTAATGATGCCGCTCGCCGACCGATTAAGTTGCTAGATGCAACCTCGGAAGTCGGCCGTCAAACGGGAGACAGATCTGCTTCAAAACTGGCAGGAACGGAGTATATCCAGAATAGAGTGAATCATTCAGATCAAACGATCAGTCATTCGACTTACCAAAGGCTGGTTGGTGCCTTGCCATCATTTTACCGCTTCCTCAGCGTGGATTCCTCGGGATTGGAGCGCCTGATGTCTTCGTTGGGGGATGATATAAACGCTCAATATCTCATGCGCGTTAAGGTTTACACTCAAAATGGTTTAAGCGCGAATATGGCTGTTGCACTGGCTGTGGTTTCCGTTCTGTCGGACAATGGCGTAGATATGAACGCTGCGAATACTGGGACAGTCATCTTATTGACGCAAGCTCTACGCGCTGGCGCCTCTCTGTCCATTTCTGACCTTCGGTTAGCGATAAAACGCCAGGTCACATTGGCAAGGTTAGACCCAAAGAATGAAAATGCTGCGACATTGCAGAGAATGTCCCCGACGATTCAGCTCTTACGCGGGGTCGGATCTATGGGGGCCTTACAACCCCTAATTACGGGATTCGACAAGATGATGCGTTTGCAGCAGAACGTTGTTGATTCCCATTTAGCGCAATCAACGAGTAATGGCGTTGTTGGAAAAGTCCTATCCCTCGCTGGCATTATAATATCGCGTGCTCAATTTAGATTTGGTATGTGGGTGTTTAATAGATCTATTAACCCAACTTTGAATAACAGCGGCATTGATGATGCATCCATGCCCCTCGTCATGGCGGCTTTCAACCCGGAATTGAGTGATTACTCGCTGCGTGCCCGCTTTATGGAAGGCGTTACGGGCATTCGAAGCAATTCAAACCTTTCACAGCGACAGAAAGATCAGATTTTCTCCCGCGCCACCCTGGCTGATTGGGTCGCCTACGCGAAATCTCCCGACCTGGGCGCGACCGGCAAATTCGTCGCCGACCATACCGGCTGGCGGCCCCTGGCCTGGGTGCCGGCGCCGGTGAAGCGGTTGGCTTTGCCCGTGGTGGCGGGCGTTGCGGCTCCGCTGATTCTTCTCGCCGGCGGCGCGGCGGCGGTATTGCCGGTGTTCTCGGCGCTGGGAACGGCCTATATGCTGGTCATGGTGGTCACTTCTGTTTACACGGTTTTCGCCAACAGGGGCAAGGACACGGAAAAACCCGCGGGGCGGTTCGGCGCGATGAAGGGCATGGGCGGGCCCATGGGCCTGCTGGGCGCTGTGGTCGGGGTGAAGGCGATCGCGGACGCGCTTATGGCCGGCGTATCTCTTCCCGCGGCGTTAGGGGGCTCTGCCATCATTCCCGCCTTGGGGGCCGCGGTCCTTGGGCCCGTGGCGATTGTCGCGGGCTTGATCGCTTTCGGTTTCGTTGTGGGAGGCGCCCTCTACCAAGCGCAAAAGCCTGTGGGGGCTGGAATCAACTCCCTGGCCCACCGCGGCGACCTGAGCCGTTACGACGCGGCCCGGCTGGCGAAGGCCGCGCTGGAAGCCCGCACGGACGCGGACTGGCAGGAACTGTTTGCCGCTCACCAGGCCAACGTGAAGGACAAGCTTGCCCAATTGACGGAAGAAGAAAAACAGTTGTCCTCCCAACTCGATATGTTCAGGCAGAGAGGCATGGACAAACATCCTCAAATTAAATCCCGGATCGAGCGCTTAGAGAAACAGCTTGGGGAACTTCGTAAACAAAAGGAGGACTTAAGCGGTGACTTGAAGGTTTTCAAAGCCGCCGCCATGAAGGATCCTCGGCTGGCGAAATTGACTCCCAGGGACATCCGCCGCCTGGCCATACGCCGTGCCGGGGTCCAGTTGCCGGGTTCCATCACGGCCATCGAAGCGGACATGGAAGATTTGCTCTACGCGGAAGACATTAATGTTTCCTTGGAGCGCGAGGTGCGGAAGGTCCTCCGGGCGGAGCAGGAGCTTAAGTTCTGGCTGTTCGGCGCGACGGGATCGGCGGACCGGGACGGATACGACGCTGTGATCGCCGCGGCTGTGGAGATGGGCGGCAAGTTGGGGGATAAGATATTGGGGATGACGGTGGACGATCTCCGGCACGTGCGGCTCGCCGACAAGGGCGACTTCCTGGCGAAGGTGGAGTTGGGCCTCTTGGTTGAGGAGCTGAAGAAGGAAACGGACGGGCGCAAGGCGGCGGACGTGGCGCCGATTCCCGACACGGTGGCGGCCCGCCAAAAGGAATACACCCACCTGACGGCCGCGGACGTTCACAGGGCCTACTTGCTGGCCCGCGGCGGGAACCAGGCCGAGGCCGTGGACGCTCTTGAAAAACTCATCACCGAAAATCGTCAAACCCAGCTTTTATACGCCGATAGCGTCGAGTCGGCGGAGCGGGACCTGCCCTTGGAAGTCCTCCTCCTCATGATCGCCCGCGAGAAACAGCTTTCGTTGGAAGCGGCCTATCTTTTGGCCCGGGCCATGGATATTAATGCTACGCGCTTTGGGGCTTGGGTTTCCCGATATGCGGACCAGGTCGATGAAATGGCTTCGATCGAGGAGTTGAGAAAGGCGGAATTGGGACCCGAGGTGGTCATGTCCGTCTTGGAAGCGGAAGCGCTGGCTTCCCGTGAGGAGATCATCGCCCGGTTGGAAGGGAGTCAAAAACGCGCCATTACTTCAGATTTGTTGGGAGAACGCTCGACCGAGGTGGTGCGCAAGCTTGAAGAGCTGGAAGCCGAATTCCAGGAAGACATCGCGTTCGTGGAAGTGGTCGACGCGCTTTACAAAGACCAAGCCGGTCAATTGACCGGCCGCCCTGATTTCTCGTTAGATCCGGACACGGGCCGTTTGGACGGCATGACGGTCCGGCGCTACGAGAACGGCAAGGGCGTGACGGTTTCGCTGATGCGCATGAAAGAGGATGGCTGGGTGCGGGTGCAGGACGGAAACCAAGTGAAGCTGGTCTTGGAGGCCCAACCGAATAAACCAGTGGCGGTCTGGGACGTTCAGGCCGGCGAGTCGCCTTCAATCATCGTGACGAAAGAGTTCGACGTTCGAACCGGGACGGAGATGACGGCCTTCACCGTGAAGGGCGAAAAGATTGTGGTAACGATGGCGGAGGGAAAGATCGTTGATGTTTCGTCCGCCTCCAAAGAAGGGGACCAATTTAGCAGGTTGATCGAGACGGTCCGCAACGCCTATGAGAATGGCGAGGGAATGAACGCCGCGGACCTCAAAGCGGCGACGGACCGCGCTCAGAACGCGACAAAAGACCTGTTGGATTCCTTCCAGATCCGGACCCAAAATGTTTATCAGTATATAATTGGACGCGCCGTCAGCGCTGAAACCATTGAACAGAACCGCGCCGCTTTGATCGACCGTTTCGGCAAAGATTTTGTGGATGCCTTGGACCCGATCCTGCTGGCCGGGGATATTGGCCCGCTTCTTTCCATTTCCTCCGACCGTTTCATGCGACTTCCGCCCCGCGTGCGCGCGAAACTCCTCAACGAGGCCGTCCGTGAACTGGTTGCGGCGGAGATTAAAGCGGATCCCAAATCTCCCGTTAAATTGAATAAAGCCATCGAGCAGGCCGCCGGCCGCGCGCAAAACGCGGACGCGGCGAAACAGGCCGGGGAACGCCTAAGGAACGCAAGGATTTCCGGCTTGTCGGAAGAGGACACGGACACATTGGCGAAGGCCCTCGTCGCGTTCCTGGAATTCGGCAACGATCCAGGTCGCGCGGTCTCCTTGGCGAAACGTTTGCTGAAAGCGAACGAAGGTCAGAGGAAGGCCGTGCTGGCCGAGCTGGCGGAATGGGGGATTTCGCTCAACTTTACTTCTTTGGGACGCTTCCGCAAGCAGTCCGCCCTGGCAGGCCAGCTGAGAGACCAGTGGTTGGTTCAGGACCACAAGAGCAGGATACAAGGCCGCGATATTGACCTGTTCAACTATGAAAACGCCATGGATCGCAAGGACCTCCGACCGGTCGAGGCGGCCGTTTACACGGGTTTCGCGTTGGTCCAACTTTTCCGCCACCTGCCCGCCACGGTTGAGGGCGAGGCCGCTATGTTGATGCGGGTCGGCGGCGTGTTGGCGAAGGCCGACGCGCAGAACCGCGCCGTCATTATCGGGATCCTCAAAGATCATGGATTTACCTTCGCCGTGCCCAAGGTGAAGGGCGGGCGGAACATGGCTTTGGCGGTGGCGAAGGTCGTTCATGGCAATCTCGATAATCCGGCGAAGGTCCCAACCATCAGCTATCGGCATGAGATGTCTAAACCCGGAATCACGGACATACAAAAGACCCTGGCCACGGCCTACGCCCTTGTAAGCGCGATCAACGACGAGGTTTCGCTGCCCGAAGCGGACCTGCCTTTGCTGGTTCGGACCATCGCCCGCTCCGACAGCGCGCAGAAGGCCGTCATAGCGCAGGTCCTGGCGGAAAACGGCATTCAAGGTTTGGATCTGGAATCCCTGCCGCGCCATCGCGTCTTGGCCCTCCCCTTCCGCAACCGGCAAACGCTGGACGACGTCTCGGGCAAGATTAACGCGCAGAGGCTGTCGTCCGCGCGGGCCCGCTACGAACAATTTTTAGACGCGCGCTTCCCGGCGGATGAATACGCCGCGCGTGATGAGGCCATCAAACAGTTCGAGGCTCAGATCGCGCGTGATCCCGCCGTGTTGCGGAATATGGCCCGAAACGATGAGGCCCTGAAGGCTCTGCCGTTGCGGCGCGTCCTGGCGATCATCGCTTTGAACCACTACGTGGGCGTCTCCGCCAACCCGGCGGCTTCGGAAGAAGCTCTCGCGGCGGCTGAAGCCGCGCTGTTCGAAAATTGTGCGGCGTTGCCCGAAGCTGAGAGGGCGGCCTTGCTGCGGGAACTGGCGGCCAGCGTCGAGTTTGAACTTTCCGATGAGGTTGAGCTGGGGCTGCCGAGCGTCGACGAAAAAACGTTCACGTCCGCCCTCCACAGGGACCGCCAACAATATTTGAAAGAGCAGGCGGACGCCGAGGCGGCCCGATTGGGCGAGGCCATGGATAAGGTTTTGGATGTGTTGAAAGAAGCGGGCGCCTATACGGAAGACACTTTCCGGTTCACAGCCAAGGGCGGCTACAAGGAGGGCCAGACCGTGCGTGGCGTGGCGACGCAACGGCTCACGGGCGACGCTGACCAGGCAGTGAACGCCGCCCTGGACCGAATTTCCCAAGAGGACGCCGACGTGAAGGCGCTCCTGGCCAACGAGGCGAATGCCCAGCTTGAACTGCTTCAGAGGGCTTTCTACTGGGCTCCCGTCCCGGACTCCGTTGCCGAAGACGCCGCTCAATCGGCCAAACGTTCTGTCTCCGCGAAAGCCCGGTCGCCACGCTCCACGGGTTGGCTCATACCGGTTTTCTTCACATTCGATGGCGCGTTGCGGCGCGGCGGGGAAATCCTTTCCGACATCGCATATCGCCTGCGGATCACCCTCCCGGGCGTCACACTTATCGTTCTCACGGGCATGACCATCGTTTTTGCGGTCAAGGCCGCTCCGGTCCTTATAGTGCTCGCCCCTTCTCTACTCCCCTTGGCTCCCGCACTCATCTCAATAGCATTCCTTGGCGGGTTGGTTGTTATGCTGTTAAGCAATCCGGCGGCGCGCCAAATGACTTCCCGTCAAAGGGCCGTAGGGCCGATTTTGGAACCAACGGAAAGCGTTGTGGAAGGTGAAACACAAGCTCCGGTTGAGACCCCCGTTCGTACGAAGACCGTGAAGTCTCCGAAGGCGGTTGTTCCCGTCGCCACGGAGGCGGTCAATGTCGCTCCGACCGTGAAAGTGACACCGGAGACTCCGTTGGATCAGGTCGACAACACCAAGCGCATGAAAAAGGTGAGGGCGGCCGTGGCGCCTTACGTGCAGAGCACGACCTCGTTGCTTGCGGTCACCTCGAAACAACATCATGATCTGGTCACGGCGTTCCTCGGCGGGCGGCTCGTCTATCGTTCCTGGGCGGTTGAAGAATTGCGGAAATCGGGAATTATTCTGGACCTGGCCGAGGTTGAACGGCTGATCAAGGCAGGGAAAGCCCGGGAACTTGAGGACTACATCAGTCAGGCCTACGAAAAGGCCATAGGTGATATTTCGTCGATCGTGGGCCGCGTGCTGAAGCGGATCGACCAGCCCCGTTTCGCCAACGGCGTTTTGTTGACGGAAAAAGACGGACCCCTTTCCTACGAAGTGACCTCGATCGCCAAGTCCCAAGGCGTTCCCGAGGCCGTCCCCGCCGCGCTGCGCTTGGCGGAAACCATCATCGCCTATCTGAGGCCCATGAAAACCTTGCCGGCCAATGTGTCGGACCCGCGCGGCGCGCTGGAGCTGGCCCAGGTCCTGGTGGAACTTTCCGCCGGGGAACGTGTGGCTATCCTGCGGGCCCTTGCGCAGATGGGCGTTCAGGTGACCGAGGAAGATATCAAGGCGGCCAACGAATCGGCGGTTGTGTTGGCGGAACGCCTGGTGGCGGCTCGCGACCGGGCCCTGGAGGCCGAACGGCAGACCATTGTCCTCCTCCTGGCGGAATCCGTCGACAGAAGCCTGTTTGATTTGAAGGACTGGATGAGGATGAACAAGGACAAGACCGTGGGCGAAATCTTGACGCGCGAGGCCGCGGCCGAAGTGACGAACAAGATTTGGCTGGGCCTGAAGTTCTCCGACGTCTACGCCTGGACGACGGTGGACGATACGGGCCGGGAAGTGTCGGTCCTTGAAACTGTTTTCAACGCATGGGCCCGCCCCATCGTTGAGCAGACCTCTTACGCTAAGGGGGAACTGCAAGGCGCCGCGACGCGCGTCTCTCTCATGGGGATATTATTGAACCGCGTCCGGGACGGGTCTTTGACGGACGCTCGGAGCGCGTTGCTCGGCGAAATTGCGGTCAATGAAAAGCGCTTCCCCGCGGACCGCGCGGCCGCGCTCATCGTGCTTTCCCTGCTCGGCGTAAACGTGTCGTCTTTGGTTTCGCGCTTCGACCCTCAAATTGAGGAAACCCTGGGGCTGCTCCGGGCGTTCCAGGCGCCTTTGCAGGCTCTGGACGATTCTCCGTCTTTTGAATCGGCCCAGGCTTTGGCGGCCCATTTGTCCACTCTGCCCCGGACCCGCCGCGATTTGGTTCTTGCGGCTTTGGCCGTTCAGCGCGTCACGGTGACTGAAGCCAACCGGAATGTTGATTCGTTGGCCGCGCAACTTGCTGCGGCCCGCGAACGCGCTATCCAACAAGGCCGTCATGAGGTCTTGGCGGCCATGGTCAAGGCCGACGGTTGGGTGGCCCTGGCGCTCAGGGTTCTGAAGTCCTCCATCGGACTGGAGAACCAGCTTGTGAGCGACGTTCTTTCGGCCGCGGAATTGGCGAAACTACCCGAAGAATGGCGTAACGCGCCTTTGAGCCTGTTCGATACCCAGGTCCTGACCGCCCTGGCCAGCGCCGGCTGGCGGGACGCGATGCTCTCCCCCCAAACTCTCTCGACGGTGAAAATCATGGCGGGGAAACTGGCCAGGTCATCGGATAAGAAGGCCGCCCTCGAATTTTATCAAACCATGCAGGACGAGAACCTTGCGTCCCTGGCCACCGATGTTCAGCAACAAAAGGGCGCGGGCTTTTTGGAAGACCTTCGCGGGGAGAACGCAGCCCTCATCGCCGGTGATATTCGCAGCGAAGACGCCCGGGCCTTCGCCGGGGACGTCGCCGAAGAAGGGCGGGTGGAATCGGCGGACGAACTGAAATCCGGGCCGGTTCAAAACCTGACGATCAGCCAGATTCCGGCCAGTGCCCCGACCGAAGTGGGTGGCCCTTCGTCCCCGGCTTTAGCGGCGGGCAATTTGAACCCTGAGGTCGTGAAGCTGATCGTCCGCTATCTGATCGCGACGAAACAGGCCGCCGTGGTCTGGGGCAAGGGAGCCGCCCGTCCGGGTGAGATGAAAGTGGAAAAGGGCGCAGCGCAAGAAGTGGACGGACTGAAAAAGCTGATGGTTTATGCCGATCAGTTGTTGGATCCTGAAACCCGTGAATTCATGAGGAGCACCCATATTATCGCGCTTCAAGACGCTCCGCATGCGCCCACGGCGGTCAGGGCTTTTGAAATAATGCAATTGGTTGAAAAGGGAGATTGGGTCGCGCTGGAAAGCGTCATGATCGCCCCGGAGTCTTGGGCGGCCTTGGAAATGCTGGTGATGACCCTGGCCGGCCAGAGCAACCCTTCCAATTATCGATTGTTCGACCCCGCTCCAACGGGGAACGGCGCGCGTGAGCAATTGCAGGGAATCCTTCAGTTCCTGGTGGACCAATACGCGGAGGGCGTCGTTCTCTCGGACCGGCAGATGCAGGTTTTTGAGCATTTGTTCCACGCCTTGATGACGCCAGCCGAGGCCGCATCCTTCGCCGTCCGATTGTTCGCCGCGGCGCAATCCGGCAACCCCCTGGTCTTCCGGCATTCCCAGTTCAGTTTCTCGGCGGACATGGATGAAGGCAAAGTGAACGGAATATATAACCAAGTCTTTGAGCGGTTGTTGGAGCGCGCGCGGGCCAGGAAGGCCCGGATGGACCGCGGGGAAAGGCTTTCCACGCCGAAAATCTCCGGGACCGGCGAAACGATGTACCTTTACCTGCACGAACAGGAAGGCGGGATCCAGGTGGTGGAGCCGGGCATTGCGGCTCGACGTCTTTTCGCCCCGCAGGGACTCGTCCGTGAAATGATCAATACCGGAAATTTCCTCGCCCTGGCCCAGTTGATCGCCCACGAAGTGAAGGGTCATTTCCTCAACAGGGATCAGGATCCGAACAGGCAGGAGTCACTGGCCCGGGAGGCGGAACAGGAAGTCAAAACGCGTTTTGACCAGTTGACCAGCACGGAAGGACACGCTCTCCATGAATTCAAAGGTAAGGCGTTTAAAACGCTCTCCAACATGGTACCGGAGCTGGGAGAATATCGTAGGCAAGCGGCGATCTGGCATATGGAGTGGATCGTCGCCCCTGGCGATTCCACAACGCAGGCGGCCTCCCGCAAAGAGTCTGTCGCGGCGGCCGGGGTCTTCGGTTTCTTTGGCGTGGTTGGCGTGTTCGGCGTGGCGGCGCTTGTCGTCAGCCAAGCGGCAGTCATCAGCGTGGCGGGGACGGCCATAGGCGCGGCCTTCTCGTTGATCGCGGCCGGCCTCTATACGATCTTTTCCGCGGACCTGGCCAGGGCCGGCGTGGACACGGCGGCCACCACCACCGTTGATCGGTTTGGTCTCTCTGGCATGCGTGGTATCCCGAAGGGTGACCTGCGCTATAGAATTTCCTTTAGAGAAGATATGACCAAGGAACAATACGATCAACTAAGCCGTCCCTCCAAGGCCATGTTGGCGGCCCAGGAATATGTCCATATCGTTACGGGTATGGCGAGAAACAGCGTTCTACCGAAATTCATGCGGAATTGGAAAGTGGTCGGCTTCTTTGACGAGGCCTTGGCGCATACCTTGGCGGTTTCTTTAATGGTGCCGTTCATGTTCATGACGGCCGGCACGGACCTCTATCGACAACAAAACCTACGGAACCGGAACTATTCGCCCAGCGCTCTCATGGCCAGCGTGGACGAACTGGGGCCGGAGTCCTTCTCCGCCGAACAGGTTGGCCGGCCCGAATCCATTCGTATTCTGAATCTGGGTTATGCGGACCCGCACTCGACTATTCTGAAAGCCAATATTTCCTCGCCCAAGGGCCAAGTCATCGAATCTGAGCATGAAGTCCCCGCACAGGTAACCAACGACTTGGTCGCCAAACACGGCATCGACGCGGCCGCCACGCCAAAGACGGTCCGCGTGAAGGCGTCGCTCTTTAAGGACGGCGCGTTGCCGCTGCACACTCATATTTTGGAACCCGGCGAATCTGCCGAGGACCTGAAGCCCAGCCTCCAGGACGTGATGACCGCCATCTACACGACGCCGCACATGAGCGGACTCACGACCGCCGTGGTGGGCGGTAAACGGCACTTCACCTATTACCGCGTCGTGGACAAAGGCAATGACGCGACGGTGGAGATGTATACCTGGGCTCAGGGCGAGCAGCACCCCGTCACGCCCCAAGCCAGCCCGAAATTGTCGACGATGATTCTTGAGGCGATACCTTACGCGGACAGGAAAGTCGAGATTGCGGGCGTCACGATGCCCGCCGGCGCCCTGTTGGTCCTGTCGAGCCTGAACGTCGGTTCCATAAGCCAGTTCCTGCGCCGGATCGGTAAGGACGCCCGGTCCTTCGCCGACGCCTGCGAAGCGGCCTATAAAGATCCGCGCGTCCTGGGGCAATCCAGGACCGGTTTGCTTACAGCCCAGGGCTTGCGACAATTTACGAGCACATACTTGAGCGCCGTTTACGGTGGAATAAACGCCGCCGTCGTGAGCCAGATGACCGGTGTCAATCCTTCGATAAGCAGCGCGGGGGTCTCCTCGTATACGCCGGAGAGCTTGCAGCAACTGGTGGACAACGCCCTGTCCGGCCTGGGCATGCCCCAGGAGAACGCCGCCTCGACGGATAACTTGGATCAAAATAAGGTTCAGAACGCTGACATGGGCGCCCTTATCGTGGATGTCGACAAGGGGGCTGACCTGAAGACCGTGGCTCAATCCATCAATTCATTCTTCCGGGCGGTCGGCAATACAGATAAAGGAGACAAAGTCCGCGTCGTCATCCTGGGCGACAGGCTTTCGATCAAACAACAGGTCGAATTGCTTGGCTCCTTGCGCAGCAATCGGGACAGGATCGTCGTAGTCGATACACGGCAAGCCAATCTATTTGATCGTAATCCGGTTAATCCCGATGATGTTTTGGTCAACCTCGGTAAATTGATTGCCGCGCTGCCGCAATTGTTCAGAATGGATCCGAAGCTGACCTTCGGCGCTGAAGTCGCTACGAGCGCGGCGGGCAATCCGGACCTGCGGTTTACCAATTACAAGAACCTGGGAATCGTTATCCGTGGCATGGATCTCTTGAAGGACATCGGCAAGACCATCGAGAATATGTTCCGGGCCGTGGTCGTTGCCTCCCAGAGCGCGTAAAACTCGATCAAGAAGCAAGAACGGCAACACGATGCTTCCTCCTGACGCGGTAGGAGGTTAAAGTGAAGCAGAAAACGAAGCGCATACTGATCGTTGACGATGAGGCCCAGGTGACCGAGCTTTTGGCGGATTTCTGTTCGGACATCGGCTGCGAAGTCCGCATGCTCAACGACAGCCGCGAGGCGCTGGATGTAGCCCGCGCCTGGAAACCGGACATCATCACCTTGGATTTGGAAATGCCCGCCCCGGACGGCGCTTTGTTGCTCCAACTCCTGCACGCCGACCCTTTGACCCGCCAGATCCCCGTCGTTGTGATTTCCGTCCTTGCCCGTGAAGTGGAGTTTCCGGAGGGGGAGATTCAGGGCGTGTTCTCGAAACCGATTGATTTTCATTCTCTTTTAGTTAAACTCCAAACGATCCTCGAACTCCGCAGCGCCGCTTAACCCCCTCCAAACGTTACCCTAAATTTACAGTTCCTTAAGGTCGTCTTCACAACAAGCGAGCTATAATGGGTGTATCGGAATTAAGACTGACACTAAGAAAGGAAGGCCATGGCAAAGAAAATACTGATCGTCGACGATGATGCCAGAATGAGCGACCTGATCGCCGAGTTCTGCGCGGATTCCGGCCATCACGTCAAATCATTGAACGACAGCCGGCAGGTCATGGAGACGGTCCTTTCCTGGAAGCCCGATTTGATCACGTTGGATTTGGAAATGCCCCATAAAGACGGCCTGGATGTCTTGAAGGAACTACGCGGCCACCCCATGGCGCGGGGTATTCCAGTGATGATCATTTCCTGCCTCATACCCCACGCGGCCATTCCCCAGGAAGAGGTACAGGGGATGTTTTCAAAACCGATCAATTTCTCGGCGTTCCTAAAACAGATCGCCCAATTGCCGATTCCCGCCTAAGTTTTATAACGCGTCCCCCAATAAAAAACCCTCTTTCAAAACGAAAGAGGGTTTTGTTTTTATATCGGGATGGAAATTACTCGTAGCGGTAGCCGATGCGCTCCACGGTCTTGATTTTATCGCCCAGCTTGCCGAGCTTTTTCCGCAGGCGGCCCACGTGGACGTCCACGGTGCGGGTGTTGCCGAAATATTCATGGCCCCAGACCGTTTCGGAGAGCTCGGAGCGGGTCAGCACCTTGCCCCGGTTCTTCAGGAGGGAAAAGAGCAGGTCGAACTCCTTGGGGGAAAGCTCGAGCGGTTTTTCTTCCATATGGACCGCGTGTTTGTCCAGGTTGATGCTCAGGTTCCCGTCTTTCAGTATGGTTTCGCTCTTGTCCCGCCAATCGACTCGACGGAGGATCGCTTTCACGCGGGCGACAAGCTCGGTTTGGTTGAAGGGCTTGGTGATGTAATCGTCCGCGCCGATCTCTAGGCCCGCGATTTTGTAGGAGTCCAGGGTTTGGACCGTGAGGATTATCACGGGGATAAACTTGGTGGCCGGGTCCGAGCGCAGGGCGCGGCAGACCTCGAAACCGTCCTTGTCCGGCAGTTGAAGGTCCAGGATGATCAGGTTCGGCTTGGCGGATTGGATTTTCTTTAAGGCGTCGGTCGCGCTTTCGGCGCCGATGGTGGCGAACCCTTCCTTCGTGAGGATGTTCTCGACCAGTTTCCGGATGTCCTTGTCATCATCTACCACCAGGATGCGTTTTTTCAACATAGAGATCTCCTTTGTCCCATCATCATGCAAACTTTAGAAATTCCGCCGGCTGTTGTAAACAAAAACTCTTGTAAAGAAATCTATGCGCTTGAAGCGTTTTCATCCGCCTGATCGACGAAATGGTCCTCCTCGGAGTTCTTGGCCGCCGGCAGAACGACATGGACCGCGGTCCCCGCGTCGGCTTTGCTTTGGATCCAGACCTTTCCGTCGTGGGCGTCCACATACCCTTTCACGATGGTCAAACCGAGCCCAGTGCCCTTGGTCTTGCGGACCAGGCCGTCCGTCGGTTTGACCTGCTCGAATTTGTTGAATACCTTTTCCAAGGAATCCGTTGGGATTCCCACGCCCGAGTCCTGGACCGAGAGGTGGATATTTTCAAATTCATGGACGGCCTTCAAGGTGACCGTCCCATCGTTGGGCGTGAACTTAAAGGCGTTGCTGAGAAGGTTGGTCAGTATTTCGGACAGTTTGTCGGCGTCTGCCCACACCGGGGGTGTGTTGGGGGGGATTTCCAGGCGGAAGGATATATTTTTTTCCTGGGCCTGCGGACGGAAGAGGACACTCATTTCCTTGCCCATTTGCTGCAATGAGACGGCTTCCGGATGGATTTCCACCTTGCGGGCTTCGATCTTGGCGACATCCAAAAGGGTGTCGATGAATTTTGCCAGGCGCGCGGCGTTGTTTTTCACCACGATAAGATTCTCCGACTGTTCGTCCGTCAGGTTCCCGGCGTCGCCGCGCAGCAGAAACTCCACATACCCGCGGAGGGAGGTGAGGGGGGAGCGCAGTTCGTGCGTGACGTTGGAGACGAAATCCTGTTTCAGCCGGTCCAGTTCCTGCAGTTTTTCCGCCATAATGTTGAACTCAAGGGCCAGGTCGCCGAGTTCATCCGTGGAAGTGATCGGGAGTCGGTGGTCCAGGGCCCCATCGCCGATTTCCTTGGCGCCGTCCCGCAGGTGCTGGATTGGACGGGTGATGAAATGCGCCAGCAAATACGCTCCCAGAATTCCCAAGATCAGGGACGCCACGGCCGAAAGCAGTATGCGCCCTCGAGCGGCGGCCAGCGCCTGGTCGACCAACTCGTCCGTCAGCGTTTGGGAATATCCCACGCGGGTTGTGCCGATGCGCTGGCCCTCAAAGTAGATAGGTAGGGAAAGATCAATCAGGGAATCGTTCGCGGCTGGGGCGGTTTGACGTAAAAGAGAAGTGGATTTCTGTGCGTTCATAGTCAGCTCATCGTCGGCTTTTTGCCCCACCAAAACCACATTGCTGTGGGCGAGGATTCGGCCTTGGGGATCGACCACCATGGCATAGGAGAGGGATCTCGATCGCCGGATGAGGGAAAGGTAACTGGATAAGAGGAGGTCGCTTTTTTGCGCCAGGGCTTCTTTGGCCACCTGGGTAAGAACCTCAACCATTTCGACCTGGCTCTCTTGAATGCGCTGTTCCAGATACTGCCGCTCCGCCAGATAGAGGCCGACGCCGGCTCCCAAGACGACGATCAGCACCAAAAGGCTGGCGAAAACGCTTAATTTTGTCTGCAGGGATATTCGTTTCACGGGCACAAAGGAAGTGTAACAGGCGGTTGTAAACGCGTCAAGGGATTGTAAACAAATGATTGTGACGGTAATCAATTTGACAAAAAACCTTGTTGAAAATAGATGTTTCTGTTAAGATAGTGACCGTCCAATCATTGACTTGAAGGAGGAGCGTAGCGATGCCCATTTCATCGAACAACTTGATAGGGTTGGTCATCATGAGCGTCGGAGTTCTGGGGATCATCATCGGTTTCATGCTTCAGGACCGAAAAAAATACCTCATCTCCTTAGTCCTCTCCCTTTCTATCGTTTCCATCGGCGGATACTATTATGTCAGCCTCGGCCTTCGTCAATGGCGTTTGAACCGCCGCATTGCGCAGCTCCAGGAACAACAGCGGGTCAATTTTCAGTCTTTTCAGGACCGCCTCCGTCAAAATCAGACGCAAACTTCGGCTCCGCAAAAAGCGGGCGCTCCCGCAGCCAAGAAATAGAATATTCAATAGAAACGCCGAAATCGTCTCCTTCGAAACCCTCTCCCTAGTTCGAATACGTCTTCGCGTCCCTCCCCGATTACCTTAAATTCATGCCACCTTTCTCCCTCGTTCTCTATTCAGGCGGCGCCGATCGTTTCCATGAAGCCGTGGTGTTCGCGGCGGCGGCCGGCGCGCAAGGGAAAACCGTATTAATCTTCCTGCGCGGACCTGCGTTGGCAGCTTTCATCGGAAACCAATGGCAGGAACCCGGTGAGGAATTGCTTCGCCTGGGCCTGGCTTCCTGGGGAGACCCCGAAATCCTGTTGTCCGAAATCCGGGCTAAGGGCAAGGTTCGGGTCTATGCCTGCTCCGCCTGGGTCCGCATGTTGAAACTGAACACGGGCTTGGTCACGCAGCGGGTTGACGCTGTGATCGGGTTGAACGGGTTTCTTTCCCAGGCCGATGGCGGAACCATTTTATATGTTTGATTGTTGAGTCAAGTAGAGGCTCCCATGTCGACGGCTCCACCCGCATCTTTAATCAACGAAATCCACCGGCTCCGCAAAGAACGGGACGCGGTGATATTGGCGCACAACTATCAGGTCGGCGAGATTCAGGATGTCGCTGATTTTGTGGGCGATTCCCTGGCCTTGTCCCAGCAGGCGGCCAAAACGCGGGCGAAAGTCATCGTGTTCTGTGGAGTCCACTTCATGGCCGAGACCGCGGCCATCCTGGCGCCGGATAAAACCGTCCTGCTTCCGGACCTCGGCGCCGGCTGCTCGCTCGCATCGACCATAGACGCCGCCCAGCTTCGCGCCTGGAAGAAAATCCATCCGGACGCCGTGATCGTCACCTATGTGAACTCGGCGGCGGCCGTAAAGGCGGAGTCCGATTATTGCTGTACCTCCTCCAACGCGGTCAAGGTCGTCGAATCTATCCCGTCCGATAAAGAGATACTGTTCGTGCCGGACATGTACCTCGGCCAGTTTGTTCGGGAGAAGACCGGGCGGAATATCCATCTTTGGCCCGGTTCCTGCCATGTGCATTTCCGCATGCCGCCGGAGGAAATCGACCGGTTGAAAAAAGAGAATCCCGGCGCGGAGGTCCTCGTGCATCCGGAATGCGGATGCCTTTCCTCCTCCCTGAAGTTCGCCGACACCATCACTTCGACCAGCGGGATGATCAAGCGCGCCAAGGAATCGCCGGCCCAGAAATTCATCGTCGTGACGGAAACCGGCATCCTCCATACGTTGCAGAAGCAGAACCCCGACAAAATCTTCATACCCATCAACCGGACCGCGGTCTGCGAGTTTATGAAGAAGATCAACCTGGAAAATCTGCTTTGGTCTTTGGAAGAGATGCAGTACCGCATCTCCGTCCCGCCGGAAACGGCCGCGCGGGCACGCCAGGCCATCGACCGGATGCTGGCCGTCCCCGGCGTTTAGCAATAGAGGGGACTGAGACTGCCCACCCCGTTTTATTTTTTGTATCCTTCCTGCATTCGCCCATGATTCATCTTAAATTTTTCGCTTCCTTCGCTGAAACCGTCGGCGAAAGGGACCGCGCCGCGGATTTCCGGCCGACGCCCTTTCATATGCTGGAATTCGTCCCGGAAATTTCGCGTTATCCGGACAAAACCAACCTTCGGGTGGCGGTGAACGGCGAATGGGCGGATTGGACATCTCCCTTGAAGGACGGCGACGAGGTGGCCCTGTTGCCGCCTTTGAGCGGGGGGTAGCCATGATTCAGATCCCTTTCTTGTCGCCGGAAACCATCAACGCTCCCGATTTGGAACAACGCGTCCGCTCGTCGGCGACGGGCGCCGTCGTGACCTTTCAGGGTGTGGTCCGCGGCGACCGCACCAAAGAAGGCGACATCGACCATCTCTTTTATGAGGCCTATGAGACCATGGCTTTGAAGCAAATGGAGTGGGTTCTGGACGCGTTGCGGAAGCGCTGGCCTGAGGCCGAAGCCGCGATACAGCACCGGTTGGGCCGCGTGCCCGTGGGTGAGACCAGCGTTTTCATCGCGGTGAACGCTCCGAAGCGCCAAGACGCTTTCGAGGCCTGCCGTTTCGCGATCGACCAGGTGAAGGCGCGCGTGCCTCTTTGGAAGAAGAACGTCTACACGAATGGACGCTCCGATTGGACGATCCGGCCCCACGAAACGATGCTGGTGTCGGACCAGCCTTCGGTGTCGATCCCGGATTCCTGACGGCCATGGCGGACCGAATTTGGTTTTTTTCAACGGAACCCGATGAATTCCCCTGGACGATCGTTTTTGAAAAGGGGCGGGTGCGTTGGGATGGGATACGGGGCACGGCCGCGCGCAAATGGATGCGCGGCATTGAACCGGGGGATTTGATTTTAGGTTACCATTCCAGCCCGGAAAAGGCTTTTGTCTGCCTGGCCGAGGCCGCCGGTCGAGCCTACCCCGATCCGAAGGATGAGGAATGGCTGGCGATTGACGTCGCGGCGAAGACGTGGGTGAAGCGGCGCGTCGCCTTGGCCGAAATGCGCGCGAAGCCCGGGTTGGCCGGAATGTCTTTTTTGCGCATGCCGCGCCTCTCGGTTTCTCCTGTAACGCCAGCGGAACGAAACATACTCTCCAAATTGTCCCAAACCGAATTTTAAAGACGCAACAGGGAACTAATCGAGCCCTATTTCATTTTATAAACACATCCTGGAGGGAACATGTTGAAAGTCGGAGATAAGGCGCCGGATTTTGCGGCGGCAGATGAGACCGGCAGAACGGTCAAGCTGGCGGATTTTAAAGGGAAGAGCGTCGTCCTCTATTTCTATCCCAAAGATATGACCCCCGGTTGTACCACGGAAGCCTGTTCCTTCAGAGACAATTATTCGGCAATAAAGAAAAAAGGAGCGGTCGTCCTGGGCGTCAGCAAGGATTCCGGCGCGTCCCATGTGAAGTTCAAGGACAAATACGATTTGCCCTTCCCACTCTTAGCCGATGAAGACTTAAAAGTCATCAAAGCCTACGGATCCTGGGGGGAGAGGTCAATGTACGGAAGGAAATTCATTGGGATCATCCGCTCGACCGTGGTCATCGGGCCGGACGGCAAGGTCAAGGCGGTATTCCCCAAAGTGAAAGTCGCCGGGCACACGGAAGAAGTCCTGACGGTCCTGTAGATGACGTTTTTGGGTCCTCGACCGTCGACGGACGGTGGAACTTACACGACCGAAATTGTATACTTTGCTTATGACACAATTCGCCCGCTATTTCACCTTACACGAGGCTGAAACCATTCTTCCTGTCGTTTCCCGGAAGATGGAGGTGATCCGTGCCCTGAAGCGACAGACGGACGACAAGATCGCCCGCTGGGAGGCGCCGCTGTCTCCCGAATCCGTGCAGTCCCCCGTGGAGGAAGTCTTGATGAAGTCCCAAATAAATTTCATCGTGTCGCAAATCAACCGGGAAATCGAGGCTCTGCACGGACTGGGATGCCTGATGAAGGACATTGACCGGGGTCTGGTGGATTTTCCGACACGAATGGAAGGGCGGGAATGCTTCCTATGCTGGCGTTTCGGGGAAAAGAGGATCGGTTTCTGGCACGGCACGGCCGAAGGTTTTTCCAACCGAAAACCCATCGTGAGGACCGTCATCCACCAATAATATGAGCCAAACCCAATTGCCCGTAATGCATTCCAAGTTATCCGATAAATCATCGGTTCCGGAGATGACAAAGCTGGTCCATGATATGCTGCTCGCTTTAGGGGAAGATCCCTCCCGGGAAGGCTTGGTTCGGACGCCGGGTCGCGTTGCCAAATCTCTGCGCGAGCTGACGAGCGGATATCAGGTGGATGTCGATCGCCTGATAAACGGTGCTCTTTTTACGGAACCCTACAGCGAAATGGTCGTGGTGAAAGATATCTCGTTCTACTCGTTGTGCGAGCATCACCTCCTACCCTTTTTCGGCGTCTGTCATGTGGCTTACGTACCGAACGGGAAAATAATTGGTCTTTCGAAAATCCCCAAACTCGTGAAAGCTTTTTCGCGACGGCTGCAAGTCCAGGAGCGCCTCACGAGCCAGATCGCCGAGATCATCCAGACGAAATTGGACCCGCTCGGCGTCGGCGTGATCATGGAGGGACGGCACCTGTGCATGGAAATGCGCGGGGCCGAAAGCTCCAACAGCCCCACGGTGACGAGTTCCATGCTGGGGTCGTTCCGCCGGGACGCCCGCACGCGCGAAGAGTTCCTGTCCCTCATCCGCAAGAAATGAAGTTGAAAGCCTTCCGCGTCTTCGCTTTATGCGTCGTTTTTCTTGTTCCCTTGGGATATCTTTCATTTGCGGAGGACCATGATATGGCGGAAAAGCGAACGATCGTATCGCGCGTGACGGAAAGCGTTTATCGCGGTTTGGTTTCCGTCTTTGGTAAGATCCCTTTTCCAGCCCTGGAGGCTTCCATGGCGTTAAGCGAAGGTCAATCGGCGCCGGATTTCACGGCCAAGACGGACGACGGCAAAACCGTCAGGCTCTCGGATTTCCGGGGGAAGGACGTCGTGCTGTATTTTTATCCCAAGGACGATACGCCGGGGTGCACGGTCCAGGCGTGTTCTTTCCGTGACAATCTTTCGGCCTTCGCTGGTAAAAATGCCGTGATCCTTGGGGTCAGCGTGGATTCGGTGGAATCCCATCAGGCGTTCAAGAAGAAGTACCAGCTGCCCTTCACCCTACTGGCGGATACGGGTGGCGCCATCTCCAAGGCCTATGGCGTTTACAATGAACAATGGGGAATGTCCAAGCGCTGGACTTTCGTGATCGACCCCGCGGGTAAAATCAAAAAGATTTTTTCACAGGTAAAGGTGGACGGACATTCCCAGGAAGTTCTGTCGACCCTGGAATGAATGAAGCGTAGTTTTCAGGCTCTTTTGTTCGATTTGGACGGCACCCTCGCCGATACGCGGGACGATCTTTTCGACGCGTTGAACTTCACCCTGGATCAATTGGGGCGTCCGTCCCGCAGCAAGGAAGAAGTTACGGCTTTTATCGGCGACGGGGCCCGGATGCTCATTTTGCGGGCCCTCGGTCAGGGACAAGAACGGTTGGTGGAGGACGCGCTGTCGATTTTTCGCCCCCGTTACGAAGCGCGTTGCGCGGACAAAACGACGCTTTATCCGGGTGTAACGGAATCTCTCCGCCAATTGTCCGACATGAAAATGGCCGTGGTGACGAACAAACCCGATAAAGCCACGCGGCTGCTTTTGACCGGTTTAAAGATCGATCATTATTTTAAAGCGGTATTGGGGGGCGACAGTCTTCCGGAAAAAAAGCCGTCCCCCGCGCCCTTGTTGGAAGCGGCGAAGCGTTTGGGCGTTGCCCCTTCGGACTGTTTAATGGTGGGAGACAGCGGCGTCGATGTGCAGGCCGGCAAGGCCGCCGGCGCGGGAACCTGCGGCGTGACTTACGGGTACCGGCCGTTGTCGGAACTCCGGGCCGCCGGCGCGGATTTTTTGGTGGATCGCTTTGATGAAATCCCCAATCTGTTAAAAACATAAATTAATGCCGCCATTCCAGCCCTCATCCGACAGGCTGAGGGCCATGTCCCATTCCGCAATCTGGGACCGAAACTGGCGTCTAGGCCTAGCGGCAAGGAGAAAGAACGATGAAGCTGTCCCAAGAACAGGTTTTGCGGTATTCCCGCCATCTCATCATGCCCGAGGTCGGCGTGGAAGGGCAGGAGAAGCTGGTCGAATCGAAGATCCTCTTGATCGGCGCGGGCGGTTTAGGTTCGCCCAACGCACTCTATCTCGCCGCCGCCGGCGTCGGAACGCTGGGACTGGTGGATTTCGACGTGGTCGACCACACGAACCTCCACCGTCAAGTCATACACGGCACCAACGACGTGGGCAAACTGAAGGTGGAAAGCGCCCGCGAAACCATCAACGACATCAACCCCAACGTCAAGGTCGTCACCTACAACATGAACCTTCGCCGGGACACGGCCATGGACGTCATGAAGGACTACGACATCATCATCGACGGCACGGACAATTTCCAGACGCGTTATCTCACGAACGACGCCTGCGTCTTCATGAAGAAGCCCAACGTCTACGCGTCCATCTTCCGGTTCGACGGCCAGGCCACGGTGTTCGACCCGCGGCGCAATGACAGCCCCTGCTACCGTTGCCTCTATCCCGAGCCGCCGCCGCCGGGCGAAGTGCCTTCCTGCGCCGAAGGCGGGGTGCTCGGCATCCTTCCGGGGCTGGTGGGGCTCATCCAGGCCACGGAAGCCATCAAATTGATCATCGGCAAGGGCGAACCGCTGGTCGGCCGCCTGTTGCTTTTCAACGCGCTCGATATGACCTTCGACACGGTCCGCATCAAGCGGAACCCCAATTGCCCGGTCTGCGGCGATCATCCCACGATCAATGAACTGATCGATTACGATCAGTTCTGCGGCATCGGCCGCGGGAATGAGGAAACTGCCAAGGCTCAGAACGGCGTCGCAGAAATCAGCGTGAAAGAGCTCTCTGAGAAATTGAAACGGAAGGACCGGTTCACTTTGGTGGACGTGCGCGAGCCGCACGAATACCAAATCGCCCATATCCCGGGGTCGCATCTGATTCCTTTGGGTGAGGTGGCGGACCGCGCCCGCGAATTGGACACGGCCGACGAGATCGTCGTCCACTGCAAATCCGGCATGCGCAGCGCCAAGGCCATCAAGGTCCTTCAGCAGCTCGGGTTCAAGAAATTGCGGAACGTTAAAGGGGGGATTCTGGCCTGGTCCGATGAGGTCGATCCCACCGTCCCCAAGTATTAACGACTGATTACAGCGCAAGACGACGGCCGTCCGTCTCCTCTTGATTGCGGAGGAGAGGCGGCCGTTTTTATTGGCGTTTTTCCGAAAATTGCCTATTTAACACATGGGTCATTAAAAGACCGTTTAAAGGGCTTTTTCGACGAAAAATAAGCCTGTTTTTACATTAAGTTTACCGCTTCTTAATGTTGCCATAAGCTGGGTCGAATAGAATCCTTCCATGCCTTTTCGCTGGAAAACCAACACACAATCCAAGATCAACGGAAAAAAAGTCATCGCCAGCACCATGGCGGTGATTTTGCTCTATTCCACCGTCGCCTCTCCGCTCTCCGAAGCCAGTTTCTGGAAAGAACGGCAAACGGCGGCGCGCGCCATGAAAGATACTTCCGCGGGGTCGGCGCCCCTGTACGCCAGTTTGCCCGTCAATTCTCCCGCCCTCATCGACGCTTTGCCCGCGGTTTCCTCTGCTGAAGCGTTGGCCCGAATTCAGACCTTGGGCGGCGGATCGGAGATCCCTTCCGATGATACGACGTCCGGAAAATCAGAAAGGGTTCCTTCCTGGTTGATGCGCCTGCCTCCGGCCTACGGCGATATCCAAAAAGTTGTCCGTGCAAAGAGCGATCGACCGGCGCCTCTGGTTGTTTTGGTCCAGGACGCCCATGGAATATATTCCGCGCAAAAGAACATCGCCGGCATATTGGATCACATGCAGAAATCCCTGGCCGACGCAGCGGAGAGGAATTCAGCCCCGTTACTGGTCGGCGTGGAGGGGTCCATCGGCGGGTTCGATTTGGAGCCTTACCGCTCTTTCCGTGATCTGGAATCCCACGGGCCCGTGTCCGATTATTTGCTCCGCAAAGGGTTCATCGCCGGGGCGGAATATTTCGGGATAACCTCGGACCGGGAACCGCTGCTTTGGGGCATAGAAGACGACGTCCCTTATATCGCGAACGTGGAGGCTTATCAGCAAAGCGAACCGCGAAAGGAGGATTTCACCCGGCTCATCCGCCAATTTGAAACGTCCCTTGACCCCGTCAAGCAAAAACTCCTTACCCCAGCCCTGTTGTCCCTTGATATGGATTTGGATTCCTACCAAAAAGGGGAATTGGACCTTTTAAGTTACGTCAACCGGTTGACGGCCGACGGGCATGCGTTGAACGGCGGTTTTCCGCAGACGCGTTTACTGCTGAAAGCGCTCGCTTTTGAAAAATCCATGGATTTCAAAGCCGTGGAGGCCGAACGGAAAATGCTTATCGAGGTCCTGTCTCGTCGTCTGCAGAAGAAGGATTTGGACGACCTTATTGCCGCCAGCGTCGCCTATCGTTCCAATCAGATCACCTATTCCGGCTATTACGATTTCCTGGCCCGCATGACGGAGCGCAACGGCCTGCGGCTGCAAAACTATCCCGCCTTTCAGAAATACATTCAATACGTTCTCTCAACCGAACAGATCGACCGCTTCGCCTTGTTCGACGAAGTCGATCGCCTGAAGGACGTCGCCGTGTCGCGGTTGTCCCCGACGTCGGAGCAAGCGGAAGTCCTCCGCGTGTCTCAGGATATCCGGCTCCTCGCGAGGTTGAAGGATTTCGAGTTCAGCCCGGCCGAATGGTCTTCCTACCTAAAGCGCCGCAGCCAGATCGCGCGAATTCCCGGGCGCATTGCGGCGGCCGGGAATAAACCAGGCCGGGAGTCAAACGTCGGCGACGACACCCGCCAACAGGAAGCCTTTATCTCTCTGCTTTCCTCTTTTGAAGCGTTTTACGGGCGGGCGTTTGAACGGAACGATCATTTGGTTAGAAACCTTTTGGCGAAGGCCCGGGAAACGAATTCCGGGACGGTCGCCCTGGTCGCGGGAGGATTCCATACCGCCGCGTTGCAGGAACAATTCAAGAGCGAAGGCGCGTCGTCCGTCATCGTGACGCCAAAAATGACGGTCGCGGCGGGACAGAAGGGGTCCGAATACCTCAACGTTTTCAGCCAAAACCGCACGCCACTGGAGAAACTGCTGCTGGGGGAAAAGCTGCACGTCGCGGCGGCGGGCGCGCTCAATCAAGCGGTCCGGCATGAAGGCGGCGCGCTTCATCAAAAATTTTGGGAAAGCGGTGATCTGGCCGACGTAAGCTACGCCGTTCGCACCGCGGTTTTCGCTTTCCTATCCGGAATATTCCAATCCGTAAAAATTCGCTTGCAAACGGCCTTTGGCATTCTCATCCTTTCCGCCGAAAAAACGATCAAGTCCGGGGTCACCTGGGTGACCGTTCGCTTGGCGAAGCGGGGCCGGCCTGCGCGGGAAGTGAGTCTGGCCACCGTTCCCTCATCTGTGGGTGCGGGGGCCCTGCCGGCGGAAATGCTATTGGAAACCCCCGGCGACATCGGTCCCCATACCATGGCCACGGCAAGTCCGGCGCGACTCGGATGGAGAACCACTCTCGAACTCATGGTGCTCCGGCCGCTGAAAAATGTGACGGCTTTCCTCCGGTCCGCGGTACTGATGAAAGCCATATTGCCCATCCCTTCGGCCGTCCTGCTCAAGCTTTCGGAGGTTCCGGCCACATCCTGGCTCAGGCTCCGCAAGAACCGTCTGCCCCGGGCGGTCCTGTCCAACGCTGATCAATTCGCCGGATACGTGACTCAGCTGATCGATGAAATCGCGGATTCCTATCCTGACGAGGAAATACTGGGCGTGCGGGACCTGGCCAAGACCAATTTCCGATTGGTGGATAACCTTCCCAGCCTCGGATCCCATTTCAATGGGGCGATCGACATCAATGCGATCCTCATGCCGGACCGGCTTCCATCCGGCGGGAACGCTCTCGGCCAAAGGGTCGCGGCCAAATTGACGCTTTATCATGAAATGCTGCACCTGGCCCGTTGGCGGGCCCGGTCGCCGGAGGCCGCGCGCGACCCATACGCCGATTTGGCCGAGGAGATCGAAGTCGTCTTCGCCGAGATTGCGTATCTGGATTTCTTGAGCGAGGACGAAAGGGCCGCCTTCTTCCGATATATCGGCGAAACTTTCCGAATCAACAACATCGCCTACGAGCGGATGGTCAACGACGTACGGGCGCTGATCGATCATGGAGGCTCCCAGGCGCTTTCCGAAGACAAGTTGACGAGCGCGATCTCCAGGCGCATATCCAGGTTCATCCTCGACGTGGACCGGGGGGCGGTAGGGGACGAAAGGCATTTCAAGTCTGTCGATATGAGAACGATAAACGGGCGCCGTGCGGTTAGCAGCTCCGCGCAAGTGGTTGATCGGTATTTAAGCGAAAAAAAACAATCTAAGGTCGACGCATCCTCGAGCGAAAACGCGTTCGCCCAGTCATATTCGGCAAACCTATGGGCGTATGAACTGGGCGGACAATTTCCCGGCTTAAACTGGATAAACAGGGTACTGCTGTTACCATCTTTGGTTGCGGAAGAGGTCGTCGCCCATTGGTTTATTGGAAAAATCATTGGGAGGGTTCTGGCGTTCGGCGTTCAGTTCATCATGACCACCGAATTGATGGGGGTCAGGATTGATAAAAAAGCCACGTCGTTTTGGAAGGCTTTTATCCTTCTCATCGGGCCGGTTTCCAACGTTTTTCTTATCGCCCTGTCGGCCGTTTTCCTGGCGACGCGACCTGATCCCTTGGTGGGGTTCTTCTTGGCCTGGCTTCTCGTTTCATCGGTTGTCAAATTCTTCGTCGACCCCCGCGGTTGGGTTTTCCGGACAGGTGATTTTTACGAGGGGTTCATTCATGCCCGCCAGTTTGTCAGATCCTATGCCACTTCATCCCATTCCACACGCAGGATAATCGGCGCGCCGCATTTATTTGGCACCGTCGCATTGCCAAAGCCAACCTTGGCCTCTTCCGGGCATCTCTTTCGAAAGTTAAACCTCAAGTCCCTGGCGATACCCCAGAAACGGCAGATTGCTCGATATTCAATCTATGCTTTCTTGACATATGCTCTTGTAATCGCAATACAAGAAGCGCCTTTATTCGTCGTACTGCTTGTTCCTGTTTATGCCGTAAGCATTGCCTCCACATACTTGCTGACTCGGGATTTTCGCTTAGTGCAGGAACTCCCGTTTAAAACATTGTTGTACCGATTTTGGATCAGTCGAGTGGCGACTATACTGTTCGGGGTTAGTCTCCTGTGGCTTTCCATCACCTATCTTTTGGCTACGTATCAGTTTGGAAGCGTTTATGGTGCCACCGTTATTAAACTGGTTTCTCTTGTGTCCTGGGGAGGGATTGCAGTCGGTACGCTCATAATTGGAGCCGTTGTAATAAATATCCTGAGAATGCTGAGGAATTCATCTGCCCGCCTTAAAAGGCAGGCTCAAACAAAGTCCTTGCGATGGATATCATTTCCATTGATTTTGGTTGTCATTTCCTTGTTCGCAGGAGTGGCTGGATTGAATAGTTGGATAGCACATTCACCTTTAGATCCGCTGAGAGACACGCGCCGGGTTGTTTCACTTCCACTGCAGTTGCTTAATGGGATCTCAAATACGGCCGATTTGGACGTCGCCGGCGTGACGTCCACGCACGGACCTCTTGATACCATCAACATGCAGCTTCAGGGTGCCATCCCCGGCGTGGAATATGATTTCGACATTACGCAGGTCCCAATGAACTCCAGCCAATATAGGCTTGAACTTGTCACGCAGGTGGGTGGGGTTTCCAGCGCACGATACCTTTACGACGCAAGCGGTGCCGTTGCACTGATTAACGGAGGATTAACGACACGTGACGACGACGGGACATATCATCCAATCGGTTTGACCGTTGTCAATGGAACCCAAGTGGTCGGCTACGATGAGGAATATGCCGAACTTATAGCCGGGCATGCCGTTTTGATCGTGTACGACACCGGAGTGTCCGAGCTAATCCTTCGGGATCAGTTCCCCTCGTTTGCCCAGTCGCATTATGACGCCGCCACCAATACCTGGCCGGGGATCCGTCTCGCGCGTCAGCTCGGCCCCGTCACAATTTGGGACGGACAAGTCCGCCAGGCCGCCATCGAGAGCATTACAGAATTGGAGGATAATAGATCCTGGACAATTTACGCCGGCACGGATCGGGGTGATATATTGTTCATAACCAGCGCGTATCAACCGCCCATAGGGGCCAGCGCATTTTCTTCGGTTACCGGACCAAGCATGTTGCAGGTCGCCAATGTGTTGGCGGGAATGACCTTGCCCGATGGATCCAAGGTTATGTGGGCTCTTCATGGCGACGGCGGTGGGATTTCGCAGCAAATTGTCCAAACGACCGATGGCGTCCAGCGATATGGCGCCGCTTTGGATGGATTCCTGAATGATGCATTTGTCGTTATAGACACGGCGTTAGAAACGCAGGAGACTGAGCTCGCCGGCGACATTCACAGCATGCTTGCCGGTTCTCAAACGACGCAGTCCGTCTACAACTATATGATATCGCAAATCGATGAGAATCCAAGGATACGCGTCCGCCAGGTTTTGTTCCAATTGGCTTTGTTGGATGTGGATGAGGCTGCGGCCGTCGCGATGCTGCTTCCGGACGACGAAATCCTGACGATGATCCTAAACGATATGACGTTAATGCGGCCGGGATATTCCGAGCTTAGCACGGCCATGTCAGAGCCGGTCGCGCGCGCCATCCTGAATCCAGAAATAGACATTGCGCCGCTCGTGACGCTCATTCAGAACAACCTTGCGTGGCAATGGGCAGATCCGGCTGGTGCTGAGCGTGCTGTATTGGCTTTGTGCGCCAATCATCCGGCAGCCGGTATGCGACTATTAAGTGCGTTGAACGTCGACTCCCGCACTCGTTTGAATTTCAACGTGGTGAGGCCCGCTTTAGAGACGGCCATAGAAATTCAGAATGAGATGAAAAGCGATCCCGTGGACATGGACGCCGTTATGGATAATTTGGAGTCGTTGGGCTCCGATTGGTATAGCTTCCGCTTCGTTTACCCGACAATTAAGCCGATAATTGTCGATCTTATTGCCGCAGATCCCCGTCGGATGGCGGAATTGTTAAATGGGTGGGGGTATGACGACTCTTATCAATATCTTTTGAACGAAATCTATTCGAACTTGCTGTCGAGTTCCCCGGAAGTCGCAAGACTGTTTTATGACAACCTCTCAGACGATTATCAGATGCACATCAATACCATCGATCAGGGTTCGACGACGTCGAGTACGGCATCATCCTCTTCCGATTTCGCCATCACGCCGTTGCCTGTCTCCGCGTCTGCTCCTCAAATCGTGACTAATTCGAGTGCGGCGGATTCCTCGGTTACGCAGCTTTCGGTTGACGGCCAGCCCCTTGCCGGTGATATGCTGGACCTGCAGAACCAAGTTTTGGCTTTCATTGGGGACAGGCCTGGAACAATCGGAGTCAACATCTATGATATGAGTACCGGCCGGGGGTTCAGCATCAATGGCGGACGCCCCATGCCCGCGGGGAGCCTCATCCATCTGCCGGTCCTCATTTCGATCCTCAGCGACGTCCAAGCGGGGCGTTTGGATCTGGACGATGTGACCGACTCGCGAATTCGCGCGATGATGCAGCACCACAACATGGACATGACGTATTTACTTGTCGACGCCGTTGGTATTGATCGTGTCAACGCCTACGTGCAAGCCTGGGGTCTTCCGCGCACGTTCATGGAGCATTATTTGGACATCGACAGCTCTCTGTCGAATAACGTCGCAGCCGTGGATTCGTCGTGGGCTTATCTGGATGAATCGAATTTAACGACGCCTGACGACATGTTCGCCATACTGAGGCGTTTGTATGCCGGGGAACTACTCAACCCCCAGATGACGCAGGTGGCCTTGGACTATCTCTCGCTTGAATCAATAGATTTGATGATTCCCAGGGGGATGGCGAATGTTTCTGAGCCTTTCGACTCCATAATTCACCGGGTAGATATTATCCCGCCCGACGGCGGAAATGAACTGTACGAAACCTATGGCGACGTGGCAATTGTCACAACCGCCGACGGACGTGTGTTTTTTGTTTCGCTGATGTACCATCAGGCCGGCGGTGAAATTAGGGGAGAGGCCGCACTTCAGCAACTGGCCGGAGTCATCGGGGGAGTGATTTCGGAGATGGCTGCCCCGACAGACGATGTCGCTTCCACTCCAACGATAACACCAACTCCAACGCCAACCCAAGCCCATACGGATATGCAGGTTTTAAATCTTTCCACAAATTTGGGACAGCAGGTGACCCGATTCGGAGTTGAGTTGCCCATCAGTATCGAGATGGAAACCGCTTTGGCCCAGACAAATATATATGCTTCCGATACCGCGGGAGTCACGGCGGTGACGGTGATGGACCTGTCGACCGGAGAGGGTTTCAGCGTAAACGGCGATAGGCCCATTCCGCTGGCCAGCACGATCCATACCATTGTCCTTGCAGCCGTGTTGGAGGACGCACAAAATGGCGATTTGATAATCGGTTCAGCCACCGATAGGAATTTGGTGTTAATGATGCGGGATCACGATGAAAATGCCATACGTTGGTTGATCGATGCCGTTGGAATCGACCGCTTGAACGAAAAAATACAGCGCTGGGGTTTAAGTGGTACCGTCGTGGCACAATGGCTGGATTTGGAGTACACAGAGGCAGCGAATCTGTTGATCCCCGATGCCCGCCTAAATTATCTGAACGACACGAACCATACCACTTCAAACGACATGATCCGCCTTTTGGGCCTTTTCGGGCCCAATGGGATATTCACCTCCGCATATTCGGACTTGGCCCTGGATTATTTGGGTGATGAATCTTTGGATTCAATTATTTTACTGGGCGACAATAGCAATTCAGCTGTCTGGCACAACGCCGGACAAATATCGCCTCGGATCTCCAAGCAGTATGCGGTATACGGGGATGTGGGTATCGTCCATACGGCGGACGGAAGGATCATCGCCTTTGCCGTCTACAATCATCAGAATTCAGATGAGCTTGTCAGCATAAATGCTATATCCGCGGTCGGAAGAAATTTGAGCTCAACAGTCATATCACCGGAACTTGTTGCGAATTGGGAGAGCATCAGCGTGCTTTTGGCGTCGGGCTGGGATCCGCTTGAATATGTCACGCAGAGCGAAATTTCCAAGTTGGAAAGCCTTCAGCCCTATGTCAGGGACCGTACCATCCTGTTTGTTGCGGCCGCACGAACGTTTTATCCGGATTACAATTACATTATTGGAGACGCTTATCGCTCGGCGGAAAATCAAGGAGAGGCGCATGCGACAGGTTACTCGGACCTGGACGGGACGGACGTCATGAGCAATCATCAGCGCGGCGTCGCTTTCGATATATGGGTCGTCTCGCCGGAAGGAGTGCCTTTGGGGTACAGAGACGCTATTTCTGGGTACGAGCGGCTCGGCGCCCTTGGCGATGAACTCGGGTTCTCCTGGGGAGGGTATTGGAGCTTTTTCGATCCATTCCACTTTGAAATTACACCGGAACTTCAACTAATGCAAGAGCGCTTCAATTATAATCTGGCCCCCCAGCGAATTCTGTCACGAACGGTTGACCACCAAATTTATAGGGTTGAGCATAGCGATTTACTGGTCATTTCCTACGCCAGTCTACGGGTTCAAGGATTGGCTCTCGACAGGATGAGCTATTTTATCGCTGACGGAGGCCAGAACGTTCTTAGCGACTCGGCATTGGCTGGTCGCATGTTCTCTCTAGATATTGGGAGACCCGTTGTTGTTTATGAATTTACGGCTTCACAGATGGCTGATTTTTACAACGCGGCACACAATCAGGGTGTCACACTAAATTGGTCGGAAACGAGCCTGCTGGATGAATTAATTTCTATGGGCATCCTTGCCGAGTCGAATGGCCGATATTCAGCCAGGGAAAATGCGGCCATCGTCACCGTTACGGACGATATCTACGACCGCTATGTGGGGTCGGATTTAGAATGGCTGCCGGAAAGCCTATATTGGCGCGGATTCAATCAGGCCCTCTACGACACCAGCCTGGCGTACCGGGAGTTGGCTCGGTCCCGATGGAATAATTTGTCGGTGGACCGACGGAACGCGATTACCCAGCTTTTGCGCGATATGGGCTACGACACCAGCGATGATGGCGAGGTTGCAGGTCTGTACGTTTCTCTGTTTAGGGATAAAAACCTGCTTCTGCATCTTCTGCCCGAAACCGTGGTTCCATTCTACGAACGGCAAATTGCCCCGTTCATTGACGAAGAGATGAAAGCCATTCTCGAGGAAGAGTACAGTGCCGTGATTGGTTTGATCAGCGGGGGCCTTGACCTTGATATATTTCAATCGGGAACGGGGCTCTCCGCAACCATGCGGCAATCACTTGGTGCGGTGCTCTCCATGATGCCCGAAGATGTCTCGGGGCTTTCCGTTTCGGTCATGAACGCCACGAACAACAACGGCTTCAGTTTAAACGGCCGTACCCCGATATATTCCCCCGACGCTTCCAGGCTGTGGACGATGCTGGCATTTTTGTCTGAGGTCGAGGCGGGCCGTCTTTCCTTGGAACCGGTTGAGCTGCCGCAATGGAATGTCCAGTTTATCGATGAAAACACACCCCTGCCGGAGCTCGTCAATATCCCTGAGGAAATGACGAATAATCGCTCGGGAGTGCAAATGAGGACGGATGCTTTTGATGCCCTGTCCCGTATGTTTTCGGCGATGCGCGCGGATGGGATTACGCCGCCCGTTATTAACAGCGCATATCGCGGGTTTGTGAACCAACGGCTGGTGTTTATGGCCGATGTAGCCGTCACGGGGTCCGTTGCGGAAACGGCTCAAAGAATCGCTCCGCCAGGATATTCCGAGCACCATCTTGGAACAGCTGTTGATTTCGGCGATGTTGACGCCGACTTCGCCCAAAGCAGCCAATACGCGTGGATGGTGCAGCACGCCGGGGAATATGGATTTGTTCAAACGTATACACAAGAGGGGAATGGCGTTATCGTTGAGCCGTGGCATTGGCGGTATAACCCGACTGAAACGGGACGAAATGTCCCCTATGTGTTTAACCCGCAGGAAATGCTGTCCGATATTTTATCGACCGGAGACCGAGTCTCAACCTATGGGGCACTTCAGCTTGTTGGAATTGATAGCGTAAATCGTTATCTCAAAGAGTGGGGGTTGAACGATTCACGTATTAACTTCTGGCTTGATTCCATTGCAAGGGGAGAGTTTCTGGGGCCCGAGGGAACAACGGTTGTCACTACACCGGCGGATTTCACCCGATTGATAAGCCTCCTGGCTACAGGGGAAATAGTCGGCCCAGAATATATCGATGTGGCTTTTGATCTCCTTGGTTTTGGTTCGACAGAACACGACGGAATTCAGTCGTGGGCGGCTCAATTTTACGGCCAAGACGGAACCATCACCTATTACGAAGTTATTAGGACGTCCGATTCTCAGATTTACGTGGTATCGATTGTGCTGCAACCAGGGCAGGATAAAGCCCTCCTGGAAAATTTGATATCCGAAATTGAAACTTCTGTCCGAAATAGTCAAACGGGTTCGGGGGAGTCTCGGCAGCAAGTGCCCTTCAATAGAAGCAATATTATTGAGCAGTTCGTCTTGGCCCCTCTCGCCTTATGGTCGCTTACAGGCGATAAAGTGCGGCGTGGCAGGTTTTCCCGTCCCGAAACGTTATCGGAGAAGGGAAAGGAGCCATTCAGCCTCAATGACTTGGTCAATCCATCTCCCGCGATTCGAGCCAACGCCAGAGCCGAACTGATTGAGCGTTTGAACGGACTTTCGTATCCCTTCAAATTGTCCGCCGCTAGGAACGTTAATAGGTTTCAGTCTGATTGGGAAAGAATTGTTTCTTCATTGGCCGATAAAATTACCTCCCAGGTAAGGGCACGAGGCGGGGTGAAAAGTGTTTATGACTTACAAAGAACCAAGGGGATTGGGCGTGCCTTCGCGGACGATCTTGTGCGGATCGGGATTTTTGGTCCTGAGGAGTTCCTCCGCATTGGGCTTGGAGGGTCTCCTTATAAATCAAAGGCGCCGCGGGTCCGATCAACAGCTGTGGCCAAATTGGATCCTGCCATTATCGCCTATCCTGGGTTTGTCATAATCAGAGAGGGGGGATGGGACTTCAGTATTGGGGGATTGGGCTCATCGATGCCGCATGAAAGGCCGTATTTAAATATTGAACCGCTCCGTTTTGAGGAGGAGTCTTTGTCGCGCGAAGCATTTTCAAATGCGATAGTCCCCTTACAAACAACTGCGCGAGAGCAGGGTTCGATGGATTTGCCTCCTGATACTCCGATTAGTCTACATGAAATCGTGAGCGGCGAAATGCCCCTGGAGGCGCTGGTGGGGCGATTGCGGCGCCTTTCCGCCTCGTCCCTTCTTGCCTTCTCAGAGCCATTTGGCCGTTTGTCCGCAGTTGGAATGTCACAGATGATCATCGACCTGGCCGATGAAATCGTGGCTTATGCTTCTGAAAATTCTATCGAAAGCGTCATGGATTTGGTGTGGGGGGATGGGCGAGGCATTGAGGGAATCGATAGGGAGTTTGCCGAAGAGCTGTTGAGGTTGAATATATTTGGACCAATCGATGAAGCCGACCAGTTTGTTCCCTTCAAGCAAGTGTCAACCGGGCATAGTAGTCCCTATATGCCGCCGGCACCCCGTGTCATTAAAGCGAAGAAATCCCCGAGGGTTGAAGTCCGGGAAATGGGCGCACCATTCGTCAAGATAATTGATGTGCCGCTGGATACGCCCATTGATCTTGATGCAATCAAGAACGGCGAAATGCCGTTGGGAGCCCTGGTGGGGCGTTTGCAGCACCTTTCAGATCCGTTCCTGCTTTCCTTGGCAGGGTCAAGGAAGCGATTGTCGACCGTTGGAAAAGAACGCCTGATCAACGATCTGGCCGAAAGGATCAGGGCGCATATTTCCAAATATCCCGTAGAAAGCGTCATGGATTTACATTGGAAAAAAGGGCGCGGCATCAAAGGGATCGGCGGGGCCTTCGCCCATGAGTTGTTGCGGTTGAGAATTTACGGAACGAAAGATTCTGAGACCGGATTTTCTTTAAGGCTTGCGCTCCAGGCCGTGTTTGCCTTTCTTGGAAAGCTTCTTCAGCTGATTCACCGCGCCTTGTCGTCGAAAGGTCGGGCGCCGGTTTCCAGGAACGGTGTCCGCCACATCGCCCTCCGCGACATGCGGGTGGTGGCGGGCGTCATCATCGGGATGGCGCTGGTGTTTGCCGGTCTGCAGACGCCTTTCTCGTCCGCTCCTTTCCTGGTCCTGGGTTGGTTAGCCTTGGCGAACGCTTCAAAGTTGGTTTCCTTGGCAGGCCATCGGCGCGCGACGGGCGCGGACTTGACTGTGGCGGACGAATTGAAATCGAGGAATCCCTTCGTCTACGCCCACGGACGCTTCCACAAGATGCTGGATGAATCTTTCCTGATGACGCGTTTCGGCTGGGACCTCGGAAGTCATGAACTTTTGGTCGTCCATATGTTCGACCCCTTTGTCGCGCTGTTCCTGCCCGTGATCCTGTTGGCGGACGGTTTGGGATGGGTCGCCAAGAAAGCGCTTTCTTTTGATGTGGCGGGGCCGGTTGAAACCGTACGGCCGTCATTGGAAACGGACTCGTTGATCCCGGCCCTGACACCAGATTTGGTGGAGCAGGCCTACGGTGTCGCGCCGGTGACATTCTCCCAGGCATTGAAATCCGGCGATGCGTTGGATGTCAGCCGCTGGGCGATGGCTGCCGGTTCGCAATCGCGCGAATCCGTACTCTATAGTCTGGCGGCGGACTGGCTATTGCTGCCGGTGCTCTATTTCCGTTTGGCGATCAAAGGCGTCGAAAATCCGGGCGAAGTGTTCGCGGCCATGCGCAATGTGATCCGGATCATCGGCCAGTCCGATAACGTCGTCCGTTTGTCGGCTTTGTCGGAGCTTGACCACTCCTTCTATTACTATCCTGAAAGCACGTCGGATATCGCTGCCATCACGCGATCGGTATTGGCTCGCCAGGCGTTGAATCCGAATGTGCAGAAGGGGAAAGCCGTGGTGGTCGTGGGCGACGACGCGGCGAAGAATTCTCCCGAAGCTTATAACGCGCTTCTGGAGGCTGCGCCAGCCAATAACATCGAAGTCTTCACGAAATCTGCGTTCATCAAGAAGTACGCGCCGGCCGTTGTTTTGAGCCAAGGGACCGATATTGACGAGATCAATTTGGACATAATCTTCAAAATAACCAAGGATTCCGGCGCACGGATCGGGATCTTCACCGCGGACGAGCGTGTTCGGCTCGTTTCAACGGCGCAATTGCTGGTGCGATTGATCGGCAATCTCTATATTGAACGGGTTTCAGACGACCTTAGAAAGCTCAACGAATCCCTGGCCATCATCGCCCAGATGGCGTAGCGCAGCCCGCCCTCGCACTTCCTTCCGATTGGCAGTCCTCAATTATTTGTTATAATACGCGGCACCTAATTCTTTTTCGGCGCGGTAGCCAAGCGGTAAGGCGACGGTCTGCAAAACCGTTATACGCCGGTTCAATTCCGGCCCGCGCCTCCAATTTACAAATGAAAACCTCGCGCTTATACACGGATCTCCACGCCCGGTCTGGCCTGGGCAAAAAGTTTCCGGACATCGAATGTTGGGAAAACCAGTTTCGTGGTTACGACATTCTTTTGACGTTTCCGGAGTTCACATCGGTCTGCCCGCGGACGGGCCTGCCGGACTTCGGCACGCTGCGCCTGCGTTATCGCCCGAACAAATGGTGTTTGGAGACGAAGTCGCTGAAGCTGTATTTGAACGCGTTCCGCAACGTGGGGATCTTCACGGAGAACGCGGTCAACCAGGTTTTGAAGGACGTCGTCCGCTGCGCCAAGCCCAAGTGGGCCGAAGTGGAAGGGGTTTTCGCGGCGCGCGGCGGCATCGAGGCCCGCATCACGGCGAAGTTTGGGCCTGTTCCCAGTTAATTTTTTCGTATAATCAATTAAGATTTCGCTCGGTTAGCTCAGCTGGTTAGAGTACCTCCTTGACATGGAGGGGGTCACAGGTTCGAATCCTGTACCGAGCACCATTTTAGAAAAGGTCCTCCAATGAACACGCCATCCGGGTCCGCACCCGCGCCCGCCGAATCGAACGCCGTCGACCGCGAAGAGCATCTCTATCGCCTGCGCCACTCCGCCACGCACGTGATGGCCCAGGCCGTGCAGGAACTCTTCCCCGGCACCAAGCTCACTCTCGGCCCGCCCATCGAGGACGGTTTCTATTACGATTTCTATACCGAACACCGCTTCACTCCCGAAGATCTCCAAAAGATCGAAGACCGCATGCGGCAGATCGTGAAGGGCAATCATAAGTTCACCATGAGCACCCACGCTTCCGCCGAGGCGCGGGAGTTCTGGGACAAGAGGGGGGAAAAGTTCAAGGTCGAGATGATCGACGACCTGAAACAGCCCACCGTCACCTATTGTTCCCATGATACCTTCACCGATCTCTGCCGCGGCCGCCACCTTGAAACGACCCAGGACATCCGCCATTTCAAGCTGATGAAAGTGGCCGGCTCCTACTGGCGCGGGGACGAACACCGCGAACAGCTCCAACGCATCTACGGCACGGCTTGGACGTCCAAGGAAGAGCTCGAAGCCTATCTCAAGCGGATCGAGGAAGCCAAGAAGCGCGACCACCGCGAGCTCGGCCCGCGGTTGGGGCTGTTCACCATCCAGCACGACGAGGGCGGATCGGGCCTCATCTATTGGCTGCCCAAGGGCGCCATCGTCCGCCGGATCATCGAGAACTATTTGAACGGTTACCTGGAAGCGCACGGTTACCAGTTCGTCTACACGCCCCACGTGGCCCGCGTCGACCTCTGGAAAACCTCCGGCCACCTGGATTACTACCGGGAAAACATGTATCCCACCATGGAATTGGAGAACCAGGACTTCCAGCTCAAGCCGATGAACTGCCCCGGACACATCCTCATCTATAAGACAGGACTGCATTCCTACCGCGAGCTGCCCATCCGCCTGGCGGAGTTCGGTTCCGTGTACCGGTTCGAGCGGAGCGGCGTTCTGCACGGCCTGATGCGCGTCCGCGGTTTCACCCAGGACGACGCCCATATCTTCTGCACGCCCGAACAGGTCGAGAAGGAAGTCATCGATATTTTGAAGGTTTTCACGGAAGTGCTCGGCGCCTTCGGATTCAAGGAGTATGTTTTGAATTTATCGACGCGCCCGGAAAAATTCGCTGGAAGCCCCGACGCATGGAACCACGCCGAGAGCGCGCTTAAGAAGGCGTTGGAGTCCGTCGGCCTGCCCTACAACGTGGACGCGGGCGGCGGCGCGTTCTATGGTCCCAAGATCGACCTCAAGATCAAGGACTCCCTCGGCCGCGAATGGCAGTGCTCCACCGTTCAGGTGGACTTCAATAACCCCGAGCGGTTCAAGATCAGCTATCGCGACGAAAAGGGTGGGGAAAGCCAGGTCTTCATGATCCATCGCGCGCTGCTGGGATCGCTGGAACGTTTTTTCGGAGTACTCATCGAACATTACGCGGGCGCGTTCCCATTATGGCTGGCACCGGTGCAGGCCATCGTGTTGCCCATCAGCGACAAGGCCGAAGAATATGGGCAGAAGATTTTGCACGAATTGAAAGCGGCCGGTTTGCGCGCGGAGATCGATCTCTCCGCCAACAAGATCGGCGCCAAGATCCGGGAAGCGACGCTGCAGAAAGTCCCCTACATGTTCATCGTGGGGGGACGCGAAGCGGACACCCAGACGGTTTCGCTCCGGACGCGCGACGGTCAGGAAACGCCGGGCATGCTTCTCTCCGACGCGAGGAAGCGTTTGCAGGACGAGATCGCGGCGGCGCCGAAAGTTTAGCCCGGCCTCTGGCCTCTTCCGGCGGTCAGAGGGCCATGCCTCGCGGCAAGGAAATTTTCATTGACATTCCGCTGCGGAATCAATAAAATAACGCACCAAAACATCATCATTTCCCGAGGAGATTAGAGTATCAGCAAAATTCCGGAACCCCGTTTCAACTCACAGATCCGCGCCCCCCAAGTTCGTCTAATCGATTTTGATGGCACGCAGCTAGGAATTAAGCCGATTGCGGAAGCTATCCGCATCGCGGAAGACCGGGGCCACGATTTAGTCGAGATATCGCCCAGCGCGACGCCGCCCGTTTGCAAGGTCTTGGATTTTTCCAAATACCGCTACGAGAAGGAAAAGCAGCGGAAAGAGGCCAAGAAGCACCAGAAGGGCGGACACGTCAAGGAAGTCCGGTTCCGGCCGAAGATCGGCGTGCACGATTTCGAGACCAAGCTGGGTTTCATCGACAAGTTCATCACCAAGCGAGACAAAGTCCGGGTCATCGTGATGTTCCACGGCCGAGAGATGGAACACAGGGACCTTGGGGAAAAGATCATCCACAAGATCAAAGAGCATTTGAACGACAGGGCCGTTGTCGAAACGAACCCGCAGCTTTTAGGGAACCGGCTGATCCTCATGCTGGCCCCCAAATAAAAATAAGGAATCTTAAATGCCTAAACTCAAAAGCCACAGCGGTGCGAAGAAACGTTTTCGCGTGACCGGAAGCGGCCACGTCATGCACCAAACCCAAGGTCGCCGGCACCTCTTGATCGGTATGTCCTCCACGAGAAGCCGCCGCATGCGCACCGACAATAAGTTGAACACCAAACAAACTAAAATGATAAAGGCCCTCCTCCCCTATGCGCGCTAAAAGTGTAGTCTACACCCGTCAAAGAAAAAAGAAATGGTTCCGCCGCGCCAAAGGCGCGTACGCCACGAAGTCCACCCGTTGGCGTATGGTCATCCAGCATTTGGAAAAGTCCCTGAAGGCCATGTACCGCGGCCGCAAGGACAAGAAGCGCGATTTCCGGGCGATCTGGATCCAGCGCATCAACGCCGCCGCGCGACAGAACGGCATGAGCTACTCCCAACTCGTCGGCGGATTGAAGAAAGCCGGCGTGGTCCTGGACCGCAAGGTGATCGCGGAGATCGCCGCCACGGACCTGAATTCTTTCCAGAAGCTGACGGACCTCGCTCGCGCGTCCATTTCCAAGACCGCGGTTTAAGCGGGACCGCCGCCGCGATCATCTTATCCGCCTGAGGACCGTCCATGTCCTCCTTGCTTGACGAAATCCAGCGCCTCGAATCCGCCAGCGAAGACGAACTTCGCGCGGCGGACAGCTCCGAGGCGATCGATTCCCTCCAAATAAAGTTCCTCGGCCGCAAAGAGGGCCTCCTCACCAACATCCTCCGGGGGCTGGCCGCGCTTTCGCCCGAGGAAAAGAAGCTCGTGGGCCAGCGCGCCAACGAGTTCAAAAACCACCTCCAGGGCTCCATCGACAAGAAGAAGCAGGAGCTGGAAGACGCCCATCTCAACAAGAGCTTCCAGGACACCTCCCTTGACCTGACTCTGCCCGGCACCCCCGTCCTCCGGGGCAAACTCCATCCTCTCACTCAAACCATGGACGATATCGTTTCCGTCTTCCTGCGGCTTGGCTTCACCGTGGCCGAGGGCCCGGAGATTGAGACCGATTTCCACAACTTCACCGCGCTCAACCATCCGCCGGACCATCCGGCCCGCGATTCCCATGATACGTTCTATATCAAGGATTTAAAGGACGAAGCTGACAAACCTCTTTTACTTCGGACCCACACCTCTCCCGTCCAGATCCGCTACATGAAATCCCACAAGCCGCCCATCCATATCGTGGCGCCGGGCCGCGTGTTCCGTCATGAGGCGGTGGACGCCAGCCATTCTTTCGTCTTCCATCAGGTGGAGGGGTTGGCGGTGGACCAGGGTGTGTCTATGGCGGATTTGAAGGGCGTGCTTTCCCTGTTCGCCCAGCATCTGTTCGGTTCCAAGACCGAAGTCCGCTTCCGCCCCTCCTATTTTCCTTTCGTTGAACCCGGCATTGAAGTGGACGTCTCCTGCACCCTGTGCGGGGGGAAGGGCTGCCGCGTCTGCAAGCAGAGCGGCTGGATCGAGCTTTTGGGCGCCGGCATGGTCCATCCGAACGTTCTCCGCGCCGTGAACTACGACCCGAAGAAAGTGACCGGCTACGCCTTTGGCATCGGCGTGGAGCGGGTGGCCATGATCCGCTATGACGTGACGGACATGCGGTACTTCTATGAAAACGACCTGCGGTTCCTGCAGCAGTTCTAACCTATGAAAATCTCCCTGCAATGGCTCAAGGAGTTCGTGGATTTCGATCTCAGCCCGGAAGAGCTGTCCAAACTTCTTAGGGGCCTGGGTTTCGACACGGCCGGGATCGAGCGTTTCGGCGGCGAGCTGTCCAACATCGTCACCGCCAAAGTCGAGTCGCGGGAGAAGCACCCCCAGGCCGACAAGCTTTCCCTTTGCCGGGTGTTCGACGGGACCACGCGCTGGAGCATCGTTTGCGGCGCGCCGAACGTCGCCGCCGGCCAGATCGTTCCGCTCGCCCGGCTGGACGCGAAACTCCCCGGCGGGACCGTCATCAAGAAGGCCGTGATCCGCGGCCAGGAATCCCAGGGCATGCTCTGCTCCACGCGGGAGCTCGGTCTGGGGGACGACCACGCCGGCATCATGGTCCTGCCCGAAGGCACGCCGATCGGCGAAGATATCCGCAAAACGCTGTCTTTGGACGATACCGTCCTGGACATCGAGATCATGCCCAACCGCCCGGACATGCTGTCCCATTGGGGCGTGGCCCGGGAAATCTCCGCGGCGCTCAAGAAGAAACTGCGGACGCCGGACATCAAGATCCCCAAGGCCAAGAAAGTGTCCGGACTGGTCTCCATCCAGGAAAAGACCCTTTGTTCCCGCTACATCGGCCGCACCGTGGAAGGCGTCCAGGTGAAGCCGTCGCCGCTTTGGATGAAGTTCCGCCTCGAGCGCTGCGGTATCCGGTCCATCAACAACGTGGTGGACGTCACCAACTACGTCCTGCTGGAATGGGGCCATCCCCTCCATGCCTTCGACGGCGATAAGCTGAGAGGGGGAAAGGTCGTTGTTCGCCTGGCGAAACCCGGCGAATCCCTGAACTGTTTGGACGACGTCACGCGCGATCTGCCGGCGGACGCGCTTGTGATCGCGGACGCGGAGCGGCCCGTCGCCATAGCCGGCGTGATGGGCGGCCAGGAATCGGCGGTTTCCGACGGCACGAAAAACCTATTGGTGGAGAGCGCGGTGTTCCAATCCTCCTCGGTCCGCCGCACGCGGCGAAAGCTCAATATGTCCACGGAGAGCTCCTATCGCTTTGAACGGGGAACGGACGCCAATGTCGCGGAGTGGGCGGCCGGGCGCGCCGTGCATCTCTTCCTGACGTTGGCCGGGGGGAAGTTGACCTGCGAACAGGACGTTCAAACCTCCAAACCGGCGGCGGTCCATGTGAAGGCTTCCGGCGAACGGATCAACCAAATTTTGGGGACGGATTTTTCGCCGGCGCAGATCAAAGGCGCTTTGGAGCGGCTGGGTTTCTCCTGCGCGGGATCGGACGCGGCGTTGAGCGTTTCGCCTCCCGTGCACCGGCAGGACATTTGGGAGGACGCCGACCTGGCCGAAGAGGTCGCGCGGTTGAACGGGTACGACCATGTCCCCACGCGCCGACGCATCGCGGGGGAGCCGCCGGAACCCATGTCCCCGGAGCGGCGGCTGGTCCAGAGCGCGCGGAATTTCCTCATGGGCTGCGGATTTTATGAAGCGAAGAATTACGGGCTCGTCTCCCGCGAGTTTTGGGAGACGCTGAACGTGACGTCCAGCGGCGAGCCGGTGGAATTGGACAATCCCCTGTCGCTCTCGGGCGAACTCCTGTCGCCCAGCCTGCTGGCGAATTTGTTGTCGGACCTCCAAACCAACGCGCGTTACGGAAACAAGAACGTCCGGCTTTTTGAAACGGCCCATGTGTTCCGCCGGAACGCCGATCAGCCGGCCGAATCCCTGAACCTCGCTTTCGTCGCGCAGGGAGAAGCGGCCCCGTCCCATTGGAAGTTCAAGGCCCGGCCGCTCGAAGTTTGGGAAATGAAGGCCTGGGTGAAGTCCCTCATCCGGGAATGGCGCCTCGCCGGCGTGCGTTTTGACCGGAACGGCGTGCCCGCCTATTTCCATCCGGTGGAAAGCCAGTGCGTCTTCGTGGGAGACAAGGTGATGGGCTATTTCGGCCGGATCCATCCGCGCCGGGCCGACGCCCTGGACCTGCCGCGCGATACGTTCCTCGCCGAGCTGGACCTGACGGCTCTGACCAAGGAACGGTTTTTGGAGCAAAAGTTCTCGGGCGTGCCCCGCTATCCCGCGGTCTACAGGGACCTGTCGCTGGTTTTCGCGGAGACGGTGTCCTGGTCCTCCATCGCTTTGCACCTGGCCCGGCGCTTTGAGTGGGTGGAGAGCGTGGAGCTCTTCGACGTCTTCAAGGACGATTCCCTGCCCGCCGGGCACCGCAGCCTGGCCTTTTCCCTGACCCTCCGCCATCCGGACCGGACCTTGTCCGAGGTAGAAGCGGCCGACCTCCAGGCGAGGATCGTGGCGGACCTCCAAACTTCTTTCCAGGCCGTGCCCCGGACGGTGGCTCCGAAATCTTCCTGAACGGCTTGATTCCCGCCGCGTTTTACATTACTCTGTTGTTCATGGAATCGCTCTGTAATTTAAATCTATCCATGACGATCCTGACCTGATATGGAAAATCTTTCCCGGATGCTCAAGCGAAAATGGCCGGCGGTCCTGCTCACGGGGGCCATCGGCCTTTTGTTTTTGTCCGGCTGCGTTTACCTGCGGCTATTGGACGTTAAGCGGCAACTCCGCGACTTCGATAATCATTACGCCATCGAAGGAGATCCCGATCTTGAAATCCTCTGCAAAACCCCCGTCGTGTTGTCCAAGGACGTCGTATATCTGATCGGCGCCCCACCGTTAACGACGGAGGCGAAGGGGGATGTTTTCCGCTGGCGATATGAGTTCGACCGGGTGCTCCCAGAGGGGGACGAAGAAGGCGCGCCCATGGACCGACTTTCCCTGAGTTTTGATATGCGGGATGGAAAGGTTCGCCGCATCATCGTCCCGCCGAGCTTCATGCAGCTGTTCTCACGCCAAGTCCTGGTGGAAACGCTCCGCAAGGCGCCGGAGGCCGATGTCCTTCAGCTGCGCAAGACGGTCGTGGCGCGCAACCGGTTGTCCGATGAAGCCGATGCCCAGCTTCCCACCCGCGAAAGGACATTGAGCCTGCTGGGGAACCCCCTGGGCGTGGAAAATATAGACAGGCTCGAGACGCTGGTCTACCGGTATAAGATTACGGGCGTTGAAAAGAACGTCCCGATCATCGCGCGGCTCTCCTTCTCGTCCGACGGATTGATCCGGCGGGCGGTGATACACTGGGACAGCGCCACCATGGATGTGGAGTTCCTTCGCCCCGCCGGTTATTAAACAGTGATTTTTCGGTTCCGCCCGCCTTTTTCCATCCTTTCCGTTTCGGTGTTGGTCCTCGCCGGGTGTTTGGGTCCGGTCCGGCACGATCCCATTGTCGAAGAACGCGTTCCCGAGCCAGCGACCGGATCGGCGATGAATCCACCGGGACAACGCGCCGTTCGCGACGACGGTCCGCGGGAGGAATTAAAGACCTCCGTCCGCCGCAGCCTCGATTACTACAAGAATCTCCCTTCCGACAAAACCTATGTTTTCGGCTCCCACAGTTTCACCGTTTCGCGACTACAGGACACCCTGGAAACTTTTTTGGGCCTCCTGGATCTGCCGGAAGAGGATTTTCAGCGGGAGTTGAACCGGCGGTTTGATTTTTACGCTTCGCCCGGGACCGATGGAAACGGCTCGGTGCGGTTCTCCGCCTACTACGAGCACACGCTGCCGGCCTCGCTCCGGCGGACCGATGAATACCGCTATCCGATCTACTCGCGGCCGACCGATTTGAAGGAAGGCCGCCCCTATCATACACGGGAGGCGATCGATTCCCGCGGAGCGTTGCAGGGCAAGGGGCTGGAAATAGCCTGGGCAAGAGACCCGCTGGATATCTATTATTTGCAGGTGGAAGGTTCCGGCTGGCTCGTGCTGCCGGACGAACCGAAGCCCGTGCGCATCCGCTACGCCGGGAACAACGGCCATCCCTACCGCTCCATCGGCCTGTATCTGATCGAGAAGGGCCTGATCCCCAAAAAGGATTTCAACCGGCACGTCATGGAGGCTTATATTGAGGCCCATCCGGAGGAACGGCAGACGATCATCAATTACAATCCGCGGTACGTCTTCTTCTCCTTGGACCGCGGCCCGCGCAGCCAGGACACGCTGGGTTCGCTCCGTTTGCCTTTGACTCCCTGGCGTTCCGTAGCGACAGATCCCGCTGTGTTCCCGCCCGGTTCATTGTCGTGGATGGAAGTGGACGGGGAAACACCCGTGACGCGTTTCGTGGTGAGCCAGGACGAGGGCGGGGCGATCAAAGGCCCGGGGCGGGTCGATTACTTCGTGGGGGCTGCAGAGGGAGCTGAAGACTATGCGGCGCGGTTCTGGCGGACCGGGCGGTTCTATCTCCTGCTCAAGAAGGCGGAGGGAAAACCCTGAAGTTTGCCGGCCCAGCGCGCCGCGGCCGAGGCCGGATCGTTTTTCGGCGGAACGATTTTGAATTCGAACGACTTGTCTTTGCGCAGTGCCTGAAAAAATCCTCGACGGAAATCCGCGTTACCCATGAGGCTTCCCGCCCAGCTGACCGTGATTCGCCCGCGAAAGTTCAATCGACGCGCCAGCGTGAGGACCAATCCGGACAGATGAGTCTGCGCTTCGCTTCGTATCTCACGGCAAGCGCGGTCACGGCGCGCTTTTTGGAGGACCGTTTCCGCCAAAGCCGCAATCTCCGCAACGGACCTATTGTTCATTCGTCGTCCGGATAAAACCCGCCGCGCGTATTCCCGCCCGATCCAATAGCCCGATCCTTCATCGCCTTTCGCCGGTCCCAGGCCGCCGGCGCGCGCCACGCGTCCGCGCGCATCGCGTCCAAGCGCGATGGACCCGGTCCCGGCCAGGATGAGAATTCCCGCCGCGCGTCCCGGCGGCGTATTCGCCGGCGTCAACGCGCTTTCAAAGGCGAGCTCCACATCCGAAACCACGCGGACCCTTTCCGCCAGGCCCTTCAATGAGCGCTGAAGCGCTTTTCTGTCCTTGAGGAGCCATACGCCGCGGGAACCGACGGTGAGGAATTTTAAATCCTGGATTCTCCAGTAACGCCACAGGCGGAGCAGGAAGCGGGGAAGCGTTTTTCGGGGCGGCGAGGACGCCTTGAGATATTTAAGGCGGCGGCCCGACTTGTCGGAGGCGTAGGCCCTGACCCAGGTGCCTCCGAGGTCCACGCCGACGGAATGGACGTCGCGCCTCATCGCGGGAAGATTTTATTCAGGCAGGCGTTGATCTGGCAGAGGCGGAAGCCGAAGGCCGTCACCACCGCCGTGGATGGCGCTGCGAACTCTTCGTCGTAATGGTCGCGCAAAAGAACGAGTACGAACTTCTTCGCCGCGGGCTGGATCGCCTCCAGAAGTTGTTTGCATCCTTTGTAGAGGTGGGCGTCGAAGCAGAAGAAGACCGTCGCGTCCGCGGCGCGGACGGCTTTTTCGATCCGTTCGATCTCTTCGGGCTTGGCGTCCACGCCCGCGATCTGGATGTCTTTCTTCGCGCGCACGTGGGCCAGGGCTTTTTTCAGGAATGCCGTTTCCTTTTCAAAGGGCCGCTCGATCATGATGCGCGGGGCGAAGTCCGACAGGCGGGGGAAGACGACGCAGATGGATTTTTCTTTCTTGCCGAGCGGCAGGAGCTTTTTCCACGCTCCGCCTGTGATGAGGCCTTTGCTCGCGATTTGCAGGGCGAGTTTCGCTCCGCCCTTTTCGGGTTTCGGCGCGCCGGGATCGAAACGGCGGGAACGCTTTTCCTTCAGGCGTTGGATCCGGTCCACGCTTTTTTCCAGTTCATGGCGCGAGAGTTCGCCGGATTTAAAACCCTGAAGAAGGGCTTGATAGACTTCACGCTGCGCGGCCGCGTCGTGGCAGCTGAGGATGAGGTCATGGCCGGCTTTAAAGGTTTTCACCGCGGCCTCGCCGATGGAGCAGAGTTCCCGCACCGCGCCCATTTCCAGGTCATCGCTGGAAATCACGCCCTCGTACCCCAGTTCCTCGCGCAGATATTCGGTGATGATGCGGCGCGAAAAAGTCGCGGGCGTCCGCGGCGTGGGATCCAGATTGGGGTAGAGCGGATGCGAAGACATGATGATGTCCACCCCGGCCTTCATGGCGGCGAGGAACGGTTTGATGTGTACGCGGCGCATCTCGTCCCACGTCGATGGGATGGTGGGGAGGGAAAGGTGCGCGTCGAGGGGGGAATGACCCTTGCCTGGGAAATGCTTCGCGCAGGCGCTGACCCCGTTGGCCTGCATGGCCGCGATCCTGGCGGAAGCCATTTTGGCCACCAGGGCGGGGTCGCGTCCATAGGCGCGGATGCCGATATTGGGGCTATACTCTTTGGTGAGAACGTCCACGACCGGTCCGAGATTGATGTCCATCCCCAGGCGGCGGAGTTCGCGCGCTTCGATAGCGCCCTGTTTGCGCGCCCATTCGACCTTGCCGGCGGTGCCGAAGGCCAGATTGTCGGGAAAGACGGTGACGCCGTCGCGGAACATGATGACGCGGCCGCCTTCGTGGTCCGCCATGATCAACAGCCGCCTCCCGAGGGCGTTCTCGAGGTCCGAGATGAGGCGCTTTACCTGCGCCGGGGATTCGAAATTAATCCGATAGAGGATCAATCCGCCCGCGTGGGTTTCTTTGAACAACTGAACGTCTTCGGGACGCACGCGGGTGCCCGGAATTCCGAAGACGAGGGTTTGTCCGATGAGTTCTTCCAACGTCATGGTGACTAAAACATAGCAAGTCGGAGAATCCGGTTCAAGATGAATATGTTTTACAACAAATTTACAACATGTTAAGGCCGTTTTCGCCCCATAAAAGGCACAATTTGGATGTATTTCTGAGGGGGAATATAATTGCCTATCCCTACGGCAGGTCGGCAATTCCACAGCGGGATGGTCCAACGAACCGTCGTTGATTTCCGTTCATTGGGACCCAAATACGCACGCAAGAGCGTGGCGCTGCTTTTGGCCCTGCTATTGCTCGGGGAAGCTTTTACGGCCCCGGTCGCCGAAGCCAATTTCTGGCGCGACCGCCGGCAGAATTCGCCGGCCCGCTCCCAATCCTCCGACAAATCCGCTTCTCCCCTGCAAACCGCCTCCCTAGCAAATCCGCTTCCGCCCATCGCTCCATCCGTCGCCGTCAATTCGATTCCCTTTGAAAGCATGATGGCTTTTGAAAAGAGCCGTCGCCGGCTTCCTGACAAAATCATGACTGGGCTGCCTCAATGGGCGACATCGGTCCCCGCGGCCTATGGCGACATTCAGGAAGCGTGGTCGGCTCCCGGCGCGGAAAAGCGTCCCGTCGTGGTCCTCGTCCAGGACGCCCACGGAATCGAAAGCGCCCAGCGGAACATCGCGGCCCTTCTGACCGCACTGGATCAATCCTATCGCCTGCGCGGCGCGGGGAAACGCCTGGTATTCGGCATCGAAGGCGCCTCCGGAAAATTTTCGCTTGCCCCCTTCCGCCGGTACGACGACCGGGACGTTCACGCGGAGGTCTGCGACGCCCTGTTGCGGGCGAAGCTGATCTCCGGTCCGGAATACTTCGGCCTCACGGCGCCGTCGATACCGCTTTTGTGGGGGATCGAATCCCCCGAACTCTATCTATCGAACGTGGAAGGGTATCGGAATGGGTTGCGTATCAAGGACCAAATGGCGAAACAACACGGGCGTTTGTCGGGACGGGTCGCCCGGCTGAAGGAACGGATGTTTTCGAAGGACTTGCTCTCCCTGGACGCGACGCTTGATGCCTACGCGCGGGGATCGTTGGATCCGGCGAAATTCATTCAAGCGCTTTGGCCGCGGGTTGCCGGCAATGATCTGGACGGACTTCATCAAATCGCCCTGCTGAAAGGCCTCCTGGATGACGAGGGCTCGCTGGATTTCAAACAGATCGAGAGGGAGCGCGGATCGCTGGTCCGTTCATTGGCCGCGCGGATTTCCGAGGCGGACGCGCGGCGGCTGGTCGATTACAGCGCGGCCTATAAATCGGGCCGGGTCGGGTACGGCGCTTACTACGATTTCCTGGAAAATTTGGCCGAGCGCCACGGGGTTTCGCTGCGTTCCTTCCCGGCTTTTGAGTCTTACATCCGCTACGTCCTGAAATCCGACCGCATCGACAAATACGGCCTCTACGGAGAGATGGAAGAGCTGAAGCGGCGGCTCGTCGCGCGCATCGTGACGGACGGCGAGGAAGGGATCGTTTTTCAACTGGCCGAGGATTTGCGGCTGATCCGACGGTTGATGGACCGCGACATTTCCCAGGCGGAATGGACGGTCTATCAAGCGGCGAAGCCGCGCCTGCATCGCCTTTCCGACCAGCTCCGGCGCTTGGAAAATCCTTCCACTCGGCGGCTGTCCGCGGCGGACGAAAAATTCCAGGACGGCCTCCTCGCGATGGAATCATTTTACCGGACGGCCGTCGACCGGAACGCCGCGCTGGTCGGCAACCTCCTGAAAAAGATGGACGAAGACGGATCCTCCGGAGCCGTGATCGTGGCCGGCGGGTTCCATACGCCGGGTCTGAGCGCGCTGCTGAGGCGGGAAAATATCTCCCACGTCGTCTTCACGCCGAAGGTGGGGGAGATCAAGGAGGACCCGAAGCGGTATCTCGACGTCTTCGCCATGAACCGGTCGCCCCTGGAAAAAATGCTGCTGGGGGAACAGCTCAATTTGAATGTGCCGGCGGTCCTTTCCCTTGAGCTGTCCCGATCGATCCCGGGACGAGTGGAGAATTTCCTCCGCGAGGCGATCGCACGGGATGTCTTTTTCACGAACAAGAAAACGAATTCCATTGAGGCTGTCCGGCGGCGTGTCGATACGATTCAGACGTTGTGGGGATCTTTTTCCAAGGGTTTATCAATCGTGTTGGTTTCCGCGGGACGAGGAAGCGTGACAGTTGAAAGCTCCTCCGATACCATGCCGCCGATGAGATCTCTCGTTCAATTGCGCGACTCATCGCTTTCCCTGAATAACCGGGTATCTCTTCCGCGTTTCATCGGGTGGAGGTTCCGCAAAACGCGCGGACGCGCCACGCTCATTCTTCCTTTTTGGCCTTGGTTATTGGCGGCGCTGGCCGAGCGGTTCGGGTGGGCCAAGGGACAGGATCCGAAGGAATGGGCCAAGGCTGAAATCGAAAAGAGTTACATGACTTACCTAGTCATCCCCTTGGTGGAACAACTGTTCTTCCTGCCTCTTTGGCTCTTCAAAGCGAATTTGCCCCTGGGATTGTTTTTGACCGTGGTCTGGGCACTGGTTTTCGCCTCCCTCCATGGGCTGCCGCCGGTTTTCTCCCGCGCTCCGCCGCAATTCCGTCAAACCTGGCGGCAATTCTTTCTCCGCTTCGGCGGCGCCCTCGCCATCGGGCTGTTGACCTATCTGCCCGCGGCCGCCTACGCGGCGTCTCCCGCCGTTTCGGCGCCTCATATTTTCTCGCCCCTTTTGGCTTGGTGGCAGGGCTTGCCGTCCCAACTGATTTACCCGCTGGCCGCGATCGCCGGGACGGCCTGGCACTCCCACCACAATCACATGTTTCCCGGCGCACGACTGCTTCTGAGGGGTGCCGGCAATGGATGGTCGCGGAAAACGGGAGTATTAATTCTGACTCCCGCCGATTTGAATTATATTAGGACCGAGATTTACAAAAATGATCCGGAAGGTTTTGATTTCGCCCTGGCAACGGCGGAGAAAGCCCGCGGATGGGATTGCAGCGACGAAGCTTATATGGCAGCGCTCCTGCACCGCCTGCCGAAAGAGCGGGTGCGCACTTCCCTCACCGCCCTGAACAAATACGACAAGCAGCGGTTCAACGCGTTCGACCCGAACACGATCCACGGACTGGTCGTCCGGATGAAGCTCGTCCGCGAAATCCCTTTCCGCCCTCCCACGAAAGGCCATCCCTTTGCGATTCAGGACCACATGCACGCGCTCCTCGCCATCGCGGGTTCTCCGGACGGTCTGTTGCTGATCATGGCCGAGCGCTGGGAAGAGCTCGTGACGACCCCGGACGCGGGATATCACAGCGAAATTCAAATGTTCGTGCGGATGGTTCTCAGGCATTTGGCTAGCCGCGTGGGACGGCGCGGTATCGGCCAAGTCCTTGGAATGGGTTCGTTGGCCAGGATAATCGGACGGGACAACTTCGATCAATTCACCCGGGATTTAATGGAGGAACTGGTCCGGATACACGACCTCTCGGTCGAGGAGGCCGTCAAAGGAAAGGTCGAGCGTATTCTAAAGGAAAAAATGAAGCACTGGTTGTCTCAACATCAGGAACTGCGCGTCGAGAGCGTGTTCGCCCGTTTGAAGGACGAAGACGTTCTCCTGTCCAAGATCAAGCGGAAAGGGTTGCCCAAGGATATAAGCGATGGGTTCGGCGGCAATGATCTGTTGGGCATCCTGGTCGTTTTTGAGGACCAGCAATCACTGGAACAGGCGTTGGACTTGGAAATATGGCGAAGCGTTGACCCGGACTATGAAAACAATTGGACTATCGAGTCCCAGAATAAAGGGAGCTTTCGTCAAACGAATATTGAGTTTGGGCGTTTGGAAATTAAACTGATGACGAAGCAAGATTACGAGGCCTATATGCGGGGCCCGGACGCCCACCCAAACTATAAAGCGCGCACCGATCCCTACATCAGGGATTATTTCTCGACGCCGCAACAATTCGAGGCGCTGAATATATCGATGGGCCCTGATTATTCGATTAATTTCCAAAATCTTTTCGGTTCTATTGCGGGGCGGTTCAAGAGCACCGTCGAGCGTCATGATCTTGTGCGCGGCAGGACCGTATCCGTGGGACCTCGCGAGTTGGGACTGGCGTTCGATGAAACCACAGGCGCCGTGTGGATGGTAGACGGGAGTAGGCCACCGAGCCTGCCGCGGGAAATGCGATTTTTTAAAGTTTCGCTGGATAATCTTGAAAGCAATCTCGCTCCCAACAGCGAATTGGAAAAACTCAACAGACGGTTGCACGCGCTTGGAAAAAAGGAATCCTTGACCGTTCAAGTGACGGGGACACCCGGCGGCAGGCATCTGAACATCGTGCTGACTTTGCCATACCGCACGACGGGAATCCTGAACAAGGTGGCGAAATTGGTTCAACCGGTGGGAAGCATCGTGTCCTATTTCGCCAATGACACCCGGAACGGAAGGCAACTCCGTGTCTCGGTGTCGTTGGATGGCGGTTCCATGGGACGGGTGGAGACAGAGAACTTGAAAAGTAGCCTGAGCGCGATCCAGGTCACGCGGGAGGACGCGTTGCGGATCGCCAACCTCAATGCGCGTAAATACACGCTGGAAGTCCTGGCTTCGGACCGAAAGGGCCTCGTCAACGATATTACTGACATTTTCATCGCGGCGGACCAGGATATTTTTATCGAAGATTTTTTTATGTCCGAAGACCGGGTTTCCTCACCCGTCGCCGCCTATTTGACGGCTGCAGGAAGCCCGGCGGAAAGAAGGCTTGACGGCCGACCCATGAAGTTGGTTTTCCACCTCGAGGTCCCCGAGGGCATCGACGTCCTTAGCGTTTTGCGCGGGGTCAAGGAACTGTCTGCCGTGTCGAACGTACACCTTCAAGAAGAAGAGGAGTGGACGGCGTCCATCGAGCGCCTTGGGGTGAAAATCCTCCACGATCCGAAGAAAGGCCAAGGCGTGCACGATACCGTCCGCTTTTTGGAGGTTTTCGACGTAAAGCTGGGCTTGAACCTTCAGTTTGAAATCGAGGAATACGTACGGACCCACCCGAAAGGGCCGCTGTTCCTTGTGTCTCCCGAACAGGTGCGTAGGAACAACCAATCGTTCATCGTTGATTATAATGGCCAGGAAATCGAGGTCCATATGGGGAAACGCGTCCGGGAAATCATCCGGCAGCACGCGAGGGAAGAGTTTCTCGATATTACGGATCCCTATTGGTTTGAAAGAAGCGAAGAGTGGGCGGAGATGCAAAGCAATATCCGGAGCCGCGACGGCCTTGTGCGCGTCAGCGCTGTGACCGAGTCCGTCGTCAAGGTGGGGGACAAGTATTTGCTGGTCCAGAAGGGCCCGCGGCTGGTCTTATTGGGCGATGGAATCCACTATGTGAACAGGCAGTCCCTCGTCGACGCTTTTGAGGCGAGGGGTTTTGACGGAGACACTAACTCCGAGCGGGAGATGGACATCCGCTGCATAATCCCGATTTCACAACTGACGAACTTCGCTTCCCATTTCGTGCGGGGACGGCTGCGGGAGAACAGCGGCGTCAGCGTGGCTCGGCAGCTGGAGGAAGAAACGCAAAGGGGGGCCGTGCTTTCAAGGCCGCCCGCGATCTTGTTCGTATCACAACACACTGATTCGGATAATATAAATCCCTCCGGCGCCCGCTCCAAACTGCTGGTTTATTCAAGGCAGCCTGTGGTCGGCCATGCGCCGTTCATTCTTGGAAGCCTGCAGGCCTTTTTGTCTCTCCTGTTTCCCGGCGTGTCAAAATTTTCCAACTGGCTGCTTCCGCTGAGCTGGTTGGAGGAGCGGGCTCATGTGTGGCAGGCCCGGCGTTTGGGTGTGGATCGGAACGACATTCGCGTGACTCTTTCCGCGGACAAATCCTACACTGAGATACTGGACGAGGATTGGTTGAATAATAATCGGGCGAATTGGGCCGCCGTCCGTTTTCTGATCGCGGGCCCCATGCTGTGGGTTCGCTGGAGCGCGGCGTGGATCGTCGCCATGATCCTTTTGTCGGCCCTCCACCTCCCGCTCGGCCCTCCCGCGCTCCTCCTGTGCGTCGCCATAGAATTTCCGGCGGCGATGATGATCATGTCCCACCTGTATCGAGCCCGCCGTGACCCCGGCACCAGCGATGTCCGCCAGGCTGACAACATCATCAATAGGCGGATTCAAGATTTTTCTTCGAAGCTGGGGCGGTTTTTTCCGCATGATCCAGGGCAGGGATTCTCCGGCGCGGTTCACTCTCCGTTGCGCGGGCGGAACGGCGGGGAGAAAAATATAGTCAACCTCATAACGCTGCTCAGCCTGTTCCGGTTCTTTCTTCAATATTTGATCGTCGGCGGCGGGCTCGGCCTGGTATATCATTTGGTGCTGGGAGGGTCCCTGTCCGTCGCCATCGCTATTTTCATCCCGTGGTCTGCCGTCGGCTTCGTTTCTCTCGGGCTCATCGCGGCCATCGTCGTTGTGCAAGGCCGGAGCGGCGACCTCTCCGAAGCCGATAGGGCGCGGCTGATCCCCTTCCTGGCTTCGGACGCTTTTGTGGGCTTTCGTCCCATGAAGGGGAAACTGTTCAGCGTGACGTCCGAAGGGCTGTTCGCCGACAAGCGGGTGCTTGCTCTTTTCCCAAAATTCTTCCAGTACTGGCTCATGGCCGCGGTCGAACGGTTTGAGAACGCTCGGAGCGTTTGGTCGGTCCACGGAGGCATTTTCGATATCGGGGGGATTTGGGCAGGCGGCTTGAGCATGGTTTCCAGTATGCTCGCGCTGTTGGTATGGGGTTCGCCCAAACCTCTGGAAATCATTGGCGTCCTCACGATGATTTACCTGGGTTATCGGGTCATGGCATGGCTGGTGCTCGGGTATCTGTCCTATTGGCAATACATCATCACGGCGGAAAAGTCGCTGCACGGCGGGAAATCTATCAATCAAGAAGCGAGGGACAGCACGCTCAAGGATTTCCTGGTGGGATGGATGCTGTCCACCGGTTTCGTTCCCAGGCTCTATTTTAAAAGGCTTGCTGGAAAAGCAAAACCCGTCGCTGAATTGGGATTGGATCAATTGCGCGCTTATACTTCAGCGGGGACGAATGAGTTCGGCGACGTTGTGGGATTTGAAGACGGTTTGACAGAGGCCGATCTCGACCGGATACGCGCGGGGCTGAAGGACGGTCAACTCCACTTGATCGCCGAGAACGCCGATAATGATTGGTTCCGCGAGTTGATCGAGCATTTGGTGGAGATGCACGATCGGGGCGATTCCCGGGAACTGAACGCTCTGGAACCGGTGGACCGGCAGGAAGCCATTTTGAAGCTCTACAATAGATATTTTTGGCCCGCGGTGCGGAAGCGATTATCGATCAAAAAGGACTCCATCGCCATCGCTTTGACCGGGCAAGGGCTAGGCGACAACCGTTCCATCTTGCTGGAGAACCCGGACATGCCCGTGGTCGAGGCGAGGATATCGCAGGGGAAATTTCACAACGCCAACGAGTTCAAGCTTCGCGTGCGCAAGGCCATGGTGGTTAGAAAAGACGCCGAGTTCATCATCTTCGATCATTCGGTCAACACCGGTTTCACGGTGAAGCGGGTGGTGCAGGAGCTTAGGGAAATGGGCGTTCCGGGAAAGAACATCCACGTGGTGGGTTTTGTGGCGGATGCCAAGGCGCTCTCGATACTCCTGGACGACCCGGCCCTGAAAGACGTTTCGCTCCACATTGGATGGCTGGTGAAAGCGCGCCGCTACGTAAGCAAGAAGGGAAAGATTGTCGGGAGCGCTTTGGGGAGCGACACCGAGATCCCCCCGTCCGGCGAAAAGGAAACAGTCAAGATGGGAATGAATTCCAATTCGCGCCGGTTCCGGATCCTGGAAACGTTCCAGCCCGGCCGGCCGGGGGAAGTCCTGGCCTGGGATTTGGACCACAAGACGCTGAGGATATTGAAATACTACGTGGGGAAAGCCGAGATTAATTCAATGCGCCGCATTTTGCAGGCCGTGTCAGGACGGCGGGAACGCTTCCGGAACTCCTTCCTTATCCCGGAGGTCATTCGAGAGGAGGACGGCGTCAAGGTCCTGCGTGATCCGCGGGGGATCGTCATCCAGGACTCGCGAGCCCTGGTCGATCCGCGGGGCTATATTCTGGCGGGAACAACCCGGATGGCCCGCTTAGCGGCGGCCCTCAGGCTGGCTTGGCAGTATTGGGACATCGTATTGTTTTTGACCATGGACACGAAGTCATGGTTCATTGTGCCTGAGTCGACCCTGGGTTATGACGTCCAATCGGGACGTTTGGTCGTGAAGGGCCTGGAAGGCATCAATTTGACGCAGCCGGTTTTCGGACGGATATTCTGGGAAGCCGCTCTGATGACCGTTCGTTGGATATTGCATTCCCAGTTCCCGGCCAGTGATCCGTGGCTCGCGCTTCGCGGACGCGAGAGGAATCCAGACAGCGACGCGGAGTTCACACGACTGATGGGTCAGGCGCGGCGTTCCGGGATGGACGCGGCTACTTTCGAGGCATTAAAGTTGATGCTTGGGGATATCAAACAGGCCGTCGAGCCATGGCTGTGGGACATATACGTGACGGAGCATGAGCACGGCCTCCACCATTCGTTGGAGGTTTTGCGCCACTCCCTCAACTTCGGGAAGAAGATTGTTGATTCGGACCTTACTGACCATGAAACCGAAGCGCTGCGCGCGGCCTGGCGCACGGGAGAGGGTCAAACGATTTTGATCGGGATCAGCCTGTTCCACGATCTCTTCAGCGTGATCGACAGGGACAACCATGAGTTAGAGGGCGCCCGGCTGTCGACACAGGTCCTTTCCAAAGCCAACGGGGTGAGAGCGCGGCCCGCCTATTCGGACAGGATCGTTGAAAGCGTTTACAACGGCTGCGTCCGCCACCGCGGCCAGGGGGAGTACCAGCCGGTGACGATACTTGAGAAGATTTTCGTGGACGTCGATGAACTGGCCGCCATTAACATGGAACGGCTCTGGGCGATGACCGATCCATCCATAGTCAACCCGAACACCTGGATGATTTACAGGTTCTACACGATGGATGAACGGCCGTTGTTGTCTGGTTCGAAGAAGGAGAGCGATTCTTCTTCGGATTCCGTGCCTCTACGTTTCGTCCATGAAAATCCCGGCAAGGCCGACAAACTGCAGTATATCCTGTTCAGCCTGTTTTACCGGACAAATCCCATCCGCTATCATACTTTCCCGGCGGCGGAATACCTGGAGGAGAAATTTAATTATCAGACCACGAAGAATCTCGCGCTTGCAAGGCTGAGGCAGGAGCTTCTAACGGACGACAAGCTTCTCCCGTCGATCAACGGGGAGACGTTGAGCGCGGAGCAGGCCTACTCGCGTGTGCAATGGATCGTCAGCCGCGTGGAGGATGTCTTGCGGGCGGATAGCGCCCCGGTTCGGGAGTCCTTCGAATCCTTCGACGACGCGTCGAAGGATTTCAAGGCCGGGCTGCGCTTCCTGGAAGCTTACATGGCCAATCCCAAAGTGGAAGGAAACGATAACAGCGGGATGAGCGTGCAGGCCTGGTTCAAGGATTCCGGAGTCGCCGATTGGAACGAATTTCTGAACGGCTTCTTCAGCGGTTTGGAAACGGTCTTGGATGACCTCGAGGTGTACTATGCTTCGGCGCTTCGGAATGGCGGAAAGAGCGAAGATCCTATCCACGCGTTTGTACGTGACGGGCATTCCTTCGTGGGCAGGATCCGAGATGAATTTTCATCTCTCCCCCAAGGAGTGCTGGCGGACAAAGTGGAGCAATTGCTTTTGATGTTTGGAAAAACCCTCTCGAATATCGATGAGAAGACCTTCGGGCCCTATGATTTGCGGCCGGCGGACGACGGCGCCCAGGAGGATGGTTTGCCGGGCAATGTCTACAGCCCGGTGCCGGGAAAGTGGCTTTTCGGATGGTTGGGCCGCGTGTTTCGGCCTCTCAGTTGGCTGGAAGAGCATGTCGCCCACGAACTGGCGGCGAAAAAGCGGAGTATCGCCAACGCGGATTATTCGGTCGAAGTGAACTCACGGGAATCCTATTTCCAATTCTCAGAAGATTGGTTGAACGAGAGAAGGGACGACAAGGCAATTTCCGCCGTGCTCTGGGCGGGCCCCATGTTCTGGTTGTGGATCACCGTTCCCTTGAGCTTTTTGTGGGTGGCAGTCAGTTCTGTGCTGTTGCCTGCTTTGAATTTGGCGCCGCCGACGGCTTTCTTTTCCGTGGCAATTCCTCTTATGTTATTGGCACCCTCCATCCTCATGAGCTTTTTCCATGTGCGATTGGCCTTAATTGATCCGTCCCGCAGCGATATCTATTTGGCGGGTCACCCGGAGCTGTTCAAAGGAAAGGCTTACAGCCCGGCGTCCCGCGTTCCGGAAAAAGTTTTTGCCTCGACCTTGACTTCCCGCCGGGGCGCGACGGTCGAATGGAAGGACCTCTATCGCGCCATCGCCGCCTTGGAAAAGGCCCTTCCTGATGGCTCCCACGACAACGATCTCTGGGGCTTGGCGGATTACGTCCGCCAGGGGAACCCGGGTCTGGATCCCGAGACCGTTTTCGCATGGCGCCGCGTGCTCATTCCCACGGACATGTTATCCCTCATGGAAAAAATTTATGCTGAATCGGGCGAGACGGATCCGCGCGCGATCACGTTTTTCGCCCAATGCAGGAAGGAATTCCAAACGGAATACGGGCAGTTCAAGAAGGAACGGCAGGATGAGACGCCGTACAGCGGGTTCGTTCAATTTCCCACGAATGGAAGGCCTCGGGCCTATGGAAAACATGCGGACGACGCCCCGACTTTGGACGCGGAAGGAGTTCATTTCCGGTTGCACGCGGGCGACGACATGCACCACGCGATCTTTCAATACCTGATGGGCATCAAAGATGACGATGAGGCCCTCGGTCGAGTGGCCCGGGCCCTTGCCGGGACGGCCTATGAGACATCCCGGGACCCCGACGTCCTGGCCGAAGGGCTGACGCGGCATGCGGTGGATCACCCCGAACAGGTTTTCCTGGCGGGCAATTTCTTGGAGAGCAAACCCTGGGGACATGGTTTGAAGATCGATGGGCGGGACGTGGATGACGGAGCCTTGGAAGGCGGATGGCGCACTCCACGCGGCGCCACCCGTTATTCGCCTGAAAGCGGCTGGGAATGGCGGATGAACGTGGAACTGTTACCCGTGTTTGATAAACCCAAATACATACTTTACCGGTTCCTCCTTCGTATCCCCTTACAGGATGGGACCGTTGAACAAATTTACTTCAGCGATCCGGCCAACGCCTGGACGACGACCGATCACAATTCCATGTTCATGCTGAGACGGAACGACGACATTCCAGCTAAGAACATAAAGCCTGGGCGGATGATCTACCAATACAACATGGACGCGGAAACGCCGCCCGGTAAGTCACCGGTCAGATATTTGATCGAACGGTTGCCGTGGTTCAGAGCCATGGGATACGATATTTTACTCGGCCCCGGCACCCTTTCGCCGTCGGAGTCCGTTTACTCGCCCACCTATTTCACGTACGCCCAATGGGGCACATCGGATGATTTTGCGGACCTTCATCGCGCGGCGATATCAAACGGGCTTTGGGTTTTTATGGACGTCGTGCGGCATACGTCCGCCGACCATCTCCCTTTTCCGGAGAATGATTATCTCAGGGCCTACTTATCTATAGACGGGCGGTGGGACGTGACGAGCCCTCTTGGTCGCTTGGGGGCCTGGAATATGTTGTTGGACGATCAAAGCGCCGAAGCGGTCTATCACCGGTTATGGGCGATAGATGCTTTGGGCTACCTTCCGCTCCCAGATAAGATGGAACTCCGAACCCAGGCGAAAAGGATTCGCGAAACCGACAAGAGCGTGGAGGAGGGTGGATTTGCCATTCGGTCGGACCAGTACGGGACGGACAACGCGATCCCTCTCGCGATGGCGCGCCGAATGGGCGGACTTAGGCCTTTGCTGGCGGAATGGAACGAAAAGAAATCACAACGCTACACGGACATGCGGTACGCCGAAAAGCTGCGGGAATTGCTGACCCAGGGCCGGCCGATTCCCTATTGGGAAATCGAACAGGAGGCCGGGAAGGATCTGGAGCGATGGTACGGAGAACAGGTCATTTTCATGCTCAATAACCACGATAAGGCGTGGTGGCCCAACGGAGAGGGCGGGTACGGAATATCAGCCTATGCTGCCGGCGCCCCGATAGGACGGGAAACCGACCAAATCCGCTCGCGGGTCATGGCTTTCTTCCTGGAGGTCATCAAGAACATGGACGCCGCCGGACTCATGTTCTATTCCGGAGATCGCCAGGCGACGCGGGAGAAAATCGGTTTCGAGCGCGATGACCGGCGGGGTTATATCGATGAATTGGCCGAAGACCATGTTTTGGGCGCCGCCGAATCCCGGTATCAGAAAACCTTCGACGCTGCCGCATCCATTTTGACCGCTTTGCGCCGGAACGGCGGCCAGGGCGGGCGGGCCGACACGGGGAATGATTTCGTGGGCGGGGCCTTCGCGAGGGTCGGGTCGGACATTCGCCTGCTGATGACCAATACGCTGGATTCCAGCGTCGGCGTTAAGCTTGCATTCAAGTTAAATTGGTTCATGGATGAGCGAGACACCAAAGATGTGGCTTTCATTAAGTTTACAGATTCGGTCACGCAGGAGGAAGGCGTTTTCTCTCGGGAAGAGTTGAATGACGGACGGCTCGCTTTCAATTTGGACGGCTACGCAACGCCCATCTACGAGATCGAATTCATCGACAATGAAGGCAGGCGTTTCAAAGTCGTCGCCGGCGCCAACGGAACCCCCGAGCGTGTGTATCTCCCCGCGGAGCGGGACCAGGCCGCCTTGTCTGCCAAAACGTCGGTTTTGGACGAAGGTATTCCGAAGCCGGAACCTGTCCGCTTCCTTTCTCCCGGCGAGATCGGAAAACGGTTGCGGGACAATTATCCGGGGTGGGCCGTTCGCACGACGGTTCAGGCGCGCCTTTGGTCGGACGCCAATCCCGGGCTGCAGGCGCTCCTGGGCTGGAGCGTCACCCGCCTTCTGTCTCTCGCGGGGAAAATATTGTCGCCGTCCGCGGGGTATGATCGGTTGCTGAAAACGGTGAACGCCCTTTGGAACGAGTCTCGAAACTGGCAGTCCCTGTCGACGCTCTTCCGGGGCAGCCGTCCGATAGTGATCAACATTCTGAACGTCGATATCCCAACATCGGATTTGGGCCGTTCCCTGCGCGCGCTCTCTTCCATGAATCCACGGTCGCCCATCGTCGTCCTCTGCGAAAATACCGACCAATCGGCGACGGGGATCAATCCATCGGATAAGCGTTCAAACATCCAATTCGTGGCGCTGGGAGACGTTTCCGCGGAGGTCCCTTGGAGCGATGTCCGGCGGACTCTCCTGGAACGAGAGATTTTGAACGAGGCCCAGATTTCCGCCATCAATTCCATCCTCCAGCATCCGAAGGCCGTTCCTCTGGAACTGCCGGCCGGCATCGCGGTGGAGATTCTGGATATCCTGATCGTTTCCCGTTATCTGGATTACCTGGATAGATTGAATCGGTTTATCGGCCAGTTCGCGTAATCCGCCCGCCGTCGATCCGTTTACTTTAAATTTACAACCCCTTAATACGTTTATCACATGAAAAAGCGACAATAGTCCTGTCGATCGATGCGGGAAAACCGGCCCAACAATCCACCGTAAAGGTACCCCTTTTCACTCAATGATCAGTCGGATCGCCACGAAAATAAACTCATTTTTCCGGATTTCCGGCCGAAGAGGTGTTTGCCTCCTGCTGGGCGTCGTACTTTTGTACAACACGGCCGCCGCGCCCCTAGCGGAGGCGAATTTTTGGCGGGACCGTCGCGCCTCCATTCCCGCTGCGTCCATCGATCAAACTTTCCCCGTGGTCACCAAGAAGATCGCGGATTTTGGAACGGTTTCCGCGGCTGCGCAGACAGCGCTTTCATCGCGTATCTCCGCCGAAACCCTGGGCCGCCTGCCCGCCCGAATCGTTTCGCTGCCTGCCGCCTGCGGGGAGATCCAAACCGTTCATTTCTCAGGCCAGAACAACCCATCCCCTTTCATCGTCCTGATCCAGGACGCCCATCGGATTTATCCCGCCCAAAAAAGCATCGCCAACATCCTCGAGCACCTCCAGTCCGACGTTCCTTTGGTGGTGGGCATGGAAGGCGCCGCGGGCGAATTCGATCTCGGTCCCTACAGGCGTCACGCGAACGCCGAGGACCATGCGGCCGTGTGCGATTACCTTATGCAGGAAGGAGTCATCAGCGGGGCGGAGTATTTCGGCCTGACGTCGGCGAAGGCGCCCCTGCTGCGCGGCGTGGAAGACCGGGACCTCTACCTGTCCAACGTGGATTCCTACCGTCGCGGTTTGGCTGTCCGGGCCGAATGGGAAATGGAATTGGAGACAATCGAAGCCCGGCTCGGACCGCTGAAAGATAAAGTCTTCGACGCCCGACTACGCGAGTTGGACGCGGTCTTCGAAGGGTACGATTCCGGGCGGCTCGACCTGAAGGGGTACGTCCAAGCGTTGGGCGTCGGGAAAGTTTCCGCCCGGGATTTTCCGAACCTGACGCGGCTGCAGGGCGTTTTCAGCCAGGAGGCGTCCCTGGATTTTTCCGCCGCGGAAAACGAACGGAAGCGGTTCATCGAAAAGCTGTCGCCCCGCCTGGCGGAATCGGACATTGCGTCGCTGGTCGATCATAGTTTTGCTTTCAAGGCCGGAAAAATCGGAAGCGCCGTCTACTATTCGTACTTGAAGGATGTTTCGCGGGAAAAGGGCGTCTCCCTCGCGGAGTTCCCACGGTTTGACCGCTACATCGCCTATGTCCTGTCGGCCGAGGGCATCGACCGCTTCGGACTGTTTGAGGAACTCGACGCCCTGAAGGAAAACGTCCTCGCGTCGGCCGGTTCATCCTTGGACAGAAGGGAACTGTTGCGGATCGGCGAGGATATGCGATTGGCTCGGCGGCTCGCGGCCCGGGAGCTTCACGCGAATGAGTGGGAAAAATATTTGGCGCGCCGCGCCGAGATCGGGAGGATCAACGCCCGGGTCTCAGCGCTCTCGAAGCGGGATGGCGACGTGTCGCCGTTCGCGGGGACGGAGATGTCGGGCGCCGACATGCGCTTCGGCGCGCTGGCGGCGGAGCTTGAATCTTTTTATCGGAATGCGACCGACCGTAACAAGGTCATGCTGGACAATTTCCTGGGTTCCCTTGACCCGGAGGATGAATCGGGCGCCGCGACCGCGGCCATCGTCACCGGCGGGTTCCACTCCTCCGGGATTGAAAACCTGCTGCGCGAGCGAAAGATGTCCTTCGCGACGGTCATGCCGAAGTTCGAGCATGCGGTGGGCGGCGGGGCGGACTATCTGGACGTCTTCGCCCTAAACAAACTGCCTCTCGAGCGGCTGCTGCTGGGCGACAAGCTGGACCTAAGCCCGCCCCAAGCCCTGGCCCCGCCGTTTCCGGGTTTCGAGTTCGTCCAGAAAAGGTTTGCGTTGTTGTCGGCGGTTCTCCGCGTCTTGTCTTCATTTATCCGGCACGGACGATTGACGGAGGAAGAACGTCGCATGATCCAGGGTTTCCCCGGTTTTTCGCGTGTCGATGCC
>CAYZXT010000010.1:0-17367 GCA_964482515.1 uncultured Elusimicrobia bacterium | reverse complement strand
CCAAGGTTCGCGGTGACGGAGTGGGCGTTCATGCCGGCATAACCGTAATGGGCGATGACGGACATTCCTTGAAGGTTGAGGCCCACTTGGAGCCGGTCTCATCGGCTGGGAAAGAAATCGCTTATCGTCAGGATGGAAAGAGGTTCCGCCTCCGTGTTTCCTGGCCGTCGCAATGGGCCGTCCGAGCCAAAGCACGGCTGTGGAATTCATTCTTCGGCGAGCGACAGTCGTCGACGACTGCTTCCGCGGATTCTGCCCGGGCGGTCAGCAGCGCCAGTTTAAGAATGACGTTTCACTGGGTTCTCGGATTCGGATCCGTCGGGTTGGCCATTTCGGTTTTGTATGCCGTGCCTTTCCTCGCTCTGCCGTCGCAGGCGGCGCTGTCGACGTCCGCCTTGTTGCTCCTGTTGACGAGATGGCTTTCAGATCGGGAACGGGAATCCGCGGTCATTTCGGACCGGGGATTCCTGTTTTGGTTCGACGCTGTGGCGCAAAAACGTTTGCTGGAGAAAAGCGTCATGGACGCCTGGCTGCGGGATAGGTGGCGGCGAGGCGGATTCAACATCCTGTGGTGTTGGGCGGGTTACGCTTTTCTCGGGATGCTGCTTGTGGAGGAGGTGATCCACGGTTTCAACTCCAGATGGGACGTGAAGGATGTGGATGCCGATGAATTCCGCGCGCGCGCCGGGCTGGTGTTTTCCTTATGGATTGTTTCCATCGGCGTCCTGCTGTGGTGGCCCGCGGTTGTGCTGGCCGCGATGGGGTTCGGTCTGTGGGGTGTGATCGCGGTGCGCGGGTCCACCGACGCATCGGAGTTTGAGTACAACTCGGCGGCGCGGGAAAATGTCCGCATGGGCATCGCGCAATTGTTCGTCTCCGGAGCGACATCCCTTAAGAGGAGCCGGATTCATGCAGAGTTGGCGAACGTCCCCAGTCTTATCCTCGATGAAGTGATCATGGAGTTGTTGGAAAACGAAACGGAGGTATTTCAGACCAACAAGGCCGGGGACGAGTTGATCGTGAGCGACCGGCAAGCCTTCGCCCAGTGGCTGGAAAAGCAGGGAAGCATCGACCGTTTGTTGGCGGAGGGAAGGCTTTCCCTGGCCTCGGACGTTTTTATCGGAAATGAGGCGTCGGAAGGTAAATACGAGGAGTTGTCCCGCCTTATGCGTCTGCTTCGCACGGACCGAGGACTCTCGTCGCCGCGCGCTTTGGCCGGCGTGGCCAACCGCATCGGCGCGCTCCTGGCGGTCGCTTACAAAAGCCTCGGCGATCCTGCGGGAAAGGGGATGCCGGAGGACGAAAGGATCCTGATTGTGAACGCCGCCGCCGGGTCCGCCCCTTTCAGCAACACTTTCCGGCGGCAGTTGCCGCAATCCCACATGGTGTTCGCCTGGCCCCTGGCCGGCTCGGAAGGGGCCGTTCATTTGGACATCCGGGATGAGAACGGGGCGATCGCGGAGGGTGCGCTACCCGAATCCATCGTTTTGATGGACACGCAACTGCGCAGCGGCATGACGCTCGTTAAAACCCTGGACGAGCTTTTAAAGTATTACGACGATAGAAAATCATCGGTGCGCCATTGCGCCGTCGTCGTCCCCGTCATGTCCCGGGAAGGCCTATTGTCGTTTCAGGGGGCGTTCAAGGACAGAGACATCGAGTTCACTTTTCTCACCGCGGAAATGGTGGACATCGAGGCGCTGGAAAAGGACGGGGCTCAGACGCGCCACAGCAAATACGGGGATTTGTCCCAGCGGTTCGCCAGCTTCCTCCTCCGGATCCAAAAAGGCGAGGAGAAGGCTGTGACGATCGGCAGCGACGCCTGGAAGATCGTCCGGCGGATGGGCGCGACGGTATATCAGGTCGAAGGCCCCGACGGCCGGCCGGCCACGTTGACGTGGACCGCGAACGTTGAAAAACTCGATGCCATCGAAAGCGTTTGGCGTGCGGCCAAGAGCGATCGCGCCGATGGCAAGCTGGTTCCCTGGGTCCCGGAGTTGTATGAGTCTTACGATGACAACCTCGTCGTCGTGCGGGAATTCATCCCACGGAATTTGCAGGAAAGCATCGAGGTTTTGCGGGGCTTGGACGACGCCCGAAAGCGGGAAATTTTATTGCATTGGGTCCATGACATCGGGCGGATGCTCGCCTGGTATCGGTCCCATAAGCTGCCGATGCCTTCGCTTCGCCCCGAGGATTTGCAGTTGCGCGAGGCGGGGGGCCAGATACAGGATAGCCACATCGTATCGGTTTCGATCGCGGGGAGCGATGAAGAAGCGAAGCAGGAAACCGTTCAGGAACTTCAGGCCTTCCTGGTCGACTCCCTGAAAATATTCACCCCCGACTTCATCAGGGCCGACCGGGAGCTGGCGCTTCTTCAGACCTGGCTGGACACGCTGAACCGGAACATCCGGCCGCAGGGTTACGTGGATCTATTCATCTCGCTCACGCAGGATACGGCGAGGGAAAAGAATTCCCTCCAATTCCGGTCCGTATCCCCGTTCATGAAAGGGTGGCTTCAGAGACAGTCCGCAGCAGGCCGCCGTACCATTGAATTTTTTTATCAGCAGTTCGCCGATCAAGAAATGGCCGTCCGTATCGCCAACCGCAACGCGGCGGACAAAAGCGACGTCGCCGTGGGATGGGATCTGGATTTGGCGCAGAAAGAAGGCAAAGCGAATAATCTGGACGATGTCATTCAATTGGTTTTGGCCCTGGGCGCCCTGAAGCAGGAAGGCTCCCAGGCGAAATCCATCAGGCTCGCCATCGCCGAAAAGGGCTTGAGGGCGGCCGATGAGGAATTCAGAAGCTATCTTCCCTACCTTTTCACCCTGCTCCAGTCCATGGTGGGGCCGGACGGGCTGGTCATTTTGAAGGAAAACGGAGAGGAGGTGACGGCAGATGATTGGCTGACCGGTTTGTCGGCCTCAGCGCGGATGACGTTACCCGACCCCTACTCCGCCTTCGCGAAAGCAAAAACCTCGGAACCGATTTCAGGCGTCCTGAGTTTGGACGGAACTGTTGCTTCCGCCGAAAATCAATCTACGCTCGCGCGGGAATTGGCCGCCGAGCTGTCGGTTGAAAATTATCCGTTGGTTCCGTTGAACGGTTGGAAATTGCCTCGGCCGGACCTGTTCGCCGGATTCAAGGGAAAACACGTCGTCCTGGTTTATGGACACGAGGGGAATTCCAACGAAGGCGTGGTGGAACTGATTCTGACCCTGGCGGCTCTGCGGGCGGCCGGCGTCCACGTCTCGCTGGTGGCTCCCTATCTGCGATACGTCCGGCAGGACGGGATCACCAAGGAGGCCTACGATATTGGAACAGGCATCAGCGCCGAAACGCACCTGCGCCTGCTCAGCCTGCTCACGGAAGACATGTACTTCGTCAACCTCCACCTGAGCAAGACCCTGGAGCCCAATCCGTCTTATAAATCGTCCTATCTCCCCGAAGGTCTGGACCCCGTCCGCTACCATAACGTCAACGCGCTTCCTCTCTTGTTGCGCAGGATCACGAACCTCTTGTCCCGGTCGGGGCTCGGGCCGGAAAAGATCGTCGCGGCTTCCCCGGACGAGGGTTTCTCCAATTATGTGATGGCGGCAACCGATCCTGTCGATGGCGACGAAGGTTTTTTGTCCATCGTGTTCGAGAAGACCCGTCCCGCGGACGCTCCGGCACCCAGGGTCGTCGGGGTCCTGACCCGGCACAAGAAAGGTCCGGATAAGGACAAGCTTCTCGAATCGCCGAAAGGGGAGCGCCCCGTTAACGACGTCAAGTTCCTGGCCGGAAAAATCGTTTTCCTGATGGACGACATCAGCAGCACAGGCGGCACGCAGATCGAGGTGGCGAACTATATCCTGCGGCAGGGACGGCTCGGGGAAGAGTGGGGGCCCTGGATCTGGCAAATCATCAAGGTCGTGGAGCGGCGTCTGATCCGCTATTCGGGCGGACGCTTCCGTTTGCCCTATTTCGTTTTCGTCTGGATGGGCCTGCCCTATGATTTTCAGGCGGTCGTCGTCCACGGGATATTCGCCAAGGGCCTCAAGGAAACGTTCAAAGGTAGTCCCATCGATCACCGCAACGTTTTCATCACCGATTCGCTGCCGAAACCTGCCGACATGGAACCGGAGCACGTCGTTCCTCTCGCGAAATTGATCGCGAAACAGTTGCGGGGTTCCGGGGACGGGGAAGGTCCCTCCGGTTCGCCGCAAACGCCGCTCCCGGCGGACGGCGGCGGTTCGCCGAGAGGAGAGAGTGGGTCCGGGTTATTGGCTGGAGCGATCCCGAAGCCGGAGCCGCTTCGTTTCCTGTCTCCGGCCCAGATACTTCGATCTGGAATCCTGACGGCCCGGGGAAATTATTCGGAATGGGCGGCCGGGCGCGTGATAGATGGAAACATGTCTCGCGCGGTGTTGATCGGTAAGATTTTAAACCCTAGGGTTAAATGGTCTGAACTAAGAGGACTCTTGAGCGGTCTGCGGGATTCCTTCGCCACAGCGGGCGTTTCGTCCCTGTTTACCGGCGAGACGCCCTTGGTCGTGAACCTGTCCGGGGTTTCCGCGGACGCGGCGCAATCGTCTCTTCGGGTCTTGAAACTGTTGGGGCGGAGGCGCTCGCCCGTGTTTATCGTCGTCCGGGGGGATTCCGCCGCTTCGGTCCTGCGGGCCGGACTGGGCGCCTCTCCGAACATCCGGGTGTTGGGGTTCGTCCAGGAGAAGGCCGTGTCGTGGGAGGACGTATCTTTCCATTCCGACTATCAGGCGTCGTCCAAGCGACATTCGAAATCCGTCCCGCGCTTCGTCCGCCATCCGGACGCCGAGGAACTGAGCGGTTTGCCGGAAGGAACGAGGGAAGAGGTGCTATACGAGTTGTTCTCCAAGACCCTGGACCTGCTGCGGCGCGTCGACGAACTGATCTCGCGGAGCGCATAGTTTTCATCGTCGCTTCAAAACGCCGGTGGTCAAGTAGACGATTAAGTTTCTGCCATCCGACAAACTGGCACCTGGACTAGCGTTTCTAGGCCTTTCCACAAACAGGCACGTTGCCTAGCGGCAACGGAAATTGTTATTCTCCTGTCATGGTTGATTTCGCGCGCCTTCCCACGGAGCAATCCAATCCGCGTTCCCGCCGTCTCGATTTACTTTCCACCGAAAAAATCATCCATCTCATGAACGATGAAGACCGCTGCGTTTTGAACGCGGTGCGCGGCGCCCGTGCCGGTCTGACGCGCGCCGTGAATCTGGTCGTCCAATCGCTTTCCAGGGAAGGACGATTGTTTTTGTTCGGCGCCGGAACCAGCGGGCGACTCTGCGTGCTGGAAGCCGCGGAGTGCCCGCCGACCTTCAACACGCGGCCGGGACAAATCCAGGCGTTCATGGCGGGCGGCAAGCGCGCGTTGTTCCGTTCCCAGGAAGGCGCCGAAGACCGGGAGCCGGAAGCGCGCCGCCTGGTCGGCCAAAAAGTCCGCCTCGGCGACGTCCTCGTCGGTGTGGCGGCCAGCGGCGTGACGCCCTTCGTCCGCGCGGCTTTGTCCGCGGCCCGCCGGAAGCGCGCGGGGACGATTCTCATCAGCTGCAATCCGTCGACCTCCCTGAAATCCCTGGCGGACGTGCTCATCCCTTTAAAAACAGGCCCGGAAATCCTCGCCGGTTCCACCCGCATGAAGGCAGGCAGCGCCACCAAAATGGCTTTGAACATACTCACCACCGCGAGCATGGTCCGCCTGGGGAAGGTCTACGGCCACTGGATGGTGGACCTGCAGCCCCGGTCCAAGAAGCTGGTGGCCCGCGGTCTGCGCCTGATCCAACGACTCGGAGGCGTTTCCGAAAAGGAAGCGCTCCGACTTTTCCGGCAAGCCCGTGGCCGCGTGAAGCCCGCGGTCCTGATGGCGCGGCGCGGCGTTTCGTTTACGGACGCGCAACGGCTGTTGAAATCCCACCGCGGTTCCCTGCGAAAAAGTCTGGATTAGAATCCCATGGGCCGTCCCCATTCCCGCATCGCCGCGCTCCTCCTGCTGTTGCTTGTCGCCGCCGTTTCCGTTCAGGCGAAAGTAATAACCGGCCTCGACGTTTTGGCCGCCGAAAATTTCGACCGCCTCCGAGGAAAGCGGGTCGGCGTGATCACCAACCACACAGGCGTCGACGCGAAAGGCCGTTCCATCATCGAACTGCTTTCCGGGGCGACGGGCGTGACCCTGGCCGCGATATTCTCGCCGGAGCACGGGTTCACCGGCCGAGCCCGCGACGGCGCCGTCATCGGCGACGACCGATGGAAGGACATTCCGATCTACAGCCTGTACGGAAAGACCCATCGCCCGACGGTGGACATGCTGGCCGGGTTGGACGCGCTGGTGTTCGACATCCAGGACATCGGGGCGCGGTTCTACACCTACATTACGACCATGGGGTACGCGCTGGAGGAATGCGCCAATTCAGGTATCGAGTTTTATGTCTTGGATCGGCCGAACCCGGTCACCGGCAGGATCGTTGAGGGGGAAATTCTCGATCCGGCGGTCCGCCATTTTACGGCGTATTTCTCCGTCCCCGTCCGGCACGGCATGACCGTCGGGGAGATCGCCCAGTGGCACAACACCAAGTCGGGCCTGAAAGCCAAGCTGCGCGTCGTCAGGATGGAAGGTTGGGCCCGCGGCTGGTGGGATGAAACCGGTTTGCGGTTTCTCCCGCCGTCGCCCAACATCCGCACGCCCCGCGCCGCTCTGCTCTATTCCGGGATCGGCGCCTTTGAAGCCACCAATATTTCCGTCGGGCGCGGAACGGGTTCCCCGTTCGAGGTTTTCGGCGCGCCGTGGCTGGACGGCCGGGAGCTGGCGCGGCGTCTGAACGACTCGGGACTGTCCGGCGTCGTTTTCAAGCCGGCGCGGTTCGTCCCGAAGGGGGACAACCGTTACGCGGGGGAAGTCTGCCGGGGCGTCCGCGTCCAGGTCAAGGACCGTGAAGCGGTCCGCCCCGTGGATATTTTCATCCTGGCGAGCTTCATCATCCGGGACCTGGCCGGCGAAAAGTTCGTTCCGCGCTGGAACGAGATGCCGCGGGTGACGGGCACGGAGCGGTTTCGGGAATTTTTCCAGACGGGGGCCGCGCCGGAAAAACTGCTGACCGAAGTCTACGCCGACGTGGAAAAGTTCATGTGGGAGCGTAAGCCCTTCTTGCTCTATTCGGATGAGCCGATCCGTCGAAGGGAAAGGTAAATGGAGATATTGCGCTGGTTCGGCGGACAAACCTATTTGACCTGGGTGGATTTTTCCGTCCTCGCGGGGATAGTGGCCTTGATGGTCTGGATCGGCTTCCATTTCCGCGCCCAGCAAACCTCCACCAACGAGTTCTTCCTGGGCGGGCGACGCATCCCCTGGTGGGCGGCCTGCCTGTCCTTCGTGGCGACGGAGATCAGCGCGGTCACCATCATCTCCGTCCCTGCCGTGGCTTACAGCGAAAACTGGCAGTACGCGCAGTTCTTCATCGGCTCGGCCCTGGCGCGCATCCTCATCGCCTACCTTTTCATCCCCGCGTTCTATAAATTCAACTGCACGACCATCTACGAATTCCTGGGCCGGCGCTTCGGCGCGCAGACGCAGGTGACCGGCTCCCTTTTCTTCTTCGTGACGCGTTTGATGGGTTCCGGCGTCCGCTTGATGGCGGCGTCCACGGCCATCGCCATCCTGCTGGGCTGGCACATCGTGCCGGCGATCCTGTTGTTCACCCTGATCAGCATCGTATATATCGCGACCGGAGGCATCAAGGCGGGCGTCTGGGCGAGCGTGTTCCAGGGCGTCTGCATCATCGGCGGCGGACTGGCGACCGTCGGGTTCCTCATCCACTTGAACGGGGGGATTTCGACGATCTATCACACGGCGGGACCCGCGGGCCGGCTGAGCTTTTTCGAATGGGGGCCGTCGCCCTCGGACCCTGATTTCTGGAAAACGGTCCTGGCCAGCCCGAACATCCTCTGGCTGGCGATCCTGAACGGCGTGTTCGGTTCCGCCGCGGCCTTCGGCACGGACCATGATCTGATGCAGCGTTTGCTGACCGTGGAGACGCGGCGGGAAAGCCAGAAGACCATCCTGCTCACGATCCCCGGCAGCCTGCTCGTGTTGCTCACCTATCTCTCCATCGGCGCCGGGCTCTACACGTTTTACAATCTGAACCCCGGGCTCGCTTTGCCGGGGAAGACGGACGCCATCTTCCCGCATTTCATCAACAGCCAGATGCCGTCCTTCCTGCGGGGGCTGATGCTGTCGGTGATTTTCCTCGCGAGCATCGATTCGCCGTTGGCGTCGCTCTCCGCTTCCTTCGTGACGGACATCTACAGGCCGCACCTGAATAAAACCGCGGGGGAAGGGCATTATGTGACCGTTTCGCGGATCTGCGTGGCGGGCTTCGGCTTGGTCCTGGCCGTGCTGGCGTACATCTTCAGTTTCTTCGATAAATTCCTATGGCTCGCCTTCAAGATCGGCGGCGTGACCTTCGGGTCGCTTTTGGGCGTGTTCCTTTTGGGTTTGCTCACCCAGCGGCGTTCCAACCGCGCCAACGTGCTCGCCATGACCGCCAGCGCGGCCGCGATGGCCGTGCTCTTGGTCCTTTCGGAAATGAAAGTGATCGGGCTGGGCTGGAGCTGGCTGGTGATCCTGGGGACCGTTATGACGTTTGTCTTGGGCTGGTTATTGGGTCCGGTGTTGGAGCCGAAGGATGCTTGAGTATCTGATTCATTTCGTCAACGTCTTGCACGGACAGCCGTGGGCGGCACCGGTCTTTGTTTTGACCTACGCGATCATCTGCCTGACCGGGCCGATCACGCCGTTCCCGGTGATCGGCGGTGTGCTGTTCGGTTTCTGGGAAGGGGTGGTTTTCAGCCTGGCCGCGGAGATCGCGGGCGCCTGCGCGGCGTTCTATTTGGGCCGCATTTTCGGGCTCCGTTTTTTGGAGCGCCGCCTGGGCCGCCGGTACAAACGGTTTGAGGCGTCCATGTCGGAGCAGGGGTTCCGCGCCATCCTGATCATGCGGCTCGTCGGATTTCCGCCTTTTACGGTCGTCAATTACCTGGCCGGAATGGCGGGTGTCGGATGGAAGCCTTATTTGGCGGCCACCGTGCCCGGCATCCTGCCGTGGACGATCCTCATGACGTATTTTTCACAACTGCTTTGGAAGACGTTGGTCCTTGAAGGGTGGAGCGGTTTTCACCGCGCCATACTGGCTCACGGAAAGGAATTCATCCTGGCCGGCATATTGTTGGCCGGGCTGGTGGCCTTGCAGTGGTTTCTGAAGCGAGGGGGGAAGCCCGGCGCTCAGCGCGCCGGTTTGAGCGAGTAAAGCAGCTGTTCGAGGGTGCTGCGGTGCCGGTCGAACCAGCGCGGCGCGGCGCCGACGTTCAGGAAATAGAGATGCGGTCCGTCGAGCACGATGAGCACTTCGTTCTTCAACGGGATCCGCCGGGTGGTGTCGCTGTAGACCATCCGCCGGCCCGTCATCCCGCCGCTTAAAGTCACCAATTCGTTTTCCAGAATCGGCGTGCTCTGCCCTTGGGGCAGGTTCGCGATGAAATTTTCCGTCACCAGGGCGAGGTCCGACGTCCCGACGTTGGTGCGCGACGTGATGGAAAAATACATGGCCGGCGTGATGCGCGAGGGGCGGAAGGTGTGGTTGACGATGCCGCTCACCCGTTTCTCCTCGTGCTTCCAGGACTTCGGATAGGATACGCTCCACTTTTCCACCGGGTCCGTGTAGGTGACGAGCTGTCCGGTCAGTTGGAAGGTCTTCCGCACGACGTAGGCGTTGGTCACTTTTCCGAAGAGGACGAACGTGAAGGCGCCGCTCATCACCAGGGCCAGAAGGGTGAACTGTTTCCCGAGATAGATGCGCGGATGGATCTGGGACCAATAGAGGACATAAGCGCAGAAGGCGGTGGAGGTGAAGCCGATGAGGACGGTGACGAAGCTGGTGAAGATCGTCGCGGCGATGAAAACGACCACCGATGACGCCAGGGAGACGAGGGCCCAGCCGTAGGTCGGTTTCTTCAGGATGGAATCTTGTGGCTGCGTCATGCGGTTTGTCCGGTCACTGTTTCCGCATTATAAAACTTTTTTTGATGATTGCTAAAAAAAGATTTCATTCGCGGTTTCCAAATCCTAACAAACGACTTTAAGTCTTCATCGGAATCTTGCCTTGCGGCTCACTCCCCATTTGTGCTAATTTTTCTCCATGCCCGATTTGATACAACGACTCCAAGAGAAGGTGCAGGCGGCGGTTTCGGAGATTTCCTCTGCCCGGAAGGAACGGGATCGTTTGGCGGCGGAGCTGGAGCTGATCCGCGCCGAAAACCGCCGCGCCCGACGCGTGTTGCGCGAGCACGCCGAGTTGGTGGACGAGCGGCAAAAGATTAAAGACAAGCTTGAAAGCCTAAGCGAAAAGTTATCAAAACTAGGAGTTTAGCGGAGAGCGCTTATGAACCCATTGGTCAGCGACAAGGTCAGGGTGGAGATTTTCGGCAAGCAATATGAGATTGATCCGGGAGGCCTGACGCCCCTGGAGGCCAGCCAGTTGGCCCTGCTGGTGGACCGCAAGATGCGCGAGATTTCGGAAAACCTGCGTTTGGTGGATACGCAAAAGATCGCGGTGCTCGCCGCCCTTAACATCGCGTTTGAAATGACCCAGGAGCTGAGCCGCGAAGGCGCCATGGGCGCGGACGAGCAAAAAAAGGTGGAGGAAATGCTCGATTCGCTGGACAAGGTCCTGGCGTAGCCCTCTTCGTTCCCGCCCGCTTCCCCAAAAATACTTTGGACCTATTCGCCGCATCCCCAACCTCCTCCGACATACCTTTAAAGGACCGCCCCCTGGCGGCCCGCATGGCGCCGCGCGATTGGCCGCAATTCGCGGGGCAGGCACATCTGGTGGGGGAAGGCGGATTGTTGCGCCGGTTGATCGAGGCGGACCGCCTGGGCTCCGCGATTTTTTTTGGGCCTCCTGGCACTGGAAAAACCGCGCTGGCACGGCTGGCCGCGTTCAAGACCCAGGCCGAAGTCGAAGAGACCAACGCGGTCATCATCGGCGTCCCCGAAATCCGGAAAATCCTTCAGACCGCCCGCGAACGCCGCCGCGCCCAGAACCGCCGCACCCTTCTGATCATCGATGAAATCCACCACTTTAACCGCACTCAGCAGGACGCGCTTTTGCCGGACGTGGAAAAAGGCGTCGTCCATCTGATCGGCCTCACCACGGAAAACCCCTATTTTTACGTCAACGCCGCCCTGATCTCGCGCTCCGCGGTTTTCGAATTCAAGCCGCTGACGGGTCAGGACCTGAAAAACGTCCTGAATCTGGCGCTGTCGGACAAGGAAAAAGGCGTCGGGGACAAAAAGGTCAAGCTGGATGAAAATGCGGAAAAGCATTTATTGCGCATGACGGACGGCGACGCGCGCAGGCTGCTGAACGCCTTGGAGCTGGCGGTTCTGACCACGCCGCCCTCGAAGTCGGGTGAAATCCACATCACGCTGAAAGCGGCGGAGAATTCCACGCAGCGGCGCGCCATCCGCTACGACAAATCCAGCGACGACCATTTCGACACCATTTCCGCCTACATCAAATCCCTCCGCGGTTCCGATCCCGACGCCGCCCTATATTGGATGGCGAAGATGCTGGAGGCGGGGGAAGACCCGCGTTTCCTGGCGCGGCGGCTGTTGATCGCCGCTTCGGAAGACGTGGGCAACGCGGACCCGAACGCCCTGGTGATCGCCAACGCGACCTTCGAGGCCGTGGAAAAGATGGGGCTTCCCGAGGCGCGGATACCCTTGGCCCAGGCCACGGTCTATGTCGCCTGCGCGCCCAAGTCGAACGCAGCCTATCTGGCGGGCGACGCTGCGGCGGCGGAAGTCCGGAACGGTCCGCGGCGTGAAGTGCCGAACCATCTGAAGGATTCCAGCCGCGACGGGGAAAAACTGGGCCACGGCGAAGGGTATCAATATCCCCACGATTCTCCCGGGCATTTCCTGAAACAAGACTACATGCCGTCGCCGAAAATTTTCTACCAGCCGACGGACCTCGGCATCGAAAAGCGCATCAAAGAACGTTTGGAAACCCTGTGGCCGGAACGACGAAAACCAGCTCCTCCCAAATAATCAAACACAAACACTTCCTGCGGGGGTATTACCGGCGGGCCGTCTCGTCCTTGTCCGCCGCGTCCCGCCGCCGGGAAAGCCTCCAAATCGCCCGCCGGCTGGAGCGTCTTCCCGCGTTTCGGAATGCCAAAACCGTGGCGCTCTACATTTCCCGATGGGGCGAAGTCGACACCCGGCCCATCCTGGATCTTTGCCGGAAACGGGGGAAAGCGCCCGTGGCGCCGGTGGTCGATCCCGAAACCCGGCGGATGTCTTTTCACGAGTGGCCGCGGCGATCCTCCCATTTGCGGCGCAATATTTTCGGATTATGGGAGCCCTCTCCGGAGAAATGCCGCGCCGCGGTGAACCAGGAGATCGGTTTGGTCCTGGTTCCAGGCCGAGCCTTCACGCGCCGCGGGGGGCGGCTGGGAGCGGGGGGAGGATATTACGACCGATTTTTGCCGCGCGTTCCCAAAACGCCGAGGATCGGCCTGGCTTTTGGCGTCCAGTTGGCGGTCCGCCTTCCGCTGGCGAAGCACGATCAAAAGTTGACCGGCGTGCTGACGGCCAATAATTTCTTCCGCGCTTAAACCATTCCGATTTCCCTGCCTCCGTCGACAATTAATTATTGTATAATTGCAGCGTCTTTTAGAATCACTCGCGGGTTTGCGGACGCCGGATGGCGCGGCGTATTAGAAAGGGTTTCATGCTATTCCACAAGCTAGCACGTCACCTGGCGGCAACGTGAAAGTTCTCTTCATCGGTGATATCATGGGACGGCCAGGACGGGAGGCCGTCCGGCAGATGGTTCCCCGTTTAAAGCGTGAGCGCGGCGTTGATTTCGTCATCGGGAACGGGGAAAACGCGGCCGGCGGCCGTGGTTTGACTCCCGCCGTCGCCCAGGAACTTTTCCAGACAGGCGTGAACGTCATCACGATGGGAAACCATACGTGGGACCGTCCCGAGATCGAACCTCTGCTCTCGGAAGACCGGGTTCTGCGCCCGGCCAACTATCCGCCCATGCTTTCCGGCCACGGCCACGCCGTTTTCTCCGTGGGGTCCATCCGGTTGGGGGTTCTTCAACTGATGGGACGGCATAATTTGGCGAACATCGATTGTCCTTTCCGCAAAGCGGACGAGATTTTGAAGGCGATGAAGGCGGATTTGATCTTTGTGGACATGCACGCCGAAGCCACCAGCGAGAAACAGGCCATGGGTTGGTATCTGGACGGGCGCGTCGGTGCGGTGGTCGGAACGCATACGCACGTTCAGACGGCGGACGACCGCATCCTCCCCGGCGGGACGGCTTATTTGACGGACACGGGCATGACCGGCCCTCGCGATGGCATCATCGGCGGCAACCGCGACATGTCGCTGCGGCGGCTCATGAACGGCGTGCCGATCCGCGTGGAAGTGGCGGAAGGCGACGCCCAGTTTTGCGGCTGTTTGTTGGATTTGGACGAGACAACGGGAAAGGCCCGGAGCATACAGCGCATCAACGAATTTGTACCCCAGGGTAAAGGAGACGATCATGGCGCCTAACACCGCGGCGAACGAGAAGCACAGTCTCACCGCTTCCCAATGGGACACACTGAAAAACTATATGGCGATGCAGAGCCGCCGAGTGGACGACGGCCTCGACGCTTTTTTGGTTTCCGCGAAAGCCGAACCTCCGGCCGTCCACGAGGCCATGCGGTATTCCGTGTTCGCCGGGGGCAAGCGTTTGCGTCCCGTCCTTTGTTTGGCCGCCGCCGAGATTTGCGGCGGTTCCTGGCGGAAGGTCTTGCCCACGGCCTGCGCCCTGGAGATGATCCACACCTATTCGCTCATACACGACGATCTGCCGGCCATGGACGACGACGATTTCCGCCGCGGGCAGCCCACGTGCCATAAACAGTTCGGCGACGCGGTGGCCATCCTGGCCGGCGACGCGCTCCTGACTCACGCTTTCCAAGTGATGGCGGACAACGCCCGCGTTCCGGGGATCAAGGCGTCCGCCGTGGTGGAAACCATCCGAAGCGTGGCCGAGGCCGCCGGTTCTTTGGGCATGGTGGGAGGGCAGGTCGTGGATCTGGAAATGGAAAACAGCAAGGACAAGGGACCTCACCGCGATAAAACGCTGGATTATATCCACCGCCACAAGACCGGCGCCCTCATCCGCGCGAGCCTGAAGGCCGGCGCGATTTTGTCCAATGCCCGTCCGGAACAAGTCGAAGCCCTGGACCGATACGGCGAAAGCATCGGCCTGGCATTTCAGATCGTCGACGACGTCCTGGACATCGTGGGCGACAAAAAACTTTTGGGAAAAAGCGGTTCGGACCAGGCCAACGGTAAATTGACTTTTCCATCGGTTTACGGTTTGGACGCCTCACGGGAGATGGCGCGAAAGGAAATCCACCGCGCCAAATCTGCTCTGGAAATTTTCAATCAGAAGGGCCGCATCTTGTCCGATTTGGCGGACTTCATACTGCACCGGCAACACTAACGGATTCACATCCCACTGGAGGAACATCCATGAGCGTTTTGGAAATGATCGATAAGCCGCAGGACCTGCATAAAATCAAAAAGGAACTCTTGCCGGTCCTCGCCAGCGAAATCCGCCAAAAGATTTTAGACGTTACGTCGCAGACCGGCGGTCATTTCGGTTCGGGCTTGGGCACCGTGGAATTGGCCATCGCCCTGCACTTCTGCTACAACTCGCCGGAAGATAAGATCATTTGGGACACGGGCCATCAGGCTTACCCGCACAAGTTGCTGACCGGCCGGCGCGACCGTTTCCATACCTTGCGGCAGTTCGGAGGCATCTCCGGTTTCCTGACGCGCAAGGAATCCGAACACGACCATTTCGGCGCGGGCCACGCTTCCACCGCCATCTCCGCGGCGCTCGGTTTCGCCACGGCGCGAGACGTCCAGAAACAGAACAATAAAGTCGTCGCCGTCGTGAACGACGGTTCGTTGACGGGCGGGATGGCTTTTGAAGCGCTCCAGAACGCCGGCCAGATCGGCACGGACCTGTTGGTCGTCATCAACGACAACCAGATGTTCATCTCGCACCGCGTCGGCGCCTTCGGAGCGTTCCTGACGAAGCTGCTGACCATGGGGACTGTCACGCGGATGGAGACGCGCATCCGCCGTTTCCTGACGCGTACGAGTTATTGGGGCGGCTATCTTCTCCGCCTCGCCCGCCGCATCAAGGTTTTCCTCTTCCCCGGCGTCCTTTTTGAGGAAATGGGTTTCGGCTACCACGGTCCCGTGGACGGCCACAACCTGCCGCAGTTGATCGAAGTGTTCAAGGCCGTGAAGGACTTGAAAGGGCCCATCGTCCTCCACGTGGTGACCAAAAAGGGGAAAGGCTACGAGCTCGCCGAGAAAGACCCCATCAAATATCACGGCGTGACCAAATGGGACCCGGCGTCGGGCGAGATGGTGAAGGCGCCAGCCGGCCCTCCGGCCTATACGAAGGTTTTCGGCGAAGCCCTGGTGAAGCTGGCGAAAGAGGACCCCAAGATCGTCGCCATCACCGCGGCCATGCCCGAGGGCACGGGGCTGGACCTGTTCCGTAAGGAAATTCCCGAGCGTTTCTACGACGTGGGTTTGGGTGAGCAGCACGCGGTGACGTTCGCGGCTGGCCAGGCCTGCGGCGGGTTGAAACCGGTCGTCGCGATCTACTCGACCTTCCTGCAGCGCGCCTTCGACCAGATGATGCACGACGTCTCCCTTCAGAAGTTGCCCGTGGTCTTCTGCCTCGACCGCGGCGGCCTGGTGGGCGACGACGGCCCCACGCACCACGGCGTCTTCGACCTGTCCTACGTCCGCATGATGCCGCACTTCACGATCATGTCGCCCAAGGATGAAAACGAACTTCAGCATATGCTGAAGACCGCCCTCAGCATCAACGGCCCCGTGGCCATTCGCTATCCCCGCGGCGCCGGCATGGGAGTGCCCATGGATCCGGAGGCCCGCGTGCTGCCGTTGAACCGCGGCGAAGAATTGCGCAAAGGCACGGACTTGACCCTCGTGGCCATCGGCCACATGGTTTATCCGGCGCTCCAGGCCGCGTCGTTGCTGGAAGCTCAGGGCATTTCCGCCGGAGTGGTGAACGCCCGCTTCGTGAAGCCGCTGGACAATGAATTCTATTCCGAGATCGCCAAGCGCACGCCGCATATCGTGACGGTGGAAGAGAACACCGTCATCGGCGGGTTCGGCGATGCCGTCCGCGAAATCCTGGCGAACACCGGCGCGCGCGTCGACATCATAGCGCTGCCCGATTCTTACGTTGAGCACGGCAGCCAGCCCAAGCTGCGAGAGAAGGTCGGATTGACGCCGGAGAAGATCGCCCAAAGCGCGCTGGAATTCCACAAGCAGACCGCCAAAAGCGGAGTGTGATGGGCGAGAAGCCCGCCAAGATCCGGCTTGATCTTTTGATCGTCGAACGGAAACTGGCCGAATCGCGGACCCAGGCCCAGGCCATGCTTCTGGCGGGACGGATCAAGGTCCCGAAACAGCCCGCGGCCAAGGCCGGCACGCTCGTTCCAGTCGACATCGAACTCGAACTGATCGAATCGAGCCCCTACGTTTCCCGCGGCGGGGAAAAACTCAGCGGCATCATGGAGAAGTTTTCGATCGACGTCGCCGGGCGGCAATGTTGGGACGTGGGCGCTTCCACCGGCGGGTTCACGGACTATCTCTTGCAGCATGGTGCCAGGCACGTGGTCGCCATCGATGTTGGCCATGGGCAGTTGCACTGGAAGTTGCAGAAAGACCCTCGCGTGTTGAACCGGGAAAAACTGCATATCTTAGACGTGCAACCGGAGCAGTTTTCTTCGCCCGATTTCGTGACGATCGATGTTTCGTTCATTTCCTTGGAAAAGATTTTGCCGCACCTCTGCGATCTGACCTCGCGTGGGACGGAATTCGTGGCGCTGGTGAAACCGCAGTTCGAGGCCGGACCGAAAGGCGCTCCCAAGGGCGTTGTTCGCGACCCGGAGGTCCGGGTGAAGGCCATCGCGAAGATCAAGGACGCTTTACCAGAATGGGGCTTCCGTTTAAAGGGGGAGGCCCCTTCCGCTTTACCGGGCCCCAAAGGCAACCTGGAGCATTTCCTGTACTTTCAAAAGATTTAAATCGAGAATCCGGAGCACCGCTTTCCATGGCTGAACATTACGACCACCGCGCCGTAGAATCCAAATGGCAGAAACGTTGGGCCGACGAAAAAATCTTCCGGGCCGACGATAAGTCTTCCAAACCCAAACTCTATATCCTGG
>CAYZXT010000009.1:0-91260 GCA_964482515.1 uncultured Elusimicrobia bacterium | reverse complement strand
CCGGCTCGTCGTCCACCACCAGCAATCGCCCGCGAAAAGGGATGGTGCCGAGTTCGGGCGGCGCCGGGGAGAACGTTTTCTGCACGGTGTCGCGCAGGGCGGGGAGGAAGCGTTCCAGGCGCGGATCTTTATACATATAGGAACAGCCCAGGTTAAAGGCTTTCCGCGCCGCCGCTTCCGACGACACGGTGCCGAGGATGAGGATCGGCGTGGAGCGGTCCCGGGCGCGCAGCCGTTCCACCAGGGCCCAGGCGGAACCCTCCAAACCCTGGACCCCCACCATCGCCAAATCGGGGCGCTGCCCCTGAAAAAGCACAAGGCCGTTGTTCCCGTCCATGACCGCCAGCACGCGGTAGGCGTTCGGGGAAAAAGCGGACCGTATCAGGGCCATATCTTGGGGGTGTTCGTCGATCAGGAGAAGGGTTCGCATGGAATCCTCTTCGGCCGGGCATTTATAGGGAAGGGTAAACTCATTCGCCCTGGGCCTCCGGATTTTATCACATATCGACGGAAAAAAACAGTTTCAAGCTCACGCGCCCCACTCGTAGGCGCTGCGGTGGGCATTATGCTTGTCGGCATAGTCCAGGAACGCCTCGTAAAAGGGATGGCGCGCGATGGTGGCGGAGTCCCCGATCACGATCAAAAGCCGGCGGGCGCGGGTCATGGCCACGTTCATGCGGCGGGTGTCGGACAGGAACCCCACTTCCCCCTGCTCGTTGGAGCGCACCAGCGAGACGATGACGACTTCTTTCTCGCGGCCCTGAAAACCATCCACCGTGCCGACCTCCAGCCCGCGCGGCGCGAGGGGTTTCAGCAGCCGCGACTGGGCGCCGTAGGGCGTGATGATCGCGGCCTGCCGCGGCGAAATCCCCGATGCTTCCAGTTCCTTCCAAATCTTCATGGCCAGCTCCGCCTCGCCGGCGTTCTCGCGGCTGTCCAGGAGCTCGTTCCAGGTCTCGTTGAAGCCCGTGCCCGCGGTATCGACGTACACGAAAGGGACGCGGGTGATCTCGGTGTCATACACGCCTTCCAGCTCGTTCGCCAGGTGAGTCCGCACGGACTCGTCCGCTTCCAGTTTGTCGTCGTAAAACTGCTTCGATGAAAAACCCATGATCGTTTCGTGCATCCGGTACTGCACGCGCAGCAGCGTCTGAGTCTCTTCCGGCAAGATCTTCTGCAGCTTTTCCATGAACGTGGTCTTGAGCCCCGCGTCGGCGGCCTCGCGGGAATAGATCGTGGGAGGGAGCTGAAGCGGATCCCCGGCCAGGACGACTTTGTTCGCCTGGACGATCGGGATCCAGGAAAGGGGCTCGGTCGCCTGGGACGCTTCATCCAGCACGGCGAGGTCGAACTTCTCCTTGTTCCACATCTTGTTCAGGCCGCCGTGGGTCACGAGCACGACGTGCGCCGACCGGACGATCTCCCGCTCCACGGACCGCTCCAGGTTGCGGGATTCCTTCATGAGCGCGTGGATTTCCTGGTGCATGGCGCGTTCCTCGTCGTAGGACAACCCCGCGCCGCGCTCCTGCTTGCGCGCCTTCTGGACTATTTTTCGCTCCCGCTCCTGGTCCATGTCGCGGATCAAGTCCCGGGAGGGATGCTCGGCCACCTGGGACATGAGCGTGGCGTGGCGCAGGCTCTCCAGCGTGCGCGCCGGATGGCCCAGCCGCACGACGCGCAGGCCCGTGTCCAAAAGTTTTTCGAGAATGTTATCGACCGCGATGTTGGACGGCGCCGTCGCCAGCACCCGCTGGCCCTGCGCCACCGCCTGGCGGATGATCTCCACCAGCACGGTCGTTTTCCCCGTTCCCGGAGGTCCGTGCACCAGGGCCACGTCCCGCGCGGCCATGGCGGAGAGGGCCGCCTGCCGCTGATACTCGTTGAGCCCCTCGTCGAAAAACGGGAGGTCGGGAATGGGATCGCTTTCGGCGGGTTTTAAACCGAGTAAAACGTCGCGCAGCTCCGCCAAACGGTTCTTCCCGGTGCGGGCGCGCTCGAGGGCGGCGCCCATGCGGCGGTAGGTGGCGTCGGAACCGAGCAGGTCCAACTGGCAGCGTCCGCGCAGAGGCTCGTCCGGCGGACGGTTGAGCGCCACGGACACGCGGTATTCGTCCACGTCGTAGAGCGTTGCGTCGAACTTCGGTCCGTTCTGGAAGGTCACGCGCACGATGTCGCCCTGGTCCATGGCGTGGAATGGAGAGAGGGCCTCGCCCGCGGGCGGACGGGACAGGATCAACAGATGCAACCCGGCGGCGCCGATGTCTTCCCGCTCCAGGGAAAGCCGCGTCACGGTCTTCCCCAAGGACTCTCGCGCCTCCACGGGCCAGCGGTCCAGCTCGCGCTTGTTCTCCTCTTTTTCCGCCTCGCGCTCCACGTCGAGCAGGTCCTGGAGGCGGTTGAAATGGTCGTCGATATCGATCGTCATGGGGTTGGGTTGGTGGATTCGGGGTTATTCCGGCGCCGCGCCCGGCGGTCCTTCTGTTTTCTGAGCCGCTCCCGCTCTTTCAAACGCCGGGATGTCCCCGGTGAGATCTTCACTTCAATTTGGTCCGCCAGCTCGCGCAACGCCAGAAAACGGTTCAGGGAACGCCGGCGCTCGCGCTGGCAGCGCACGATCAATTCCAGCGGCTTGTATTGCAAGACCACGCGGTTGGCGGTCTTGTTGATCTTCTGACCGCCGGGGCCGCCGCCTTTGGTGAATTGTTCGTCAATTTGGGAGAGGTCGATCCCCATCCGCGCCAAACGGTCGCGCAGGGCCTGGACTTTGCCGGAAGAGATTTCCGCCAGCTCGTTCCAGTTCACGCGGGGTTATTTAGAGGGCGTTTCCGGGTTCGCGGCGGACGGTCCGCGGCGAAAACGCAGGACCTGGACCACGACGCCGGTGAATAGGGTTATGTTGGCGACGCAGAAAACGCGGTAAACCTTGTCGGGAGACACCAGCCCCGCCGGAAGCATCACGATGAAGCAAATCCATATGCCGAGGGCCCAGGTCAGGCTGACGTCCTGGGACGACCGCCGCTTTTGGATCCGGACAATGAGCGGGATATTGAAGAGGGGCAGTACGATCGCGGCGGCCGCGCTAATGTATTCCAGCGTCGTCAAGAAATCCGTCTCACTTTATGGAAAGGGTCGTCCAGGTGGACGCTTTCACGTCCCATTTTTCGGCCGTGACCAAACGCCCCTCGTTCTTCTCATCGAAAACAAAACCCAAACGGAGCCTACTGCCGTCCGGGCTCGACAGGTTCGGCTCGGCTACCACAGAGCATTCGTCTCCGGCGTGGGAGAAATTCAACAACTTCCAGTTCGGCGCGCCCTTTACGGGTAACAGCTTCCCCGCAACTCCGTCCAAATTCCCTACGATCCAGGAGTTGCGCGCCACAACCTGAACCGGTGAGGATGAGGGCGGACGGGCCGGGGTGGGCTTTTTGCAGCCCAACGCCGCAAAGCTTCCGATCAAAACGAATCCAAAGAAGGCTCTAACAAAATGTTTCATAGGTCAGACCATTATGGCAAATTTCGATGACGCTAGTCATCGTGCCCGATTGTCGGAAGACGCCTTGACGCTAGTCATGGCCCATGTCTGTAGATGCGGTCGTTTTTTGATAAGATAGGGAGCCTCAGCATTCAACTCTGTCGCGATTTCCAAAAGGGGGGAATCATGGCGAAGTGATCGTTTATATTTAGAGGACCCCAATGCAATCGAAGCACCTTATCCCCACCCAAGTATCCCTGTTGTCTTCCCCCGGACATCCCTATATCCACCGCGACCTCAGCTGGCTCCAGTTCAACGAGCGCGTTTTGGCCGAAGCGCGGTCTTCGTCCAATCCGCCGATCGAACGGCTGAAGTTCCTCGGCATCACCGCCTCCAACCTGGACGAGTTCTTTATGATCCGTTTCGCCTCCCTGGGCCGATCCACGAGCGCGACCAAGACGCCGAGCGAAAAGCGACACCTGGCCCGGATCCGAAACCTGATCCTCGAACGCGTGTCGGGGCTGGGCGCCAAACAAGCCGAAACCTTGGAAATCATTTCCGCCCTACTCATGGAAAAGGGCGTGCGGGTGGTCTTTCAGCCGGCGAAAGACGACCCGGCCTTTGAACTGGGGAGGCGCGTCTTCGAAGAACACGTGCGGCCCCACCTCGCCCAGGAGTCGGCGCTCCACACCGACGGCCTCGGCGCCCTGGAGAACCTGCAGATGGCCTGCGTCTTTCACGGCGACGTCTGGTTCCCGGTGCCACGGAACCTGCGGCAGGCCTTCACGGCCCAGAACGCCGACGGACAGACATTCATCTTTTTCCTGGACGATCTGCTTACCTCGCACCTCGGCGGTTTCCTGGGGTTGGACGCGACGCCCGGCGTGGTGCGCCTGACCCGCGACGCCGACATCACCGTGGACCTGGAAGAAGACACCTCCTCCATCCCGGACATGGTGCGTTCCGGCCTGCGCCGCCGCGAACGCGGGATCGCCGTCCGCCTTCAATATTGGGGGGCCGTGCCGGAAAGCCTTCTGCAAGATATCGTGCGCCGGCTGAACTTCCGTCCGGCGCAATTGTTCCCCGCGCCGCACACGCTTTGCCTCCACGGGCTGACGTCCCTGGCGGGAGAGATCCCGACCGACGCGCAGTCGAAATCCGGGCTTTCCTATCCGCCGCTGGAGCCTTTCTTCATGAAGCTGTTCGACCCGTCCCTGAATATTTTCGACGAGCTGAAGAACCGGGACGTCCTCTTCCACCATCCCTATGATTCCTTCGACGCCTACGTGAAGTGGATCGAACGCGCCAGCGAAGACCCGCTCGTGGAGTCGATCCAGCAAACGATCTACCGCATCGACGCCAGTTCCCCTCTCATCGCCGCGCTGAAATCCGCGGCGCGCACGAAGAAAGTGCGCGTATTGATCGAACTTCGCGCCCGTTTCGATGAATTGAACAACCTGCGTCTGGCCGAAGAGCTGCGCAAGGAAGGCGTGGAGGTCGGCTTCGGGTTCGGCGGATTGAAGCTGCATGCCAAGATGGCGCTGGTCACGCGGCTTGAACCGGACGGCCTGCGCCGCTACACGCATCTCTCGACGGGAAACTACAACAGCTCCACCGCGCGCCTCTACGAGGACCTGGCCGTCCTGACGGCGGACAAGACCCTGGGAGAGGACGCCGGGTTGTTCTTCGATGCCACCTTCGCGGGAAAGACACCCACCGCTTTTGCGAGCCTGGTCACCGCGCCGCTGCAGCTCCACCGGCTCCTTCTCCAGCTCATCCGCCAGGAGACCGAAGCTGCCCGAAAGAAACTTCCGGCGCGGATCGTGGCCAAGGTGAATGCGCTGGTGGACAACACCATCATCGACCGCCTCTACGAGGCGTCCAGCGCCGGCGTGAAGGTGGACCTGATCGTGCGCGGAGCCTGCTCGCTGATACCGGGGGTCAAAGGCTTGAGCGAGAACATCCGCGTCGTCAGCGTGGTGGACCGGTTCCTCGAGCACAGCCGTATTTATTATTTCGCCGGCTCCAAGCGCATGTACCTTTCCAGCGCGGACTGGATGCCGCGCAACTTCTTCTCGCGGTTGGAAGTCGCCTTCCCTGTAAAGGACCCGAACATCTACAAATTCATCGAGGACGTGGTCCTGCCCCTGTACCTGACCGACACCGTGAAGGCCCGGGAGCTGACGCCCCAGGGAATCTGGAAGAAACGGACGTCGCCCGTGCTGGGTTTCCGCCGGACGTCCGATCCGCCGCTTCATGTCCCCGCGGTCCGCGCCCAGTTCGCCTTCGCCGACCTGGCCCTTAAACGCTACGCCGGGACGCCGCTCTGCCGGAACGTTACGGCCACCGGCGGTCCGCGTGCTTAAGCGGTTGATCATAATCCGCCACGCGCACCGCGACACGGCGGACCGCGCCCTGGACAACGGCCTCAGCAAAAAAGGGAAAAAGCAGGCGCGGCGGCTTTTGGCTTTCTACACGCGCGCGCTCCCGGACGCGCGCCCGCTGATCCTGACCAGCCCCCTGAAGCGCTGCGTCGAGACGGTGGAACCGCTGGCCGCGGCATCCGGCACGCGGGCGGTGATGGACAAACGCCTCCTGGATTTATCGGGGAAGGAAAACCGCCAAACGCGGCCGAAGCGCCTCGCGGATTTCCTGTCGTGGTGGAAGGAACAGGCGCCGGGGCTCACCATTGCCTGCTCCCACGGAGACTGGATCGATCTTTTCCTGAAGATGACGACGGGCGTGAACGGGAATTTGAAGAAAGGCGGGTGGGCCGAAATCGTTTGGCAGGGAAAACAGGCGGAACTGGTTTGGCTGATACAATCCTTTAAAAATCTACTGCCGTAAACTTTTCCCCTTCACACCGCGCCCCGCCAGCCTCTTCTTAAAAACATCCTCGAACAAATCCTTCTTCTGTTCCAAGCGCAGCAATTCCAAGGTGGTGTCGCCCCGCGGCGCGGAAATATCCATGGAGACCTCATGCCCTTTCAAGGAGACGCGCTCCAAGGCGACCAAGGGACCGTTGCGCCGGTCCAGGGCGTCGATGATCTTGAGGATGGACAGCAGTTTGAAGAAGGCGTTTTTCCTCTGGGCGCTCATCTCCGGCAGCGACACGTCGTCCGTTTTCCCGGCCTTGCGCCACAGACAAAGCTGGGCGATGAATTCGTTCTCCCACGGGACCATCAGCGGGATGTCCGCGTTCTTCGCGATGTAATAGGAATGCTGGTCGTGGTTCGCCGTGGCGATGCTCTTCCCCGCCGGATGGAGGATCCCGGCGGCCAAAAGATATTTTTTCCACTCCGGTCCGAGCCGGTGCAGCTTCTGGAATTTCAGGAAGAGCCGGTCCCCCACCCTTTTGACTTTGGCGATGTGCTCGTCGTGCACGCCCAGCCGGCTGGCCTTCAAACACACGTCCTCCAGGTCGAACCCCGAGGAGGATTTCCCGAAGGACCGCGCGGAATCCAACTCCTTGTCCAGGACGCCGTCCCGCAGCGTGAACGGGGTCGCCTGGGTCTTGTCCGCGCCCAGCGCGTCCATGAACTCCTGCAGCAGGATGGCTCCCGCCAGGATCATATCGACGCGCGACGCCTCCATTCCCGGAACGCGCAACAGCTGGGCCGTGTTCATGGCGCTCATCCCTTTAACGAGGGCCTTGATGCCGGCCCGCGTGATGGATTTTTGCCCGGAAGTCTTCTGCGCGATCTTGACCAGGGCGCGGATGGTCCCGCCCGAACCCAAGATACGGTCCGCCGACGGCCATTGGCGCTTTTTGATCGTATCGTCCAGAAGGTTGCGGACGTGCCCGCGCAGCGCGTCGATGGGGTGGGGGCCGCCGTTGGACCGCTGCGGCGGACTTTTTTTCAGGAAGATCTGCTGCAGCCGGGCGGCGCCGAGGTTGAAGCTGGCGTAGTTCGCGATCTTCCCTTTGCGGCAGACGGAAACCTCGGTGCTGCCGCCGCCGATGTCGACCAGGGCGAAGCGTCCCTTGAGCTTGCGCTTGTTGGCCAGGACGCCGCGCGCGATCAGCCGCGCTTCCTCCTCGCCGGAAATGACGCGCACGTCGATGCCCGTGGAACGCCGGATCTCGTTGACCAGGGAGGCGCTGTCCGTGGCGGCGCGCAGGGCGCTGGTGCCGAAAGCCACCACGCGGTCCACATGAAAATCCTCGAAGGTGCGTTTGAAGCTTGCGAAAGCCTGGGTCGCCTTCCGCCGCGCGTCGGGATCAAGGCGATGGGTCAGGAACACGCCCTGTCCCAGGCGGATCATCAGCTTTTCCCGGTACAAACGCTGGGCCGAGCGGCCTGAACCGATCTGATAAATATCGAACTTGACGGAATTCGTTCCGACGTCGATTATTCCGAGTCGCATGGGATCATTTTATCAACTTTGGAGGATGGAACCGGGGTAAGAACGGCGAAAAAAGAAAAAACTTCAGGCTTTGGCGGGGGCGGCGGGTTTGGCGGCGGGGGCTTCGTAGCCGGGACGCGGGATCATGGTGATGGCGTCCCAGGGGCAGATCTTCATGCAGAGCGTGCAGCCGGTGCATTTGTCCACCTGGATTTCGCAGACGACCATGCCGAAGGCCAAATTGGGGTCCTGGCTGACTTTCGCGATGCAGTCGTCCCAGGGCGCCACGGCGATGCAGGCCTCGCAGCCCGTGCAGCGCTCGAACCAGATCTTGGCGATGGTCTTGGAACGGCGCGGGGCCGCGGGCTTGGGCGCGGCAGCGGGCGCCGGGGCAGGTGATGGAGGAGTGTTGGGCGTATTGTCTACCATGGAAGTGGAGATTATATCGATTCGCCTCGTCGACGTCAAATTGTACGCGGACATAATAGATCAAAAAAAATAAAAAATTTATTACTAAAGAAAATGAAACCTGATATAATCCATTCCAGAAACACCGACGGAAACGGCGCGCCGTTCCGACGGAAACATAAAAAAATAAAACAGAAAACGTTGGGCCGAGGAAAGGAATGTTGACAGCCGAGAAATCCATCCCCGAAGTCGTCCAGGAAAATAAAACGTCCCTCCAGACGCCTTATTACCTTTTGGACGAATCCCGCCTTCTGAAAAACCTCGAGAAAATAAAATATGTCCGCGAGCGGTCCGGCGCGAAGTCCGTCCTCGCCCTCAAGTGTTTCTCCACCTGGAGCGTCTTCGACCTGATGCGGCAATACATGGACGGCACCACCAGCAGCTCCCTCTTTGAAGCCAAGCTCGGCCACGAGAAGTTCGGAAAAGAAGTCCACGCCTACAGCGTCGCGTTCTCCGATGACGATGTGCAACAGGTAAGCCGTTTCGCCACCAAGATCATCTTCAATTCCATCTCACAGCTGGAGCGCTTCGCCCCCCAAATCAAAAACATCCCCGTCGGGTTGCGCGTGAACCCCGGCGTGAGCCACTCCCACTTCGACCTCGCGGACCCGGCGCGGCGCTATACCCGGCTCGGGGTTTCCGATGCCGGCAGCGTCATGGCCGTCCGGGACCGGCTGAGCGGCGTGATGTTCCACTGCAACTGCGAGAACAACGAGCTTGAAAGTTTCTCCAAGATCCTGGACCACATCGGCAACAAATACGGCGACCTCCTCAAGCGCCTCGATTGGGTCAGCCTCGGCGGAGGAATTTATTTTACCCAGGACGGTTATCCGCTCGACGCGTTCTGCGACAGGCTTTCCGAATTTTCCAGGAAGCACGGCGTGCAGATTTATCTTGAGCCCGGCGAAACCGCGGTCACCCAATCCGGCTTCCTCGTCACGCAGGTGCTGGACATCATCCACAACGAAGTCGACGTCGCCGTCGTGGACAGCGCGGTGGAACCCCACATGCTGGACCTCTTGATCTACAGGACGGACGCCAAGTTGGAATCGCAGCCGGAAAAAGGCTATAAATACATGGTCGCCGGCCGCACGTGCCTGGCGGGCGACATTTTCGGCACATACACTTTTTCAGAGAAACTGCAGGTGGGTAGCCTGATCCCGTTCGCCGACGCGGCGGGATACACTATGGTGAAAAAGAACTGGTTCAACGGCGTTCCAATGCCGTCGATCGTCGTCCGGCGGCTGGACGGCCGGATGGAAACGGTGAAGCGGTTCACCTACGAAGACTATCTCACCCAACTCTCGTGAGGAGGTGAAAGGTAAAATGAAAAAAAACGTACTTATCATCGGAGCGGGCGGCGTGGCGCATGTGGCCGCGCACAAATGCGCGCAGAACAACGACATCCTCGGCGACATCTGCATCGCGTCCCGGCGCGTTGAAAAATGCGACAAGATCATCGAAAGCATCAAGCGGAAGAACAGCATCAAGGACAAATCCAAGAAAATTTATTCGCGGCAGATCGACGCCAAAGACGTCCCCGCTCTCTCGGCCCTGATCGAGGAGACCAAATCCTCCATCGTCATCAACCTGGGCTCCGCCTTCGTCAACATGTCCGTCCTGGAAGCCTGCATCAACACCAGCGCCTCCTACCTAGACACCGCCATCCATGAAGAGCCGAACAAGGTCTGCGAAAATCCGCCCTGGTACGCCAACTATGAATGGAAGCGGAAAGACCGCTGCAAGAAGAAGGGCGTCAACGCGATCCTGGGCATCGGCTTCGACCCGGGCGTCGTCAACGCCTGGTGCGCCCTGGCGGCGAAGAAGTATTTCGACAAGATCGACACCATCGACATCCTGGACGTCAACGCCGGCAGCCACGGCAAGTTCTTCGCCACCAACTTCGACCCGGAGATCAACTTCCGCGAGTTCGTGAAGGTCTGGACCTGGATCGACCGCAAGTGGGTCTCGAAACCGGTCCATTCCGAAAAGTGGGAATACGATTTCCCCGTGGTCGGGAAGCAGACCGTCTATCTGACCGGGCACGACGAGCTCCACTCTCTTTCCAAGAACATCGACGCCAACAGCATCCGCTTCTGGATGGGGTTCAGCGACCACTACATCAACGTCTTCAACGTGCTGAAGAACATCGGCCTCCTATCCGAAAAACCGGTGAAAACAGCCGAGGGCGTCGAAGTCGTTCCGCTGAAAGTCCTGAAAGCCTGCCTTCCCGACCCGCTCTCCCTCGCGCCCAACTATAAAGGGTTCACCTGCATCGGCAACCTGATCAAAGGCGAGAAGAACGGCGAAGCGAAGGAACTGTTCATCTACAACATCTGCGACCACGCCGCGAACTACCGCGAAGTGGAATCACAGGCCATCTCCTACACGGCGGGCGTTCCGCCGGTCGCCGCGGCCATCCTGCTCGCCAAGGGCGTCTGGAACCCCAAGACCATGGTCAACGTGGAGGAACTGGACCCCGAGCCGCTGTTGAAGCTGCTCGACAAGATGGGATTGCCCACGCAGGTCGAGGAGCGCGTCGCGGAACTGGCATAATCTCAATACTTCCCAAATAAAACAGGCTGCTTCCAATCAGAAGCAGCCTGTTTTATTATAACCTTACGATCCCCGACCTAAAAAAAGGGAACCGGCCAGGGGGATGACCGGTTCCCTAGAATTGCCTTAACCGAAGGGAAAATGGGGCCCTATTATAGCGACAATGAAACGGACGGGGCCGCTTCCTTAATAACCCAGGCAGAACCTGTCGCGCGCCCGTTGGCGGCTTTGATCGTTGTGCAAGTGGCCCGCAAAACGATCTTCCGGCCCGACCGCTCAACCAAAGCTTCCGATTCTGCCCCGCCGGTCCCGCGGAATGTCACGAACTGGTCTAAAAATTTTCCGTACACCTGATCCAGCGAACGCCCCATCAAGGTTTCCGCCTCCCTGTTTATAAACATTATTCGCCCCTGAGTATCCGCCGCAACAACGGCTTCACTCAAGTCCTGCAAGGCGGCCGCGTGCCAATTCTCCAGCCCTTTCAACATCGAGTCCATCTGGTGCCTATACAGGGCCAGCTCGATGGTTGTTTTTAGATTCCGCTCTTCGAACGGCTTTAATATATATCCAAAGGGCATGGTGGCTTTGGCGCGCTCCAGCGTCGTTTCGTCAGCGTAAGCGGTTAGATAGCTTACGGGGATATCGAAATGCGTGTAGATGTGTTCGGCCACTTCAATACCGTCCATGGCGCCCTGGATCCGGATATCCATGAGGACCAGATCCGGCCTGCTCGCTTCAACCTGACGAATGGCGTCCGCCCCATTGACCGCGCTGCCGACCACTTTATACCCGAGCCGCTCGAGCATTCTTTTTAAATCCTCCGCGACTATCCTTTCATCTTCCACGATAAATATTTTTTCATCAGGCATTTTTATTTCCTCCAAGACTCTCAATGTTTTCCTCAGGTCTCTTGAACGAGATGATAAATTTCGTCCCATTGCCGGTTCCCAGCCGTATCTGGCCATGCAACTGCTCCGTCAGGATGTGGACCAACCGCAAGCCCAGGGATGAAGCGTTTTCCATGTCGAATTCTTTCGGCAAACCAACGCCTTCGTCCGCCACCGTCAACTCATAGGCGTTGTCCGATATGTTGCGGAAGCTCACACGGATCGGGCCTTGCTTATCGCTTGAATACGCATACTTCAAAGCGTTGGAAACCAATTCAGTCAAAATGAGTCCGCAGGGAACCGCGATGTCCAAATTCAATAGCGCCTCATCGACATGGATCTGAAACCTATCATCGACCGTTGTATACCCGTAGGAGCGGCACAGATTTCGGACCAAACTGGTGACATATCCCCGAAAATCGATCCTGGCCAGATCGTTGGACTGATAGAGATATTCGTGGACCATGGCCATGGACCGGACGCGCTCCTGGCTGTCCTGGAAAAGCGCCAATGTTTCCTTATCGTGGGCTTTTTCCGACTGCAGGCGCAGCAGGCTGGAGATCACCTGCAGGTTGTTTTTGACGCGGTGGTGTATTTCCTTGAGCATGGCTTCTTTCTCGCGCAACGACGCCTGAAGCTTCTCGTCCGCTTTTTTCCGCTCCGTAAAATCACGGATCACCACGGAGTACGCCTGCGTTTGCCCCTCCTCGTCTGGCAAGGCGCTGATCATGATTTCCGCCCAAAACAACGTTCCGTCGTTCCGTTCGATCCAGCTTTGGATCATCGAGCTTTTATTTTCCCGGGCGCGCGCCAGCGCGCTTTCCAGCGCGTGGCCCGGGCTCCGCAACAGGCGGGTAAGCTGTTCCCCCACGACTTCGGAAGCGTCGTATCCCGTCAATCGCTCCGCTCCGACGTTCCACAAAAGGATCTGCCCGTACTGGTCCGTCAACGACATGCCGTGATCTTTCAGGCTGCTGACCAAATGCCTGAACCTTTGCTCCGTTTCCTTCAACGCGTCCCCAAGCTCGGCGCTTAGAACGGCGGAAGACTTCATCACGAGGAAAACAACGATCATCAGGGAAAGAAGCAGAGTGATGAACGTGGCGACAGCGGGAGACAGAAACACCAAAAGGCTTTCCCGGGAAAACGAGTATATGAGGACCGCGGCCAGCGTGACGGGAAGAAACTTACGGAGAAGAACGGCGGGGATGGTGGGGCCCACCATAGGCCGCATGGGGAAATAGCCCGGGCCGAGCCGCCCCAAGAGGGCCAAAGTCAAGAAGCCCGTCGATAACACGCTTGGAAAAGGCGGCGCCACTAAATTCCCCCCGATGAAGGACGGCTTTCCGTATAAATACCCAAGGAAGAAAAGGGTATGGATCATGCCGAGGCACACAAGCACCGCGCCCATGTAGTCCCCCAACCGGGTATGGCGACGCGTGACCATGCGGCAAAGCGCCAGACAAAGGCCGAACAGGAAAAGGGCCGCGACGGAAAAATAGCTTTCAGCGAGTTTGTAGGTCAACGCTCCAGGGTAAAAATATTTTTCCCAGCCCGGCAGCGACCCGTTTTGAGCCAACGTCCTGAGCCATGGATGCAGAAAAACAAAACCGCTGACGAAGGTCCCCACGCCGACGAGCAAAAAATCACGCCGAACCAACCGCTTATTCTCAAGAATAAGCGTTAAGCCAAGAAGGATGAAAGCTATCGAGGACAAAACCGTCGGCCGGCCTATCCACCAGATGAACGTTTGCCAATACGTCGGCAAAGCATGCCCGATCAGAACAGCGACGCTCACGCCCACGGCCAGAGAGCTTCCGGTCGTGGTCAAACGGTTCGACAGCGCCGCGGATCGCAGGATGGGCTTCAATAAAAACCCGGAAAGGCTTTTTTGAAGCAGCGGGGAGGAGATCGGGTTGCTTGGCCGTTCGGTTAGGGGAGAAAGTCCATTCATGATATCGTCCTAAAATAGCGTCATATAACGTGAAACTTGTTCAAGAGCAGGAAGATAAGAAAAATTGCTCCGATACCGGCGCTGGCCTGATAACCCCAATTCTGGCTGTACGACCATACCGGCAAAAAGACGGCGATCAGGGCGAGGAAACTTATGATCCAGACTCGACTCATCCGAATACGCTCCTTGAAACCCGTTTATTCGACACGCCTGCGACGATAAAATTACATCTATGGGACTAAGATGTCCTTTCAACAAACAGAATGCTTTTAAATTTCTTGTTCCCTCCATTGCCGGTCAAGGCCTTATAAATTGTCTTACGGGCCCGATGGAGATAGACCTTGACGGTCCCCACGGGACGGCCGAGGCGCCGGGCGACCTCATCCAACGAAAGCTGCTGGAAATAATGCCAAACGAAGATCGTCCTTTGCTCCTCCCCCAAACACTCCAAGGAATCCCGGATGGCTTCAAGGTCGGCATGGCGGTCGGCTTCCTCTTCCGGAGTAGGCCCTTTTTCGATCCACTGAGGCGGAGGACCGTCATACTGGGAACTCATATCGTCCAAAGAAACCGTCCGGCGGCTGTGGCGCTGGCGTATGTGGTTGCGGCTAAGGTTCAACGCGATGGTGTACAGCCATGTATAAAATTTAGATTCGCCGCGGAAATCGTTGATGTGCTGATAGGCTTTCAAGAAGGACTGTTGTACGACGTCTTCCGCCTCTTCCCGATGTCCGAGATGGCGAAAAACCATAATGAAGAGCGATGCCTGATATCTTTGCTGCAAACGGCTAAAAGCTCTCTCTTGGCCGTTTTGAGCCTCGGCCACTAACTGCTTATCGGAGACGTCTTTTATGTCAGAAATGTCCACAATTCCTCTCATAGGAAACAACACAAAACGCTTGAACGGGTGAACCGCACAAGGTTTAGTGTTCGAAAAAAACTTTCTCGATCCTTTTATTATACAGTGATATGACCCTCGTAAAGCCGACCGGTTACAGTGAATGAGATAGCGTCACCGCTTTAACGCGGATGGACCCGGGCCGCACGTCTTCCACGGAAAAACAGTCAGCGACCGGCCTGCCTCGTCGTCTGAGTAGAGGGCGGCCGAAAAACCCAGGAGATCGGCAGTCGCGCAGACGGCGTCCGCCTTCGCCCCCGCTCCGGGAGAAATTGTTTCCAGGAGGAACGCGTCCAAGGGCCTCAATTGCTGAACCTCTTTGACCAGACGGCCGATCTTTTGGAAGCCGGAGGGGTCTTCCCCCAGGGCGCTCTCCAGCATGACGCCGTTGAGCAACTTCTCCTGTTCTAAAAACTCCCAGGCATTGTTCCCCAAAAAGTATCCGCCGGGCCAATCCCGCCGCAGCTCCGCCAGCAGGCGCTTCATTCCCTTGTCCATCCGCCGCTCGGTCTTTTCGCGGAAGGCGTCCCGCGGGAGAAGCATCGTGTCCAAGAAAAGACCGTCGAACCCAAATACGGATTTAAATCGTTCGGCCGATTGAAGCGCGCGCTTCCTCCAACCGGAACGGGATGGGTCCACGTAGTAGGAGCCCCAGGCGGCGTGCTTGTCCGGCTGTCCGTCCGGGCCCGGGTACGCGAACCCGGCCCCCTTGAACTCGTCCAGATACCAATCCGCCCAGCCGCCGGGGCCGCGCCCGTTGCCGCGGCGCAGCTCCTCGTCCTCGCCGAGGGAAATGTACGCGAGCACGGTGACGCCCGCTTCTTTGAGCGCGGCGATATCGGACGGATTATAGGCGGAGGGCTGGAGGACGACGAGGCGGTAATTTTTCAGTTCCTCGAGGCGGCCGTAGCCGTAATAACAGGCGAAGGCCGTCGACGCTAGTCGTGGTCCCGGTTTGTCGGACGGGGCGTTTTGGGTAGGAGTTGAGGCGGCCGGATGCGCCGCCGCGAGGTGCGAAGCGCAAAACAGGAACGCCGCGGCGAGTTTAGCCTTGCGCGCTCTCATCGAGGACCGGCGGGGGCTCCACGAAGTGCAGCCGGAAAATATGCCGGTGGAGGTCCTTAAGACGTACGTGCAGCGCCCATAGGCTGAAGACGCCGGCGGCCAGCGCAGACAACGCGTACCCCCAGCCTAAAACCCAGCCGGGAGAATTCAGACTGGCATATGTCAAAACGGTGTTGGCGAAACAAAAACCGACCGCCGCGAGCAACGCCTCGCGCCGGAACTCGAAATAAAGCAACAGGAGGATCCCCATCCACAACATCACCTGGAACGACGCGGCCCAGATGAGCACGCGGTAGATCGGGACGCCCTCCGCGGGTAATCCGAGCGTGCGGAAGAGCGCGGGCCCGATGAAAAACGCGATCACCGTTAGGATGGCCTGCAGTTCGGCGAGGTACGCCGCCTGGCGGAACAAGCCGCGCACCAGGCCGGCCCGCTTTTCCTCGACCTCATGATAGGGATCGCTCTCCAGGCCGGCGAGGTATTCGCGGAATTTTTCGTAGAAGGAAGATTCCACCACCAGGAGGAAATAGGCGATGCCCGGGATCAGGAGCAGGTAGGCCATGAAGGTGGCGATGTCGTAGACGTGCAGGACGCGCAGCGGGCTCTCGGGCCACACGACGGTCCCGCGCGTGGACCAGATCACGAACTTATCCATCCAGATGCCGAGGTTGTAGAAGACGCCGATGAGGATCAGGGCCGCGAACTTGGGCCGCGCCGCCTCGAGATAAGGTTTTTCGGCTTTCAGATCGCGGGCGGCTCCCACCGGGCGGTGAAGCGCGGAAAAGAAAAGCGCGGCGTAGATCAGGCCCATGCCCAACGTGAACCCGGCCATGTAGCCGGTGGAGTCGAGGTATCGCCGGAACCACCAGGAGCTCGCCAGGGCGGCAAGCGATCCGGCCACGAAGGCGATCATCGGATGCGACAGCCGACGCCGGAAATCAAGGTAGGTCATCACCGGCCAAAGCCCCGCGAGAAACGTGAAGAGCGCCGCGGCCAGGAGGCGGTAAGCGCTGGCGTGGACCACGCTGTCCGGCAGGAAATGCCGCGCCGCGAAGTACCCCGTCACCGCCGCGAGCGGCACGATCACGGCCTCGAGCAGCAGGAACATCCGCCGCTGGTTCAGCCGCCCGACGAAGGTCTGGTCCGCCAGGTAGCGCCCGAAGGAAAGGGCGAAGGGACTGACGAAGAGGACCGAGCCCGCGAAGGCGTACATCACGACCACGGCGAAGAGCGTCATCTCATGCCAGGAATATTGCTTGATCCCGAAGACGCAGAGCAGCGCCACCGTGATGCTGGCCACCAGCCACGGCCCGCCGGCCAGAGAGGTGGCGTAGCCGAAAATTTTCAGGAGTCGGAGATAACTCCGCCGCTTCAGGAACGATGCCTGCAGTTCGATGCCGACGCCCGCCATGGTGTCCCCTTATCCCCGGACCACGGGTTCCGTCGCCGCGTAGAAACGGTGGAACTGGTCCAAACTTTTTTCGTGCGCGTAGGTCGAGGAGACCCGCTCGAAGCCCAGGCGCACCATCACCTCGCGCATCGCCTTGTCCTCGTACACGCGCCGGATGGTTTTCACCAGCGCGTCCAGGTTCCGGGGCGGCACGAGCGCGCCGATGCCGCCCAGGATCTCCGGAATGCCGCCGCTCTGGGTCGCCACCACCGGGATGCGCGCGGCCATGGCTTCCAAAACGGCCAGGGGCTGCACTTCCTTCAGGCTGCAGAGCACCAGCATGTCCAGCTCCGGATAGAGCCGCGCCGCGTCGACGAAACCCAGGAAGCGCACCACGCGCTCCAAGCCGAGCCGCGCAACCAGTTCCTGGCATTCGCGGAAATAGCCGGGGTCCGCGGAGGGGCCCGCGATGGAAACGCGCAGCTCCGGGATCCGCGACAAAAGCTCCTTGGCCGCGAAGATGAGCAGCTTCACGTCCTTCACCGGCGCCACCCGGCCCACCAAGCCGATGTGGAAACCTTCGTGCGCGACGCGCGGCAGGGAAGCGAAGCGCTGCACGTTGATCCCGTTGGGGACGATGAACGTCTTCGCGGGGGCCGCGCCGAGGGAAATCTGGTGCTCGCGGATCGGTCCGCAGAGCGAGGTGATCTCGTCCGCCAGCCCGTAGCACCAGCGGCTCACGCCGGAGAAAAATCCTTCGACGAACTCCCGTTGGGCGCCGCGCAGGACGCCGTGGAAAGCCAGTTCCATCTGGCGCTCCTGGAGATAGAGCCCGTGCTCGGAAAGGACGAAGGGCTTGCCGGTCCGGACCTTCGCCAGGCAGGCGAGCAGCCCCGCGTAGCCCGTCGACGCACTGTGGTAGACGTCCGCCTCCGGAATGGGCGCGCGCAGCAGCCGCGCCGTGGTCTCGAAGAGGACCTGCCAGGTCCAGAACAATCCCGCGAAGGGGTTTTCCCCGTCCAGCCGTGAAGCGTATCCGACGAATTGCTTCCAGAGCGCTTCGTTGAAAAGGAGGTCCGCGAACGCGAAGGTCGTCCGGTCGCACTCCTGGACGAGGCGTTCCAGCCCGCTGAAATCGCCCGCTTCCATTTCCTTGAGCGTCTCCACGATGCCGAGGGCCAAGCGCCCGCTGTCGGAAGTGCGCGGGGCGGCCGTCGCCGTCAAGGTCGAAGGCAGCTTTTTGTTCAGGTTCACTGTGACGACGTCAAGCACGTAGGGCGGAAGCTCGTAGAGGACATCCCGCGGACCCTTGGGCGAATCCGTCACGGCCACGACCGTGAAGTCATGCTGCGGCGAGCGGCGGATCAGGTCGTGGGCCCACATGCCCACGCCGCCGCGCACGTAGGGATAGGTCCCCTCCAGGATCAAGCAAATCTTTTTCCTCACAGGCCCCTCCGCCGTTTCTTCGCCAGCCATAAAAACCAAAACGCGTAGATCGACGTGAACCCCGCCACCAGGGGGACGCTCGCCACCTGCGCCATGGCATAAACGGCGCCCGTCGGTTCCACCGTCATGTGCGAAAGCCCGGCGGCGGAAAATTCCAAAACGAGAAGGCCGTCCTCCGTCTTACGCGTGAACCTTTGATAGGAAACGGACTTGGCCCGCTTTTCGGGACGGACGCTCACCGTATAATAACCGTTCAAGCCTGCAAGCGTCACGGTCGCCGGACCGTAGGCCCTCATGTCGAAAGAATAACGGCTGCCGTCGACTTTCCAATTCTCCAGCCAGCCCGAGGCCGATACCACGCGCGGAGCGGACGTTTCCTCTTCCGTCAGAACGATCTCATGCTCGCGGCCTTCGTCCAGGAAAACATACAGCTGGCCGAAGCGCGGCGCATAACCCAGGACGCCTCTGGACCGTTCCATGTCGACAGCGGAGGTCGTGGATGAAAACACCACGGTGCGGCAATGGCCGTTGTTGCGGACGATGAACCGCCCCGGGCCGGAACGCCAAATCCGCGCGCCACGGAAGTCCGTCACGATGTCGGCATAGTCCGAGACGAAGACGGGGCTGATCTCCTGGGAAGCGCTCCAGCGGAATACCCGGTCCAAGGCGGCGAGCGACGCGACGTCGGCCCCGCTGTACCAGTGGAAATAAACGTGGACGGGGATCTCCGGGTTGCGGACGGTCCCCTGGAAAGTCTCGATGATGTGCCGGTATTCGCCCGGGCTCTTCCATTCCCGTGCAAGGTCGTAATCATTCACGGCGCGGTGGTTCAACTGAATGAAATCCCCCACCCGGCGGACGAGCGGGGAAAGGTAGGTGCGGGACGGATAAAGCGCGTCGAAGCGGTTCACGAACCCGTTGGTGGTTTGCAGGCCGTTCATGGTGACCAGACCCGCGGCCTGGGCCGTTTTCATGGCTTCAATCCCCGGATTACACCAGCCGGTCCAAGCGAAGACGCGGACTTCTTTCTCCTCTGGCAAAAGGTCCGTCTCGATCTTTTCGACGGAACCCGTGATTTCCTTTTTCAGATCGACGCCCTCGGCCAGCCAATCCACGGGGTGCGTCTCGGAATGGCTCGCCGGTTCCGCGTTCGGCAGCGCGAACACGGCGCGGGCCACGTCCCTGGCCCTGGGATTGTCCTCCAGCTCGCCCGTGATGACGGAAGCCGTGACGGGCAGCGAATATTTTTTCAGGACCGCCAGAATGTTCTCCGACGCCAACCGGTTGGCCGGCGCGGAGGTCGTGAACCCGTCCCCGTCCGCCTGCGCCATCCACAGCCGGCGGCCGTTCAGGCTCGCCGCGTCCATCCGCGGCTCGTCCCCGAGGCCGAGCGCTTCCGCGAGGAATTTGTAGGGGTCCAGATGCCAGCGCTGCTTGGCGACGTCGCCCTGACGGTAGTCATAAAGCATGAGCGGCGAAAAGGCATAACCGCCCCAGGGCGTGGCCACGGCCAAGGCGCTGTCGCTGTCGTCCATGTCGGCGCGGGCGACCGAGAGAAAAACGCGGTTGGCCGGGTTCCGGGAACGGACCAGGATGTATTCGTTCAGCTCCTTCTCGTGGACGGGCTCTTCGAAGGCCATGAATTCGTTGTCGACGCTCCGCAGCACGAGGTTCCCCGTCCGCTCTTCCCAGAAGCCGTCATACTCCAGCCCGAGGGCGCCGAAGGCCCGGTTGACGTCCTTGTGCGCGATGAAGCGGTCCGTCCCGCGGTCCGTGAACGCGCCGTAATCGCCGAAGACGACCATGCGCCGGCCGGCGCGGACCTGCCCGGCGAACCAGTCCGCGTAGGCTTCCGGATTTTTCATCGACGGACCGTTGAAGAAGGTCACCACGCCGCGGTAGGGCGACATCGCTTCCTCCGACGGGAACCCGGCGTCGATATCGTAATAATCCGCCACGAGGCCCAGGCTGTCGAGGGGCTGCTCCAGCAATCCGGCGGCGCGGTTGAAGTCCGGACGATCGCCTTCGGAGCTTTTGTAGAGGACGAGCACGCGGCGCTTGATCTCCTGCCATCCGTCGGGGGAGGAGGGAAAAGCGTCGACACGTGCGGTTAAGAATGAGACAAGCAATACGATACCAAGGACCGCCCGTAAGACTCCCCTCACCCCGACCCTCTCCCCTCCAGGGAGAGGGAGCAGGAGCGGATAAAATTCTCTTAGTCCCTGATTTCTAAAACTCAAAATCGATCCTCCCGTCGATGCGGTTCTCATAATAGTTGTCCGACGTGAACCGCGCGTTGGCGTTCAGATGGTAGGCCTCGGCCCGCAGGATCCAACGGTCGAACAGGCGGAAGGAGAGGCCGCCGCGGAGGGTCTGGTCGAAGTCGCGGTTTTCGGTCGTGCCCGCGGTGTACTCGGCCAGGTAGCCGATCCGGCGAGGGAAGTTCTCCCGCGCGCGGCGTTCCCAGATGTCGCTTTCGAAATTCTTCGACAGGCGCACGCGGCCGAAAAGATATTGGTAATAGGACGGCGTCCAATAGGTGCCGCGCGGCTCGCGGAACTGGTAGGTCTGCACGCCGCCCGAAACGCTGAGCCCGATCTTGCGCGAAAGGAAACGCCCCAGCTCGCCCTCGAGCACCTGGCGGAAGTTGTGGTCGCTGAAATACCCCAGGGACCAATAGCCGGAAACCCAATAGTTCGTCAGGAAGGAGAAATACAGATAGGGAGAGACGCTCCACAAACGGAGCCCGTCGCGGATATTGGGCAGGCGCTCCCACACGTCCTCCACCCGCGCGTCCAAACTGAGGAAAAGGTTTTCCCGCGGCGAATAGCCGGCCCGCGCGTACCCTTCGACCGACCGGCGGATCCCGTCGTAGCCGTTGACGCCGATCCCCTCTTCCAGGAAGACGCGGTCGCCGACGATCTGCGCCGCCCGCAGCCCGCCGCCGTGCCCTTCGATCGCGTCGGCGTCGTCGGTGAAACGGTGGCGGCTGACGTAAGCTTCCAGGCGCGTCCGGGGAGACGGATAAATATAGATCCCCAGCTCGTCGCGCCGGCGGACGATGTCCAGGCTGTCCCAGGATCGCATGTAGGCGGCGTATATCCCCGGGGAGAGGACTTCCGCGACGGCGGGGTCCGCCGCCCCGGACGCATCGGCGGATCCATCCTCCGCCCCATCGCCCGGCGGACCGATGATCCCATCGTACGGGACCTCGGTCGTGCCGCCGCGGACCCAGGCCAGATTGTTTTCGAAATTTCGCGCGCGGACGGATTCGGCGTCGCCGGAAGGATCGCCCCAGACGGGTTGCTCGGGCGGGAATTCCCGCCGCTCCGCGAGCGGACCGGACGGCTGGGAGAAAAGCGTGCGCAGGGACCAGGGAAGCAGCAGGCTCGCGGCGAAGAACGCGGAAAAACCGATCCAGCGGCGTTGGCGGGCGAAGGAGCCGCTCATTGGGCCTTCCAATGCTGAACCGCCCGATGGATCTCCGGCGGCATCGCGAAACCGGACAGCCGCGCGCATTCGGCCCGGACAGCATCGATCCGACCCTCTTTAAACGCGATCTCCGCCAACAGCCAGCGGGCCCGGGGATATTCATCGGCGTCGGGGAGGATTTTTTCCAGCGGTTCCGCGGCCGCCGCGTTCTCGCCCAAAAGGAAATGGAGCTCTCCGAGCCGGAACAGGAAAGCCGGCGCCTCCGGCGATTTCGCCAGGGCCAAAGACAAATGCTCCGCGGCTTCGCGGAAAAAATGGTGGCGGATCGAATCCACGAAAACGCCTTCCTCCGCGTACTCTTTCAACCGGTCGGCGATCTCCAGGCGAAGGGACGCGTCGTTCGGCGTCTTGCGCAGCGCCGCGCGCAGGGACTCGATGGCCGCGAAGCGCCGCGTCGAGATGAACTCCAGGGCCTGGGCCGCGAACAGACGGACCGGCTCTTCCCGCGCGCCCAGGGATTCGTGCAGGATCCGACTCGCCTCGGCGTGGCCGCTGTCGTAAAGCGCCTGGTTCAAACGCATGCGCTCTTTCGGGCTCCAGTGCCGCACGAGGATCCGGTAGGGCAGGATGTCCAATCCCATCTTTTTATGGGTTTTAAGGGTGGGGGTTTGGGCCGTCATGGATGAATTGGCCTTCTAGTTGTTCCCGCCTTCGAAGGATTCCTTCAGCATGCGCTCCGCGCCCTGGATGACGTCCACGGCGTCGCTGGTTTTTTCGTCCAGGCCGTAGACGCCGAAGGAAAGGCCGACGCGCTCTTCGGATGAACCGTCCAGGGGGAGCTGGGCCGTTTCTTCCCGCGTCCGGTAAATGAAGGGATGGATCTGGTCCGGCGATGTGTGTGGCATGAGCATGGAAAATTGTCCCGCGCCGAGGTGGCAAAGCACATCGGTCTGTCGTTTGTTCCTGCCGGCGATCTGAATGACGCGGTCGAGGATGAAGCGCGCCACGTCCTCGCCCATCCTTTCGCGCAGGCCTTCGTAACCGTTGATCCGGAAACTCAAAAGGCTGGCCGCGGATTTATGGCGGCGGGTCCGCATCAGTTCCTTATCGACGAGATCGCGGAACAGGTCCCCGGACACAAGCACGCCGCCCGCCGGGGCGGACTCGGTCTTAGCCTGGAAGACCTGCGCGTTGGCCACGCAGCGGTTGACGACCTCGGAAACGGCTTCCATGTCCTGTAAAAGCTGCTCGGTCAAACGGAGGAGCGGCATGGTCTCCACGAAGAAGACGCCTTCCGGCATGCCCCGCCGCAGCAGCGGCATGGCGGCCATCCACCTCAATGCGGACCCGCCGCCCGCGCGGTCCGGTTTTTCGCGCACGGAATAGACGGCCGGCTTCTGCATGAGCCGGTTGAACGGGAACGCATCGGCGGGGACGGAAACCGGGTTCGCCGGCTCAGGGGATTTGCCGATAGATGCCTGCCGCCAGAAAGCGTTGTTCTTCCCGTCCAGCAGATACAGGGACACGCCCTCGGCCCCGGTCATCTTCATCAGGAATTCCAGCGCGCCGTCCAGGACATTCCGCTCGTCAAGCGACTGAAGCCGGTCCGACGTCTCCCGCAGCGTGGTCAGGTGGGACTCCATGAAACGCACGCGCTCCTGCAGCTCGCGGTTGACTTCCCAAAGGCTTTGGTTCTCGTCGGCGGTTTTGTTCTTCGCGGCCTCGGCCGCGAGGGCGCGTTCGCGGGACATTTCGATGTTCCGTCTGTAAAGCTCGCCCGTTTCGCCGAAGAAAAGAGAAGCCAGAAGGAAAGCGAAAAGGTTCCGGGCGTCCTGGCCGGCGAAGATCGCCTCCAGAGGCATGCCCAGGACCGTCAACTGCGTGGTATAGAACAGGGCGCAGAGGCAGAGACAGGCGAGGCTTTCCCAGAAGCCGTAGAACAAACCGATGAGGGCGATGATCATCAGGTACGGGTGCCAGGGCCAATCGCGGAAAGCGGGGTTGTTGATCAGCCAGGCGTAATTGAGGGCGGTGGCGATCCCCAGAAACAACAGGCTGTCGAGCAGACTTCTCATCCGAAAGGGACGCATTCATTCCTCCGCATCAAATTGTTCCGCCGCCTGAAAATAAAACAAACCCAGGACAAACCACCTCCCTGGGCGTTCTTGTCGGCGAATAGGTCGAACCTTTGTCCAGTACATTAGACAGCTTTCCGTCGACGATGTCAAACCTCCGTCGGAAAGGCGTCGCGGCCCGTAATGGATGGGAAGCCGGCTAGGCGGGCGGGAGCTCGCCCAGTTCGCGTAGGGCTTCCTTCAGCTGCTTGTCGTGTTTGTGCGATTCCAGGTGGGCCATGAGGCTGTAGGCGCAGGGGACGACGAAGAGAGTGAGGAACGCGGAGACGGCCACGCCCCCGATGATCACCAGCGCCATGGGCACGCGGGTCTCGGCGCCGGGGCCGAGCGCCAGGGCGGGCGGTATGGCGGCGGAGATCGTCGCGACGGAGGTCATGACGATGGGCCGCAGCCGGATCGGGCAGGCGTCGACCAAAGCGTCCGTGACGGAAAGGCCTTTCTTCCGCCGCTCGTTGGTGAAGTCCACCAGCAAAATGGAGTTCTTCTTCACGATGCCCATCAAAAGCACGAGGCCGATCATGCTGAACATGTTGAGGGACTGGTTCCCGATCACCAGGGCCAGAACCGCGCCCGTGACGCTGAAGGGCAGGGCGATCAAAACCAAAACGGGGTGGATGAAACTGTTGAACTGCGCGCCCAGGACCATGTAGGCCACGATGACCCCCAGGACCAGCGCGAACACGAGGCCCACGAAGGCCTCCTGGAACGTCTCGGCCGCGCCCGACGGGACGAGCCGGACGCCCTCGGGAAGCTCCTTCCCCATCTGCTTCACCGCCGCCAGTGCCTCGGCCTGGGATTTCCCCGGGGCGACGTTGGCGTAGAGCGTGATGGCGCGGGAACGGTTCTGCCGCGTGATGCTGAGCAGGCTCTGCTTCTCGGTCACGTTCACGACCTGAGGCAGCGGCACGACCTGGCCGCGGTTGTTCCGGACCAAAATCTTGCCGATGTCTTCCTTCTTCGTCCGGTCGACGGGCTTGAAGCGCACGCGGATGTCGTTGCGGTGGCCGCCCTTGGAAAACTTTCCGGCGCGGACGCCGCCCAGGGTCGCGTTCACCGCGTTGCCGATGGAGGCGACGCTCACGCCGCGGAGCGCGGCTTCCTGCCGGTCGGGCCAGATCTGCACCTCCGGCATGCCGAGCTTGTAGTTCGAGTTCACGTCCACCATCATGCCCGACGCCTTCATCTTTTCCTGCAACTTTTCGCTGAGGTCGGCCAGCTGGCCCCAGTCGCGCCCCTGAAGGGTGAACTCGACGGGGAAACCGCTGCCCGCGTCATTGCCGCCCTGCGAAAGGTCGATCAACAACGCCTTCGAAACGCCCTGGATCGCGCCCAGGTCGCGCCGGAACTCGGCCATCAGTTCCGACTGGGAAAACGGCTTCTTGCGCCCCTGCGGGACCGGGCGTTCCTTCGGCTGCTTCAAAGTGACGAAGATCATGCCGGAGTTGATCTCTCCGCCCTCAAAACCGCCCACCGCCGTGTAGTAGCGCTCCACCTCGCCGCGCTTCAGGATGTAGTCCTCGGCTTTCTTGAAGGTATCGTCGGTGAATTGGAGGGACGACCCCACGGGCGTTTCGAGCGAGACCAGGAGCATGCTCTGGTCCTGGGACGGCATCAGTTCCTTTTTAATGACCCCGAAGAGCGACAGCGACGCGAGGAAGATGAACGATGCCGCGGTCACGATCACGACTGGGCGGTCCGTCATGTGGCGATAGATCGCGGTGAAGAAACCCCAGTAGGGCTTCCAGAGGCTGAAGCGATGGTGCCTCCAGGAAACGAAGACCGGCCAGAACATCATGTGTGCCACGGCCAGGCCCACGGCCCACGGCATCGGTTTTTCGACGTGGAAAAGTTTCAGCCCGGCCATGAAGATCCCGGCGTTCAACGCCAGACCGGCGCCGAGGGCGATGGCGGCCAGGACGAGCGTCATGAAGAACGAATACGTCTTCGTCGGGACGTTCCGGGGCCCGTGGCCGGCGGCGGCCGGATCGAATATCCAGGACAGGACCTGCTTGTACTTCACGGTCATCCACTCCACGGCGTTGTCCACCCATTTCGACGGCCCGCGGTGCTCGCCGACCTTCAGGAACTGCGCGCAGCGCATGGGCGCCAGCGTCAGCGCCTCCAGCAGCGAGAACATGACGGCCGCCGAGATCGTGACGCCGAACTGCATGAAGTATTTGCCGATCACGCCTTTGACGAACAGCACCGGCACGAAGATCGCCAGGATGGCCACGGACGCGGCCATGGCCGGGAAATAGATCTCCCGCGCGCCCAGGAGGGCGGCGTGGACCTGGGACTCCCCCTCCTCGCGGTGGCGCACGATGTTCTCCAGCACCATGATGGCGTCGTCCACCACGATGCCGATGACGAGCGTCAGCCCGAGCAGCGTGAAGGTGTTCTGCGTGTAGCCGAGGAAATAGAGGACGATGAAGGTCGCCAGGATCGACGTGGGGATCGCCAGGATGATGTTGACCGCCGAGCTCCAGGACCCGAGGAACAGCCAGCAGATGAGGGACGTGAGGACCGCGGCCAGGATGAGGTTGAAGTTCAGTTCCTCGGTCGAGTCTTCGACGAACTTGGTCCCGTCGTAGTTGACGGCCAGGATCATCCCCTTGGGCAGGGTGCTTTGCAGTTCCTCGACCCGCGCCTTGACCCGCGTGCCCACGTCCACCATGTTCGCGTTGCGCTGTTTCAGGATCCCGAGCCCGACCGCCGGGCGCGCGTTGACACGCGACATGCCGCGGGGATCGGACAGCCCGTCCTCGATCTCCGCGACGTCCTTCAAGCGGAACGGCGTGTAGATGGGCCGGCCGCTCCGGTCCGAAATGATGAGGTTCTCCAAATCTTCGAGGCTCTGGGCTTCGCCCATGACCCGCAGGTTCCATTCTTTTTCCTGGGTGGCCAGATATCCCGCCGGAAGCTCGGTGTGCTCGTTGCGCAGAGCGGCGAGGACGTCGTCCACGGTGATCTCGCGCTGGCGCATCTTTTCCGGATCGAGCCAGACGCGGACGGACGGTTCGATGAACCCGCCCAGGAAGATGTCGCCCACGCCCGGGATGGTGGTGAACTTGTCCTTCAGGTCGTCGTTGACGTACTCCATCATGTCCCGCACCGGGCGGTCGCCGGAGAGGGAGATCCACATGAACGGCTGGTCGTCGGGGTTGATCTTGCTGATGATCGGCGGGTCCATGTCCTTGGGAAGCTCGTACTGGGTCTGGGAGATCTTGCTCTGCACTTCCTGGAGCGCCACGTCCACGTCGGTCTTGAGCTCGAACTCGATGGTGATCATGGCCTGGCCCTGGCGGGTGACGGACGAAATCTTCTTGACGCCCTTCACCGACGTCATGGAGTCTTCGATCGTGTCCACCACTTCCGTCTCCATCACCTCGGGCGAGGCGCCTTCCCATTTCGTGGAGATGGTGAGCACCGGGAAATCCACGTCCGGCAGCATGCTCTTGCCGATCTGCGTGAAGCCGATGATCCCGAACAGGATCATGCCGATCATCAGCATCCAGGCGAAGACGGGGTTCTTGATGGATATGTCGGAAAGTCTCATGACGCCATTTTCTCCACGGTGACGTTGAGCCGGATGAACAACATCTTCATGTTGACGCGGGCCGCGTCGCGGGCGCTGTTCTGGGCCTGCAACAGGTCGAGGGCCTGCAGGACGTCCAGGTTCGTGACCAGGCCCAGCTTGTATTCGTCCAGCAGCGCGTCATAACTTTTTTGCGCGGCCGCGGAGGCCTCTTCCAAGGATTGGGTTTCCCGCATGGCGGCAAGGAGTTCGCCGTGGGTCTGCCGGATGGAGTGATAGACTTCGCGCTCCATGGCCTGCAGCGTGAGGATCGACTGGCGATAGGCGGCGGTGGCTTCCTTCACGCGGGCCGAAACCGCTCCCCCCTGGAAAAGCGGGACCTCCAGCGCCAGGATCACGTCCCACTGAATGTCTTCGAGGAAGGTGGCCCGCTGCGTGTAATAATTCCCGGTCACGTCCACGCTCGGCCAATAGGACCCCTTCTCGTACCGGATCCGGAGCCGGCGCGCGGCGACGTCTTCCCGCTGGGCCTGCAGGTCCGTGCGGTTCTTCCCCTGGACCAGGAATGCGTCCAGGTCGCTGACGTCCGGCGGGTTGGGGATTTCGTCCAAAATCGGAAGGGTGGAGAGGTCCTGGCCGGTTAAATAGGAAAGCTCCTCGCGGGCGGAGCCGAGGCGGGACTGGATCTGCTGCAGGCGGGCCTTGAGCGCGGCGGCGTGGGCCTCGGCCGTGAACACTTCGCTGTCCCGGGCCTTGCCCAGGCGCTTGAACCGGCCCAGGTCCTTGACGCGGTCCTGGGCCAGGCGGAGCGAGGCCTCGGTGTTTTCCCGGTCGGTCTCATGCAGCACCACCGTGTAGAAAACGTCGGCCGTCCTGGCGAAAAGTTCTTTGTCGGCCCTTTCCAGCAGCAGCGCGTTCTTGGCGCTTTCCCGCTTGAACCCCTTGTAGGCGGAAAATTCCCTCAACCCGGAGAAAATCGGCTGGTTGACGGAAAACCGGGAATCGATTTGGCTCTTTTCCACGAACCCGCTGAACCCCCGGGACTCGAGCTTGTCCACGCCCTTGGGGTCCTGCCAGGTGTCCGTCCATTTCCAGTCCACGCTGGGATAGGCGCCGCCCAGGGCCGCGCGGGCGCGGGCCTTGGACTGGACGATGTCTTCCTGCCGGATCTTGAGGTCCTCGTTCCGCGCCTTCGCCCATTCGTAACATTGGCGGAGCGTGACCGGGGACGGACCCGCCGGAGCAGCCCCGAACCCAAAGGACGCCGCTCCCAAAAGGGCAAGTAAAATGACGAATCCATATATTGTACGCGCGTGCGCCATGGGGGATTGCTTCATGTGTTGTTATGAGTGAACGGGTTTTAGCGTCTCATTCAGTGGAAGAAACGAAACACTACTATAGAAGTCAGCCGCGCCACCTGTCAAGCTTGAAATTAAGGGAACGCCCCTATCCACAAAACAGTTCCAATTATTTTTACTTTACACCCGCCGATTAATTTCTCATACTCAGGCCAGTTCTTTCGCTCACTCCCTTTTAGAGGAACCCGGTGTGATTCCGGGACTGCCCCGCAACGGTAATGGGCGCGCGCAAACGCGTCTAAGTCCGGTCGACTAAAAGGTAGATTTTCCTTCGCGGGAAGGGCTCGCCGGTAGCGTTGTTCCTATTTATAGGGAGGCCGCCGGCATCTACGGCGTTTGATTCTCCGTTACCCATTTCCGCGTTGGAAGTGGGTTTTTTATTTCATATCCCCTCGGGGGGAACAAGGAGAATTCCAATGCGCCGTCAAAGACTTTCCGCCATCCTATCCGTAGCCATCACTCTCGCCCTATCCGCTCCCAGCCACGCCTTCGATCCCACGATCGTCAGCGCGGCCCTGCTCGTCTCCGCCACGCGGCTGGAGACCTCGGAACGGGATATCGCCAGCGCCGTAAGCGTCATCGACCAAAAAGACATCCAGAACAGCCAGAAGACCCACGTCCTCGACCTGCTCCGCATTCAACCCGCCCTCAACACGGTCCAGTCAGGCGGAGTGGGCAGCCCCTCTTCCGTCTTCATCCGCGGCGCCGACTCGGGCCACACACTGATCATGATCGACGGCATCGAAACCGGCGACCCCAGCACCACCAGCCGCTTCTTCGACCTCGCGCACCTGAGCGTGGACAACATCGAGAGGATCGAAATCATTCGCGGCCCCCAGAGCACCCTGTACGGCTCCGACGCCATGGGCGGCGTGATCAACATCATCACCAAGAAAGGCGTGGGCGCTCCGCAGGGGTTCGTCCAGTATGAGGGCGGGACCTACCAGACCTCCCGCGAGCAGGCAGGCATCAGAGGCGGCACCGAGAAAGTGAACTACGCCGTGCAGGCGTCCCGCTTCGATACCGCCGGTTTTTCCCAAGCCGACGACTCCCGCGGCAACAGCGAGACGGACCGCTACGGCAACACGTCGGCCTCAGCGCGGCTCGGCTTCGTCCCTACGAAAAACTCATCCATCGACTTCACGTCGCGCTACAACGCGTCTCACAATAATCTTGACGACAGCTCCGGGCAGGACGATCCCAACTATGTCGCCGACGTGCGCGAGATCTTTGCCCGCGGCCAGGGACAACTGTCTCTGTTCGATGACATCTGGGACCAGAAGATCGGGTTTTCCATCACGCACCACGACCGGAACTATGACGACTTCACCGACGCGGCGCACCCGCTGGACTCGCTCCACGCCGCCTACAAAAGCAGCATCATCAAGCAGGATTGGCAGCACGACTTCCGCTTCGTGAAGTTCAACACGCTGACCCTGGGCGCGGACCTCGAACAGGAGATCGGCCGGTTCGATTCCGTCTCCACCAGTTTCTTCGGCCCCTTCGTCAGCAGCTTCGACCGGGAAACGGCGTACACCAACGGCTTCTACGCACAGGACCAGCTCAAAGTGGGCGATTCCTTCTTCGGCACGGTGGGGGGCCGCGTGGACAAACACAGCCGCTTCGGTTCCGTCGGGACCTATCGCGCCACCGCGGCTTACTGGCCCCTTCAATACACGAAAGTGAAGGGCACCTACGGAACGGGCTTCAAAGCGCCGTCCCTCTACCAGTTGTTTTCTCTCTACGGGAACGCAAACCTGGATCCGGAGAGAAGCAAAGGATGGGACGCCGGCGTAGAGCAGGAATTCTACGGCGGGCGTAGCTCCATCGGCGCGACGTTCTTCCGCAATGACTTCGAAGACCTCATCGACTTCGACGCCGCGGCTCTGGGCGGTTTGGGCCAATACGCGAACCGGGACAGGGCCATGACCCGCGGATGGGAGTTCACGGCACGCTGCCGCCCCATGGACGGGCTCACGCTGCGGGCCAACCACACCATCACCCACGCGGAGGACGTCTCCACGGGCGACCGGCTGATCCGCCGCCCGCGGAACCAGTCCGGCGCTTCCGTGGATTATGATTTTTCCACCAAAGGGAACGTCCACCTCGATGGCGTCTTCGTGGGACGCCGTTTCGATACGGACTTCACCGGCTTCCCGTCCCAAAGGGTCGTGCTCGGTTCCTACACCCTCATAAACCTGGGGACGTCCTATCAAGTCCTTCCCTATCTCCGGCTGTTCGGGCGCGTCGAAAACCTGGCCGACAAAGAATATCAGCAGGTGTTCAGCTACGGAACCGCGGGCCGCACCGTCACCCTCGGCGTCAGGGCGTCCTTCTAATTCAACAAGCCGCCGTTCAATATAAAAGGCTGTGTCGCTTCGGGCGGCACAGCCTTTTTTTATTCGAGAAATCCTACACCGTTTTCAGCTAGGCGGCGTTCACCATCCAGAAGGAAAATTTCTCCAGGAAATCCAGGAATCCGGGCAGGTGTTCCTTGGGGAATTTATATTTTTCCTGTGCGACGACCAATATCTCCCGAAAAGCCGTCAGCCAGATCAGGCGGGATTTTTCATCTATCCGGAAGGGCATGTGCCGCCCCCGGAGCATGGGCTGGCCGTGGCGTTGTTGGTAGAGGGGCGGCCCGCCCAAACGGAAAACCAGGAACGCCGCCAGCCTCTTCGACGCTTCCTTCATGTCCTCCGGGAACATGGGGCGGATCTCGGTCTTTTCGAGGGCGGAATAGAAATCCTCGCACAAGCGGAAGATGTTGTCCTCCCCCATGGCCGCGTAGATGTCGGCGGAAGGCGGGGTCACGGAGGGGAGCCCGCCCGGCGGGGTATAGGGCGTCTCGCCGGGGTCGCGTTTATAGGGGTTCCGGGTCACCGAACTTTCCCCATCAGAAACAACGGTTCAATACATAGGAAAGGCCCCAAAGGACGACCGCCGTCAGGCCGGTGGCGGAAACCCAAAAAACGCCGTAATTCGGGAAATATCCCCGGACTTCATCATAGGTCCGCTGCGAGAGATTGACGTTGAGGTGGTGCGGGGTCAGCCAGCGGGAAACAAGCTGCATGGCGAGATAAAAAACAAAAGAGGACAGCCACATGGAAGGACGGGCGCCGGCGTGGCTGAGGGCGAACAGGCCCACCGCCGTCCCGCCGGCGTGGGACACGACCGAAGCGGGGATCAGGGAGCGGGAAAAGAGCATGTCCAAAATCCAGAGAGGGACGCCCAGGATGAGCCACGGCGTGGCCGCCTGGATCAAAACCGGCTGATCGAACAGCATCCCCGCGGCCAGGAGGAGGTTCGAGACGTGGCACATCCACAGACACTCCGAGATCTTTCCCTTTCGCCAATGGGTCCATACCATGGCCGCAAAAAAAAGCAGCGGCAAGACGCCCAGCGTCCGCATGCCGCTTTCCGAAGAAAATATTAGTACGTCCATGGGCATATCATATATAAAAAAACACTTTCCAAAGCCGCTTACGCCGCCGGTCCGCAAAGTATATAATTCAGGTAAAGTTACCTCATCCCCAAGGAGAAAATATGGCCCAGATCAAACTCAAAGGAAACATGATCAACACCGCCGGGAACCTTCCCGCGACCGGATCCGCGGCGCCCGACTTTAGACTCACCAAGGCCGACCTGTCCGACGTCAGCTTGAAGGACTTCGCCGGCAAGAAGGTCATCCTGAACATATTCCCCAGCATCGACACCGGCGTCTGCGCCGCGTCCGTGCGCAAGTTCAACCAGGAGGCCGCGAAGCTGAACAACACCGTCATCCTCGGGGTCTCCCGCGACCTTCCCTTCGCGCTGAAGCGGTTCTGCGGCGCCGAAGGCATTAACAACGTGATCACGACGTCCGAGCTGCGCGATTCTTCCTTTGGAACGGCCTACGGCGCGCGCATCGCCGACGGCCCCATGGCGGGGCTCCTGTCCCGTGCCGTGGTCATACTCAACGAGAGCGGCAAAGTCGTCTACACCGAACAGGTCCCGGAAATCACCCAGGAGCCCAACTACGACGCCGCACTGAACGCGCTCAAACAGCCGGCTTAACACAAGCGTATTAAAACAAAAGGCGTCCTCCTCGCGGGGGACGCCTTTTGTTTTACGGTCGCTTGAATCTTTTATCCCATTGTGAGCAACTGAAAGACCCCTAAATCTTCACCGACGTAGGGAATCGCCGAGGCCAGGTAGCGAGTCCGCAGAAACGACATCTTATTAAACATTTGGTACAAGTAACTTCCCCCCCACGAATATCCGCTGAACGGTTTTTCAACAGCACCGAAGCTGCGCTTGAAAGCAACCACGCCCTCATGGCCACCGCTGGGATTGAAATCATAAACAGAATAACCGCGGGACCAGGCGTCCCGGACCAACCAATGGGTAAAATAATGACTTAAGCCCATCGGGAGGTGATCTTTATTGCAAATATGAAGCCAATCGACGCAGGTGTTTCGGAAATAAAAATTGACATTGCCGGCCACGATTTCACCGCCGCTCTCAACGATCCAAATCCTGGCGGCTTCCCCGCCCAAATTATAAATAGCTTCGAATAGGCTGAGTGGATGAGAATTCGTGGCGCGATCGCCCCATTGAGCCAACCTCTCTCGATATATTCGTTCCACGGAGCGCACGTCTTCGATTGACGCCGCCGGGCGCACCACGTAGCGGGTCTCAGGAACCGCCCGGATCCTCTTCCTCACGCTCTTGGAATAGATGGAAAAGAGGTCATTTTCGTCTCGCATGCCTTGAAAATCGACAATCTGCGTGAATTGGACAACTCGGCGCGGATCTTCCCAGAGATTTTGAAATTCACTGGGCGCGTATGGGTTTCCAAAAATAAACACGTTTGACGTTTGTGCGGAATGTAACCCGGAGAGTATTTCTTTTACGACCCTCGGAGCACCGCCGTCAGGCAAAAGGGGTCCGCCATACACACCCAGGGCGCCGGCGTGAAGAGCCCGGAAAAAACCTTTCCCTTGATACTCGGTCTCCATCAACGGAAGAATGCCGCGCTTCCCCTGCCCCAGCGGAATGATTTTCGGCGAGGGGTGGAACAACCGGCCGAAACCAGCCACCAAAATGCGCGCCCAGGCGCGGGTATGGAAAAATGTCGCGTAGGAACAGTTTTCTATGGCCTGTTCCCACTCAAGGTCAACGGAAGGATTGGTTTGATCCGCCTTCATTAGCATGACGCCTCTTTGAGGATTCCCGTTACATCGGATTTATTCTGCACAAAGAACAGGTATTATACCCTGTTTTCCGTCGGTAAAACCGTGTCGCTAAATTATTTTTTATCGGAATCCAAAATCGCCAGGGCCCCCTGGGCCAGCCCGGCGGACACGAAATTAATGATCACATCGCGGACGTCGCCGACGCGGTTCGGAAGGAAATACTGGATAGCTTCGTCCAGGGTCCCGGCGAGGCATACGATCGCAAAGGACATCGCGTGCCGGGCCCAGGGCGCGGCGCGTCCCCGAAGGGACTCCGTGACGAGGAACGACAAAAAACCGTACTGGACCAAGTGAAACTTCTCCTCCGAAACGGGGAGCCATCGCGACGCGGCGATATAACCCGCCCCCACCAGCAGCGCCCAGATCCACCGCCGTTGAGACCGGAGAACCACGCGCCGCCCCCACAACAGGATCCCTCCGCACAAAAGGATCGCGGCGTTGATGATCGAAGACGCCAGCGCGCCGGCCGTTTTCTGAAAAACCAGCTGAATATCCCGCATCGCGCCCAGCGTCGAATAAATCAGGGCGAGGTAACCGGCCGCCGCCCAGGCGAAAAAAAGCGAACGGCGCTCCGGCGTCACCGGACCTCCCAAGTTTTTCCGTCGGAGACGACCCGGACCGTCCCTGCCTGGTCCGTCCGATAAACCCGCGCGCCGGATTCACTCAAACGTTCCAGAATCGCCGCGTCCGGCTGGACTCCGCCGCCGATGCAGATGACCGCGATTTCCGGTTTGACGCTCAGGAGGAAACCGGCCGAGGCGGAGGAACCCAGCCCGTGATGGGGGACTTTCAGGACCCCGCTTTCCAAAGATTCGCCGTACCGCCGGACCAACGCTTCCTCCGCTCCAGCGCCCACGTCCCCCGGAAAAAGGACGGACGTCTCCCCGTAGGTCAGCCTGATCACGAGGGAATTGTCGTTCAGGTCGCCGCCCGGAGGCGTCTCGTCCGGCCAAAGCACCTGGATGTCGACGGATGTGTCCAAATTGACGACGTCGCCCGCTTTGACCAGGACGCGCCGGATCTCTTTTCGCCGCAGAGTACGCTGAAGGCCTCGATACTCGGGAGAAACGTCCGCGCGCCCGGACTCGTAGAAGTTTTTGACGGGAAAGGACCGGATGACGGAGGAAAATCCGCCGGCGTGGTCGGGGTGTCCGTGCGAAAGGATGGCCGCGTCCAAACGCCTGACGCCCGCTTTGCGGAGATACTTCCGCACCGCCCCGGGACGGCCCTCGCGGCGGGCCTGTTGGGGAGACGGGCCGGCATCCAGCAAAACATTCTCCCCCGCCGGCGTCCGGATGAGGATCGCGTCGCCGCGGCCGCAATCGATGAACGCCACGCTCAGCTCTCCGCCTCCGGCCAAACCGGCCGCCGCAAAAACGACCAATGCGCCTAAAAGCGTCCATCGAAAAACATATCTCATTCCCGGAAACGAAGGCATGGCAGCATTCTACCTAATTCCCTCTTTCGGCCCCCCGCAATTCTTGAGTATCATAGTCGAGGTTGGCCACGTCAATGGGTCCGGGCTGATAATTTGCGCAAAAATCTCATCCATAAAATATGGAGGCTCCATGTTTAAAAAAATAGTGATCGCCCTCCTGGTGATCGCCGCCATCATCACCATAATCGTAAGGCTGCAGCCCGACGAGTTCCGGGTCGCGCGCGCCACGACGATATCCGCCCCGCCGGAAGCGGTGTTCGAACAAGTGAACGATTTTCGGAATTGGGCCGGCTGGTCGCCCTGGGAGAAGCTGGACCCGGGCATGAAGAAAACCTTCACCGGCCCGGAGTCCGGCGTGGGCGCGTCCTACGCCTGGGCCGGCAACAAAAAGGTCGGAGAAGGGAGCATGACGATCACGGAAAGCCGCGCGCCCGAGCTCGTCCGCATCCGGCTCGTATTTCTGAAGCCCTTCTCCGCCAGCAACGAAACGGAATTCACCTTCGTCCCCGAGGGCAACCAAACCGTCGTGACCTGGGCCATGTCCGGAAAAAACAACTTCATGGCGAAGGCCGTCCACCTGGTCATGGACATGGACAAGATGGTCGGCGGCGATTTCGATAAGGGCCTGGCCCAGATGAAAACGCTGGTGGAATCCGGCGCAGAGCGGTCGTAAGCCGCAGCGTTCCCACGAACGGCGGTAAATACCATCCCCACAAGGAGAAGTCAATCATGATGGAAAAAGCGAATAAAATCACGTTCTTCCTGCTGCGCTTCGTTTCCGGGCTTTTGTTCATGCAGGCGGGCGGCATGAAGGTCCTCAACTGGTTCGGCGGCGTCCCCGCGCAGTTCGGGGGAAAGCCCGCGCTGATGTCCCAGATGGGGATCGGCGGACTGTTGGAGCTGGTCGGCGGCGCAATGTTGCTTCTCGGGCTCTTCACGCGGCCCGTCGCCTTCATCATCTCCGGCGAAATGGCCGTCGCCTATTTCCAGTTCCACCAGCCCAGCGGCTTCTGGCCGATCCAGAACCAGGGCGAACCGGCGGTCCTGTTCTGCTTCATATTCCTCCTCTACGCGGCCCACGGCGGCGGCGCCTGGAGCCTCGACGCGTTGATGCGGCGGAAGAAAGCAACCAATTAGAGAATTGGCCTCAATTAACTGATCGGAGGGATTCCCATGTCATACGTCGATGGATTCGTCATTCCCATTCCCAGGAAAAACCTGAAAGCCTACAAGCGCATGGCAGAGTTTGGTAAAAAAGCGTGGATGAAACACGGCGCGCTGGATTACAAGGAGTGCGTCGGCGAAGACTTTAGGGTGCAGCCGGGGTGCGGTCTTCCGTTCCCCCGCCTGGCGAAGGCCAAGCCCGGTGAAACCGTGATCTTCGCCTACATCGTTTACAAATCGCGGGCACACCGCGACCGCGTCAACGCCAAAGTGATGAAGGAGATGGAGAAAATGGGGGACATGAAGGAAATGCCCTTCGACGTGAACCGCATGACCTACGGCGGATTTTCCACCATCGTCGAGGCCTGACAACGACCGAGGCCCATGCCATAAACATATGCGGACGCTGTAAAAAAATCCTCGCCGCAGGCGAGGATCGCAGGGTCCCTGTTTTTATTAAACTTCCCGGCGCCATGGCGCTGGGGCCGTTCCACGCGGGGATGTGGCTCTGGCAGGAATTGTCCCTGCCCTACTGCTCCCGCTGCCGCGCCTGGATGTCTTTCCTCTCGGTCCTACTGGCGGCCTTCATGCTCGGCCTCGCCGTCCTCGCCTTTCGCTGGGCCTACGTCACCTTCGAAATAAAATAATCAGCTCCTGTCCCGAAGGACGAGCCACTCCCTCTCGTGGACGCTCCCGTCCGGCTCCACCAGGAACGACACCGAACCGATGGCGCGGCCGTCGTCGGTTTCGGCCACCACGCGCCATTTCCCCGGACTGTAATTCGCCTTGCCCGCGTAGCCGCGAAAGCCCGCCATCCGCCCTCCGATGACGGACAGCGGCATGACGTCGCTCGTGACGTACTTCCCGTTCTGCCGGTACAGCCAGCGGATCCGCACGTTGTGGCGGAAGCGCGAGGGCGCGTAGATCCTCACGAAGTACATGATCGAATCCCCCGGCCTCGCCAGGAACGGCCGCGACTGCTTCCGCCAGAACCGGTACCAGGGCGGACGGGGCGTCTTAAGCACGTATCCTTCCGGCGACTTTTCCACCGCGTGGTAAATCCCGGCGAACTGGACGGAGAGGGGCACGGGCGGAATCAACCGGAACATGTAAAACAAGGCGATGAGGACCAGGACCGCGCCGGCGGGCGCGAAGAGCCGTCCCCGCGTTTGATGGGCGTCTTCCGTTCCCCGCGCCAGGATCCCGGCCACGATCCAGACCATGATCCCCGCCAGGGCCAGGGACAAAACAAAAACGAAGGGGCCCATGCTGCCGACCAGGATCGGCACCAGGTAGATCATGTAAGAGGCCAGGCAAAAGGCGTAAAGCCCCAGCCGCAGCCGGTGGCCGTATTTCCGGATCTGGGGCATTTCGTTGACGATGAGCAGGATGACGATCAGCAGGAAGAAGACGATGGGGCGAGAGCCGGAACTGCTCTTGAAGTAGAGGATCGTGTAGGCGCTCAGCAAACCGCCGTACAGAAAATGCAGTACCTCGACGTTGTACCGCCAGATCCGCGAGAAGAAGCGCTTGGGACGCCAGGCGTCTTTGCTTTCACGGTATTGAAGGACGAGGATTATCGTCAAGGCCAGCAGATACACGAACTGCAGCATGATGTCCAGCCAGGAGTCGATGCGCACGATCGTCACGGCGTCGAAGATGAACCCGCCGAGGAACAGCGCGACGTTGTGATAGCGGCGCAGCAGCTGGATGATTTTCCACTTCGATCCGGCGGGATTGGGATCCATGCGGTTATTTTAACTTATTGGCGGACATCCCTCGCGGAACGACGCGCCGGGCGGGAGAACCTTCATCTGGCGATCGCCGAATCCTTCGCGGGGTCCAGGGATTCCACGGCCTGGATGAAACTTTCCGCCGGCGCGGGGCCCTATCTCTATCGCGACGGCTTTTGCGCGCGAGCGGCCTCGAGCCGGGCCGCGACCGTCTCCCAGTCTATGTTCCTGAAGTACGCCTCCAAATACGCCGCCCTTCCCGCTCCCGGCGCGGCGGACGCTCCGTAATCCAGCACGTAGGCGTGTTCCCACACGTCCATGACCAGGATGGGAACGAACCCTGCGATGTTTCCCACCTCATGGTCCGTTATCCAGAAATTGTTCAGCCGGCCCAGGGACGGGTCGTAATTCAAGACGGCCCAACCCACGCCCCTCATTTTGCCGATCTCGGTGAACTGCTTCTTCCAGCGGTCGAACCCGCCGAAATCCTCCGCGAACTTCGACGCCGCGGAAGAGGAGGGCCTCTCCCCGGCGCCTTTCTTCAGCGCGCCGAAATAATATTCATGCAGGACCATCCCGTTGTATTCGAACCCGAGGCGCCTTTGGATCTCGGCGTGCTTCGCGTTGTTCAATTCCTCGTTCGCGTCCGCCGCATCCCATATCAATTTATTGAGAAGGTTCGTGTTGGTCACGTACCCCTCATAGAGTTTCCAATGCTGGTCGATCAGTTTTTCCGACAATCCATCCAACCCTTTCGGCTTAAGGTCCTGCCGGACTTTATAGGAGGCGTAGGCATTCTGCAAGGCTTGGGACATTGTGTTCTCCTTCTATTTTGAGATATCAGGAAAGGGCCGCTGAATTCCCCCATCTGAAGTGGTCCTTATATAGGTAACAGCGAGAGGAGCGGATTGGTTCCAAGTCAAAAAACCACTCCGCGCCGAGGCGGAACGGCTTTCATGATCGGCGGTTTTCCCCATCTCGCATCCGCCGTTTCCAGCGACCCTGAGTGATGTCCCGGTTCACGGCGCCCCTCGGTGTCATTCGCGACCGGGCTCATCGCCGATAAAATGGGACGGGCGCGCCGGCATAAAGGCGAAAGGGGAAATCATTTCATGGAAATCGGTTCGGGACTATATCGAGCGAAGAATGAACGGGGCGGGATCAAAACTTCCGTCCAAGGACGGGCGGAGCGACGAACGCCGCCGCTCCGGCCCGTCCCCGACGGAGAAGAAAATAGCTATTTACGTTTTTTTCCGGATTTCTTTTTCTTTTTCGATTTTGCTTTCTTTTTTGCCATGAACTGAGCCTCCTTGGTTTTCGGCATTGAGAATATTCGCTTCTCACATGATCTTATCATTAAAAAAACATTTTACTCCACATCAATCATTTTTTGCGCGAAATATTTTGCGGAATTAAAAACGCCTCGACCAAGCGGTTTTTATTAAGCTAGGATTTCCATCGGAGGATCCGCATGAACAGGATCAAAGCAATCCTTTTCGTTTCGGCGAGCATCGTTTTGTCTTTGCTCCTCTGCGGGACATTCCCGTCCATATCTTCGGCCGCGCAAAAAAATAAATCCGTCGATTATTCCGACGGCTACATCCGCGGGTACGTCGAATCGTGGCTGCGGCATTCCCGCGCCGTCGCCCCGGGCCAGATCGAAGTGAAGGCGGACGACGGCACGGTCACTCTCACGGGCACCGTGGAGTCCGAGCAGGTCGGCCGCGCGATCGCCAAGGAGATCGAATCCTTCGACGGCGTCGAAGACGTGGTCGACCTCCTTGTCGTCAACCCGAAAAAATATTCCCGATGGAGCTCCTGGGCCGACTGGAACGAGGCGCGTCCCGGAAAGCGCTGGATCGGTTTTCCCCGCGGAGACGTTTTCCTCGCGCCCCTGGCCGACCCGAAGCAGCCGCGCTTCCACACCACGATGCAGCGGCTGCGCACCGGTTTCGGCTCCTTCAATTTCGCGGCGGTGGGGTTCGGCGAGAATTTCGGCCTGGTCCGTCTCCGCAGCCGCCGCCACGAAGGGGACGGCGTGCAGTTCGGCGTCAGCGCCGCGGTCTTCGCGATCTTCAACATGCACACCTACTCGAAGGACCTGCTCAACGCGGACTACATCGTCGGCTTCCCGCTCAGCGTCCGCCGCCGGGGATGGTCCGCCCGCGCGCGGATCTTCCACCAGTCGTCACACCTCGGGGACGAATTCCTCCTCCTGCCCCAGCCCATCTCCGTCGGGCCCCGGATCAACATCAGCTACGAGGAGCTGGAGACCCTGCTCTCCTACGACTGGAAAGGCCTGCGCGCCTACGGCGGTCCGTCGCGCATCGTTTCGTCGCAGACGCCGCTCGGGCGAGACCGCTACCAATACGGGATCGAATACCGCGGAGCGCCGGCCGGCTGGCGGCGGGCCCGTTTCATCGCCGGCGCCGGCGTCCAATCCTGGGAAGAGACGGGCTGGGACCAGGACTTCAGCGTCAAGGCCGGGATGATGTTCACCAGTCCCTACAAGGAAACCCGCTCCTTCCAGGTGCTGCTGGAATATTACGAAGGCCATTACCCACACGGACAGTTTTACCAGCTCGACGTGCGCTACCTCGGCGCCGGCATCGCCTTCGCCTATTAATCCGCTCCCCTATCGGACCTCCGACTTAAAAGCTAGAATGTCCCCGTGAAAGACAAGGCGGCCTTGGCCGCTCACATTAAAAAATAGGATTGGACCAACCGCGACGGCCTTGGCCTTTGCGGTTTTCGTTTTTAAAGGAGAATTAAATGAAAAAATTATTTGTCGGCAGCCTGCCCTACGACGTGACCGAAGACCAGCTGCTCGAGATGTTTAAACCATTTGGCCCGTTGGGAAAAGTACAGCTGATCATGGACCGTGAGACCGGGCGCTCCAAGGGCTTCGGGTTCGTGGAAATCACGTCGGACGAAAACGCGGCGACGGCCATCCAAAAAATGCACGGCAGCCCCATGGGATCGCGGACCCTGGTGGTCAATGAGGCCCGTCCCATGGAGAAGCGCAGCTTCGGCGGCGGGGGCGGGTTCGGCGGCGGACGCGGTGGTGGCGGCGGTTTCGGCGGAGGGCGCGGCGGACAAGGCGGCGACTTCGGCGATCGCGGCGGCCAGGGCGGCGGTGGCTTCGGCGGGTTCGGCGGCGGCGAACGCGGAGGCGGTCGCGGTGGACGCGGAGGCGGACGCGGCGGGCGGCGGGACGGCGGACGACGCGGCGGCAACGACGGAGGTGGATCCGAGCGCTGGTAGGCCCCGGTCCAACACACAGACACTATGCCATTTCAAAAACTAGGACTTCATCACGACCTCGTGCGCGCCGTCGGCGCCATGGGGTTCAAGGAACCGACCCCCATCCAAACGCAGGCGATCCCGTCGGCGCTGGAAGGCCGCGACATCCTCGGCTGCGCCCAGACCGGCGGCGGAAAGACCGCGGCCTTCACGCTCCCCCTCCTGAACCATCTCCTCAAGAACCCGAAGCCCGGGCTCCGGGCGCTGATCCTGGTCCCCACGCGGGAGCTCGCGGCGCAAGTCGAGCAGACGGTGAGGGAATGCGCCAAGTTCACCCACATGAAAGTCGCCGTGGTCATCGGCGGCGTGGGATACGGGCCCCAGGTCTCGGCGGTTCGGCACGGCGCCGGCATTCTGGTCGCCACGCCCGGACGCCTCCTCGATCACCTGAAGCGCGGCAGTTTCAACCTGGACCGCGTGGAACACCTGATCCTCGACGAAGCGGACCGCATGCTCGACATGGGTTTCCTGCCGGACATCAAGGCCATCCTGGGCCGCGTCCCGAAACAGCGGCAGACGCAGCTTTTCTCCGCCACGCTCCACGACGAGATCGAGCGCATCGCGGCCTTCGCCATGCACAACCCGCTGCGCATCCAGATCTCCAAGCCGACCACGGTGGCCGAGGGCATCGCCCAGATCGCCTACCCCGTGATCCAATCGCAGAAGTTCGAGCTCTTGGAAACGCTGCTGTCTTCCACGGAAATGAAATCGGTCCTGGTGTTCATGCGGACCAAGCACGGCGCGGACAAGGTGGCGAAGCGGCTCCAGCAAAAGGGCTACCGCGTCGGCACGCTGCACTCCAACAGGTCCCAGAACCAGCGCGTCACCGCCATGGAGGATTTCCGCCACGGCCGCACGCAGATCCTGGTGGCCACCGACATCGCGGCGCGCGGCATCGACGTGCGCCACATCAGCCACGTGGTGAACTTCGACGTGCCCCGCCACCCCGAGGACTACGTCCACCGGGTCGGACGCACCGCCCGGGCCTACGGCGTGGGCGACGCCATCACGCTCTACGATCCGTCGGAGGAAAGTTTCCTGAAGGCCATCGAGCGGTTCATCCGGGTCGTCTTCCCGCGGGCCGTGGTGCCGGACTTCCGGTACAACAACCCGCCCAGGCTGCCCGTGAACGCGTCCTCCAGCCGCCCGGGGCAGCACCACAACCGGCATTCTTCCCACGGACACCATCAGCACCAGAAACCACAACAACACCGGCGACGGTGGAAGTAAAACTCAAGAGATAGGAAGACACGAGACATGGCGCAACCGTTTAAAAAGAAACGCCGGGCCCCCGCCGGCCCCAACAAGAACGAGCAGAAGGTGATGCGCGAGAAGATGGCGCGCTCCATCGGACCGCTCCGCGAGCGGTATCCCTCCGTCCAGAAATTGACCGTGGACCTGGAGTTCCGCACGCCGCAGCAACATTTGATGGACAACCAGACGCGCGTCTACACTCCCGGGGACCAGTGCGATTTCACCGTCCCCTGCCCCGGACGCTGCGGGCACGGGTCCTTCGACCTCGCCGGCAAGATCAAGTCCGTCATCGAGGGCGGAGAGACCTCTTCGGAAAGCCGGGGCACTTGCATGGAGACCCTGTTCGACGGCTCCAAGGAACCCTGCGGCTTCGAGCTCCGCTGCCGGATCAGGACCGTCTACGGCCCCTGAGCGTCAAACCGCCCGTCGCCATAAAGATTCGTTGAAGCGCCGCTTATAAAAAAAGACCCCGTGCCTCGGCAGCGGGGTCTTTTCTTTTGGCGCCGGCGCGCGGGCCCTATTCCACCCTCACCGCGATCTTCTTCGGCTTCACGGCCTCGGTCTTGGGCAGCGTCACCTTCAGCACGCCGTTCTTCAGCGCGGCCTCGATGCCGTCCCGGTTGATCTGGTTCGCCGAGAGCGTGAAGGAGCGGCGGTAGTCGCCCGAGGAATACTCGGCGTAGGCCGGCTCAAGCCCCCGGGGCGCCTCCACCGACGACCGTCCCTGCACGGTCAGCACGTCGTTCTCCAGCGTGATGTCGACACTGTTTTCATCCACGCCCGGCATGTCCGCCATGAGCACGATGTTTTCCTTCGTCTCGTAGATGTTCACGGCGGGCACGAACACCTTCCGCTCCGCCCGGACGGGCTGGGTTTCCTGGCTTTGCTGCACGGTCATATTGTTGGACATAACTCATCTCCTCCTTCCGGCTTTTAGGCCGCTTTCACTTGGATTTTTTTCGGCTTGTCCTGCTCCGCGCGCGGCAAGACGACGGTGAGGACGCCCTTGGAACAGGTCGCCTGGATGCGATCCGCGTCCACGCGGAACGGCAGCTTCAGCGTGCGGCTGAAAGAACCGTTGGGACATTCGACCCGATGGACGACGTCTTCCGCCTTCGGCTCGTCCCATTTCCGGGAGCCCGACAAATAGAGGACGTTCTCCTCCACGGATATGTCGATGTCCTGGGGATCGACGCCCGGCATCTCGGCCGTGACGACGGCCTGGTTTTCGCCCGCCCAAATGTTCAAGGCGGGGAAGGCCGGGAACCCGGTCCTCTCCCGGAACATCCGGTTCATCTCGTTGCGGATCTGGCTGACGGCCTCAAGCGGATCCCAGATTTTGTTGGTGAGTTCTGCTAACAGCATGGCGGTTACCTCCTTTTTGTTCTGGCACTCACGCGACGCGAGTGCCATTTATGCGGTAAAAAAATATAGACCCTACTTGGGCGGTCGGGCTGGCCGTTTTGTTTTCTGCGCCGGCCGGGAAGCCCCGGCTTTTCCCGTCTTCAGCTGGAGGATGATCCGAATCCCCGGCAGGTTGACGTGCTGGTCCATCAACTCGCGGATCCGCTGGATCAAGTCCGCATCCTCCTCCGAAAAGAGCCTTTGGTTTCCGTCGGTCCGGAACGGGGAGATCAGCCCCTGCTGCTCGATCCACCGCAGCGTGTGCACGGGAAGCCCGGTCAGCCGCGACATCACGCCGATGTTGTAGACCGGAGTGTTCCTCTCCCGCTTGACCACCGAAACCGAATAGACCGCGACCCTGCCCATGGCCCGCCTCCTGGCGACGGTTATTTTATACCAGGAAACATTATTCTTGTCAAGAGAATACCTAAATTAGAATGTGAGGTATATCATCCCTGAGAACGGGCCCGGCGCCGGAAAGTTCCCAGGAAGAACAAAATAAAAGGCAGCAGCGCCCCCGCGAACCCCGCCAACAGCCCGGCGTACGTGAGCCGCGCGGGCGGGTCGTTGTCCAGGACAACCCATTTCGGACGTCCGGGCGCGGGATAGACCGTCAGTTCCGTCCCCGGAGGATAACGCTTCGCCGCCGCTTCCGCGCCGCGCCTCCGCGTGCCGCCGCCGTTGCCGAACCCGTACGCCAAACGCATGACGGCGAAGGACCCCGATCCGTCGGCGTAATCCCCCGCCGCTTCCACCTTCCAACGGGGTTTCTTGACGGCGGGGCCCCGGAGTTCGCGCGCGTAGGACACCCGGATGATCCCGGGACGCCCTTCCCAGGAGCGGGCCGCCTTCATCAGGCGCAATTCGTTGACCGCGCCGAGCATCGTCACGATGCCCGCGCAAAATGAAAATATGACCGACGCGCCGAGGACGATCATCCCCCATCGCTTCAGGGTTGCCGCGACGCTTTTGAGTTCCATGGCAGGTTTGCCGTTTCGGAGGGTTAAATCCCGGAGCTTTTGACCGCGGCGAGGAACGCCTTGTTGGTGGGATAGCTTTTCAACTGGTCGACGAGCTCCCGCGCCGCGTCCACGGGCTTCATCTGGGACAGCGCCCGGCGCAGTTTCCGCACCGCGTCGAGCTCGTCGGCGTCGAACAGCAGCTCTTCCTTGCGGGTGCCGCTCTTGGCGATGTCCACCGCCGGGAAGATCCGCAGGCTGGACATCTCCCGCGACAGAAATATTTCCATGTTGCCCGTGCCCTTGAACTCCTCGAAGATCACGTCGTCCATTCGGCTGCCGGTCTCCACGAGCACCGTCGCCAGGATCGTCAGGGAACCGCCGTTCTCGATCTTCCGCGCCGCGCCGAAGATCCGCCGCGGGATTTCCAGCGCCCCGGAGTCCAGGCCGCCGGACATGGTGCGCCCGCTGGAATGCCGCTGCGCGTTGTGCACCCGCGCCAGCCGCGTCAGCGAATCGATCACGATCATCACGTTTTTCCCCTCGCCCGCCTCGCGGATGGCCTGCCGCATCAGCGCGTCCGCCATCTGCGCGTGGTGCTCGTAGCTCTCGTCGGAGGACGACGCCCGCACTTCGGCCGTCACGCTCCGCTTGAAGTCCGTCACTTCCTCCGGCCGCTCGTTGATCAGCAGGCAGTAAAGCTTGATCTCCGGGTGGGACTTCGCCACGGCGTTGCAGATGTGCTTGAGGAAAGTGGTCTTGCCGGAACCCGGCGGCGCGACGATGTAGCCGCGCTGCCCCATGCCGATGGGGCTCACCAGGTCCATGGCGCGCATGGTCAGCTCCGAGCTGCCGTCTTCGAGGCGGATGCGGGGCGAGGGATCGACGGCTTGTCCGGCGTAGAACCGGCGTTCGTTATCGTCTTGGTGTCGGTTTTGCATGTTTAGATGGGTTCCATTTTCTTTTGAGTGGGGAGAGTCGGGCCGGGGATGGACGGCACGGAGGAAAGATACCAAAAGCCGCACGATGCGGCAACAGTGTTTATCGTCAGAAGTTCAGGTCGGACCAGGTCAGCCGCAGGCTCAGCCCCGCGCGCAGGCGGAAGGAATGCTTCCCCGTTTCGGGCGTGTAGCTGTTTTCGACGCCCAGCTTCAGCTTGATGTGGCGGGTGGCGTAGGCCGTCAGGTCGACGCCCCCGTTGATCGCGAAGTCCGAAACCTCGGCGTCGGACACGGACACGCTCAGCTTCAGGCGGTCCAATTTGAACGACCGCCCGAGGGGAACGCGGACCCAGTCGAGGCCGTAATAGAAGCTTGATCCGAGGGAATAGCCGAAGCTTTCCCAATGCTGGTTGGGCACCGGTTTGAGCCCGTGGAACCGCGCGTAGGTCACGGAAGGATCAATGGTGTAGCTCCAGGGCCGGCCCCGGTTGTCGCCCAGGGGACTGTAGCCCAGCCCAAGGGTCGTGGCGTGCTGGTTGAAAAGCTCGTTGGCGTTGTCTTTCACATATTCGTCGTGCACCAGGCTGATCCCCCAATAGGGGTTCAACACCAAGGCGGATCCCGCCACGTAGCCGCTCACGTCCCGCGAGCGCGTCTTCTGGCCGAGGGATTTGTACAGGCGGTTTCGCGTCGGGCCCAGCCCCGCGCGACTGGGGAAGTCCATGCGTTGGCGGTAGCTGAAGCTGAGTTTTTGAAGGCGTTTGGGATTGTGGTATTGGGCGTTGACGCCCGCCCGATCTTCCCTGATCACGAAGCGGTAGTCCCACTCGAAGCGGCGGTCGAGGCCCTGGGGCGCGGAGGGCGACAGGATGTCGGGATCGACGTCGGACCCCACGTCGACGCCCAGCTGGTGGTGCCGCTGCCGTTCGGCGGTCGACGCTTCCTCCGGCGCCGCGAAGACAAATCCGGGCGCGGACGCGAAGAAAGCGGCCAGCAAAACCATCCTTTGAAACGTGCGGCTCGAGGGCATGGGGAGTATTATAGAACTCGCGGATAAGTCTTGCCCGGAAAACAACTTATGTCCAGGCGACCAATCCCCCGGCGGGTTTGCTAAACTAGAAGTAGAGACGCCCCCACGCTTTCCCACCAATCAACAGGACCCCCCTTCGATTTTTTTCCAGAGGTGATCGCCATGGTCAAAGACCCTGTTTGCGGACGACAGCTCGATTTCGCGCTGCACACGGAACAAACGCTCTCCGGCGGCTGGACGGTTTATTTCTGCAGCCCGGAGTGCAAGGCGGAATTCCTGCGGGACCCGGGGGCCTACCGGATCGAGCACGCGGAGAGCGTGCTGGTGGGACGGCACAAGTTCGAAATCTGACGGAAACCGGGCGGGGCTTAAGCGGCGCGGCGCAGTTTCGGGGATTTCATCTCCACGAAGCGGATCTTCCACCCGAACGCGCCGGCCACCTGCCGCAGGTTTTCCAGGCGCGGATTCCCGTTCTTGGACAACATTCGAAAAAGATGTTCCCGGTTCAATCCCGTTTTCTTCGCCAGTCCGCTCAACCCGCCATGGGCTTCGGCCACATGCTTCAATGCCAGGAGGAACACCCCTTCGTCCTCATCTTCCAAACAGGCGTTCAGATACCCCAAGGCGTATTTAGGGTCCTTCAAGCTTTCAATGAGATCTTCATGGTACGTGGGCTTCTTCATCCTTGTCTCCTTAAATAATCCACCCAATAATCATGGGCTTTTTCAATGTCTTTCCTTTGGCTGCTCTTAGTGCCGCCTAATAAAAGCAGGATGACGTGATCGCCCTGTCGTCCAAAATAAATACGATATCCTGGTCCTTTATCAATCCGGAGTTCATGAACGCCCGAACCAATGGACTTAGAATCTCCCAACAATCCCCGCTCCACCCGCGTTAAGCGTGCAATGATAATCTGCCGGGTTTTCATATCTTTCAAGGAATAAAACCATTCCCTATAGGGAACCCGGCCATCCCTCGCGTAATAATATTCAATCTTCAGGGGTTTGATTTCCAACCCGGCCTCCATAAGTGTAGTTTATAAGCTACTTACTATCAAGGGAGTAGGGGAACTCGCATGATGGCGATGTTCACTTGAACCGCCTGTTTGCTCCGGAGAACGCTCGAGAGCATGGCAACGCCTTGCTCAGTGAATACCAATGGCAGATACTTGGCGTGCTGTCCTCTCTTTAAGATTCCAGTTTGGAATCTTAAAGACTCATATTCCTCTTTATTCAGGCGAAATGCGAAATCTTCCGGGAACCGCAGGAAAGGTTACTTTTTGATTCTGAAGAACCGCGGGAGGGAGGATGAAGATTGGGAGGAAGGCCTCGGAAGCGGGTCGGGTGAATCTCCGCCCTTGAACCGGCGGCGGTTGTTTCTTACAATCAGGCCATGAAGAACCTGCTCCTGGCCGTCCTCGCCGTCGCCGCCTTCGCTTTCCTGCTCAAGAAATGCTCGCCCAGCCGCGTCCAGGACTCGCCCTTCAGCGGCACCTGGACGGTCATCCGGGAGAACGAAACGGCCGGCACGAAAACCGCGGAGCGCGTCAGGATCCACACCGACGGGAAGCGCTTCCGCACCGAGGCCGACGCGCGGGAGGACCGCTTCATGGCGCCCCCCGCCGAATACAAGGTGACGCGGTTCTTCGACGGCGAGACCCTGTTCGAAAAGATCGTCTACGCCCCTTCGCCCGACGGCGCGCACGCCACGGAGCCCTCCGAGTATTCCCACAAACCCACGGAGGCGGAGCTCCACGAGATCCGCTTCTGGCGGAAGGCCTACACCGGCGAGGCGGGCGAGACCGAAACAGTGGCGGGCCGCAAGGCCCGGCGCTACCACGCCAAGGTGAAATTGCCGGACTCCGTGCGCAGCGTCGACGCCTGGGTGGACGCCGAGACGGGCGCGGTCCTGAAGGCCGAAATCGTTTTGCACTCCTCCCAGGCCAACACCACCGTCTTCCGGCGGACCGAGGAAGCCGTCGAGTTCACCCCCGGCCCGGTGGACGCCTCGCTGTTCCGGAAACCGTAATCCCCCTTGGTCATCCGCCGCTGGCTCAAAAAACTGTTCAAACCCTCCGCGCCGCCGCGCGTCCCGAACCGCCAGCGCCCGGCCCACTGGCCCACGCGCGAGGAAATGGCGGCCCTTCCGCCGTTCCACGCCCTGCGCCGCGGGGACATCCTCGCGGTGAACACGCCGGCCCTCGCGCAGCGGGCGTTCAAGGAGCTCGCGGCCGAAAGCGTGGTGGGCTTCGACACCGAATCCAAACCCACCTTCCATAAAGGACAGGTCTCCACCGGCCCCCACGTCGTCCAGTTCGCCACCGCCACGCGCGGCTACGTGTTCATGCTGAACCAGCCGGAATGCCGCCAGGCCGCCGCCGAACTCATCTCTTTTAAGAGCCTCAAAAAAGTGGGTTTCGGCCTGGGGGACGACCTGTCGCGCATCCGCAAGAAACTGCGCGTCGAGCCCCACGGCGTGGTGGACCTCGAAACGCTCTTCGCCGAAAAGGGCTTCGGCCGCGGCGTGGGCTCCAAGGTGGGCATCGCGCTGCTCTTCAAACAACGCTTCCTCAAATCCAAAAAGCAGGGCACGTCCAACTGGGGGCTCCCGATCCTCAGCGAACTGCAACTCCTCTACGCCGCCAACGACGCCTACGCCGCCATCCGGGCGTACAACGCCCTCATCGCCCGCTAAATCTGTCGCATTCCGAACCCGATCTTCCCGGGTTTTTTAGTGGGTCCATCCAGCAACGGCTGTAGCAGGTCGAACATATGCCGGACATCGTTCGCCAGTCCCCCGATCTTTTTCTCATGCTCCGCCAATTTCTCCGCCAACCCTCGTGTTTCCGAAATCATCCGCCGCATGTCGATAAATGCCCGAACGATGGCGATATTAACCTGAACGGCCCTTTCACTTTTCAGAACGCCGGAAAGCATGGCCACACCATACTCAGTGAATGCCATTGAACGCCACCGGAGTCCCTTATTCAGGGAAGAATTGGAGGTCACAAATTGTGACCTCCAATTTGACTGCTCTTCCGCAGACAGTTCAAACATGAAATCCTCCGGGAATCGCAAATGATTCCGCTTAACAGCCTGCTTAAGGACCTTTGTGGCAATGCCATAAAGCGCCGCCAAATCACGGTCCAACATGACCTTGCGCCCGCGAATCAGGAATATCATCGATTGAATGTGTTCGGTTTTCATTACAGCTCGCATAAAACCTCCAAGAATTTGAGTGGTCGAAGGCGGTCGCAATTTGCGACCACCTCTAGTCCTCCCATTCATCATGCACAATTCATGGAGGAGAGATTACTTTTTAAGTCTGAAGAACGACTGAAGGAGGGATGAAGATTGGGAGGGCTATTCCATCCGGACCGCGAGGCCTTCGTCCAGCAGCGCCTGGTTCAGATATCGTTCGCCGTTGGTGGACTCAATAAACACGTCCGCCAGGTAGCGGTCGTACTTGTCGGACCGGGAGCTCGTCAGGATGATCCGCCGCGCTTTCCCCAATTCCTTTTCCACGAAGGCCTTGGCCCGCTTGCCCTCCGGCGTGTCCAGCTCCGGGCAATTGATGCCGCGCAACCGCAGGTATTGCCGCACGCCCGTGTCGAACCCCAGGTCGACGTTCACGATCAGCGTGTCGCCGTCCACCACCCGCTCCACCGGCGCCTGGAAGGTGAACAAGTCCGCCTCCGTCCGCTTGGACGGGACCGCGGAATAGATTTCCCCCGTCTTTTTGGATTCCACGATCTGTCCGCCCTTGGCGCTAGCCATGGCACCTGTTTGTGGAAAGGTGCGCCGCACCTGGAAACCCAAATCAATCCACAGACCCGCTTCGCCATCAACCGCTTCCGGCGCAATGAGGCGGTACGTGTAAAGCTCGCCGCGCTTGGGAATGAGCTTGGGATACTTCTTTTCTACCATTGAACTATGCCCGCCGTTGGTTGACGGGGACTTTGCTTCTCGCACCTCAAGGCGGATCTTCTCCGCCAGCTGGCGTTCGCTCCATTCGGACTTCTCGGCCCTTTTCATCAGGGAAATCCGCGCGTCCTCATCCGGAATGGTCATCAGTTGACGGTAATGCGTCCAAGGCAATTGGGCCGGCAAAGATTGTGAACGCGCGTTCACAATCTTGAAGTTCCGGGCGAACTGCACACACTGCCGCAAGACCCGGGTGCTAATCCCCAAATCAACCGAAAGCTTCTCCACCACTTGAGCGCCGTAATGCTCGGAGCGCGAACCGTAGCGGGCGATATGTTCTTGGATGTGTTTTCCGGTTTCGTAGTAGGTACGGACTTTGGCTTGTTCGATTTGTTTCTGACCGAGGAGGAGGGTTTTGTGGACGGCGGAACGGAGCTTGGCGTAGGCGGGATGGGCGACCGAGGGGATGGATTCTTTCGGCATGGAGGTATTGTACTTAAAGAATAGGCTGGTCGATTGTCAACGTGTCAACTCCGGCACGAATCCCTATTACGCGGCCAGGAGTTTCTTGATAGCGGGAAGAATTTCCCTCGCCTTCTTCTCGGAGACGCAGAACGGGATAAATCTCATTCCCAGGGCTTCCGCCATCTTCGCGATCCGCGTGATGGAAGCAGACCGAATGCCGCCGCCTTTCAGGTCGCGCGAAATGGCGCTCTTCTGCGTGTGCAATACCTTCGCGAGGTCGGAATAGGACCATTGCTTGCCTTCCAAGGCTTTCAGCAGCTGGACTTCCACTTGGAAGGCGGGCCAAGATTCCTCGAAAAGATTCCTGAATTCCGGGTTTTCCATTTCCCGATCAAAGGTGCTCTTTGCCTTTTTGATTTTCTTTTTAGCCTTCATAATATGTCCCCTCTTTCAGGCGCCTCAAATAATCGTTCCGATAGCGAACAGCTGTTTTCAAGGACTCCAGATCCGCCTTGGTCATCTGTTGTGAATGCTTGCGGTAAGCGTTCGTAACGATGACCCTTGCGCCCTCCATCGTAAAACTGAAGAATCGCTCGTCCCTCGGCTTAAACGCGTAAATCTTGTTTTCCCGATCTTCGATCCTGTAAAGCGTCACGGGAAGGATTGTCCCGTAGGGAGCGTCGCACAGGTGCTTAATGATCTGTAATAGCCGCACTCGATCATGGATAGGGAGTTCCCGATAATATTCGAGAGCCGGCATCCCGCCGTCCTCCCTGTAATACCATTCGGCCGAATAGAACCGGCCGGAATAAAGCACGCAATTCCGCTTCTCAGAATGAGTGCTCACGCCGCCATCTCCTCAAGGTTAACATATATGTGAACGACCATCAAGAACCATATCTCACCTCATCATAGAGGAAGAATCTGGAGCTTAGCGGGATTTAATCTGAAGTTTTAGGGAAACGGGCTGGGAATAACGGGAGAAAAGGACAGTTATTTCTTCTTATGTCGGAAACCCGTCGGCGCTAGCCGTGGCACCTGTCTGTAGGAAGGTGAGAATTTGCTGCCGGGCACGGCAGGGACAATGCACTTCTTCCCTTTCGTGTTGATGGCTTGGCAGAGGGGCTTTTTGGTTTTCATTGCGGGGGCTCCTTCAACAAATCAAATCTAGTACTGAACCTGATTGTCAATCTGTCAACTCCGGTACCGGTTTCTTTTTCATAAAAACACCTTTTTGATCTAAGTCTTGGTTCGCTTTTTCCGACTAGACATAGCAACCAACGGTTCGGTCAATCGCTCATATAAATTGAAAAGATATTCCACGCGCTGGCGTTCGCTGGTGAACGATTCCTTGCGATAGCAAAGGTCAACAACCCGGTCTAAGTTCGCGTGAGCCTTGACAAGCTTCGGCGGCATGGACAGTGGATCGTAAAGATCGGCCAACGTGGATTTTGAATATTCCTTTCGGACGTCCAAGACGTTTTGCGCCGCCTCTTCCACCGCGACTTTCTGTTTGTCCGTCGGATTTTGCGGCCAAGGGTAATTGTTGTAGACGATATCCTTTGAATACCTGTAACGAGATTCGAGCCTACCACAAATCTGACGAACCCAGGCCATATGCATAGACGATGAGAGTATTCCGAAATGATATGGCGTAGCATCCGAAACTATGCAACAAAGATTGCTGGCAATAACCTCTTTGGACATGAAGCCAAATGGAATAATTGAACGGCGTTCAGAACTTACCAATGGGACCAGAAGATAATCAGAGTTTGGCTGTGCAATTTGGGCAAATAATGTTGGTGTGCTCGCTTTTTTTCGGGTCGCTTCCGCTTTACTAGAAAGACGCATTTGCTTTACACCTTCAACTCTATTTTTGACTTCAACAAGGCTGTTAAGTTCTTGCGGCTGAATACCCACCAACCAAAGGCACCATCGTTCTACGCCATTTAAAAACTCTTCAGCCCCCATGAATGGTCTAATCCATTTTATTGCAGCAGGTTCCTTACGTAATAGATCCTTTTTTCCCTCGGAACTCATCAGGAAATTTCCCCCATCCCGAGGCTGGCTTCCCCAAGCCATTTTGGGAACATTACAAATCGGCTCACTTCGATTACGAATGCAAATGTCCATGCCCTCAACTAAATAAGGATTAATATTACGAACCTGCGACAAGATTGGTTTCCCGGGATTAGCATCATAATCAAATATTATTTTTGCCGGGATGTCGAAAACACCAAATCCTATTATCACAACGTGAACATGAGCCTTTCCTCTGGCCTCACTATCCCAGGCGAATGGCCGATGTGCAAAATGAATCTTCACTCCCCGATTAAACAGTTCAGACCATAAAATTCCCGCCTGCTCGCCTTGTGTAATCGAGTTGGTTGAAACAAAACCAACTCTTATTTTTGTCCCCGTTACATAGCCCGAAGCGACAAAATACCATGCCGAAACATAATCCAAAACACCAACACCATTTAAATTATTCGCTGCAAGCAGCATATCGTGCCGTTGCTCTGGCTCCATATACATGGCCCCCACAAATGGCGGGTTCCCAAGGATGTAACTGCATTTCTCTGGGGGAATGACTTCTTTCCAATCCATTCGTAAAGCGTTACCTTGCACGATGTTGGGACGTTTCTTCAGAGGAAGCCTTTGATACAATTGGCCGAAGGTCTCGGAAACCTTGATGTTCATTTGATGATCCATTAACCAAAGAGCCACTTCGGCGATTCTTACGGGCCATTCCTTCAATTCAATGCCGTATAGTTGGTCCACATCAACAAGTGATAGTCTGTTTACTTCCTCAAGCGTTAATTCCTGCTGGAATCCTTTTGCCTCACCGGTGCCTGTAAGATGCAACTCCCGTAATGTTTCCAATTCCAATTCACGGAGTTCACGGTAGGTAATAACAAGAAAATTACCGCAACCACAGGCCGGATCAAGAAAACGTAAAGCGCAGATTTTTTCATGGAAGCGTTTCAATCCAGATTTACGACTTTGACCAGTGGATCTCTTGATACCCTCAAATTCTACGCGGAGATCATCAAGAAATAGACTCCGAACAACTTTCAATATATCCCTCTCGCTGGTATAGTGTGCTCCGATTTGGCGGCGCTCTTTCGGTTCCATTACCGCTTGGAATAGAGAGCCGAAGATGGCTGGAGATATCTTGGACCAATCAAACCGCGTGCAGGCCAAAAGCGCATTGCGCATATCGCTATTGAAGTCCGCGAAACCAAGGTTCTCCGCGAACAGTTCCCCATTTACATAAGGTAAATCTGCAAGGGATTCATCGAGGTTCTTTTGGCGTTTTTCTTTTGGTGTGTTTAGGACGTCAAACAGTCGGGCAAGATGGTTCCCTAAATCTGAGCCATCCTCGGAGGTGCTGTTCCGTATAAAGAAGTGAAATTCCTCACGTTCGAAAATACCCGTATCCTCTGCGAAGAGGCAAAAAAGAATGCGGACTAGAAACCGCTCCAGTTTATGGCCGCTGTAGCCACCGTCCCCAAGAACATCATGGAGTTTACCCATGATTTCGACGGCTTCGATATTGATAGGATCTTGATCTTGAAAGGTATGCTGCTGATACCCGGACATAAATGCGAAGTCGTGGATGTGTTTATGAAAGTCAGTCAGTGGAAAGGTAATACTTTTGTCCTCTTCCAAATCGTGGAGAGAGATGCGGGCGAAATCCGAAACGATGATGTAGCGGGGAGAATCCTCTTGGTTCAAACTCCTGGCATAGCGGAAAGCTTGAGACTCAGCCTTGCTTAAGTCTTGACCGAAACTCTTATGTTCAACCAACAACGTTCCCGGCCAGATGAGATCGATATACCCATATTCCCCAGACAACTTCTTTACTGGTTCCTCAAAGAGGGCGACTTTCTTCCGCGGGAAGCCAAAGACCAGGAAAAATTCATTCCAAAAAGTTTGGGATTCCGATCTTTCACGCACAGCCGTTGCCCATTCGCGTGAAAATCCAATAGCTCGATGACGAATCTCATTCCAACTTAAAGGCAAACAATCCTCCTAATCATTTCCCAAAACAAACCTCACGCGCCCCATGATTCCCTCAAGACGCCCTCGCTGTTTCCGTCTGAAAACCACTTCGCCATATTAGGAAATTTGGCCGGGCTGTGCCACGATAAATGCCCACCCTCACCCTACCCCCCTTCTTACAAAGAGGGACCATGCCTAGCGGCAAGGCGCCGGAATGACATCAAAAACCTATCTTCCCGGCAGGGGGATGGGGCCGCCGCCTTTGGGCGGTTTTTGTCCGGTGGGAACGGGCGTCGCCTTCCGCTTCGGGGCTTCGCGGGTGAGGTCTTCCACCGTGACGCCGGCCAGGGTCTTGTCCAGCAGCACCGCCAGCCGGACGCCGGCCTTTTGAACCTGTTCATGGGCGATGGGGCGCATGGCGTCCTGGTAGTCCTTGCCCAAATCCTTCCCCTTGTCCCGCGCGTACTGCGGATAGATCGTGTTCCGGGCGATGCGGTGGCTTTCGATCGTCCATTGGTGGGTGGAGCCCCTGGCCCAGGCCGCGGCTTCCTCCTCCGTGATCGCGCCGTCCAGGGACCGGGCCAGGCCGCGGACGTCCAGCCTGTCGTGCACGGAATCCTTCTCCACCATGTTGTCCCAGAGCTGGTGGAGGGTGGCGGGCTTCCGGGCGCGGGGACCCGCCATGAACCAGACCTTCTTGCCGTTGCCGCCGGCGTCCCTGTCGTCGGCGCAGTGCAGCGGCTGGTGCAGGTCGCCCACGAAATGGACCAGGTGCATGAGCGCGACCTGCTTCTCCAGCCGCGGGGCGGCGGGGTCTTTGAGGACCTTGGTTTGGTCGGCGATGCGGTCCGTCACGCAATCGTCGTTGGGGCAATACTGCTGCAGGCCGCCGGCGGCGGGTTCGTCGGAAATGGGGATGTCGATGTAATGCCAGGCCTTGGTGTGGGGCGCGCGCTTGACGAAGAAGGCGCCGGCGCAGTTCACGGAGCGGCGCTTGATGGCGTCGGAACAGAGGGCGATGTCGTCCAGCCCGACGCCGGGCCCGAGGAGCGCGCGGATTTTGGCTTGGGTGGCGGGGTCGAGGCGGCCTTCGGCGATGAGGGCGGAGGCTTCATGCCCGGCGCGGGACCAGGGATGCGCCGCGCCGGTGGATATCAGGCATAGCCCGACAAGTAATATCGGTTTCCACGGGGGTGGCATGCGGACATTATGTCACTTTCTTTCGCGTGCCCGAAAGAAAGTAACCAAAGAAACGGGCCAACGGGGTCACTAATCGCCGGATTCTTTTATGGTTTCCAAGCGTTCCCGCGCATGGCGGATGGCTTGGTGGAGTTTATTTTCCAATACCTTTCGAGACGGCAAGGCAGTCATATATTGAGCAACGCGAATGCCGCTCTTTTCAAGTTGCAACAACTCCACCTGTTCGTCGGACTTGTCCGCGCAAAGGATGAGTCCGAGCGGCGCTTCTTCGCCGGACTGCCGTTCGTGCTTGTCCAGCCAGCGAAGGTAAAGCTCCATCTGGCCTTTGAACTGGGGTTTAAACTTCCCCAATTTCAATTCCACGGCGACGAGGCGGCGCAGTTTACGGTGATAGAACAAAAGGTCCAAATAAAAATCCTCTCCGCCGATCTGGATGCGTTTTTGCCGAGAGACGAAGGAAAAACCGGCCCCCAACTCCAGGATGAACGTCTCCATCTCCCGCAAGATCGCGGCTTCCAAATCCTTTTCCAGATACACACCTTTAAGACCGAGAAAATCCAGGAAATAAGGGTCCCGGAAAACCAGGTCCGGCGTGAGCTTGTCCTCTTCGCGAAGCTTCTTCAGCTCCAACTCAGCGAGTTTGGCGGGTTTCTTAGAAAGGGCCGTCCGCTCAAAAAGCATCCCGCTGATTTTCTCCCGCAACTTCCGCACGCTCCAGCCCTCCAGCCGACACATCTCGGCGTAGAAATTCCGCTTGAGCGGATCGTCCAAGGGAATGATTTCCACAAAATGAGACCATCCCAATTGTGTCGACAGCGTCGACACAATCTGTTCGTCCGGGAAAGCCTCGGCGAACCGAATCATCCGAAAAAGAACCCGCTTGCCAAATCCCTCCCCGAATTCAGGGACCAATTGTGTCGACAGTGTCTGCACAATCTCTTCCCCATAACCGGCCCGCTTGTTTTTAAGAACATCGTCTTGGATACGCCGCCCGATGCGCCAATAGAGCATGACCAATGCGGCATTGACGGCCTGCGCCGTCCGGGAACGGGTTGTCTCAATAAACCCTCGAATGTCCGACAACAAATCAACGGGCATCGGAAATGATGAAGCAGCTTGTTTCACTATTGGATGGGATTTTTTCTGACGCGGCATAATGTTCACCTAATTCTGCCGCAAGCTGTGGCAGTTTTAAATTGTGCAGCAACTTGCTGCACAATTTTACCAATTGTCCCGTGGCCTGTGCCATCCGACAATCCCATCCGACAGACCGGGACCATGCCTAGCGGACAAGGACCGGCACGTTGCCTGGCGGCAACGCATATGATAAAAATCCTTCGAGATGAAATGCCCCTCCTGCGACCATGAAAACCCGATCCAGCTGAACTACTGCGGCCGCTGCCGCATGGCCTTCAACCCCGTCTCCTTCGCCGCCGCCAAGTTCCGCGGCCACCTGCACTGGATCCTGCGCCGCGCCTGCGCGGGCTCGACCGCCGGCGTCATCGCCTGGTTCTTCATCCCCATGGTGGCCCGCATCCTGTCGCAGACGGGCTCGGGCTATTCGATCTACGGGTTGACGGGGCTCATGGGCGGGGCGTTCCTGGGTTCGGTGGACGGCATGGTGGAGGAGTCCACGCCGAAGACCGTCCGGGGCGCGCTGGTAGGCGGACTGGGCGGGCTCGCCGGCGGGCTGATCTTCCAACTGTTGCAGACGCGCCTGGGGCCGGACTTCATCCCCTGGCTGATCTTCCTTTACTGGGCCATCGCGGGCGCGGCCATCGGCACCGTGAGCGCCTGGTGGGAGAAGCGGGCGGACAAAATCTTCTGGGGCGTGGCCAGCGGGTTTCTGGGCGGGGGCATCGGCGCCTACCTCGGGTCCTCGTTCCACGTTTATTTGATCCAGACCGTGGCCATGGATTCCTGGGTCCTGCGGCGGCTGAGCGAGGCCGTGCTGGGCGGGATCATCGGACTGTCGCTCTGGTCGGCCATCGCGACGGCGGAGCGCTTCTTCATCTTCCGGCGCCGCTTCGTGGGCAAGCTCGACCACAAGACCTGCGACCGCTGCCACGCCAACAACGGGCTGGCGTCCTGGTATTGCACGTCCTGCGGCAGCGTTTTGCAGGAATCCGCCCCGCCCGAGAAGCTGAACCTCTCCCCCTTCGGCACCCTGCAGCAGGTCAGCGAGATGCTGCGGTTCCTCAGCCGGCTGTCGGCGGCCACGGGCCTGATCGCCGGGTTCGTTTCCCTGTTGATCTTCGTGTCGAACTACGCCGGCATGGAACAGTTGATGACGCTGATCGTGATCGTGGTGATCGCCCTGCTCAGCTACGCCCTCCAAATCCTCTTCTCCGCCCTCTCCGAAGGAATCCAGGTCTACATAAAAAAGTAATCCGCCGTTCGTTCCCGAATTCACGAACCCGCCGCCCCCCTCCCCCAAACAAAATCAACAAATCGTTGAATTTATTCATTTCTAGGCACATATTTATACAGCTCGCCCCGCAACCGCCCGTCCGGCGCTTTCCCGGGGGACCACACTTTGCGCGACACCGGAGATACCGTCTTGAAAATTTCCAAATCGCTGTTGTTCTTCGCGCTTTTCGCCCTCGCCGTCCCCGCCTCCGCCGCCTTTACGCCCCATTTCAATTTCCAGGGCCGCCTGACCGACAGCGCCGGCGACCCGGTCTCGACCCCGCGGACCGTGATCTTCAGCCTCTGGAAGTCGTCGACGGCGGAGGTTTCGCTGCAAAAGGAGGAGTTCGCCGTCTACACGGAGACCCACACCGTCGCCCCCGACGCCAACGGGGTCTACACCGCCCTCATCGGGTCCCTCAACCAAACGCTGACGGGCGTCTACTTCGGATCGGACACCTGGCTCGAGGTGAACGTGGAGGGAGAGGTCCTCGCCCCGCGGCTGTCCCTGTCGTCGGTCCCCAACGCCCTCTCCGCCGAATGGCAGGCCGTCTCGGGCGTTCCCCCTCAACACCTTTACGGATCGGGACTGCAGCGGGACGTCTACGTCCAGCTGAACGGCGCCACCGTCCACCTGGACCCTGGGTTCCTCAACTTCTCCACCATCTTCTCGCCGCAGACCTCTCCGCTCGGGCCGCCCTACTGGACCATCGACATTGAGATGAACTCGTCCTCGGCGACCCTGCAGGGAAACACGTTCAACGGGTCCAACCAACTCCTGCAACTGAACGGCGCCGGCGCCCTGCCTTCCCTGAACGCGCAGTCGCTGACGCTGCTGGCGTCCACCCTCACGGTGCGGGGCGCCGCCATGAGCGTGGCGGGGGACGACTTCACGGTGCGCGGCGGCATGGTGGGGGTCGGGAGAACCGCGCCCTTGGCGAAACTGCACATCAGCTCCGGCGGGTTCATCCTGGACGGCGCCGATCCCTTCGTGAACATCAACGACCAGACCTTCGTGGTCACCAACCGGCGCGTCGGCATGGGCACCGCGTCGCCGGACGTCACCCTCGCCGTCAACGGGGACGCGAGCAAGACGGGCGGCGGGACCTGGCAGACTTTTTCCGACGCGCGGCTGAAAGACGTCACGGGGCCATTTTCCCATTCCCTGGACGACGTCCTCCGATTGAACCCCGTCCGCTACCGCTACAAGGCGGGGAACCCCCTGAACCTGCCGTCCGACAAAGACAACATCGGGTTCATCGCCCAGGACGTGCGGGACGTGGTCCCCGAGGCGGTGCGCGACGCCCCGAACGGTTATCTCTCCCTCGGGAGCGACCCCATTTTGTGGAGCATGCTGAACGCGATCAAAGAGATGAGCGCGCGCAACGAGGCTCTGAAGGCCCGGATCGCGCAACTTGAACTTTTGAGAAATCGTTAGACGGAGGCCGTTTCGTGAGACTATCCAAATCCCTGCTTTTCTTTTCCCTGCTCTTCGCCGCGGCGCTGCCCGCCCACGCGCTGCTGGAGACCTTCAACTTCCAGGGCCGGCTGGTCGACGGCGACGGCATTCCGATCACGGCGCCCACGTCCGTGGTCTTCACCCTCTGGGGCGCGGCCACGGGCGGAACGGCCCTTTTCACCGAGACCCAGACCGTGACGCCGGACGAGAACGGCGTCTACAGCGTGCTCCTCGGCTCCGTCAACCAGGCCCTCGGCACCATCGATTTCTCCGACGACAAGTGGCTGCAGGTGGCCATCGAGGGCCAGGTGATCTCACCGCGCTACCCGTTGTCGTCGGCCCCCAGCGCCCTGTCGGTGCGGTGGGACAAGATCGCCGACATCCCCTCCTCCGTCACCACGCTGCCCGGGCTCCTGAACCCCCTGGGGATCCGGCTGAACGGCGGCAACGTCCACCCGGACGTCAGCTTCATCAACTTCACCAACCGCTTCAAGGTCGTGGTCAGCGCGGACCCCGACGGCGTGGACGTGGACATCGACACGGACACCTTCACCATGCAGGGCAACACCTTCAACGGCCCCGACCAGCTCGTCCGGCTTTTGCCGGGCGTCCTGCTGCCTCCCGTGGACGCGACCCAATTGACGCTCGTGGGCGCTTCCACCCTCACGGTGCAGGGCAGCGCCATGAGCGTCGGGCTCAGCACCTTCGTGGTGACCGGCGGCATGGTGGGGATCGGCACGCCAACGCCCGCCGCCAAGCTGCACATCAGCTCCGGCGGGTTCATCATCGACGGCGCGGACCCCTACGTGACCATCGGCGACGACACCTTCGTCATCACCAACCGGCGGGTCGGCATCGGCACGGTCTCGCCCGACTTCGCGCTGAGCGTCAACGGCGACGCCAGCAAGGCGGGCGGCGGGACCTGGCAGACCTTTTCCGACGCGCGGCTGAAAGACGTCACCGGGCCCTTCACCTACGGCCTGCGGGAAGTCCTCCAGCTGAACCCGGTCCGCTACCGCTACAAGGCGGACAACCCCCTGCGCATCCCGAGCGACGCGGAAAACGTGGGGTTCATCGCCCAGGACGTGCAGAAGGTGATCCCGGAAGCGGTGCGCACCACGTCCAACGGCTACCTGACCCTCGGGAGCGATCCGATTTTGTGGAGCATGCTGAACGCGATCAAGGAACTGAGCGCGGAGCACGACGCACTTTCCGCGCGGGTCGCGGAACTGGAAAAAGCGGCGGGAAAGTAAACGACCGCTTCATAGGATCTTCATGAAGAAATTATTTCTGATCCTGATTCTCCCGGCCCTGATGTTCGGGCCCGCCTTCGCGGCCGACAACAAGCCCGCCCTGAACGCGGGAGCCGGCGGCGGAGCGGCGGCGTCGGCGTCCTACCGCCTGACGGCGAGCGTCAGCCAGCCCGCTTCCGCCAACCTACTCTCCACCGGGAACTACGTCCTCGGCGTCGGGTTCATGCAGGCGCTGCTCGGCTTCGAATCCATTTCGACGGACATCATCGACCTGGACAACACGGTCGACAACTATTTCTGCCTGGAGCGTACCTTCGGCCGCGTCTGCATCACGGTCCCGGCGGGGACCTACTCCCAGAGCGTCACCTTCCTCGCCGACATCCCCGCGACGTACCCCGACGCGGTCTCACGGACGAACCAGATCATCGGCACGCCCATCGGCGTCCGCACCCGGACCGTGCCGGTCGCCACGCCGGGCCGCGCCATCACCTACGAGTTCTTCTACAACGCCTCCGCGCTGGGCGGCGTGACGGACGAGTCGCGGCTGTCCCTGCAGCGCTACCTGCCGGAGGAAACGCGCTGGCTCGCCTTCGACAACGCGACGCGGGACGCCGCGGCGGATACGATCACCGTCAAGACCCCCGCCGTCGGGATCCTGCGCGCGCTGGAAGTTTTGCCGGGCGCGGGCGTGGGCGATCCCTTCGTCTACCCCAACCCCTTCATGCCGAAGAACGGCGACACGATCATGCGGATCACGAACATCCCGGCCGGCGCCAAGATTGAAATCTACACGATCACGGGCCGGGCGGTGCGCGAGCTCACCGCGGACTCGTCCGGGCTCGCGGTGTGGGACACGCGGAACGACGAAGGCACCCTCGTCGCCAGCGGCATCTACCTGGCGATCCTGCGCAGCGGCGGCGAGAAGCACACGACGCAGCTCGCCGTGCAAAGGTAACCGATGCGCCGCCTTTCCCTCGCCCTCGCCGTCCTGCTCTTCGCGGCGGACTCCGTCCGGGCGGCGGGCGGGGCCGGGTCCACCTCCCTCGAATTCCTGACCATGGGGGTCGGCGCGCGCTACGTGGCCATGGGCCAGACCGCGGCCGCCGTCGTCGATGATTCCAACGCCATGTTCTGGAACCCGGCGGGGCTGGCCCGCATGAAGAGCCCCTCCGCCTCCTTCATGTACGGCGCATACGTCGCCTCGCTGCAGCAGCAATCCCTTTCCATCGCGGCCCCCACGGGCCTCGGGACCTTCGGGCTCTCCGCCCAGACCCTGATTTATCCGTCCATCCGCCGGACCGATGACACGGGCCGGGAGCTCGGGCGCTTCTCCCCCGTCGACACGGCCTACGCCGTGGGCTGGAGCCACACGCTCGGGCGAAGGCTGGCCTTCGGCGTGGCCGGGAAGATGGTGCAGTCCAAGATCGTCGACACCGCCGCCGCCATGGCCGCGGACGCGGGGATTTCCTATCAGCGGCTGCGCTGGGGCGCGGCGCTGTCGGTGCGCAACGTGGGCCAGGCGCTGCAGTTCGACCGCGAAGCCAGCCCGCTGCCCCGCAGCCTGCGGATCGGATCGTCCTGGCGGCCCAAGCTGCCGTGGATCGTGGCCCTCGACGCCGACGTCTCCCAGGAAGCGGGCAACGCCTTCAGCCTCGGCTCGGAATACAAGGTCTTCTCCAGCGTGCGCGGCGCCTTCTTCCTCCGCGCCGGCTACCTCACGCGCACCGAGAAGACCTCCAACACTTTGGGGATCAGCGCCGGCTGGGGCTGGCGCTGGGAAACCTTCGACATGGATTACGCCTGGGTGCCCATGGGCGATTTCGACGCGGGGCAAACGCACCGGCTTTCGCTCACGCTCCGGTTCGGGAGGCAGCGCCTGTGGTAGCCCTCCTCCGCCGCGCGGTCCTCTTAATGTTGCTGGCGGTCTTCGCCTGCGCCGGGCTCCGCGCCGCCGAATCCGATTCCTTCGACGTGCCCATCACCGGCGAGGAATGGTTCGACCCGTCGGACGGGGACGCGGCGCCCCTGGTGGACGATGTCGAACAGCCCGAGGAGCCCGCGCCCGCCCAGGCCGCTCCCGCCGTGCAAGAGAAGACCCCGGTCCCCGCGAAAAAAGATCTCCAGAAAAACAATGCTCCCGCGCCGGAGCAAACCGCGGTTCCCGTGAAGAAGGAAGCGGTCGCGCCGGAGAAACCCGCGCTCAGCAAGGAAGAGGAAGCCGCGGCGAAGGCCAAGAAGAAAGCCGCGCTGGAAGCGAAGAAGAAAAAGCGGAAGGAAGAAAAACCGGAGTGGGAGCCGCCGTCGAACGCGAAGTGGCGGACCTGGATCGGGGGCGGCGCCGTCAGCGTCGTCGGGCCCCGCGCGGTCCAGCGCACGACCAACGGCAAGACCCAGTGGCAGGGCGGGTTCACCTACGCGACGGCCCCGCGCTGGCGCGCCGGGGTTTCCTACGCCGAACTTTCTATGAAAGGTTCGGCCCGCGCCAAGGCCGTGCACCTCGCGGCGACGCGCGTGCTGCAGCCCTGGGAGAAGTGGACGCCGCTGGTGTCCTTCGGGCTCGGGACCGGGAGCGGCCCGGATTCGAAGTCGCTCAAGAACATTTCCGGGCGCGCCGGACTGGGGATCGAGTCCTTCGTCACGCGGCACCTTTCCGTCGGGCTGTCCGGCGATTATTTCTATTTCGCGAAAGCGGGCGCGGGCAAGAGCGAATGGCACGCCCTGGCCACAAGCGTTTTCGTCGCCCACCGTTTCGGCTACAGGAAGAAGCAGGTCAAGGAGGAACCCGAGCCGGAGGAAATCGCGGAATCCACCGCCGCCGCGAACGGCATGGAGATGATCGAAACGTCCACGGCAAGCGCCGCCGCCCTGGAAGAAGCGATGGGAGACGAAGAGGAACCCGCCATTTCCACCGCGCCCGTGCGGACCATCCCCGGCTTCGCCCCGCCCGCGCCCGCGACGCCCCCGCCTGGAGCGGCGCCGTCAAAACCGGCGCCCAAGCCCACGCTCTCGCCGCCCGCCGGCTGGACCGCCGTCAAGGCGGCCGGCACGCAGGCCGTCCTCTACGTGCAGTTCGAAAAGAACAAGTTCAAGATCCGGCCGGAGTGGCACGACCATTTGAAGAAGATCGCAGCCTTCCTCAAGGCCCACCCGGAGGCGAAGGCCTTCATCGAGGGCCACGCCAGCAGCGACGGTCCCGCCGGCTTCAACATGAGGCTCTCGCGCCACCGCGCCAACGTGGTGCGGAAATATCTCATCAACAACTACAAGATCGACCCGAAGCGCCTGGTGGCCAAGGGCTTCGGCGAAAAACGTCCTCTCGCCGGCAACGACACGGAAGCCGGACGCCGCCGCAACCGCTGCGCCGTTTCCTACATCATCCTCAAGAAGCCCCAAAAATAAAAAACGCCGCAGGACGTTCCGTTCCGCGACGTTCAAACGCAGCTTCAAAGGTAGGGCGCCCGCCTTACCCCTAATCCAAATCCAGAAGGTCGGTCTTCCGGCCGAACGCGCGAAGGTTTCATGGACGAAAGAGACGGATCGGCTTTTTGCGGAAAAACCCCGTCGGGAACTAAAAGTATTTCGTGAGAGAGAAGCTGACGTACCGGCCCTCTTCGCGCTCCTTGTTCTGGGCCAGCGTGTAGGCGACGCCTCCGAACAAATCCTTCATCCATTCGTAGGAAGCTTCAATCCCCTCGGTCAGCGTCCAGGAATCGTCGTAGCCGTGATAGGTGGCGGACAGGGTGACGGCGCTGAACAGGCTGCGGGTCCCCAGAAGCGCCCAATGGTCCAGAATGCCGGAGAAGGTGTGGGACTTGAATTTGTTTTGGTCCTCGAAGGGCTCGATCCGCGTCCCCGACACGCCGGTCGCGACTTCGCGCATCTGGAAAACAGTCAGGACACCGCGCGTGTAGCGGTACCCCAAAGTGCCCTCGATCGCGTCCGTCAGCGCGTGGATGGATTTCAGATCGAGCGAGGTCGAATCGCCGTCGTCGTCGCTCCCTTTTATTTTTCCGCTGGAGCGCAGCAGCCCAGCGCCGATCTTCCAGTCCGGGTCCATGCGCTTCTTATATTGGAAGTTGAAGGAATGCATCCGGCTGTAGTCCCGGTCCTTCAGGACGGAGAAGTAGGCCGAGAAACGGTCGCGGTTCGGCAGCGCGAAGGCCAGGCCGCCGGTAGCGCCGTGGGAGTAGTAACCGTGCAGGCCGGTGACGTATTCGTAGCCCAGGCTGGGCGTGAGCTTCATCTCTTCCCCACGGAGCGGGCTAAAAAAAACCGCAACGAAAATAAGACCGTTAATACAGGATGAAATGGTTGTTCTACGATTCATGGAGACTTCCTATCCTATCAAATGAATTACCTTATTGCGGTCTCGGGTGTCTTATAGCTAGGATAAAGATTCTCGGGAATGCCCGAACCAAAGGAGAATGACCTATGATCTCAAAGACCAAACGGGCTGTGATGTTTTCGTTCCTGCTGTTGGGAACCATGCTTTCGACCGCGCCCGCCCGGAGCGACGACGCCGTGAAAGACGAAACCCTGAAACAAGAGCCCGCCATCACCGAAAAGCAGGTGGAGAAACTGTCCACCCGCTTCGGCGTGGAGAAAAAGACGGTGGAGGACCTTCGCGCGTCGGGAATGGGCTGGGGCGAGGCGTCGCACCTGCTGGCGATCTCCCAGAAGTCCGGCCAGACCACGGACACGATCATGGCCCTGCGTAACGACGGCATGGGCTGGGGTGAGATCGCAAAGAAATACGATCTCAGCCTCGGCGAGCTGAACAAGGAAATACGCGCCGTGGACCGGAACGCGAAGAACGTCGACCATCCGAAGCGCGAAAGGATCGAGAAGCGCGAGCGGATGGAAAAGATGGAGCGCCCCGAGCGGATGAAGACGGAACGACCCGTCCGGTCCAACGTGGAACGGCCCATGCATCCGGACAAACCCGGAAAACCGCGATAGAAAGCCGGTAGCAAAATCGACCTGCCCCGCAAAAAACTCACGGCCGCGCTATTAGGGCTCGCCCTCGCCGGATTCTTTCCGGCGGAGGGCGCGCGCGCGGACGAATATCCCGCCCCGCGGGGCTACGTCACCGACGCGGCCGGGGTGCTGGACGGCCGGGCCGCCGCCGCGCTCTCGGGGCTTTTATCCGAACTGGAAGCCAAGGCGGACGCGCAGGTCGCCGTGGTCACGGTGAAGGACCTGGGCGGCAGCGACCCCGAAAGCTACGCCGCCGGGCTCTACGAGAAATGGGGCATCGGCAATAAAGCCACGGACCGGGGCGCCTTGATCCTGGTGTCCGTGGACGACCGCCGGGCCCGGATTGAAACCGGCTACGGCCTGGAGGGCGTCCTGCCGGACGGGCTCGCCGGCGAAATTCTGGACAAGCACATGGTGCCCTTTTTCAGAAAGGGCGATTACACCGGCGGCGTCCTGCGGGGCGCGTCGGCCGTGGCGTCGATCGTGGCGCGGGACAGGGGCGTCGAGCTCACCGGCGGCGTGCCGGCGGGCCGGCAATCCAAGCGCGGCGGGTGGCTCTCCAACCTTTTGTTCATCGCCCTGCTGCTGGTGCTGGCGCCGGTCATCATCCGCAACCCGTTCCTGCTGTTGCTGCTCCTGAGCGGCGGACGGGGCGGGCGCGGTGGATTCGGCGACGGCGGGTTCGGCGGGGGCTTCGGCGGGTTCGGCGGGGGCGGCTCCGGAGGCGGGGGCGCCGGCCGCGGCTGGTAGGATTTTATTCATGGAGGATAGACGATGACGCTTACGCCGGAAGAACTTTCAGAGCAACTGCGGGCCGCCGCCGGAAACAATCTGCGGTCCGTGGTGTTGTACGGATCGGCGGCCGCGGGCGACCACGTGGCCGGGAAGTCCAACTTCAACATCCTCGCGGTGCTCAACAAGCTCGGCATGGAGGAGCTGACGTCCATCACCAAGGTCGCGGCCCGCTGGGCCAAGGACGGCAACCCGCCGCCCCTGCTCTTCACCCGGGACCGGCTCAGGGCGTCGGCGGACGTGTTCCCCATCGAGCTGGCCGACATCCGCGACACGCGGCGCATTCTCTTCGGCGAAGATCCGCTGGCCGACACCGTGATCAACCCGGCACATCTCCGTGCCGAGCTGGAGCACGAGCTCAAGGGCAAGCTGCTGCAGCTGCGGGAGCGCTTCCTCCTGACGGAGGGCAAGGAAGACAAGGTCCGCGAACTTTTGATGAATTCCCTCTCCACGTTCCTGGTGCTGTTCCGCGCCGCGCTGCGGCTGCACGGCGGAACGCCCCCGGCCAAGAAACTGGAAGCGCTGGCGGAGCTGAGGAAGCGCGTCGAATTCGACGACGAAGTATTTCGCCTGATTGATGAAATGAGGCAAGGCAAGAAAGACAAGGGGCTGGACGCCCTCGGGCTGTTCGCCCGCTACCTGAAGTCCGTGGAAACGGTGGTTGACGCGGTGGACGCCTGGGTGGGCCGGACCAACTAAATTACGGAGGAAATGAAAATGAAGAAGTCTTGGATCGTCCTGGGATCGATTCTGTTCGTTCTGGTTTTGCTGGGAGGCTGCGGCGTTTCGGGATACAACCGGCTGGTGACGCTCAACGAAGCGGTGCCCGAGTCCTGGGCGCAGATGGAGAACGTCCTGCAGCGGCGCTACGACCTGATCCCGAACCTGGTCAACACGGTGAAGGGCTACGCGAAGCATGAACAGGAAGTCCTGACGGAAGTCACGCGGCTGCGCAGCCAGTGGGGCGAAGCCAAGACCCCCCAGGCGAAGATCCAGGCCGCCCAGGGACTGGAAGGCGCGCTGTCCCGCCTCATGATCGTGGTGGAGCGCTACCCGGACCTGAAGGCCAACGAGAACTTCCTCCGGCTGCAGGACGAGCTGGCGGGCACCGAGAACCGCATCGCCGTGGAGCGCCGGCGCTACAACCAGGTCATCCGCGACTATAACGTGACGGTGCGGCGCTTCCCGACCAACGTCATCGCCGGCATCGCCGGCTTTGAGAAATCCGACGCCTACTTCGAGGCGGAGGAAACGGCCAAGGCCGCGCCCAAGGTCAGCTTCGAATAAAAGATTCTCCGAGCGGACAAAAAGACGGCGGGTCAGCGCGACCGCCGTCTTTTTATTTAAATCGCCGCCGTTTTCCGCCGTCTCGGGCGGGGCGGATCAATTGGGCCTGACTCTAAACCGCTCCAGGATGTTTCCGCCGGCGAGGAGGCCCACCATGCTCACGCCTAAATAATAGGCGGCGCGGCCCGACGGGCGGAAATAAAGGCTCTGGATCTGCCGCGACGCCGCTTCCGCGAAACGGCGCTTTCCCAGCATCTGGTAGCCCAACTCGTGGTGCAACGCCCCGAGCCAGTGGCGGAACCTTGTCCGGTTCTCTTCGTAGAAAGCAGGGTCCTTCTTCCGGATCATCTCCACCAGTCCGACATAGGTCGTGCGCGACAGCACCTGGTCGGCGGTCAGGTTATGTCCGTGGATGCGCCGCCGCACGACTTTCTCCGGCAGGCCCATGATGCGGAACTTCCGCGCGATCCTGAAATACATCTCCTTGTCTTCCCCCACCTTGAGCGATTCATCGAACCAGCCGACGGCGTCCAGGCATTCCCGGCGGACCACGACGGTCGAGGTCAGGACGAAACAGACCCTGACGATGTGGTTGAAGATGTCGAGGATCTTGAATCCCGCTTCCGCGAAACTCCGGAACCTCTTCCGGGATTCAAAGAAAGAGGCGTCGATTATCCCTCTCTCGTTGAACGTCTCGGCGTCCGCGCAAACCAACCCGGCCTCGGGGGTTTTTTCCAAAAAATCGATCCGCACCCGGAGGGACCCCGGCAGCCAAACATCGTCCCCGTCCAGGAAGGCCACGTATTTCCCGTCGCAGAAGGCCCTCGCGCTGTTTCGCGCGGCCGCCACGCCCCCCTGTTCCTTGCGGAGGTAATGGACCGTCGCCGGCCCGTGTTTCTTGACCAGTTCGGCCGCGACCCGGGGCGTATCGTCCGTCGACCCGTCGTCGACGATGATGATCTTCAGTCCGGGCACGCCCTGGCTGGCGGCCGATTCGACGGCTTCGGCCAGATAGGGGGCGTTGTTGTGCGTCGGCATGATGACCGTAATTGAAGCGCTCATAATTCACCGATCCTTCAGAAAGTCCGCTGCGAAAATTGGATTTTAGATTGAGTTCGTTGCTCTTCGGGGAAGCAGGAGGATAGCATTTTCAGACGGAAAAAGGGTATTATTGTGGAGGCCCGCCACCCCCCTTTTTTGGCCTTGCATCTTGGGCCATGGGCGGTTATCCTTGGGCATAATCACACATATTTTCAGGAGGATCTATGCCCGGTTTGAAAAAGTCGCTCGCCCTCGTCATGCTGTTCGCCTTGATCGTCCCCGCCGCCCGGGCGGAGCTCAGCTCCAAAGCCAAGAAAGCCGAGAAACTCGCCGCCGCGGGCAAGGTGGAGGACGCCAAACAAATCTATAAAGAGCTCATGGAGAAGGACCCCGCCCGCGAGCCCGCCCTGGTCAAGGAAGGGCGCGAAGGCATGGCCGCTCTTACGCTGTCCCAGGCCAAGCTGACCCTGGACGCGGGCGATTTCGCCGCCGCCAGGGACAAAGCCCAGGCCGTCCTGAACGAATTCCACGACACGCCCTCCGCCGGCCCCGCCGCCAAACTGATGGTGGCGGCCCAGCTGCAGCTGTCCCAGGACCTGATCGAAGCCAAAAAGTACGGCGATGTCATCGCCCAGGCCAAGGACATGAAGAAGCTTCTCGCGGGCAACGAATCCCTCGGCGCGGAAATCGACAAGATGCTTTCCAAACTCTCGGCGGACCTCCTGGCCGCGGGCGAAGAGGGCGTCGCCCTGGGGAAATACGAGGCGGCCCAGCGCCTGCTGGATTTCGCCTGGTCCGCGTCCGTGAGCCTCGCCGACACGGCCAGGTGCCGCTACGCCCAAGCGAAGGGACTGCGGCTTTCCGGCCAGTCGGACAAAGCCGTACCTATATACAAAGATGTCGCCTCCAACTACACCGGATCGCCCGTCGTCGTGGACGCTCACCTGGACCTCACGCTGATCTATCAGCAGCAGGGGAACAACGCCGAGGCGCTCAACAGCATCAAACAGGCCGTGGCCCTCGCCCCGAACAACAGCGACATCCTTTTCAAGGAGGCCCAGATCTACGCCGCCCTCGGAAAGACCGAGGAGGCGAAGAAGGACGCGACGAAGGCGATCGAGCTCCTCCAGGTCGAAATCTCCAAAACTTTCCTGAACAAGGAAGCCCTCCAGGCCAAGCTGGGGCATGCCCACCTGATGCTCGGGCATTTCACCGAAGCGAGCGTGGAGTTCGAGAAGGCCCTGACGAGGAACCCCAACATGTTCGACGTGCGGAAGGGACTGGCGCTGGCGCAGTTCCACGACAAGAATTTCCAGTCCGCCATCGACAGCTACGATTCCCTGATCAAGATCGTCACCGCGGACTTCAACGCCGCCCAGGACGCCCTGGAAAAAGACGCATCTTCGGCGGACAAGGCCAAGCGGGTGGAGGAGCTGCGGAAGGACATCGCCTATTTCCATTTCCAGAAGGGACTGTCCTACGAGGGGCTGGGCGATTACGAAACGGCGCTGCGGGAATGCCGCGTCGGGCTGGAAGGCGTGAGCACCCAGGAAGCGGCCGCGGCGCAGAAACGGATATTGGCGGCGCTGTCCACGGCCCCGAAGACGGGGTCATCGCCGTCGGGAACAAGCGTCCCGGCGGAGGCTCCCCCGTCGAAATAACATCCCCTCGCTCACACAAAGAAAAGACGGCGGAGCGGTCGGCCGCCGTTTTTTATTTCCCGGACCGCGTCAGAACCGGACCCCCGTCTTCACGGCGTAACTCGTTCCGCCGGCTTTCGCGGCCGTGCCGAACAGTTTGACCTTGGCGTAGCTGTACCGCAGATCCAGTCCCAGGAAGACCGTCTTGGCGATATACACTTCCGCCCCGCTCCCCAGCCAAACCCCCGGGGCCGCGTCCTTGTCTTCCACGGTCACCGAATTGATTGTCGCCCCGCTGAAGTTCAACCGGGCCGTTTGCAGGCGGCCCTCCACCCAGGCCGGCCCCGCGGAAAGGTGCGCGCCCCACCAGCTCGCCTCCCGCGGCCAGCGTTTCCGCACGCCCAGGCTGATTTCCCGCGTGTCCGCTTCCACCCCCAGGCCGAGGACGGCGGAGTCGTCGCTCACCCGGTAGTCCGCCACCAGGTTGAAGGGATAACGGCGCAGGTAGAACTCCGACTCGAAACCGGCTAAAGCATGCTCGTCCAGCACGACGCCCCAGTCGGCGGTGCTTAGATCCTTCTTCCCCAGCAGGAGGGCGAGCGCGACCCGCGGATCGGCCCCTCCCGCCCACGCCGCCTGGAAGAACCCGGTGGAACCCAACAGGAACAAAGCCATTAAAGCGCCCCGCCGCGTGCGATTTTTCATGGCAACCCCCTATTTGGCCGGATCATACTATTGAGGGAATAAAGGGGGATGACTTAGATCATGAAAATTCCCGTTAATAAATCAACGCCGGCACCGAACTAGCGGAAGCCGACAGTGCCCGGTGTTTTGGGCGGCGCCTCCAGCAACGGCTTGAGAAGTTCGAACAAATTTCGCAGTCATTCGTTAAGCCAATTATGCTCTTCTCATGTGCCGCCATTTTCTCCTCCAACCCTTGGGTTGCAGAAATGATTCGCCTCATTTCAATGAAGGCCCGGACAACATCAACACTCATTTGAATGGCGCGCGGGCTGCTTAAAACGCTGGCCAACATGACGGCCCCATGTTCGGTGAATGCATCCGGCACATATTTACTGTATTTGCCCCGCCCCGGCTCTAAGGTCGCAATTTGCGACCTTAGAAAACCCGCCTCTTCCCTTGAGAGCTGAAACTTGAAATCGGACGGAAATCGCTTTCGATTCCGCCGGACCTGCTCATTCAGCCGTTTCACGGGAACGCCGTAGAGCGCGGCCAAGTCGCGGTCGAGCATCACCTTCCGCCCGCGGATCAGGTAAATCATCCGGTGGATATCGTTGATCGATTGGATCGTCATGCGAAGAGACTACATCTTGGGTCTGAAGAAACGCTGAAAGGAGGATGAAGAATTCGGGGGCGGGGAGCGAGAACCCGGATGTGATGTCAGAAGGTCAGACTGTCAACTCCGGCACCGGTCCAGAAGCCTATTTTCCGACGACGGCCAAAGCCCCTTGCCAAGCCGGGCCCGGTGGTATATACTGGTATATATGCTCTTACTGGAACTGGACAAAGCGCTGAAGAGCTTCGGCGTCAAATACGCCGTCGCCGGCGGCTGCGCCGTGGCCCTACACGGGGCCGTCCGCGGAACGGTGGACGTGGACCTGGTGCTGCTCGTGACGAAGAACAACTTCCTGGCGGCGGAGAAGGCCCTCGCTTCCCTGAACCTGCGCCCGCGCCTGCCCGTGACCGCCGCCGACGTGTTCAATTTCCGCGAGGAGTACGTCAAACGGCGGAACATGGTCGCCTGGTCCTTCGTGAACCCAAGCGACCCGTCGCAGCTGGTCGACGTCATCATCACCCACGACCTGAAGTCCATGGCCGTCATGCGCCTCCCGTTGGGAGGCGCGTCGCTGCCGGTGCTGTCGGTCCCCGATCTGATCCGCATGAAACGCGCCGCCGGACGCCCGCAGGACCTGGAAGACGTCAAGGCGCTGGAGAGCCTATGACGCGGCCCGTCCAATATTTTTCCAAGGAATACCTGGAGCAATGCCGGAAGATGACGCCGTTCCAGGTGGCCGTTTTCCTCGACGAGTTCCGCCGGTTGCACGCGGCCCCGGGAAAAGCGAAGACCCGCCTGATCAGCCTCAAGGTGGAGGAGGATTTGCTCCGGACCTTCCGGGAACGCTGCCGCTTGCGGGACACGCCCTACCAGACGCAGATCAAACGCCTGATGCGCGAATGGCTGAGCTCCACGAAATAGCGCGTTTTTGTTTATTTTTTCAGTCGAGATTTCACGCATTTCAAAGGACCTCCGGGCCTTGCGGAAAAAGAAAAGGTTGTATAATCTGCCTATATGCAGAAACGTTCCATGCCGTTCTTCACGCGAACATCCGCGCTCCTTTTGCCGCTTCTTATCGCTCTCGGCTGCCATTCCCGGATACGCCCCGACGTCCAGGACGCCGAAGCCCAGGTCCACCTCTCGGACATCCCCGCCTCCACGGACACGGCCAAGGCCGTCTCCCTGATCACGCGCGTGCACTCCTTCAACGCGGACGGGCTCGACGTGACCACCATCGCCCGGAGCCTCCAGGGCGGCAACAAGCGGATCGAGACCCTTTCCGAACTTGAGGAGAACAGCTCGATCCAGATCGAGATCCACCGCCACGACCTGCAAACGATATTCCGGCTTGACCCGAAAACCAAGACCTTCACGGAACGCCCGATCCCGAAGGCGCTGAAGAAGGTGGTCCCCGCGAAGAGCGCCGCCAAATCCACGAAGCGGAGCGAGTGCCAGTCGCGCACCGACATTAACGGGCCGGGCCCCCTGGTCCAGGTCAACAACCGGACCGTCCAGCTTTACAAAGTCAACACCAAGATGGTCTGCCGCGACAAGAGGACCAAGAAAGAGCTGCGGCGCTACAATTACCGGGAATACGTCTGGGCCTCCAGCAAGCGGCTGAACATCGACTCCGCCGTGAACATCTCCACGGAGACTTTCTTTTCCTACGACATGCTGACCCCGATGCGGACGGCCGACGACTTCGCGGACCGCGCGGACATCGCCGCGGAATCGGCCAACCTCGTCAAAAGGCACATCAAGACGGTGCTCTCCATCCCCGGCACGCCCGTGCGGCGCGACCAGGTCTCCACCACCATCTTGAACGGCAAGGAAGTCCCCTTTACGCCGTCGGAGAAATCAAACTATTTGAGCTGGCACACCGGCATGGCTCCCACCGGCTCCAGCGGCGAGGAAGTTCCCGTCGGCAGCACCGCGACCGTCAAGAATTCCATCAGCGATATCGGCAAACCCAGGGTCCCGGAATGGGTCCTGTCCGTGGACCCCGCCTTCTTGAAGCACGGCGGCGTCGCCAGGCGCGTCGATTACCTGGACATCCAGGTCCGCAACCCCAAGGGCCTGTTCGACGTTCCCGGCCAGTACGAAAAAGCTCCGTCTCCCAAATAGCTCCCGCACGGCGCAGGTCAAAGCCCGATTTCGCTTGTGCGCCATCCCCTCAATTCATAGACTGGAGATATGACGGACATTTTCATTCCCGAAGACCCCAACGAACCCGAGCCCGACTCCATCGACGCCTATCTGCGCCAGTGGAAAAAATCCGTCCAGCAGTACAAGAGCGTCGTCCTCCTTGGCGGCGCCGTGCTCGCCGGGCTCATCCTGGCCTTCACCTCTTTCTACACCGTGGAACCCAGCGAGGAAGCCGTGATTCTGCGCTTCGGCCGCTACGTCTCCACCGAGCCGCCCGGCCTGCACTTCAAGCTCCCCTTCGGCATCGACCGGGCCATCAAGGTCCGGACCAAGATCATCCTGCAGGACGAGTTCGGGTTCCGCACCACCGGACAGGATTCCTCGCGGAGCGAATATTCCAACAGAGGATACACAGAGGAATCCCTCACGCTCACCGGCGACCTGAACGTGGCCGAGGTGGAGTGGATCGTCCAATACCAGATCTCCGATCCCAAAAAATTTCTTTTCAACACGCGCGAGGTGAACAAAAACCTGCGCGACGTCAGCCAGTCGGTGCTGCGCCGCGTGGTCGGCAACCGCCTGGTGAGCGACGTGCTGACCGTCAGCCGCGTTGAGATCGCCGAGGAGGCCCACCGCCTCACCCAGGAGATCCTGGACCGCTACGACATGGGACTGCGCATCGTCACCGTGAAGCTGCAGGACGTCAATCCCCCGGATCCCGTCCGCCCCGCCTTCAACGAAGTCAACGCCGCCAAGCAGGAACAGGAACAGAGCATCAACCAGGCCGAGCGTGAATACAACAAGGTCATTCCCGAAGCGCGCGGCAAGGCCGAACAGGCCGTCCGCGACGCCCAGGGCTACGCTACCGCCGTGGTGAACCGCGCGGAAGGCGACGCGGCCCGCTTCCGCGACATGCTCAACGCCTACCGTAACGCAACCTCGGTCACGCGCACGCGCCTCTATTTGGAAACCATGGAAGAGATCTACGGCCGCTTCAAGTCCCTGACCATCGTGGACAAGAACGTGCAGGGCCTGCTGCCCGTGTTCCAGCAGAAACCCGCGGAGAAGGCCCCATGAACCCGCGCGCGTTCTCCCTCGCCTCCGTCGCCGGGATCGCACTGCTGATCCTCGTTCCCTCGTCGGTCTACGTCCTGCCGGAATGGGAGCAGGCCATCATCACCCAGTTCGGCCGGCCCGTCGGAGAACCCATCACGAAAGCCGGGCTCCACCTGAAGCTCCCCTTTGTCCAGGTCGTGCGCCGCGTGGACAAGCGCATCCTCAACTGGGACGGCTACCCCAACCAAATCCCCACCAAGGACAAAAAATACATCCTGGTGGACACGACCGCGCGCTGGCGCATCGTCGACCCGCTGCTTTTCATCCAGACCGTGCAGACGGAATCCGGCGCCCGCGGACGCCTCGACGGAATCCTCGACGCCGTCACCCGCGACACGATCTCCAACCACAACCTGGTGGAGGCGGTGAGGAACTCCAACGCCATACTCGACCAGCTGAAGATCCGGATCGAAGCGCAGAAACGCGGCGAGGCCATGCCCGGGAGCGAAGAGGAAGTGGTCGGCGAGATCGAATCCGTTTCCGTGGGCCGCGAGAACCTCAGCGCCATGATCATCGACAAGGCCAAGGCGGGATTGAAGGAGTTCGGCATCGAGCTCATCGACGTCCAACTCCGCCGCATCGCCTACGAGGCCAGCGTCGAGGCGAAAGTGTACGAGCGCATGATCTCCGAGCGGCAGCGCATCGCCCAGAAGATCCGCTCGGTCGGCCTGGGCGAGCAGTCCAAGATCCAGGGCAAGATCAACAAGGACCTGCAGGAGATCGAATCCGAGGCGTACCGGAAAGCCGAAACGATCAAGGGCACGGCCGACGCCAGGGCCATCCGCATCTACGCCCAGGCCATGAACGCCGATCCCGACTTCTACAAGTTCCTCCGCACATTGGAGGCCTACAAGAAAGCGATCCCCGCCGACAGCACGGTCATCCTCTCCACCGACAACGAATTCCTGGAGCTGATGCGCCGGAGATAACGCCCCGCCTTAAAAACGAAAAGCCGCCTTCCGGTGAGGGCGGCTTTTTTATTTCTTCGAATAAAAAAAATCGGCTATGATTTCATCCGATGGAAACCCACCTTCTCCCCGATCTGGCGCTCGTGATGGCCGTCGCCGCCTTCACCACTCTGCTTTGCCATTGGCTCCGCCAGCCCGTCGTCCTGGGCTACCTCATCGCCGGGCTCATCATCGGCCCCTACACGCCGCCCTTCGCCCTCGTCAAAGACCTGCAAAGCATCCAGACCATGGCCGAGCTCGGATTGATCTTTTTGATGTTCGCCCTGGGACTGGAGTTCAACCTGCCGAAGCTCGGGCGGGTCGGGCTTTCCGCCTTGGCCGCAGCCGCGCTCGAGATTGCGGGGATGCTTTGGATCGGCTACGAGGTGGGGCTGCTCTTCGGCTGGAGCCGCATGGACAGCATCTTCCTGGGCGCCGTGCTCTCCATGAGCAGCACCACCATCATCGTCAAAGTGTTCATGGACATGAAGCTGATGCACGAGAAGTTCGCGCAGGTCGTCTTCGGGATCCTCATCTTGGAGGACATCGCGGCGATCCTGATCCTCTCCATCCTTTCGGCCCTCGGCGCCAGCGGCCACGCCGACACCGCGCTCGCGGTCAGGACGTCGCTCAAGATCGGATTTTTCGTGGCCTTCTTCATCATCTTCGGCCTGCTGCTGGTGCCGCGGTTCCTGGGGATGGTCGGCCGGCTCCGGAGTAAGGAGACCCTGGGGATCGTCACGCTGGGGCTCTGCCTGTCCAGCGCGATCCTGGCCGAGCACTTCGGGTTCTCCGTCGCCCTCGGCGCCTTCCTCATGGGAGCGGTGATCGCGGCCGCGAAGGAAGCCGAGCAGATCGAGGAATGGTTCCATCCGGTGCGGGACATGTTCAGCGCGATCTTCTTCGTGTCCGCCGGCATGCTGCTCCAGCCCCAGATGCTGGTCCTCTACAAATGGCCGATCCTCGTGGTGACCGTCGTCACCATCCTCGGCAAGGTCGCCACCGTTTCCGCGGGGTCGTTCCTCGCGGGCTTCGGCATGAAGACGTCCTTCCGGATCGGCGCCAGCATGGGGCAGATCGGCGAGTTCTCCTTCGTCATCGCCAGCCTGGGCGCCGCCACCGGAGTCACCAGCGATTTCCTCTATCCCCTGGTCGTGACCGTCTCGTTCCTGACGACGTTCCTGACGCCCTACCTCATCCGCCATTCGGACGGGCTCGTCGCGGGCATGGCCGCCGTCATCCCGTCTTCCCTGCAGCGCGGCATGGAACGCTACGAGACCTGGCTCCAGGGGACCGCCAAGCGCGAGGGCTCCCCGGAGACCATGATCTTTTCGAAGTACCTGATCCGGCTGATGGTCTACGTCATCGTCTGGTCCGGGGCGATCATCCTGGCCCGGATGGTTTCCTTCGGCATGGGCACGCCGCTCGCCGTGTGGTCCGTGACGGCCATCCTGCTGCTGCCGCTGTTCCAGGTGATCTCAAAATACATCAGCCACGTCCTGCTGCTCTGGGCGACGCGGAGCTCCGACGCGGACGAACCGCCCTTCGTCCTCAAATACCTGAACGTCCATTACTTCTATAACTTCCTGTCTTTTTCGACGATGGCCGTCATGGGTTTCATTTTTCTGTCCTTCGCGAAGGACTATATTTCTTCCTACGCGGCGCTGGCGGGAATAGCGGCGGGGGCTTGGCTGATCGGGTTTTTATTTCGGAGGGCGGTCACGGCCGCCAAGGAGTGGATCGAAGCGCTGCTGGACGAGGTGTTGGGGCTGGCCACCAGCGAACCCACCCGGAAGGCCGTGATCTCGGAACATCAATCGTTCCTGAGCGAGCGGGTCGAAGAGGTCATGCTGCCGAAGAACGCGGCCGCGCTCCACAGGAAGATCCGGGACCTGAACCTGCGCGAGCGCACGCAGGTGACCATCGTTTCCATCTACCGCCACGGCACGCACATCGCGAGCCCCGCGCCCGACCAGGAACTCCAGGCGAACGACATCCTCGTGCTGCTCGGGGAACCGCATCAGCGGCAGGCGGCCGTATCGTTATTGCTGAAGGGGAATTCCTAAGAACCGGCGGGGTCCCGCGGTTCCTTCCGTCCTTCCTGTATTTCCCTCAAAGTCAAACCTTCTTCATGCCGCCCGTGATGGTGCTTGCTCGATCCCACGCGCTGGGAATGATAGATCCCCGTGTGACCGGAGAAGAGATAGCTCACCACGCAGGCGATCCCCACGTAGAGGGCCGCCTCCGGCCCGAAAAGTTCTATCCCCAGCAACGTGCAGGCCCAGGGCGTGTTGGCCGCTCCCGCGAAGACCGCCACGAACCCCATCCCCGCCAGGAGCGGCAACGGCAGGGGCAGAATTTGCGAGAGCGTGTTGCCCAGCGCGGCGCCGATGAAAAAGAGGGGCGTCACCTCGCCGCCCTTGAATCCGGCGCCCAGCGTGAGCACCGTCATCAGGAATTTCGCCGCGAAGTCCCAGGACGGGAGCGGGCCGCGAAAAGCCTCCTGGATCGTGGGGATGCCGAGGCCGATGTATTTCGTGGTCCCCATCCACCAGACCAGCAGGGCGACGACCGCGCCGCCGATCATCGGACGGAACGGCGGGTACGGCACGGTTTTTTTTAAGAGCGCCGTGATCCCGTGCGTCGCGTTGGCGAACAGCAGTCCGGCGATCCCGAATATGGCGCCCGCGATGCATGCATAGATAATTCCCATTTCGGTGAACGCCGGGGGCAGCGCCACGCGGTAGGCTTCATGGCCGATCCCCCAGGCCAGCGTGACAAGGTGCCCGGTGATGGCGGCGATCAGGCAGGGAAAGAGGGCGTCGTAGCGCAGCCGCCCGATGGCCAGCACTTCCAACCCGAAGAACGTCCCCGCCAGGGGCGTGCCGAACACCGACGCGAACCCGCCGCTGATCCCGGCCATGAGGACGATGCGCCGGTCTTCCGGCGGAAGCCGCAGCGGTTTAGTAAGTTGGTCCGCCAACGATCCGCCCATTTGAACGGCCGTCCCTTCCCGTCCCGCTGAGCCGCCGAAAAGGTGCGTCGCCACGCTCGCCAGGAAGATCAGGGGAGTCATGCGGCGGGGGATTTTGTTTTGCGGATCGTGGATTTCGTCCATCAGGAGGTTGTGCCCGCCTTCAACGTTTCGTCCGACGCGGTGGTAGATCCAGCCGACGGCCAGGCCGCAAAGCGGGAGGAAGGCGATGATCCAGAGGTGGGACTCGCGCCAGTCCGTCGCCCAGTCCAGGGACGCGATGAACGCGGCGGACGCCGTGCCGCAAAGCGCGCCGATGACGGAGGCGATGGCCAGCCATTTCACCAACGACGGGATGAGGGAGAGTTGTTCGGGGCGCGACATTTTCATAAATCGGATGAGGCCGGAACGGCCGCTAGCGGATGGGGCTTTGCCAGGCCTTGTGACCGACGAAGAACGGGCCGAGGGACTGGATGAACTTGACGGTCTGCTGGGTCTTGCGCATGTCCTGCACCAGGCGGGAAAGCGGATAGAGCTCGGGGCCGACCAGGCCGATGACGAACTCGTTGTCGTGGGCGTCGATGCCGTAGCAGTTCAGGCGGATGTCCTGCGCGTATCCCGCCTCCCCGTAGAGCCGGCCCAGGTTGCCGTGCTCGGCCAGGATCTTTCCCTGCTCGGGCCGTTCCAGCGCCGCGAACTCCGGTTTGCGGCGCAGCGGGTACCACACGGCCCAGGGATAGTCGGGGTTGAGGGCGTTGCGGCGGAATTTGTTCAGCATCCAGTCTTCCAGATCCAATTCCCGGCCCAACGCGTAGGTGCGGCCGAGCATGGTGAATTCCGGCCTGGGCTTCAAATGCGTGAAAGCGGAAGTGGTGAGTAGCGTCCGGACTTCTTTAACGAAAATCTCCGGGTTCTCGTTCATGAAAAGCAATCCAATGCCGCGCGGATCGTTGACGTCCCGGTAGACGACGGACTCCAGCCCGCTCGCCGAAACGGCGTCCACGATCTTCTGAACGTCCCAGCATTCGGTGTATACCTGCAATTGAAAATAGCAGCGTCGGTCGGTGGACTGCGGCTTGCCGTCCTTCGGCGCGCCGTGCTCCAGGATGTCCAATTCTTCTTTTTCGGCTTGGGGGCTTTGGGGATTGTGGGGGCTGTGCATGGCGCGTATTATACAAAATGCCGCCGGAGAAAGTTTCGCGCCGCGAAACGCCTCGCGGTTTGATAGGATTTTGTTTGGGAGAACAATTCTAACTTCGCGGAGGCCGACATCAAACCCGAAACGTTCCAGCGCGCGTTCCTTCTGCTCCTTGTGGCGGCGATCAGCGTCGTCTTCCTCTGGATGATCCGCGCCTTCCTGATGCCCCTGTTCCTCGCGGCCCTCTTTTCGAGCCTGGCCCGGCCGCTTTACCTTCGCCTCCATTCCATGACGAACGGAAAACAAAAGACCGCCGCCGGGCTGACGCTGCTCGCGCTCGTTTTCCTGATCATCCTCCCCCTCTTCGGCTTTCTGGGGATCGTCGCCAACCAGGCCGTCAAGGTGACGGAGACCGTGTCGCCCTGGGTCAAGGAAAAAATCGACAGCAAGGAAGAGTTGGACCGCAACCTAAGGAAACTGCCGGGAGCGCGGGCGCTGGCGCCCTACAGCGACCAGATCATCAACAAGGTCGGGGGATGGGTCAGCGGCCTGGGCAATTTCATTTTGAAGAGTGCGTCCGCCTTCACCGCCGGCACCGTGGTCTTCTTCGTGAATTTCGCCGTGATGCTCTACGCGATGTTTTTCTTCTTCATCAGAGGGCCCGCCATGCTGGACAAGATCCTCTATTACATGCCGCTGGACCACCGCGATGAACAAAAGCTGATGGAGGGGTTCCGTTCCATGGCCCGCGCGACCATCAAGAGCATGGTGATCATCGGCGCGGTCCAGGGGACGCTGGCGGGCGCGGCCTTCTGGGCGGCGGGGATCCCGAGCGCGCTCTTCTGGGGAACGGTGATGGCGGTGCTGTCCATCATCCCCAACATCGGGTCCGCCCTGGTCTGGGGGCCGGGCTGCGTCTATTTATTCATCAAGGGCGATATCGCGGCCGGCGTGCTGGTGTTCCTGTGGTGCGCGATCGTGGTGGGCACCGCGGACAATTTGCTCAAACCCATCCTGGTGGGCAAAGACACCGAAGTCCCCGAGCTCCTGATCCTGATCAGCACCCTCGGCGGCGTGACCATGCTGGGCATCTCGGGGTTCATCGTCGGGCCCGTCCTGGCGCTGCTCTTCCTGATGATCTGGGAGATCTACGGCGCCGCCTTCAAGAACATCCTGCCGAACCCCGGCTCCGATCCCGGCCGTTAGTCGGCCCGCCGTTTATTTGCGGCGGGGGAGGTGCGGAAACGGCGGCAAAAATGTAAAATGTCGCGCATGACAAAGAACAGCAAACCCGCCACGCCGGCCTCCCGCCGGAAGTTCATCGAAAGACGAGACAGCTTCTTCCGCAAGGTCGCCAACCAGGGCATCGCCCTCACCTACGACGACGTCCGGTTGACCAGCGGCTACTCCGCCATGCTTCCCGACGACGTCAACGTGGAATCGAAGTTCTCGCGCAACGTCGGGATGCGGATCCCCATCGCCAGCGCCGCCATGGACACGGTGACGGAGGCTGCGATGGCCATCGAGATCGCCAAGCTGGGCGGCATCGGCGTCATCCACAAGAACTTTTCCCCCCACGACCAGGCCGACCAGGTGGCCAAGGTGAAGTACCACCTCAACGGCCGCATCGACAAACCCATCTGCTTCGACGAAAACACGACGATCGAGGAAATCCTTCGCAACCGGGAGCAGAAGGGCTTCAACTTCCATTCCTTCCCCATCCTGGACGGCGGGCAGCGCCTGGTCGGCGTCATCACCGAGAACGATTTCATTTTCTGCGAGAACCCTTCGCTCAAGGCGAAACAGGTCATGACCAAGGACGTCATCACCGGCACGGTGGGAACGAGCCTGCGCGACGCCTATAAGATCATGAAGGAAAGCAAGAAGAAGGTCCTCCCCCTGGTGGACCGGAACCGCAAGGTCGCCGGCCTCTATACCTTCAGCGACGTGAAGCGCATCCTTTTCGGGGACTCGCAAACTTTCAACGTGGACAGGAACGGCCGCCTGCGGGTGGCCGCGGCGGTCGGCGTGTACGACGACGCCCTCGAGCGCATGGAAAGCCTGATCAAGGAACAGCTCGACCTGGTGATCATCGACACGGCCCACGGGGATTCGAAAGGCGTCATCGAAACGCTGAAACTGATCAAGAAAAAATACGACATCGACGTGATGGCCGGGAACATCTCTGAACCGGAATCGGCGGAGCGGCTGCTGAAGGCGGGCGCCGACGGGCTGAAGGTGGGCCAGGGACCGGGGTCCATCTGCACCACGCGGATCATCGCCGGCATCGGCAAACCCCAGGTCAGCGCGATCTACGAGTGCGCCAAGGCGGCGCGGAAATACAACGTCCCGGTCTGCGCGGACGGCGGGCTGAAATATTCCGGCGACATTTCGATCGCCATCGGGGCGGGCGCCCATTCGGTCATGATGGGCAACATGCTCGCCGGCACCAAGGAAAGCCCCGGTGAGTTCCGCTTCCACCAGGGCATCCAATACAAGGTTTACCGCGGCATGGGGTCGCTGGGCGCCATGGAAACCTATAAAGGGTCCCGCGAACGCTACAACCAGGGCAAGAACGATTTGATTCCCGAAGGCATGGAAGGCATGGTGCCCTACAAGGGGCCGCTGAAGGAAGTCCTCTACCAGTACATGGGCGGCCTGAAGCGCGGGATGGGGTACGTCGGCGCCCGCGACATCGAGGAGCTGCGCGACATCGCCCAGTTCGTCCGGATCACGGAAGCGGGCAAGGCGGAATCCCACCCGCACGACATCACCATCACCCGGGAAGCCCCGAACTACCAGGAAAAATCCTAAACGCTCCTCGTCACACCTGATTCATCGCGGCCGGCGCCCAAACGCCGGCTGTTTTTATTTATTTCCTTCCTGAAAATATTTCGCGATGATATTCCTTCGATAATCAAAAATCGATCGGAGCTGTCGGCCGACGACCAATCTATTGACCAATTGCCCCGCGATCCCGAACGGAAGACAATAATGAACCACGTCTTCTATCAGCGTCCCCCCGGGGTGTTCTTTAAACAGATGCGCGTGGTGCCAAAACGAATAGGGTCCTTTCAGCTGAATATCCACAAATTTATGGGGCGGATCGTATTCCGCGATAAGGCTGGTCCAGCGGACGGGGACCCCCATGACGCGAACAGTGTAGTCGATGAGGCTCCCCTTTCCCATTTCCACGGGAGCGGGAGTGAGGATCTGGAACCCAAGTTCGGGCGGCGTGATTTTCGCCAGGTTGGCGGGATTTTCGAAAAAAGAAAAAACCTCCTGGACCTTTTTATTAATCAACTGCGAGTGGTGGATTTTGTTTATTTTCATTTTGGCGAGAGCTGATCCTTTCGTTATGGTTTCCCCTATTCGATCTCAATTCCAGCTTCGCTTCAGCCGCGCAATTCTGAATTAGAATTTACAGGCGACGATCAGGTTCAGGGCGTTGAACCAACCGAAGGTGTAGACGGAATCGGTATCGCTGCCTCCCTCAATCGTCCGGTAGCCAAGACCCATATCCCACCGATCCGAAAGCGAATAAAGTCCCTGAAGCGCAAAATCGAATGCACGGCCCGGCCCGCCCGCCAATCCATCGAACTCCATTTGAGCCCTCAGCCGGTCCGTGAATCCCCAATGGCCGGAAAAATGAAACAGCGGTACGAATCCAACGTTTTTCTTGGAAGCATACACCCGCGCCTGCTCAAGTTTAATTTCGGCGTCCCTTATTAATAAAGTTCCGCCCGCATTCCATTTCAATCTGTTCTTATCGCCGAACATATATCGATAGGTCAACCGATAGGTGTCGAATCTATAGGTTCCCTTGGCCGGAACCCCCTTGAGAAAAGTTTGCCCATTGAAACGAAGGTCTTCAGACGGGCTGCTCGTCCCGCCGACGCGGAACGGAGCCGCGGTTATCCTGTATTGATGCGGGGAATGCCTGTTCCAATCCACCTGGAAACGCGCGCCGAGAAAGGGGCCGCCCCCTGTCAAATCGGTCAACGAAAACCGAGTCCCTTCGTTCCCGGGAATCCGCACATCGTTTCGATTCTGCCAGACCGGCCCCGCTTCCAGAGCGACCACAAAAGGGGCCGCTGGGGATGAACCCTCCGATGCTTGCGATATCCCCAAGGAAATGATCAATATCGACATCCGCCAAAAGGCTTTTCTTGGATGCCGTGAAAAGTTGTTCTTGTCGATTTTCATGCGATCTCCGGACCTAATTTTTGTCACTTTAAAACATTGGGGTCACAGCTTACCGTACCTGCAGTCTGAAACTTTTTTGGAGATGGTCCGCCAGCGGGTTCATCCACCGCCGCTTCCGCGTCACCAAATAAACCGACTCGTGCAACGACAGCGGGCGATCCAGAGACAGGGGCACAAGCGCGTTGGCCGGCAGGCTGAGCGCGACGGTGTAGGCGTTCAAGGGGACGACGCCCCGCCCGGCAAGCGCCAGGCGCCGGCCCAGTTCCGCGTCCTGGACTTCGGCGACCACCCTGGGTTTGATTTTCCATTGGGCGAAAAGGTCCTGCACCTGGTAATAAATCTGGCTCGGCGACGAGACGAGGATGAAAGGCGCGCCATCCAGCCGGGACACGGGCCCTCCGTAGCGGCGGGCCAGCCGCCGCGCCGCGGCCAGGACGATGGGAACCCGTCCCACGGGATGGCTGATGAATTCTTCCTGGTCCTGGCTGCGGATGTTGACGTCGGTCAGGACGATGTCCAGCTCGTGGTTCCGCATGGCTCCCAGCAACTCACTCAATCGCCCCTCGGTCACGCTGACGTGCGCGTCGGGGTCCTTCTTCAAGACGGCCTCGATCAGCGACTGGCCGTAGGAGCGGGGAGAACCGCTCAGGATGCCCACCTGGATGGCCAGCCGGCCTTTGCCGCGGCGGTCCCGCATGGCGTCCTTAAGCTCCCGTCCGATCTCGAAGAGGCTTTCGGCGTAATCCAGAACGACGCGGCCCTCTTCCGTCAGGTGAAGGCGCTGGTTCCTCCGCTCGAAAAGCTTATGCCCCAGGGACTTCTCCAATTGCTTCAGCTGCATCGACAGGGTGGGCTGGCCCAGCAGGAGCTCGTCGCACGCCTTGGCGATGCTGCCGGCCCGGGCGATGGTGTAGAAATAATAGAGGTGGTGGTAGTTCAGCGGTATCATCGTTTTAAGTGATGATATTTTACAATATTATCTATTTTACAGAATACCCCCTTCGGCCTTATACTCATTCCATCGGTATTTCAAAGGAGGTTCCCATGTTGAAAGCACTCAAGAACCAGCTGAAGCTGTTGTCGATGGACCCGAAGGACCCGTTCACGTCCGAGATACGGCGGCGTGTGGGGCCGCGGGAGGCGGTGCACCTGGAGGATCCCCTGCGCCACATGGTCCTGCATCTGCCTGAAATGATCGCCCAGATACGACGGTGGTCGAGCGCCTCCGACATATCCCAGGAAACGAAGCGGCTGCATGAGTTCATACTCGCCTATCTCTACAACCCGTCGGACTTCCTGCCGGAAAAAACCCTGGGGTTGTTCGGTTACCTGGACGACGCCTACGTGGTCGCCAGCGCCTACCAACGCACGGCGCAATCCGACGACTGGGCGGAGCTGAAGCCCTTGGTGGACGACGTCGGCCTCTCCATCCGGGTGCCGGACTGGATGGCCATGGCCCGGGAGCTGTTACCTCACGAGACCGCGCGGATTGAGCAAATGCTGGATATGATCACCGCTCGGACCGGACGGCGGCCGGTTTTCACGGGCTCCATGCGTTGAATCCGATATCACGATCAAAGGAGAAGTGTTGCCATGAACAAAATCAAAACCGTCGGACTGTTGGCCGCTCTCACGGCGGTCTTCCTATATGCGGGACAGGCCTTGGGCGGCGGCGCCGGTTTCGGGATAGCCCTGCTGCTGGCGGGCGGCATGAACGTCGCCGCTTACTGGTGGTCGGACACCATCGTCCTGAGGATGAGCGGAGCGAAAGCCATCGGCCCCGCCGAGGAGCCGGAGCTTCATGAATCGGTGCGGCGGTTGGCCCGGCAAGCGGGCCTTCCTATGCCGAAGCTCTACCTGATCCCGCAGGAAACTCCCAATGCCTTCGCCACCGGCCGCAACCCGGAGAAGGGCGCGGTCGCGGTGACTGAAGGACTTCTCAAACTGCTGAAAAGGGACGAAGTCGAGGGCGTCCTGGCCCACGAGCTGGGCCACATCAAAAACCGCGACACGTTGATTATGACCGTGGCCGCGACCCTCGGCGGCGCTCTCAGCATGCTGGCGGACATGGCGTTCTGGGGCAATATGTTCGGCGGGCGAGGCGACCATGATTCCGAGGGAGGGACCCATCCCCTGGCTGGATTGGCCGGAATCATCCTCGCGCCTCTGGCCGCAATGCTGATCCAAACGGCCATATCCCGCGCGCGGGAGTTCGAAGCCGACGCCGCGGGCGCCCGGTTGACGGACAACCCGCTGGCCCTTGCACGTGCGCTGCAAAAAATAGAACAATGGGCGAAGAAGATACCTCAGGATTCCGGAACGCCGGCCACCGCCCATTTATTCATCATCAATCCCTTCCGCGGCGGAGGATTGACTCGCATGTTCAGTACGCACCCTCCCACGGCGGAGAGGGTGAAAAAACTGGAGAGCATGGCGAACGCCCGTCAGAAACAGTTGGCCTAGGGGCCCAACGCGGACCCGGTAGGCCGAACGGGTCCGCATCCCGTGAAGGAGAGCATCATGATGACAGGATTGTTGTTCGCGGCCGGGCTCGGCCTGCTGACGCTCGGCGCGGAAGGGCTGGTGCGGGGAGCGTCGAACCTGGCCAAGCGGTGGGGAGTTTCCGCGATCGTCGTGGGCCTGACCGTCGTGGCCTACGGCACCAGCGCCCCGGAACTGGTGGTCAGCGCCAAGGCTTCCCTCATGGGGCAAGCGGACATCAGCCTGGGAAACGTGGTCGGAAGCAACATCCTGAACGTCCTTTTCATATTGGGAATTTCCGCCTGTTTGTCCACGCTCACCGTGCACCGTCAAATCATCCGGCAGGAAGTGCCTATTATGATCGCCGCCTCCTGTCTTCTCTGGGCCATGGCCCGCGACAAGGTCGTCTCCCGGACGGAAGGGACAGTTCTTCTCCTCCTGCTGGCGGCGTACACCGGGTGGCAGGTCCGCCAGGCGCTGAAAAACGGCGGTAATCCAGGGACGAACGTTCCCGATAACCATCCAAGCGCCGCGAGGGCGACGCTTTACGTCGCCGGCGGGTTGATCGCTCTGATCATCGGCGCCCGGTGGTTGCTGGAAAGTTCGGTCACGATGGCCCGCAGCATCGGCATCAGCGAGCTGGTGATCGGCCTGACGATCGTCGCCGCGGGCACCAGCCTGCCCGAAGTGGCGACGTCCCTCCTGGCGGCATGGAGGAAAGAGCGGGACATCGCCGTGGGCAACGTCGTGGGCAGCAACATATTTAATATTCTGGGAGTCCTCGGGCTCGCCGCGATCATATCGCCCGCCGGCGTCGTCGTGGCGCCTTCAGCCTGGAATTTCGATATTCCCGTCATGCTCGTTACCGCGGTCGCTTGCCTGCCGATCTTCCTCACCGGACATCGAATCAACCGCTGGGAAGGAGCCCTCTTCCTGGCCTACTACGCGGCCTATATCGCTTATATCATCCTCGCGGCGCAAAACCACGCCAGTCTGCCGGCATTCAGCGCGCTGATGCTCGCCTACGTCCTACCGTTGACGGCGGTCACTCTCGCGGTCGTCGCGTACCGTCACCAATACGCGGGAAGGAAAGCGCCGGCGCCCGGAAGGATCCATCCATGAAAAAAGTGATCGTCTATTCTGCCCTGCTGCTGGCGGGACTTTTCCTTTCCCAAATCCTTCCCCGCCTGGGGCCGGAGATTTACGCCCCCCTCGCCATGGCCATCAAGCTGACCACCATGTTTTGTCTGGCCTTCCTGATGATCAGGGTGGGACATGAATTCGACATCGACAAGAGCAACCTGAGGCAATACGGCTGGGATTATGTCGTGGCCGCCACGGCGGCCGCGTTTCCCTGGATTTTCTGCGCCCTCTATTTCGTGTGGGCGATGTCTCCATCCACAGATTGGTTTTCCGCCCAAACGTGGAAAGACTCCCTCCTGGTATCCCGGTTCGCGGCGCCCACTTCGGCGGGCGTGCTGTTCGCCATGCTTGCCGCCGCGGGTCTCGGCGCGACCTGGGTCTTTAAGAAGGCCCGGATCCTGGCCATCTTCGACGACCTTGATACCGTGCTGCTCATGATCCCGCTGAAAGCATTGATGATCGGAATGCGTTGGCAGCTCGGCGCCATCATCCTGGCCATCGGCGCCCTCCTTTGGGCCGCGTGGAAGTACCTGCATCAACTGCGGGCCCCCACGGGCTGGGCATGGCTGTTGGTTTACGCGGGCCTCATCACCGCGCTATGCGAAGGGATTTACATCTCGAGCAAGCTGATCGATGACGTGGTGCCGATCCACCTGGAAGTTCTGCTGCCGGCTTTCGTCCTGGGATGCATGCTCTATCGGCGCGACGGGGAAGGGGACCACGCCCACGAAGGCGCGGGCGAACAGAGGGCCTCGACCGCCGTGACGTCGGTCTTCATGCTCTTCGTGGGGCTTTCCATGCCGCTCATCGCCGAAACCTCGGGGGCCCAGCGCATCGTCGGCGGACCTTGGCCGGGATGGGGATGGATCGCCGCGCATGTGGTGATCGTCACGGTCATTTCCAACCTGGGAAAAATGTTCAGCGCCTTCTGCTACAGGAAGGAAGCGACGTTGCGGGAAAGGCTGGCGGTTTCCATCGGCATGTTTCCGCGCGGCGAAGTGGGCGCCGGGGTGCTCGCCGTTTCGCTGTCCTACGGACTCGGCGGCGCGGCTGTCACGGTGGCCATGCTGTCGCTGGCGCTCAACCTCGTTCTGACAGGGGTCTTTATTGCCGTCGTCCGGCGGCTGCTGAACGACACGGGCAACGCGAGCAGCCAAGAACCGGGTTACGCCCGCTAATGGCAACCGCCCGGACAAGGAAGTAAAATCTTCGGGAGGATACACCCCTGCGACGCGAAGGCGAGCGTACTCATTCGGTCCAGTAGGTCCGAATTCTGGTTTCCGGGCCAACGCCCTTCAACCATTTCCTCGGCCCGCTCCTCAATCACGCGCACACGAAAAGCAAAAGGCCGCGGTCAACTGAAACCGCGGCCTTTTTGCATCATCCGATAAAACCTCCCCGGGTGTTACAGAATTCAAAAGATGATGGAATTTTGGGATTTGTTAAGGTCGGACAATGTTGCGAATACGGCGGCGTGAAATGCCGAGGGAGCTTAACCTGGGATAGGGCCCAGGATCATGCCTGGATTCGGATAAATTGATCCTGCTTAATCTCTTCCAGTTTCTGGGAGGCGGCGTTGCGGACCAAGCCGGCGGACATGATGATCTTCACCAGGGCGTCCCGCAGGTCCACCCAGTCCTCCTCTTGGAGGGTGTAGATATAGGGCATAATCTTGCTCCCCATTACCGTGGCCACCAAGCGGGCCGACAGCTTGCCGGTGGCACTATCAAGAATTGTTTGTTGGCCAGCCAGGAGTAGCCGGGCTCCATGCCGCTCTCTCAATTCAGCGATCAGGTTCCTTAACTCGGTATCAGCCAAGCCATTGATCGCGGCATCCGTGACTTTTGCGTCTTGTACCGTGAGACCTATGGGGCTTTGAGAGTCCGGGTTTTGTTCCCGGGTGGCTTTGAGGTCTTTCAGGGTTTCCTTCAACCGCGCAAGGATGATCGCTCGATC